>CAZDGC010000016.1:37030-75097 GCA_964504885.1 uncultured Opitutus sp.
CTGGCCGGCATCGGATCCTGCCCGGACGGTGACCGCGCACGTCGGGCCGCGCGGCCACCCGCGAATCTGGCTCGGAATTTCCCTTGCGGCCTGGGTGCGATGGCGACCGGGCGGGGTCGATCGCCCGGCCGGCCCCCCCCCCACACTACCGCCGCCTCGCTACTGCTCGATCCGGTACAAGTGGGTGCGCGTGCGCAGGAAGAGGGCCTTCCCGGCGGCCGCGGGCGAAGCCATCATGCCGTCGGCCAGCTTGTTTTCGGCGAGCACCTTGAACTGACGGCCCGCCTCCAGCACCAGTCCATGGCCGCGTTCGTTGAAGAAATAGAGGCGCCCTTCCGCGTGGATCGGGGAAGCGGAGTGGTTGCCCGTGCCCGGCAGCCGCTCCGTCCAGACCTCCCGGCCGGTCAGGGCCTCGAGGCAGGTGACCACTCCGCTGTCCTGATGCACCATGAACAACAGGTCGCCGACCAGCAGCGGGGAGGGCCGGTTGGGCACGTTGCGAGCCACCTTCCAAGCCACGTGCGAGTCGGTGACCACGCCGGTGCCCCCCAGCCGCACCGCCCACAACTCCCCTTTGGCAAGTCCGGTGGCCGTAAACACCCTCCCGTGCCCCACCACCGGCCGGACCGTGCCGGAATGAAACCGGTGATCCTCCACGCGCCAGATCTCGGCGCCGCTCGCCGGCTCGTAGGCGTAGGTTGCCTTGGAGCCCACGCTGAGGAGCAGCGGCCGCCCTTCGTGTTCGATCACCAGCGGCGACGAAAACGCCTTGCGGAAATCGCCGTCGCGGGTCGGCTTGCCCTCGGGCGTGAGGTCGCGGAAGTCGACCGAGCGGTTCGTCTGCCAGACCGTGCGGCCATCGCGCTTGTCCAGCGCCACGACGTACTGGCGGTCCGCCCCGTCGAAATGCAGGATTAGCAGGCGCCCCCAGAGCGTGGGCGACGAACCCGCCCCGCGCCAATGGTTGCATTCGAGATCGCGCCGCGTCCAGAGCACGCGGCCCGTCTTGGTATCCAGACACGCGGTACCGGGCGATCCGAACGTGACGTACACCCGCCCCTCCTCGATCACAGGCGTGGGGGAACCGTAGCTGTTGAACTTGTCCGCGTACTGCGGCTCGGCCACCTCAAACAGCTTCAGGTCGTGCAGCATCCGCCCGGATTCGCGGTCCAGGGCAAGGGCGAAGAGCTCGCGCCCGTCCTCGGTCGCTGTCGTGAGCCAGACCTGGTCGCCCCAAATCACCGGTGACGACCACGCCTTGCCACGAATCGCGGTCTTCCACCGCACGTGCTCGGTCTCGCTCCAGGTCAGCGGCAGACCGCGCGCGGTCGACAGTCCCTGCCCGGTCGGCCCGCGAAACTGCGGCCAGTTTTCGTCGGCCTGCGCCCATGCGAGGGCGAGCAGGGCGAGGGCGGATGAAAGAAGGGAACGAACGCAATAGGTCATGACAACGGGGATACGGCGGCGGAGCTGACGGAACCGGCGCACTTCTGTGTTCCCGCGACCTCGCTCCGGCGCAACCAAAACCGCCACCGCCACCACGCCCGGCATGTCCCGCCCAACTCTCGTCGCGACGATCGCTCCTGCCCGCACCCATCGAATCCCCTCCGGCCCCTTCCCCGCGTCACGTGCCTCGTGATCGCGCGCCGGTGGCGACCGGACGCGGCTCGGTCCGGCACCCGGCAAGAACTTCCCGCCCCCCCCACACCTCTCCTCGCCGCGGTCGCCGACTCGCGGATCATGTCTCACAAAAACTTTCGCAATATCCTTTACTGCTATATATTCCACGTTCGTACCGTCGCCTAGCCCGCCGTTTGCTTTGAACGTCTGTCCCTTCATGAGCACGGCCTTAACCCGCCTCACCAACCGTCCGGCGCCCTCCAGTCTCGTCGAGCGCTTCGAGCTCCTCTGCGTCACCACGGACTCGGCCAACTTGCAGGAATGGACCGAATTCCAGGCGCTGCGCGCGGCCGCCATCGACGCCATCCTCGCCCTGCCACCCCAGTCACCATCAGACCCCGAGGTCGAGGCCGCCCGTCGCATCGTGGAGGCCTATGTCGGTTCGGATTTGGTCGAGGTGGCATCGACCCGCGACCTCGCCAAGGCCAACGCCTGCCTTAACTCCGGCTGGACTGGCGTGCTCGCCGCGCTGCTGCTCGCACCGGCCTGGCAACTCGGTCACACCTTGCGACTCGAACTCCTGCCCTCCGGATTCAGTCCCCAGTTTTTCTTCCGCCAGCCCGCCCGGCTCACCTCCCCCGAACAAGGCGATGCCGGGCTCACCCACTACCTCGAACGCCTGCGCGATCTCGTTCGACTGGCCGAGACGGAACCGGGATCAAGCGAGGCGCGCCGCGCACTTGCCGGCAGAGGCCACCTTGCCGAAGCCACCCTGAGCTGCCGGTCGCCCCACCTGCTGAACGAACTTCTCTCCTGGTACGCCCGCTGGGTGTCCGCCCTTCTCGGAGGCCATCGCCAGCTCGCAACGACTTCCCGGATCTGCTCGGGACGCCGCCTGCGGCTCGGCTTCGTGCTCGAGCGAGTCGAGCACGTCGCCCTGCTCCGCGCGGCCCTTCCCTGGCTCGGACAGCCTGATGCCCGCCATTTCGAAGTCAGCCTCTTCACGCTGCGGCCGTCCCATTCCGACCTCGCCTCCCAGGCGGCCGCACGCGCCGGCGAACCCCACCTGGTCGGCATCGGACCGCCCTTCGCCGTGCACCACCTGCGTGAAAGCCTGCTCGACGCCGTCGTCTACTACACCCGTGCCACCCACCACGGAGACCTGGTCACCACGATTGCCGCCCATCGGGTGGCCCCGCTGCAAATCGCCCTCGACGGCACGCGGCTCGCGTCTGCCCCCGCCCGGACTGCGGCCAGCCGCGCCCCCGTGACCTGCGCCGAACCGTGCAGCGTGTGACCGGCCGATCGCGTTTGCGCCGCCACACCCCACCGGACCGGCCCCAGCCCCGTTGCCCGCGGCCCGGGCTCAAGGAACCGGCCGCTCGTGCCGATGAGCAGGGCACGACATGATTTCCATCGCTCCCGCGCCGCGCCCTGTCGCCCGGGCGCCCTATTCCGACGCCGCCATCTCCCGCCGGATCGACGCTTGTCCCAAGCTGGCGTCCCTCCAGTCGGTCAATCGCGCCTTGAGCGAACTCGTGCACTCCGAGCGCAGTCTCAACTCCCAGATCGCGGAGGTGATTCGACGGGATCCTTCGCTCACCTCGCGCCTGCTGCGGATGGTGAATTCAGTTTACTTTGGCCTCTCCACCCGGGTGAACAGCATTGAGGAGGCGGTGTTTTTTCTCGGATTGCGGCAGATTCGTGAGCTCGCCCTCGCCACACCGGTGATCGAGGAGGTCGAGCAGTTGCAGGCCGGTGTCACCGGCTCGCTGCCCTGGAAGGAGCTCTGGAACCACAGCATCGGCACGGCGATCCTGACGCGCGAAATCATTGCTTCGACCACCCTGCAGATCGACGACGACACCGACTACCTCGCGGGCCTGCTGCACAACATCGGGAAGGTCGTCATGGCCTACGCCTTTCCCGAGGAACTGCGGCAACTCCTGGCCGGGGAAACCACCACCGCGGAGGAATTCGCGCGGCGCGAACGGGCGCTGATCGGGTGGGACCACGCCCGCATCGGCGCGGAGTACCTGCGTCGCCACCAGGTTTCGGAGGAAATCATCCAGGCCGTCGCTTTCCATCACGAACCCGACGCCGCGCCCCAACACGCGATCTTCGCCGCGGCAGTGCAGGTGGCCGACACGCTGGTGCGCCATCGCGGGATCACGGGAGGGTTCGAACTCGCGCTTCCGGTTGAAGCCGGGGAGTGGAGCACGTTGCCGGGCTGGCACCTCCTCAACGGCGCCGGGAGCGAGGAATCGCTGCTCGCCCGCGCCGCCATCGCCAACTCGCTGCAACGTCTGCCTGCGACGCTTCAGGGCCTGCTTTGACGCCGCCACCCCTCCGCCATGTCCGCCGCCCCGACTCTCCCATCCGAACCCGCTGCGACTCTCTCCCACCCGGTCGCCGAGTCGTGGCTTGGGGTCTGGCGGCACAGCGCTGACTGTGCCTACTGCCGCTCACCCGACGGGCGAATCCTCGCCGCCAATCCTGCCTTTGCGCGCAAGTTTGGCCACCGCACCACCTCAATCGCCGGAACTGAGGTGCACACCTGGATCCACGCCGACGACCGCCCCGCGCTCGAAGCCGCCACCACCCAGCTCGCCCGCCCACCCCACCGCGCCACCCGCCAGGATCGCTGGCTGACCCCCCGCGGCCTGCGCTGGTTTGAATGGGAGGAGGTGGCACTCTGTACTCCCGACGGTGGCATCGACGCCATCCGCGCCGTCGGTCGCGACATCACCCGGCAACGCCTCGCCGAGGAGCAGTACTACCGCCTTTCCCGCGCCATCGAACAGTCGCCGGTCTCGTTTGTCATCACCGACCTCGACGGCCACGCGCTGTATGTGAATTCCAAGTTCACCGCGATCACCGGACTTACGCTCGAGGACATCATGGAGCGGCGGATCGAGGTGCTGCGGGCCGGCCACCCCGACGAGGCCTCCTTCTCGGACTTCATGCGGACGGTGCAGGCGGGCCACGAGTGGCGCGGGGAGCTCGCCACCACCCGTCGCGACGGCACCCGCATCTGGGAATCCGTCAAGGTCTCCTGTCTGCGCAACCCCAACGGCGACATCACCCAGCTCCTCTGCCTCCGCGAGGACATCTCCGAGCGCAAGAAACTCGAGCTCGAGCTGCGCCAGGCGCAAAAGATGGAGAGCCTCGGCACGATGGCCGGCGGCATCGCCCACGACTTCAACAACCTCCTCGCCATCATCAATGGCTACGCGGAACTCTGCCAGCAGGGCGAACCCGACTCGGCGCTCCTGCAAAAGAGCCTGCGCGAAATTCATCGCGCCGCCCAGCGGGCCAGCGGCTTGGTGAAGCAGATTCTCACCTTCAGCCGCAAAACGGAGATGAAGAAGGCCGCGACCGACCTCAACCAGCTCGCCCGCGACCTCGTGGCCCTGCTGGCGGAGACGTTTCCACGCACCCTCACCTTCCAGCTCAACCTGAAGAAGGATCTCCCCAACCTTCTCGCCGACCAGAACCAGTTGCAGCAGATCGTGCTGAACTTCTGCGTCAACGCCCGCGATGCCATGCCCGAGGGCGGCACCATCACCCTCACCACCGGGACGCGCCAGGGGCGCGACCTCGTCCACCTCGGCGCCGATCCGGCCCACAACTACGCCCGCCTTGCCGTGAGCGACACCGGCGCCGGCATGACGCCCGAGGTGCGGGCGCGGATCTTCGAGCCGTTCTTCACCACCAAGCCCACCAACCAGGGCACCGGCCTCGGCCTCGCCGTCGTCTACGGTATCGTTGTCGCCCACCAGGGCGTCGTCGAAGTCGAGAGTACTCCCGGCTCCGGCAGCACTTTCAGCGTCTACCTCCCGCTGCCGGAATCGTCGGTCAAGGTGGCCAATGCCGCCCCCAACGGCGACTGGTTCCCGGTCGGCAACGAAACCGTCCTGGTGGTCGACGACGAAATCGCCCTGCGCACGCTGCTCGCGCGCGCCCTTGGCTCCAAGGGCTACCGGGTTCTCTCCGCCGCCAACGGCCTCGAGGCGATTGCCCACCTGCTGTGCTCCGACACGCGACTGGATGTTGCCCTCCTCGACCTGAACATGCCCGGCGCCTCCGGCACCGACGTCCTCAAGTGCATCCAGCAGGCGCGGCCCAACCTTCCCGTGCTGGTACTCAGCGGACACATGACCCCGGGGGCGCGCGTCGAGTTCGAAAAGCTCAGTCGGCGCGACTTCCTCCAGAAACCCTACCGCCTGGAGGACGTCGGCCGGCGCCTGCGCAGCCTGATCGACGGGGCGGCACCACGGACCAACTCCCGCTGAACGGGGGCGTTTTCGCCCGCGATTCACGGTCGCTGCACTCAGCCGTTCGCCGGCCGCCGCCGGGTGCCCGGGCTCGCTCCGACCGGAACCTCCGGTCCGGGTCCGGTCCAACCCGGGCCGGTGCGCGCCGCCTGGCGGGCGAAGAGAGTGCGGAGGAAGCGCGATTGCCGCGGCACTGCCCACCGGATGCGCCCGGCGATTCTTGCCAATTCGTTTCAGAAAGGCGCCCGGTGTGCCGATAAAGGGCGCGGGCAATTCCGGAATTTCCATAACCATGGACTCCTTCGTCATCAATGAACCACCGCGAAACAGCGCTGCCGCCGGCGACGAGTCGCCGATCACTGCGCTGCCTGGCCGCTCTCCTCCTCCCTGCCATCGGGCCCGGCGCCGCCTCCGCGCCGCCTCGCACCGGCCGGGCGGATTCCCTTTCCGTCGCCGAATTGCGGAGGCTCCAGCTCCCTTACCTGCCGGTATGTGGTGCGCCGCCCTTGCGGTTCGCGCGCCCTGCGCCGCCGCCTGATCTCGCCGCCGAACCGCCGGCCGCCGCGCCGCCCGTTCCGGACCTGAGTCCAACCGAAAACCTCGTGGCCAGCGCCAACACCGCCGCGATGCAACCGGTCGAACCGTCCGCGCCTCCCGCCGCCGCCTCCGAGGCTCCCGCGTCCCCAATGGGTGCGCCACCCAGGACCCCGCCGCCGGCAATCCTGCCGGACGACACGCGCCCGTCCGTCCGGGCAGAGGACTTCCTTCCGTTCTTCCGCGTGCCCGGCGGAGGGCGCGGGGCTCCGGAGACCAGCGTGATCGTACCCGGCGTCCCGACCGCGCCGTCCGCCCCGGCAGTCCCGCCTAGCGCCGCCACCTACACGCAGACTCCGCGATGAAGGCCCCCCGTCCGACCCTGCCGCCGGCCACGCTTCTCTTGCTGGTGTTGATCGCTTCTGGCGCGGTGCGCGGCAGTGCCGGGGAGGAACCCGCACCCCTTCCGGCCACCACGCCGTCGAGCGCCCTGCCGATCTCGCCGGAGGAGATCGAGGGCCTCCTCAAACTCGCCGCGGGCTTGACGGATCGGGGTGACTACGAGGCCGCGGAGATCGCCTACTTCCAACTGCTGCGGTCGCCCCAGACCCCGCCCGTTGAGCTCAAGACCGCCATCCTCGGTCTCGGCCGCATGTATCGCCGCCAGGGCTCGCTCACCAAGGCGGTCGCCGTCTACGAGCGCTTCCTGAAGGACCACCCGCTGGATGAACGCGTTCCCGATGCGCTGCTCGACCTCGGGCGCACCCTCCGCGCCCTCGGCCTCCACAAGAGCGCCATCGCCCGCTTCTACAGCGTCCTCAACTCCACCCTCAAGGTCCCGAGTGGCAGTTTTGACCATTACCAACTGCTCGCCAAAACCGCCCAGTTCGAGATTGCGCAAACCCACTTCGAGGCGGGTGCCTTCGCCGAGGCGGCCAAGTTCTTCACCCGGTTGCGGCTGCTCGATCTCGCTCCCGCCGACCGCGCCCGCGCCCACTTCATGTCGGCCTACTCGCAACGTCTCCAGGGCGAGCTTGAAACCGCCGCCACCACCCTGCGCGCGTTCATCGACCAATCACCCGACGACGAAAACGTCCCCGAGGCCCGCTACCTGCTCGCCGTCACGCTGCGCGATTTGCACCGGCCCCACGAAGCCCTCGCCGCCACTCTCGCCTTGCTGCAGGCCGAGCAGGCCCGTACCGCCCGCGATCCGAAACGCTGGGCCTACTGGCAGCGCCGCACCGGCAACCAGCTCGCCAATGACCTCTACGAATCCGGCGACACCCTCAACGCGCTGGCACTCTACGAGGGCCTCCAGGCGCTTTCGAACGACCCCGCCTGGCGCCTCCCGGTGCTCTATCAAATCGCCCTCTGCGCGGAGCGGCTCGGCGCCCTGGAGCGCGCCCGCGCCGCCCTGCAGCAGGTGATCGCCGCAGGCGACGCCGGAACTGGCGACTTCATGGAGCTTGCCCGCCTGGCCCGCTGGCGGCTCGAACACCTCGACTGGCGCGAAAAGACCGAACAGCAGGTTGCCACGCAGCTCACGATCCGTTCTCCTGCGCCCGCGTCTGCCGCCCCGACTGCGGCCTCCGACGCGCCGCCCCCTCCCACCTCCGCCACCGGCGCCTCCCTTTCGCCATGACCCCGCACGAAGCGATCGCCCTCCATCACCGCCTGTGCGACGAGTTGCACCAGCTCGCGGTCGAGGAAAACCGCTTCCTGCGACAGCATCAGCGGATCCCCGACGGGGACCTGCTCGCGCGAAAACGCCCGTTGCTGGAGCGACTGGACGAAAGCGTCGCTGCCCTGCGCGAAATCCCCGCCGCCTCCGCACGCGATCCCGAGTTGCGCCAGCAACTGGAGAAGACCCGCGGCCGCATCCTGCAGATTCTCCAGCTCGATCGGGAGAACGAGCAACTCCTGCTCCGGTACAGCCTGACTGCCGGGCGCCCTTCCGCTCCCGCCGCCACCGCGTCCTCCTCGGCCCTGCTGCAGAAAATTTACGCCCGCTGCTCCTGAGCCTGCCGCCGCCCACTGGGCGAATCGCAATTTGCTTGGTGCTCGGGAAGAGGCTCAGTTTGCCCCGTCTCATAGGAGGAGAAAAAGGCTCGTTTAGCCTTGTAAAGGCTCGGGGAGTTCCCTTTTGTTCCCTTTGCGATGACAGCACAATTGAAGAGCGCCGAGGGGAATCAGGGGGCACGGTGGCCGAAAAAGGTAACAGTAGGGAACAGCACCGTGCGGATCTACTGCGTAGCCCACGCCAGCAATGCGAGCGGCAAGGCCTACGTCCTGTCGTGGCACACCGCGGAGGGCCGCAAGGTGCAGAAGTTCGCCAACCCCGACGCCGCCATTGCCGAGGCCAAGATCAAGGCCGGCAAGCTGGCCACCGGGCAGACGGAGGCCGCCGGCATGACGAGCGCGGACCGCGAGGAACTGCACGCCGCCCGCGCCCTCGCCCTCGCCGGCAAGACACCCCTGCTTGCTGCGCTACAGGAATGGCTAAAGGCCCGCGACCTCACGGAAGGCAACTTCCTGCCGGCGTGTGAGGCATGGGCGAGCCGCAACACAATCCGGTTCGAGCGCATCACGGTGCCCGAGGCGATCAAGCGGTTCACCGCGGCAAAGACCCGGGCCGGCGTCGACGTGGCGTGCTCGTACAACAAGATCCTGCCGGCACTGAAGGAACATGCCGGCGACCGGATGCTCGACACCCTGAGCGCCCGTGAGCTTCAGGCATGGCTTGACCATCGGTATCCCCATCCCGTGAGCCGCAACACGGCACGGAAGCGGATTGTGGCGCTGTGGCGATGGGCCAGGAAACAGGGATACTTGCCGCGGGACACCCAGACGGAAGCCGAGCAAACCGAATTCGCGCAGGAGGAGACGGCCAAGATCGGCGTCATCAATTCCGAGACGTTCGGCAAGCTGCTCCGCTTCTTCGCCGACAAGCATCCCGAGTACCTGCCCGCGCTGGCGGTCGCCGGATTCTGCGGCTTGCGTCGTGCCGAGATCCACGATCAGCAATGGGCGGACGTGAACCTCGAACGTGGGTTCGTCCGCGTGAGCAAGGCCAAGCGCAACACCCCCGCCCGCCGCCTCGTGCCCCTCTGCCCCGCTGCCGCGGAATGGCTCCTCCTCTGCCCGGACCGCACCGACGCACTGTGCGGGAATCTGGCGATTGATCGCATCCGGCACATTGCCCGCGAGGCCAAGGACGAGGCCGGCACCCCGCTGTTCCCCGATGTCCCGGACAATGCCTTCCGGCATAGTTTCATCAGTCACCGCGTCGCCGCCACCGGCAACGTCGCCGAGACTGCACTTGAGGCCGGCAACTCCCCGAACGTGATCTTCCGCCACTACCGCGAGCTATTCACGAAAGAGGAGGGCCAAGCATGGTTTGACGTGCGGCCTGCCGGCACCGTCGTGGCGATGCCCGAGCAAGGAAAGGCCGCCTCGTGAAGAAGCTGGCGAGCATCGATGCGGAGTTGACCATGCTGCGCGCGGGCTGCACCGCCGTCCTTGCCGCCCCGCCGTCGTTTTCCGCACGGGAGCGGCCAGCCGTGAAGCAGGGAGCCCAGGATGCACTGGACGCGATCGATCAATTCGTGATGGCCCGGCAGCGTGGCGACCTAAACGCCGCCGCCGTGCACGCCTACCTCGCCGGCCGGTCCGCCCAGGCGATCTTCGACCTCGACGACAGGAGGGACGAGCGCAACGAAAGCCGCCCCGCCAGGACGAGCCGGTTCTCGGCACGCGATGCCGATATTCTCGCCCAAGTGCGAGCGCGTGTGATCGAACGTGCCGGCAAGGAGTCCGGCCAAGATTTGTTCGACCGCATGAAGCCCGGCGTGAGCAGGACCGTTTTTTTCCGTCTTCTGACCCGTGCGAACTTCAAGAAAATGAGGGCCGCCGCGCGCGCGAAAGCGGCAAACGACGCCTCGCGTTGAAGATTCTTTCTCACTTGGGCCTAAGTGAGAATTTCCAAGCCCTCTGGTTGGTAGACGGGTAGAGTTTCGGCCATACTGTACTTGCTGGTTCAACATGAATCAGCAAAACAACTACACCGGAGCCCGCCCCCTCCGGAATTCCACTTGGGCGATGATTCGGCTCGGTTACGAGCCTCCGCGGCAACGCTCCGCGTTTTGGCAGTTCGCAGTTGCGAACGCTCTTCCGATGATCCGCATGGGCCAGCGTCGCGTCATGTTCGACGAGGCCGCGGTCGAGGCATGGCTTGACCGCCGCAACACGGGGAGGGCCGCGTGAACACCCTCCGCCCCGCCATCACCGCGCTGGCCGTCGCCGCCGTCGCCGCCGCCGCCGCGATCGCCACGATCGAAATCCTGCTCCGCCTGATCGGAGGTGCCGCATGAGGTCGCCACGATCCGGCAAAGTTTCAGCGAGCGGCCGCTGGAAGATCGAGACCGCATTGCGCCGGGGCTGGACGCCCGTCGAGCGCTACGGGCCGGGCGAGTTTTTGCGCCTGCGCCGCCGACGGAGGACCACACCGTGATCGCCGACCCCGACACCCTCCGCGCCAGGTTGGCCGCCGCGGTCGAATCGCTCAACGCCGCGCACGATCCAACGGAGCGGATCGAACTGCACGCCGAAGTGACGGATCTGCGGCTGCAACTGCGACTCGCCGAGCTGGAAAACCGGGAGGCCGAGTGAGCATTTCCCGTCCCGGAATTTCGCCGGAGTTGCTCGCCGAGGCTGGCGTCCGCGAGGTTTCCGCCGTCGAGGCCCGCGAACTTGTCGGATTCGCCGCCGAGGGAGTCGCGATTCCCTACCGCACCGTTTCCGGCGAGCCGGTAAAAGTCGACGGCCGGCCGTTCCACCGGCTGCGGCTCCGCACTCCTACCGCCTCGGCGAAATACCTCTCGCCGGCCGGGAGCGGTTGCCAGGCGTATTTCCCGCCGCGGCTCCGCGCGTTACTCGTGCCGGGATGCGTGCTCGGCATCGTCGAGGGCGAATTCAAAGCGCTGTCACTCGTCGAGGCCGGCTTTCCCTGCGTCGGAGTCGGCGGGATTTCGAGCGTCTGTCCGCGAAACGGATCCGGCGAGCCCGAGCTATTGCAGGAGCTTGCGCGCGTGATTGACGAGGTCCGGCCGTCGAGGCTCGCGTTCGTCGGCGACAGTGACACCGCCCTGATTCCCGACTTCGCGCGCGAGGCCGTGAAGCTGGCGCGACTGGCCGGCGTGCCTGTCGTGCTCCCGCGGATACAGCTCGACTCACCCGGCAAGGGGCCGGACGATCTGCGCGAAGTCTGGGGGGCGGAGTTTGCGCTCCGCTGGCAACGCATCCTCGACGGCGCGGTTGCCGTCGGCTCCGCCACCGCCGAGGCGCTCGCCGTCCGGTTGCTCGAACGGGAGGCGGAAGCGTTTCGGAATCTTGGGCCGGATGCGAAGGCCACCGCGAGCAACCGACTCGTGAAGCTCGGCGCGGCGCTGCGCGAGGATGCGCTCGCGTTCGAGGCCGTCGTGGCGTTCGCCGCCTCCCACGCCGGGATCGCCAAGCAGACCTTCCGCTCCGCCACGAAGGAGGAGCACAAGCGCCAGTCGTCCGCCGGCTCCGCGGAGCGGTTGCGGGAAGCGGAGGAGCGTTTCGCCGAGGACGTGAAATCGTCGCCGCTGTTCTTCGACGGCCGCGACTACTGGAGGAAAGAGGCGGATTCCAATTTCGGCCGGCTCTGCCGCGAGGACATGAGGCTGCACCTCGGCGTGCTTGGCTTTCGGCTGTCGAGTCTCGACGGCGCACCGTCTCCGGCGGACTGCGCGCTGCACCGGCTGCAAGTCGAGCGCCGCGTGATTTTCGCCGGGCCGATCTGCGGCCGTCCGCCCGGACTGCTTTCGGAAAACGGGATGCAGATCCTCGTCACCCGCGGGCCGAAGTTCATCGCGCCGAAGGCCGGCGACTGCCCGACGATCACCGCATTGATCGCGAACTTGCTCGGCCGCGCCGCGGGAGATCCGCTTCAGCCGACGCAAGCGGCCGTGTTTGTCGCCTGGTTGAAACTTGCCCGCCTCGCCGCGCTGAACCCGCACGAGCACCGCCCCGGACAGGTTCTCGCCTTGGTAGGGCCGAAGGACTGCGGGAAAAGCCTGGTGCAATCGGCGATCATCACCCCGGCTCTCGGCGGCCGTGTCGCCGATCCGGCGCTGTTCTTCGTCGGCGGGACAACCTTCAACTCGGATCTATGGGCCGCGGAGCACCTCGCGATTGGTGACAAGGGACTCGGCGAGGACGGCCGCGAGCGCGCGAGGCTGCGCGACGAACTCAAACGCGTCACCGCGTCGACTGACTATCCGCTGCACCCGAAGAACCGCGACGCCGTGACGCTGCGGCCCGTCTGGCGTGTGACCCTCTCGGCCAACGATGACCCGGAGTCGGCTTCGAGTCTGCCGGCGCTCGACGCCTCGTTTTCCGACAAGATCCATTACCTGCAATGCTACGCCCCGCCGGCTCCCTTCTTCGATGAGAACCGCCCCGGCGCTCGGGCTGATTTCGCCGCGAAGCTCGCCGCGGAGCTGCCTGCCTTCCTCGCGGCCGTCGACGGTTTCGAGATCCCGGCCGACTTGAGCAAGGCACGGTTCGGCGTCCGCGAGTTTCATCACCCCCGGATCCTCGATCTGATTGAGTCGAGCTCGCCGCTCGTGCCTGTCGCCGAGGTTCTCGAAAGCTGGATCGCGTCGTGGGATTTGACGACCCGCTCGGCCAAGCACCCGTCCGTTGAACTTTACGGCATCCTCGACGAACGCCTCGACAAGCGCCTGCGCCTGATTTCGAGCGGACCCAAGCACCTCGGGCACCAACTTTCCCGCCTCGCCGCTGCGGAGGGATGGCGGGGCCGCATCGTCCGTGACGAACGACGGATCGGCGACCGGGAGCAGAATCAGAAGCAAACCGTCTGGGAAATCCGGCGGGAGGCGGACGCAGCATGACCTTCGATGACCTTTTCCGGCCGGTTTCCGACTTTGCGGATAGTGCGGATAGTCGAAATCGAGACTTCTTAATGCGACGAAAACATACGTTTCCCGAAAACGTGTGTGTTTCTCCGGGCAAGAAGTCTGGACTTCGTGTGTCCGCACTATCCGCACCCCCGGCCGGCGGAGTCCTTGTCCCGCTCGACCGCCCGTTTGCCGAGGGACAGCGCTACCGCGAGGCCGGGGCAACTGAGGTAGCCACCCGCCTCGACTGCTACCTCGAAGATCCCGCCGGGCCATGGGTCCGACACCATGGCGTGCTGCTGGCGACATGCCGCATACCTGCATGACCTGCGTGAGCCTGTCCGCCGTCGAGAACCGCGTTGGCTACAGCACCGCCTTCGATTATCCCGACGACGGGGGCGCTGATGAACCCCGCCCCCGGGAAGATGCCCCCGCCCACGATCTGGCCGGGGCCCTCCGCGCGATCGTGTGCGACCGATTGATCCACCGCAGCAAGCACGACGGCCACCTGTGCATCTCGACCACCGTCGCCCGCCTGCTCGTGCTCGGCGAGATCCTACAGCCTTCAGGTCGAAGTTTGCGCAGCCTCGCGTCCGAGCTGAACGTCAGCGCCGCGATCCTTTCGCGGATCGGACTCAAGTTCGCCGACGAACTCGGTTTGCGCACGCGATGGCAGCGCCACGAGCTGCGTGACGCCTACAGCGTGCGGCAGCGCGCAGTTGCCGCGGGAACCTACCGATGCACCGACAAGCACGAGCGCCGATGCATCGCACGCAAGCGGCTGGCGGAGGCTGCGAAGGGCGCAAGCCGTTGAATTTCGGGTCCTTCCGGCGGTTGCCGTTCGGCAAGGTGTCGAGTTGCGGACAAACGCTAGTTGGGGAATTTTCCCCAATTCTCCACAATTGCCGCCTCCGCCAAGGAAGTTTTTGGCGGAGGCGGCGACACGCCGGTGCGAAGTATGGACGCCAAGTTTTCCCGCCCGACGGTGCGCAGCGCCGTGCGCGGATCCCCGATTTCAGCGAACATCCGAGACGGACGGCAGGCCGAAAGCCGCGCCCCGTCGTCAACCGAACGCCGCCAGGCCGAAAGCCCCGGTGCGAAATTGCGGGAGCGTAGCTGAATCCCTGCCCATCCGGGCACCGCGCCCCGCGGCTCGGGGTAAACCTTTCAAGAATTCTCAAATGTCCGCCTCTGAACTTAGCGCGACTGCCCAGGTAGTCGCCGACCGCCATCCCCGCCAGGCCGCCGCGATCCGCACGCTCGCAAACGACTGTATCGCCCGCGGTGATACCGTCGACGTTTTCAACCGCCGCTGCCTCGACGAAATTCTCCGCACCGAGCCGCTTTCCGTGCTCCGCCAGCGCAAGGAGGGCGCGCGCATCGGCATGTCCCCCCGCACCGTGGATGAGTACAGCCTCGGCCGGGCTGTCCGCGGTTTGATCGAGGGCCGGGTCACCGGTCTCGAAAAGGAGGCCTCCGACGAAGTGGCGCACGTGCTCGGCCGGCAGCCTGCTGGCCTGTACCTGCCCGACGAGGTCGTTGCCCGCGCGCACCGCACCTTGCTCGCCGGGTCCGAATCGGCCGGCGGGTTCACCGTTGGCGAGGAACTGCTTGACTCGCAGACGGTCGAGTTGCAGCGCAATCAATCGCACGTCGTGGCGCTGGGCGCGCAGGTCTTGCCGGGGCTGGTCGGAAACGTGACGATCCCGCGGCAGTTGACCGGCGCGACCGTCTATTGGGTTGGCGAGACCGGGGGGATCACGCAATCGAGCGCGACGTTCGGCCAGATTGCCGCCCGCCCGCGCCGCGTCGGTGCGAGCGTCCCGTTCTCGAAAGAATTCCTCTCGCAGACCTCACTCGGCGCGGAAGCGTTCGTCGTGGCCGACATGACGAGCGCGATCAACGTCGAGCTGGATCGCGTCGCGATCCGCGGCACCGGCGGGTCCGAGCCTCTCGGCATCGCGTCCCTCGCCGCGGCTGACCGCTCCACGAGCGTCACCTTCGGCGCTGCGCCCAGCTACGGAAAATACCTGGAATTCATGTCGAGCGTTGAGGGCAACAACGCGCTCGTCTCCCGCCCGGCGTTCCTCACGTCTCCGGCTTCCAAATACAAGGCGATGCAGATCCCGCGCATTTCGGCGAGCGGTTCGTTGCCGATTTGGGCGAGCGACAACGACGTTTGCGGCGCGCGTGGCCGCAGCACGAATCAGGTCAACGGGAATATCGTGATCTTCGGCGACTTCGCCCAGGTCCTGTTCCTCGAATGGGCCGGCTGGGACATCACCGTCGACCCGTTCACGAGCAAGCGCGAGGGCGTCGTGGAAATCACGATCCAACGCCTGATCGACGTTGTGGTCCGGCGCGGAAAATCCTTCGCGATCAGCACCGACTCCGGCGCGCAGACGTAACCAAGGAAGCACTACCATGCCACTCCTTCCAAACCTCAACGCCGCTGCGACGTACACCGTCCTCCAGCAAGCGGGCAACGCAAACGGCAACGGCACCGTGCTCGATCTTCAGGCCTACAAGGGTCCGGTCACCTTCGTTTGCGCCGTCGGGCAATCCACCCACGGCACGGGCACCCTGAACGTCGCGAACGTCGAGCACTCGACCGACAACTCGAACTTTGCCGCCGTCACCGGTGGCAACTTCGCGCCCGTGGTCGACACGTCGAACGCGAGCAACGTCGGGATTCAGACCCGCACCTTTGACGTGCGCGAACTGAACCGCTACGTGCGATGCCCGATTCAGGTGTCGGGCACGAACGCCAATATCCCGATTGCGATCCACGCGATTGGGCAAAAGGAACGCGTCTAACTGATTTCCGCGCCGCGGCGTCCATTCTGCGGCGACGGAGAGGTGTATAGAGCCGGGCGGGGGAATAGACCACCTCCGCCCGGCTTTCTCCTCAACAGCATATGAGCACTTCAAACACAACTGACCCGGACGTTACCGAGCTGTGGTCGCTCGTTCACTGCGCTTTGATGGGACCGTGGGGCGCTGCCGAGCGCACCGCCGCCGCCTCGAATTTTCCGCACCTGACCGCCCGCCTCGACGCGATGCACGAAGACGAGGCCGCCGGGCGAGGCCGGGCGACCCACGTCCGCATTGAGCGCGACGAAGGCACTGGGCTGCTTCACGTCCGCGAATTCTGCACGCGATGAACACCGCCACCGCCACCGCCCCCGCCGTCGACCTGAGCCCGTTTGCAGGGGACACGCCGCTCGCCGCTGCGGTTCGCAGGTTTCTGGCCGCGAAGACCGCGCCTGAGCCGAAGACACGCCGACTGACGGACGCACAGGGCCGCTTCATGGGCGTGCAGATCCTCGACCAACGCGGGACCGTGTGCGGCAATATCATCCGCGAGCGCGACGGCCGCCTCGTTGAGCATATCGTTGACTTCGACGGCAACTGGGTTTGCCGCCAGGTAGTCGGCCGCGGTTCGCCCCGGCCGGACCTGCCGACGAACCGGCCGCGAGGCTCCGGCTTTCGAGTCGGCGACCGGCCGTTGCGTAGCTGGTAGGCCGTTCCTTCGCGTTTGGCGCGATTCGTCCGCGCCTGAGGGTGACGGCACCCCGCCGCGGAATTCGCTCGCCCTGGTGCGTTCGTTGCGCCATGAGGTCGGGCATGGAACAGTGTTCCATCCGGCGTCAGACCCGGAAATTCAGCGAACCAAAATTGGCCGCACGTCGAACGTGGGATGGCGCTTCGCTGCGCCTGTCTGACCCCGCCAGTAGGCGTGCGGCCTCTGTTGGAGATACACCCATGACCACGATCGTCTACAGGAGCGAGCACGCCACCGCCCGCCTGACCACCGAAAGTCCGGCATCGCACTACGGGATCCCCGTGCTCGAAATCACCGACCACCGCCCCGGCCACGAGGGGACCGGCGTTTACGGCTGGGGCGACGTGCTCCCCTCCGGCGTCACCGGAGCCGAGTTTGTCCGCCTGGTCGCCGCGGGCCGGCCGGAGAGCTCCGTTGACGTGGGCGATCCCGAGGTACAAGCCGCCCTGGTCGCCGCGATGGCGAACGTCCACGCGATGCTCCCGCCGCCCACCCCGGATGACGAGAACGACGAGCTCCGCGCCCAGGTCGACCGCGAGATCCCCCGCCCGCCCGGCGGATTCGGCACCGACGCCGAAGAGGATGCGTTTCGCGCCCGTCGTGAAGCCAGGTTCATTGAGCTAGTCCACGCGATGCACGCCTGACCGCCGACAGCGCCCCCGCCCCCGAGCCCCGCCCGAAACGGCGGGGTTTTTTCGTATCCAAAAACCGGACTTTGTTACCTTTCCGTTCCCTTTGGAATCGCTCCCTCTGTAAATGGTGCTCGGGAAGGGACTCGAACCCTTACGCCTTACGGCACACGCCCCTCAAACGTGTGTGTCTACCAATTCCACCACCCGAGCAGTTCCAAGCGAGGAGCGCGGACTAAGAGACATCCCACCGGGGTTGTCCAGCCTCTAAATCTCACCAATCCACTCTCCGCGCCACCTCAGCCAGATTCACAAAAAAACCTTCCCTCGGCTGCGAGCAGCCGTCAGAACCAAATTCGGTGGGCGCTTCCAGAACCATCGGCTCGGGGGAGATTCAGGCCGCGATCGCGCGGCTCGCGTCGCTCGTTTCCGCCCGGCACGCAGGAACCTCGCGCCTGATCGTACTGGGCATCGCCAACGGTGGCATCGAGCTCGCCCGCCGCCTCGCCGGCGCCCTCGGCGCCCGCGGCGGCATCATCGACATCTCCTTCCACCGCGACGATCTCGACCGCCGCCCCATCCCCAAGGAGACCTCTCCCACCCATATCCCGGGCGATGTCCAGGGAGCCACGGTACTGCTGGTCGACGACGTGCTCTTCACCGGCCGCACCGTCAAGGCCGCGCTCGACGAACTCTTCGACCACGGCCGCCCCGCGCGCGTCGAACTCGCCGTGCTGGTCGACCGCGGCTGCCGCCGACTGCCCCTCGCCGCCGACTACGTCGGTCTCTCCCTGTCGACCACCGAGGGGGAGAAGGTCGTCGTGCGGCTCGACCCGACCTCGCCCCGCCGGGACGCAATCCGGATCGAGGCGCCCGGGCCGTGACTTCCTTTCCGATGTCCTGGAACCGCCGCCACCTCCTGACCCTTGAGGAACTCTCCCTCGCCGAAATCGAGCTGATCCACGCCACCGCCGCCGCCTTCAAACGCACGCTCACCCGCAGCATGCGCAAGATGCCCGCCCTGCGCGGCAAGACGATTGTCAACCTGTTCCTCGAGCCCAGCACGCGCACGCGCATGGCGTTCGACATGGCCGCCAAGCGCCTCAGCGCCGATGTCATCTCATTCGACGCCGCCAGCAGCAGCACCACCAAGGGAGAAACCCTGCGCGACACCGCCGAAAACATCCAGGCCCTGCAGGCCGACATGATCGTCATCCGCCACTCCGCGGCCGGCTCTCCGCTCTACCTCTCGCGCATCCTCGACATCCCCGTGATTAACGCGGGCGACGGCGCCCACGAGCACCCGACCCAGGGGCTGCTGGATACTTTCACCATGAAGGAACACCTCGGCTCCCTGCGCGGCCGCAAGGTGGTCATCCTCGGCGACATCCTCTTCAGCCGCGTCGCTCGCTCCAACATTCACGCCCTCACCAAGCTCGGCGCCGCCGTCACCCTCGTCGGCCCCTCGACCCTCGTGCCGCACTGGTTCACCGAGCTCGGCGTCAAAGTCTCCCACGACCTGCGCGGCGCACTCGCCGACGCCGAGGTCGTGATGCTGCTCCGCATCCAGCACGAACGCCAGGCCGCGGGCCACTTCCCGTCGCTCGGCGAATACACCAGCATGTTCGGACTGAACAAGACCCGTGCCTCCTGGCTCAACCCCAAGGCGATCATCATGCACCCCGGCCCCATCAACCGCGGCGTCGAGATCGACAGCGACCTCGCCGACGGCGAACGCAGCGTGATCCTCGAACAGGTCACCAACGGCATCGCCGTGCGCATGGCGGTGCTCTACCTCTGCGCCGGCGGCCAGCCCGAACATGTCGCCCCTGTCGCCTGATTCCGCCATGCCCCCACTCTGGATCAAGAACGCCCGCGTCATCGACCCCGCCGTCAAACGCGACGCCCCGGGCGATGTTTTCATCGCCGACGGCCGCTTCGTCGCCCCGCTTTCCGCCACGGCTCGCCGGCGCGCGCGGGTGATCGACGGCGACGGCCTGGTCGCCTGCCCCGGGTTGATCGACATCCATGTTCACCTGCGCGAACCCGGCCAGACGCACAAGGAGACCATCGCCACCGGCACCCGCGCCGCCGCCGCCGGCGGGTTTACCACCGTCGTCTGCATGCCGAACACCTCCCCGGTGGCCGACAACACCGGCACGATCCAATTGATCAAGGACGTCGCCGCCCGCGACGCCCTGGTCCGCGTGCTCCCGACCGGCTGCATCACCGTCGGGATGAAGGGCCAGGCGCTCGCCCCCATCGGCTCCCTCAAGCGCGCCGGCGTCGTGGCCATCACCGACGACGGCGAATGCGTGCAGTCCAACGATCTCATGCGGCGCGCCGCCGAGTACGCCCGGATGTTCGATCTGCCGGTGATGGATCACTGCCAGGACTACTCGATGACCCAGGGCGCGGTGATGAACGAGGGTGTGGTCTCGACGCGCCTCGGGCTGCGCGGCTGGCCCAACGCCGCCGAGGACCTGATCGTGGCGCGCAACGTCATCCTCTCCGAGTACACCGGCGCCCACATCCACCTGCAGCACATCTCCTCGAAGTTCTCCGTCGACGTCATCCGCCGCGCGAAGAGCCGCGGCGCCCGCGTAACCGCCGAGGCCACGCCGCACCACCTGGCGCTGACCGAGGAGGCGATCGCGACCTACGACCCCAACTTCAAGATGAACCCGCCGCTCCGCACCGAGACCGACCGGCAGGCACTGATCGCGGGACTGCGCGACGGCACCCTCGACCTCATCGCCACCGACCACGCCCCGCACACCGACTACGAAAAGGACAAGGAATTCGATTACGCGCCCAACGGCATCCTCGGACTGGAGACCGCCCTGCCGGTCGTGCTCGACGTCCTCGTGCGCCGGAGCCGCTTCAAGCTCGCGACGGTGATCGATCTGATGACCCGCCGCCCGGCGCAGGTGCTCAACCTTCCCGGAGGCACGCTGGCGGAAGGCGCGGACGCCGATCTCTGCCTCTTTGATCCGGAGGAGCACTGGCTCTACGACGCCCGGGCCGGCTTCAGCAAGTCCGCCAACTCCCCCTGGTCGGGCCAGACCCTCACCGGCCGGGTGCGGGCCACGATCGTCGGTGGTCGCGTCGTCTTCCGCGACGGCCGCGTGACCGCCTGACAACCCCGTTGCGACGGGGCAAGGCTGCGCGACCGGCGCACCGGCCCCGCTTGGGGAGTGAACACTCGCCCCTCGCTTGGCCCCCGAGGCAAGCCTTGGGACATCCTGGCAAAGCGACCGCTTTGCGGCCCGGGCTTGTCTGATCGCCGGAAGGAACGTGGCAAGCCACGGGGAATGGACCCGCCGGCGATTCAACCGCCAATTGGCAGATGAGCCCCCTGCCGCCGGCGTGGCCGGTGTCCGCGGCTGGTGTTACTGCGCCCCGGCCTTCAACTCGCGGAAGCGCTGGCGCATTTCCGCGAGCCGTTCGGCGTAGGCGGGATCCTTCACGACGTCGTTCTCCTCGTACGGATCGATCGCGAGGTGGAAGAGCTGCTCAGTGTCAAAATCCGGCCAGTACATGTACTTCCAGTCCTTGCGCACGAGGGCCTCCGAGGCCGGGATGAAGTCCTTGTTCCGGATGATGGCGTGTTCGTAGAAGAACTCGGTCCGCCAGTCCGACGGGCGGTTGTTGCCCAGGTACAACGCGCTGAGGTCGCGCCCCTGCATGCGGGCCGGCGCCGGGATGCCGGCGGCGCCAAGAATCGTGGGCGCGAGGTCTGCGTTCAGGGCGAACGCCGCCTCGGTGGCGCCGCGCTGCGCTCGCGGCAGACGCGGATCCCGCACTACCAGCGGCACGCGGATGCTCTCCTCGTGCGGGTACCACTTGTCCGCGAGGCCGTGCTCGGCGTGGAAGTAGCCGTTGTCCGTCGAGAAAATGACCAGCGTCTCGTCCAGCACCCCCTGCCGTTCGAGTTCCGCGAGCACCCTGCCGCACACCGCGTCCGCCTCGGTCGCCATGCGGTAGTAATTCTTCATCATCGTCTGGTACTTCTCCGGGGTGTCGAAGCGCCAGTGCCAGCGGTTGCGGCCCTCGTTCTTCTCGTTGGCGAGGAAGGGCGGCAGGCGCCGGAAATGTCCGTCCGTCGCTGTCTTCGGCACGGGTACGGTCATGTTTTCGTACAGGGACATGCTCTCCGGCTGCGGCAGGAACTGCTTGGGGTGGCCGTCCTCGGCATGCGTGGCGACGAAGGCGAGCGTGAGGCAGAACGGCTTTCCGGCCGGGCGCGTGCGGAGGAATTCCAGCGCGTCGTTCTCGTTCTTCTTCGTGACGTGAATCTCCGTGCCGTCGGGCTGCTTCAGCCAGTGGCGCATCGGCGTGATCTTGCCGGCGCCAAAGTCGAACTTGTCGGCCGGGAACGGCCCGTTGTGCCACTTGCCGACATGGCCGACATGGTACCCGCGCGCCCGCAGCAGGCCGGGATAGGTTTCGGCCCAGGGCGTCTTGAACATGGCAAAGGCCGGGTTGCCGTGACGCGACATCCACTGCCCGGTCAGGAGCGTGGCGCGGCTCACCCCGCAAATCGACGTCGTGACGAAGTTGTTGGTGAACCGCAGCCCCTCGCGCGCGAGGCGGTCGACGTGCGGCGTCTGCACCACCGGATTGCCCGCGCAGCTCAGCGAGTCGTGACGCCAGTCGTCGCCGTAAAGCACGACGATGTTGAGGGGCTTGGCCGGGGCGGCATATTGGATGGCCGGCACCGCCAGCAGGAGGACGAGTCGGATAAGCGAGAGCAGCAACGGACGGAGTTTCATCGCGGAGACAGAGTGTAAGGCAAAATGCATGCCGCAAGGCGTCATCTTCAGGGATCGAATTACGGAGTGGGCGCCGCCTTGGCCTTCTTCTTGCGGCCGGGGCCTTTCTCCGCGGGGCGCTTGGTCGCCACGGCGCCGGTCTTGGTCACGTGCGCATCGAAGAACACTTGATCCTGCGGGTGCACCTCGCGCGGCAGACCCGGAGGCGGCAGGGTGGCGTTCCAGGCGAGCAACTTCTTTTCCAGGTCGGCCGCGATCGCCGGGTGATCCGCGATCCGGTTGCGGCTCTCCTTCTCCGGACTCTCGAGATCGAAGAGGAACTTCTGATCGCGCCCGAGCCAGATCAGCTTCCAGCGATCGGTGCGCACCGCCGCCTGCGAGCGCCAGCGCCAGTACAGCGCGTCGTGCGGCGAACCCGTTTTCTCGCCGCGCAGGTAAGGCAACAGGTTGACGCCATCGAGCGCCGCATCGGCCGGCAGACCGGCCAGCGCCACCGCGGTGGCGGCAACGTCGAGCGCGATCACCGGACGATCGTAAACCTTGCCCGCCGGCAACGTGCCCGGCCAGGCCGCGACGAACGGCACGCGCACCCCGCCGTCGGTCAGCATGCCCTTCTCGCCCACGAGCGGCGTGTTCAGCGAGCCATCCCAGGCGCCCTCTTTCAGCGGCGCGCCGTTGTCGCTGATAAAGAAGACCAGCGTATTGCGCTCAAGCCCCAGCTCGCGCAGGCGCGTCCGCACGCGGCCTACGCCCTCATCCATCGCCGCCATCATCGCGAGAGCCTGCCGGCGCACCTTCGGCAGGTGCGCGGGGGTGCGCGAGAACCACGGTTCGGGCGACTCCAGCGGCACGTGCGGGGTGAAGTACGCGAGGTAGAGGAAGAACGGCTCGCGCGCGTGCCGCTCGATGAACGACACCGCGGCGTCGGTCTGCCACACGCAGCGAAAGCGCCGATCCGTCAGGCGCTGCGGCGCGTTGGGGAGCCGGTTGCCCTGGAGATCGTGCGAGGCGACAAAGGTGTTCATCGGCCCCGTGTAGTAGTCGTCGAAACCGTGTTCACCCGGGAGGTAGGTGCGGCTCCCGGCGGCGTCGCCGGTGGCCTTGTGGCCCGTGCTTTCACGCGTCACTTCGAGATGCCACTTGCCCACCTGCCCGGAAACATAGCCGGCGGCCTTCAGCCGCTCCGCCAGGGTAACCTCGGCGTGCGGCAGCGGCCCCTTGAGGTTGTCCTCGACGCCGAAGCGCTGCTGGTACCGCCCCGTGATTACGCCGGCCCGCGAGGGCACGCACTGCGGAGCGCTCACGTAGCCCTGCGAGAACCGCACGCCTTCGCGCGCCATCGCATCGAGGTGCGGCGTGCGGATGTCGGGATCGACGCCCTGCGCGCCGAGGTCCGCCCAGCCGTGGTCGTCGGAATAGATCAAAATGACGTTGGGTTTTTCCGCGGGGGCGGAAAAACCCAGGGCGGCGGTCGCCGCGAACACAAGAGAGAGCTTAAGGATCTGGTGCATTACGGTGAAAAAACACGGGGGATCACGGGGCCGCGCGCAACTCGGCGCGCTCGCCGGCATGCCGCGCCCACAACTCCTCGAGCCGCGCGGCGATCGCCGCCTCGGTGCCGACGACGAGCCAGTAGCGGTAACGATAGATCGAGCGCGGCCCCATCGGCACGCGATCGATCGGGGCGACGTGCACGCAGGGCCCGGCCGCCGGATCCGCGCTGGCCCCGCCGCCGTGCGGGCCAAAGTTCCACGGCTGCGTCGCCACCGGGCTGAACACCGCCACGCCCAGCCCGTCCGGCGCGAAACACGCCATCGCCTGCCGCGGCGGCTGCGCCTTGCCCCACGGCGGGCCCGGCGGCTGCGTTTCCGGGCGCCACTTTCCCTCCCCCAGGTAACTGCGCACGTCGGCGTAGCGCCGCGTGAAATAACACGCCGGGACCTCCTGCGGGCGCGGCGCCGCCGGCCCCCAGCGATCGCCCGGATCGCGTTGCGACTCAAACTCACAGCGCACCACGACGACGTCCGGCATCCCGGCCTCGAAGCCCGTCCACTGCCGCATCCGCGCCGCGGCCTCCTCGCCCGGCATGTCCCAGAGCCGCGGCACGGTCTCGGCGTAGAGTGTGTCGTCGGGCAGGCGTTTGCTTTCGGTCACTCGCGCCCACGAGCCCACGCCGCCGCCCTGGATCGGATTCCACGTCCACGGGCTCCAGGCCTTGGACTGGCCCTCGGCGCGCCGATCGAGCCGGGCGCCGGCGTAGTACGATTGCTGGATGAGCCGACCGGGGTCCGCGTGGTTGACGACGTTCTTCGGCTGCCCGCGCCAGGAAAGCCACACGATCGATCCGCCCTTGGCCGGATCGAGGCCGACCTGGGTGGTGCCGTTGTCGAGCAGCAGGAGCGACTCGCGCGGCGCTTCCGCGGCCGGGGCAAAAAGCGGCGTGACCAGGGCAACGGTGAACAGCAGCAGTCGCATCGGCGAAGGGTTGGCCGCGATGACTACCAGCAGGCGACAGGCGGACAACCGCGAAGTGTGAGACCGTGCGAAATGGAGCCTCGTGCCCCAACCGATCGCACGTCACGGAACTTCGTAGACTTCCAACAAGACCAGGCCGGTCGCACCGGCGACGCCACTCACCTGCGCCGTATAGCTGCCCGGACGGAGCGGCGTGAGCATCATCGCGTCCTTGCTGCTCGGACTGCCCAACGCGAACGCCCCGACCGCCGCACTGGCTGCCACCAGCGGATCAGCGCCTCCCCAATCGTCGCTGGAGGCGATCTCCCTCTGCCCGCTGTACAGTACCATCTTCGGATCCGTCATGGCACCGCCCACGTGGAAGGGTGCGGTGGCCAGCGTCGGGCCGATTGCCCGGATCAGCACCTGCCGCTGGGTTTCGCCGGCGATCACAAATCCTGCCGTGAGCATCTCGCCCGGGCCGATCCGCTGGAGCACCGACACGTTAATCAACCGGGGTGTCTGCAAGGCCAGCAGACTGGGTGGAGTTGAGTCGTAAAGCTCCGCGATCACCTCGCCCGACGCACTGCCGTTGCCCTCCACCCGAACGGTGTAGCTGCCGGCCGGAAAGCCTGGGTGGTGGACCGCTGCGTCCCTGGAGAACGCAGCCGCATAGGGAAACGCTCCGACGGACGCGAAAGCCGCGCTCAACTCAGCGGTGCCGCCCCAGTTGTCGTTCGCGACAACCACGGACTGGCCGGAAAAGACCTCCAGCCGCGGATCGGCCAGTGCTCCGCTCACTCCCAACGCAGCCAGGGACGGCCCGGCCGCCCGGATCAGAATCGGTTTGAGTCCACTTGTCCCCCCACCACCCACGATCGTGCCGACGGTGACGGAAGAGGCATCCGCCGCGAGTTTGGCGAGGAGGGAGAGATTGGCGATGCGACTGCGGGCAAAAGGCAGGACCGCCAGGGTCGCAGCGGAACTCGCTGCCGAGCCCGCCGTTGTTGTCGCCACCACCCCATAGCTGCCGGCATGGCCGAAATCAGCCACCGGGATGGTCAGCTCAGCCGCGGTGGCTCCCGGAACGTCGGCGCCATTGCGCTTCCATTGATAGGAAAGGGGCAGCGAACTCGTCGCCGCAGCCAGAAACCTCACCGTCTGCCCGGCGGTGACAGCCTGCGCAACGGGCTGTCTGATCATCACCGGCGCCGCGAGCGGTGCGGTCAGGTGCAGGGCGACAATCGACTTCGCCTTCACCGGCAGCGTCAGGTCGTTCCTGAAGTCGATGGTCGCGGCTTGGCCCGCGCCCAGGACGCCATACGTGGCGCGCGTATACGGGCCGCGAACGTGCAACGGCACGGATCGATCCTCGGCCGACTTGTTACCGATCAGGACGGTGAACGCCTCATGCTTCCGGGCTGCCGCGCCAAACAGGTACGACGGCAGGGTCGATTCGGCAGAAAACGGGACGAACGTGCCGCCGTTCATGAAGTCCCCCCAGGCGGCGAATACACCATGGGCGGCACGCGGCGCGACACCGTCGAGGATCTGGCTTTGGGCCCATTCGCCAGCGGCGGACATGCGCCGATGGGGCCAGGCGATGGCAAAGTCGGTCCGATGGGCGGCAAAACTCGAGAGCGACTCGTGAATGAAGAGGGCATAGGAGGCGGCGTCGGAATAACCCTTCCCGCCCCATTCCGTGTACCCGATGCTCAACGCTCGCTCGCGCCCGATCGTCCGCTGCCAGGCGGCCAGCGAGCGGCGGAACAGCTCGACCTCGGATCCATAGTCCTGTACTTGCGCCTGGTTGTCCGTACCCGCCCAGTAGTGGTGGAGGATGATGCGGTCGATCTCCTCGCCGACCGCCGCCAGCACCGTGGGCCACCATTGCTCGGTGCTGCCGCGGGCAGTATCAAGCGCGCCCACCGCGGAGAACGTCCTCGGCCCCACCGCGCCGAAAACCGCCTCGGGATCGGCCGTCCGAATCGCGGCGATCATTCCTTTCGCCAGGGTGGCATACTGCCGCGCCGTCATCATCACGTACCCGCTGCCCTCGTCCCGCAGGTAGTGCTCGTTTCCCAGTTCGTAACAGGCCACGCGCACTCCCGCCCGCTTGAAATGCGCGGCCCACAACGCCGCGGACTCGTACATCGCCCCGTAATCGGCCTCGGAGGGAGCGTCCGTGAAGTGAAAAATCGACGCCAGATTGAGCACGATAAACGGTGCCGCATTCACCCGTCGGGCGAGGGCGATGAAACCGTCCGTGTCGAGGTAGCTTTCGCCCGGTTTCGCCGGACCGGGGTATTTCAGCGGATTGACCACCGTGTTTCGCCTCCAGTCGTAGTTCTGCCCGGCGGTCCCCGCGGGATAACGGAGGAGTCCGAAACGCGCCTCGGAGATCCGCGAGGCAATGGTGCCATCAGCAAGGTCTTCGGGCGTCTCCAGCCAGAACAGGGTGTTTACGCCGGTGAATGCGGCCGGGATGACGTGGGTTCCCGCTGCAGCATCGATCACGATGCGGGTTTCTCCCGCTTCGCAACGAATCCCGGTGAAGAATGATTCGCCGTCGAAGGCTTCCCGGGATCGACCCTGGGCACCGGCGAAGAGCTGCAGCTTCACCTGAGTCTCCGTTCCGCTGTAGAAGGTGAAAGTCTGATCCCGCCAGGTCGCGGACGGAGGCAGAACTGCGGTCGTGAACTGTTCCCAATTGATCGTGGCAACGGCGAAGACCGGCGAAAGCACGGCACTGCGGTATCGCACCGACACCCGGTAGGTCGTGTCCGGCTGCGTCGCAATGGTCTGATCGAGGTGATAGTTGTCGGCCGCGTGGTTGCTGCTTTTGGCATAACGGAGTGCGGACGCTCCGTCCACCTTGACGGCCGTGAACAGCACGCGGGCCGCCGCACCGTACAGATCCCAGCCAGCCAGTCCCGAGGCGAAGGCGCCATTGCGGACAAGATCGGCCGCAGAAACGGTACTGTAGAGGCCGATACAGAGGAGAAGCAGGCACCTCATGACGCTTGACGGCAGAGCCTGGACTTCGCCCTTCGCGGAACACAAGCTGCTTCGCAGCCGCCAGAGGGAGCCCTGCCGGAAAGCCGCTACCCGATAGCCCGCCTCCCTCCCAACTGCTTGATCAGGAGTCGGGGTGATGCCTTCCCGAGACTCGTCGCGCCAGGTGCCACGGCCGGCAGATTTGACCGCCACGCCGTGCACCGGTTAACGCCTGCAGATGCCCCCTCCCGCCAGGTGCGGATTCGCCATCTGACCAATATCTGCGCACTCAGCGGCAACCAACGCGTTGCCAGGATGGTCGCTTCTCGATTACCTAGGCTCCGCCTCCCTACCCCGTCCCAACCGGTTGTGCTCTCCGGCACGGGATTCCCCCCCAACCTCGTATACGTATGAAATCGATCCCCTCGGCTGCGCATTTTTTTCATCGGCACCAGGAAAGCAGGACGGTCTCTCCCCCCTGCAGGTTCTGCGCAAGTTTGTCCCAAGTCGTTTCGCTGACACTGGCCCTGGCCGCAGTTGCGCCAAGGGGTAGCGCACAAGAATCCTCGCTGGAACCGGTGATTTGGAACTGGGCGAATGAGGTGGTGAATGCTCCGTTGCTGCCATGGTGGAACCAACCGCGCTGCTGGCTGCCGCAACGGATTCCCGGCCCAGGCGACGAAGCGCTCGTGACGGGTGACTGCGATTACTGGGAGCCGATACCCTTTCGGGAGGTTGGCGCGCTCGTGGTGGCGGGCTTCGGCCTGCGAGGTCCGACCCTGACCCAAAGTCGCGGCCTGCTTTCGGTGGGTTCCGTCACAATCGGCGGCACCGCTACGCGCGGGCCGCACGGTCACTACCTACACACCGGAGGCAACCTGGTGACGCACCGGCTCTGGATGGACGCTGGAATTTCTGACGAATGGGCGACCTATGAGATCAGCGGCCTGGCCCAGCTTTCCGGATACTCCATGATCCCTTCGCTCGATCTGAGCGTCGGCAGGCAGGGCAAGGCCCGCTTCGGGCAACAGGGAGGAACCGTCAAGGCGGCCAACATCACCCTTGGGGAGGAGATCGGAGGCGTTGGTTTCTACCTCATTAGCGGTGGCTCCGCCGAAACCAACTTCCTCGACGTGGGCGGCTACGGCCTTGGTTTGCTGGATGCCTCGGGAGGCAGGTTTACCGTGCTCAACCGCACGCAGGTGGGCGTCAACAACCCCGGACGCCTGGACCTGCGCGGTAGCGCCGAGTTCGACAGCGGGTCCGGCGATCTGGATATCGCGGTCAGGAAAGACGCAATCATGACCCAAAAAGGCAATGCCACCCTGAAAGTGCTTAATCTCACCATCGGCCAGGGGGCTCTGGGCACGTACGAGTTTTCAGATGGGCGGATCGACGCCAGCAACATTTACCTCGGCCAATTCGGTGAGGGTAGAATGGTACAGAGCGATGGTGAACTTGTGGTTTATGGAGTAATGAAGATCGGGAATCACCGCGATGCGCGTAGCCACGCACCGGGACGCTTCGAGTGGCGTGGCGGTCTGCTCTCCGCCCGTATCGTGATGGATCCGCCCGGGATCTTCGCGCTGGCACGGAGTTTTCCCGTCAAGGACCTCAACAGCATCCAGGGTCCCGAGTTCTTCGGATCGATTGCCGGGCTGGAGCAAGCCACGTTTGAGGTGACCAACAGGTCGACCGCGTTTGTCCAGGCGGGCGATCGCTTCGCGGTGGGAAACCTGCTGCTCGGCTCGGTGGCTGGGCCGGGCCGGCTGAGTCTCAAACGCGGACGAGTGGAGGTGTCCTCCCGCCTTGCGCTGCAGCCCGTGGCGGGCGCGACCGGCGCCGAAACCTACACGGGGATCCACACGGTGGTCGCCGGCACCGCCGCGGGATCCGATTACGGCCAAATCTTCGGCGGAGTGGGAGCTAATGCGGATCTTGCGGGCACGCTGGTGGTGGAGTTTTCAGACCGTTTTGCGCCCAAGGCAGGAGACCGTTTTGATTTGGTCACCGGGTTCGATGGCCGCACCCGGGGACAGTTCGCCAATGTGGCGTTCTACGGACTCGGCGGCGAGTTCGCCTACGATCTGAGCTATGAAGACGGTGGGGTCACCTTGTTTGCGTTGTCCGACGCGATGCCCGGAGGGACCCGGCTTGAGTCTGCCTTCGTTCGCCCGGATGGCATCGTCAGCCTCAACGGCGGCAGCCGTGAGGTGGGCGGCGTGGACATCAAGTTCGTCCACCCACCGACGGAGGGTGGTACGATCAAGGCCCGAATCGGCAAGGTTCCACGCGAGTACCCGGGCCTGGTGCTTCCGCCCGTGCCCGAGGAGCTGATTCCGGAGGGGATGAAGGAAATCCAATACTGGGATCTCTCGCCCCAAGGCGCCCTCGCAGGCCCAGCCGAACTTGTCTTCGCGTACGACGATTCGACCCTCGCCCAGAACCGGGTGCCTGAGTCGTTGCTCACCGTGTATCACTTCAATGCCAATTCCGGGGCCTGGGAGCAGCTCGACACCCTGGCACGTGACCCTGCGCTCAACACTCTCAAAGTGGTCACGAACGGCTTTTCCCCGTTCATCATCGGCACGGTGCGTACCGGCAAGGCAACCGGGGGGGGCTGGATCGCAACGGCCTCGAAGCAGGTTTCCGGAGTGCCCGCCAAGCAGGGCAGCACACGCGCGAATTTCGGCTTTGTGGCGCAGCGCACGCCCGACGGCGTCCGGGTCACCGGCCATCTGCAATACAGTACGGCGGGCCTGAACCTGGAAAGTACACTGCTCGATCAGCTCAGAATCGATTCCGCCATCAAGGCTTGCTTTGAGGGCGAGGCCCGGGTGAACGGCCGTCCCGGCGGTCGATTCACGGTCTCGCTGGAGGATCACGGCGAGCCCGGGCGGGAGGATCAATTCTCGATCAAGGTTGTCTCAAACGCCGGAGATATCCTGCACCAGGCCTCCGGTCCCCTCGGCGGTGGCAGTATCCAGATAAGATTGCGCTGAACCGCTGAACGCAGCCTCCCGACACTGCGGGGCCGTTTCCCGCCGCCAACCCATGACGGGCCGATCCGATCGGATCGCGCTCATCTTCGTGCTCGACCGCGCAATGGCGCCGGTGCGTCCGGAGGTCACGGCGGTGCGCAAGAGGCTGCTGCAAGTTCAGGGTGACTTCGCCCGCGGGAGGTGCTGCGCGAGAAATCTCTCCGTCGCGTCACAAATACGGGCGCGTCCCACGGGCCACTCTTCCAACGACGAAATTTCAATCACGAGGGGCCGGTTTCCCGAGGACTTCATCTTTCGAATCACGGAATCGAAGCTGGAGGCGGTCGAATCGGGCGCTCGCATCGCCACCAACATCGCCGGCACCGTGACGGCGGACGCAATAACGGCCGGCGACCATTGTTTCAGTTCCTCCCTGGGTCCGCCGAGTTGAACCTCCTGCGCCCCACGGACACGCAGATACCCGGGCGAGGTCGTGTAAGGCCAGTCGAACGTCGCCGGCAAGTCCGCCAGCGGCCACTCGGCGATCACACATGCGATCCTTTGAGGTAAGAGCTGCGCAAGCTTCAGCGCCGCGGTTCCGCCAAAGCCGCCGCCGGCCACAGCGACTTTGCCACGCGCCAAACCCGCCTTGGCGGCGATCCGATCCAAGGCACCGAATACATCTTCGGCCATCACGACATCCACCTTGCCGCGCGCCGCCTCGATGTGCGCCCGACCGAGGCCGGTCGTTCCGCGGTGTCCTACCTCCAGCACGGCGTATCCCATATGCGCCAGTGCGCGCACCTGCCCTGAGTAGCCCGTCGACGGCGAGCCCCAAAGCCCAGAGGACAGCAACACGACCACCGGTGTCGGCGAGGACCTGGGCTCCGCGGGTAGCGTGAGACGGCCGGAGCGTGTCGTTCCGTCGGCGTGTCGATAGGACCACGGCGTGGAATGCGGGCGCCGGTGGCTGGACCGGGCCGGTGCGCACGTCACGACTGACCGAAGCTTGTCCGCTGCTCGATCGTAAATGGCGAAGAAACCGGGATCGCTGCGTGACGTGCCTCGCACCAGGAAACGTCTGATCTCGTCGTCCCATTCTTCGATGCACGCCTCGTGCTCGGGCGCGAGTTGCCCGACCCGATCCTGCACCGACTGCAGGACTGGATCCGCAAAGCGCACGCTGACGGGCGGGCCGGCATGCCGGACACCCGCCAGCTCACCTGTCTTGCGATTCCAGACGAGCGCCGTCGGTGAGTGCCCAAATCCTTGCGGTGCGGGCAGGGCCAAATCGACCGTTTCATGCTCGAGCGAAAAACCGGTGCGCCGGCCGGTGCGCAGGTCGACGGCGTATACCCCGAAGGTATTCCGGCCCACATTGGAGGCGAAATAGAGCAGGTCCCGATCGCGGCCAAACGCCAGCGGCACGGAGCGTGGGCCGTGGAGGGTTGCGGCCGAGACGGCGAATTCCGGCGTCTCCGTGGTTCCGGCCGCATCGTCCAGCGGCGCCCAGGGTGCCTTTGCCCCCTCGGCGGTACGAAGCAAGAAATTCCCGCTACTCTGCCAGGTCGCATCCTGGATGCGCGCGACGCCGAACTGATCGTAGAGGATGCGCCCTTGAATGTCGGCCTCCCATGCCAGTGTGGGCCTGCCGGTGCCGACATCCACCTTGAACACTTTGGTGTTCCGACTCCACGAGGTCTCAACGTGGACGAACCCGGGATCCGCGCCGGGAATGCCGACGAGGCGCGTGTGCCGAGCCACGCCAAATTCACTATGAAGCGACAGATTATTGTGCCAGATTGGCTGCGACCAATCGACGAGGCTCACCGGATTCCTTCCGTCGACGTCAACGGCAACAAAGTCTCGACTGCCGACCTGGGCAAACAAGCGCGCGGCTCCAAGCCAGTGCACATCATCCTCGGGGCCCGCTCCTGCCGCCTTCACACTGATGCGAATCGTGGCCTTCACCTCCGCGGCGTCCAGGTCCAGGACACGCAGCGCGGATCCGGCCGCGCTGCGTATCAGGAGCGCGAGCAGTTTCCCGTCCCGCGAAAGCGATGCCGCCTCGCACTCCGGCGGCGCGAAGATCGCCTCATATTCCGCGTGGGAAGCCGCACACGTTGGTGCCATCCCCAGAAACATCAGTCCTACTGCCGTAGAAAACCTCATGCCTTCGATCAGGAGCCAACCGCAAAGCACCAGCCCGCACAATTTGATTCTCCCCGAAAGCCGGCGCAGGAGTCGCGTCGATCACACCTTCCGCCTGACGACCGCCCGCCAATTACCGATCGCTCCGGGCCGGCAAGAGAACTTCCCGGCTTGAGACGCTTAGGGCTTTGCCGGCACCACCTCCGGCCCGAGCTGCTTCAGGCGGATGTTCCGGAACTCGACCTTCATCGGCGGGCCGACGTGCACCTGCACGCCGAGCAGGCCGTCGAACTTCCGCCGCGCCGCGTCGTCGTCGATCACCACGCTCATCACCCGGCCGTTGACCAGGTGGGTGAGCACGTTGCCGCGCACGATGAGATGCACGTCGTTCCAGTCCTCGTTCTTCACCTGCTTCGCCAGTTCATCCTTCAGGCCCACCGTGCCAACGACACGCGCCTTGCCGTCGGCGTCGACGCGGCTGACGTCGCCGCGCTGCGCGAGGAAGGTGCGGCCCTTTTCCTCGTAATTCTGTCCGGTGTAGCGTTGCTGGCCGTCGAGGTCGCACTGGTAGCCCTTGAGGGCGAAACGCTGGCCCTCGAACGGCTCGCTGCGGTAGTTGATCCCGCTGTTGCCGCGGGCGGAGATGCGGTACTCGAGCTTGAGTTCGAAGTCCCTGGTGGTGCCGCCGCGCCAGACGATGAAGGAATTCTGCTTCAGCAAGGTCGCAGGCGTCACCTCGCCGACGAGGCAGCCGTTTTCCACGCGCCAATAAACCGGATCGCCTTCCCAGTTCGCGAGCGTGCGGCCGTCGAAGATCGAGACGAAGCCGGTCTCATCGCGCTGCCCCTGCTCCGGGTAGGTCTGGGCGGCGGGAGCGGAGGAAGGTAACAGCCCCGCCAGGGCGGCGGAGAGGGCAAGAAGACGGAGGGGGGGCATGGCGTGACCGGAAAACGGGACGCCCCGACATCGGGGCGACGAACCACCCGGATCGACGCGGCCGGTGGCGGCGTTGTCGATCCCGAACTGGAACCGCGGCTCAGTACCGCCGGCGCGCGGGCGGGCGGTAGGTCGAGTTCGTATCCTTCACCCGATAAGTGATCCGGGCCTTGTTCGTATCGTACGGGCTCATCTCCATCTTCACCGTGTCGCCGGCGGCAATCTTGATGTAGTGCTTGCGCAGCTTGCCCGAAATGTGACCCAGCACGACATGGCCATTGGCCAGTTGCACCCGGAACATCGTGCCCGGCAGGACTGCGACCACCTTGCCTTCCAGTTCAATCGCGTCGCCTTCGGAGGCCGTGGTGACGGGAGTTTGGGTCGGCGTGGTGTTGGTCGATGAAGTTTTCAGAACTCCAGTAAGGAGCCTGCTGAAGGCTTGGCAACCCCCGGCTCGACTCCGCACGAAATTTTTCCACCCGGGAGCTTCGCCGTCCGCCTGGAGCAGAGCCGCTCTCCGGGCGCCGCCGCCGACCGGATGTTTCCGCGCAAAGCGCGGAGGGGGCGGATGAGGGCGGAGTACCTCCCGGCTGCCCGTGCCATCCACGCCATCAGCGGTGCATCGGCTGGGAGAATGCGGCCTGCCCACCTCACGTTGTGGCGTTTCAGAATGCCGGCCCTGCCTCCTCCTGCCCGCGCCGGGAGAACTCCAACCTACGGGGCGGTCGGTGGCGGGGCGGCCGGTGGCGGAGCGGCCGGCGCGGGCGCTGGATCGTTGGGCAGTTCCTTCAGCCGGTTGCGCAGTGGCGGGTGCGTCGAAAACACGGTCTTCGGATTCCCCTTGCGCCGCTCCAGCGCCGCGAGCGCCGCGCGCAGCCCGCCGGGCGCGAAACCGGTGAGTGCGGCCAGGCTGCGCCCGCCCTTGTCGGCCGCGTATTCGGTCTTCGAGTCATAGCCCTTCTCGAGGAGCAGGTTCACGATCCGGCCGACGTTGGTGTCGAGAAACCGCGCCACCTCCGGGCTCACCTCCGCCGTCTTCGCCCGCGCCTCGGCGACCTTCGCATCGGCGGCGCGCAGATCGCTGCTGCGCTTCTTCGCCTCCTCCCCGAGCACGGTGAGCGCCTCGGCGCGCCCGATAATCTTCAACGCGTGCTTCTCGGTCAGGTGCGTGATCTCGTGCGCGAGAATTCCGGCCAGGAGGTCGTCGCTCGCCGCCGTCTCGTACAATCCACGCGTGATGAACACCCAGCCCCCCGGGGCGGAGAACGCGTTCACCGCCGGCGAATCCAGCACGCCGAAGCGCCACTCCAGCGCGGGCCGGTCGCAGTAGCGCGCGAGCGCGCCCCCCACCAGGTTCACGCGCCGCGTCGCCGCCGCATCGCGCCAGAGTCCGCCGTAACGGCTCGCTATCTCCAACGCCACCGCGTCGCCGATGAATTGCTCCTGCTCGAGCGTGAAATCCGCCGTGACGCCACGGGCGACCTTGGCCACCTCCCCCGCCTTTTCCGCCGCCGACTCCAGGGTTTTCTTCAGCCGGCCGAAGTCGAACTGCGCACCGAGTCGCAGCGGGGCCGCCGCCACCACCAGCAGCCCGACCAGGAGCGCGCGACCCGCGCTCATTGGTATTCCCCCTTGCGATGGGCCTGCAGGTAGGCGGTCACGTCGGCGTGGGTCACGCCCGCGCCGGGCGCTGTCAGCCAGTCGAGATCGGCCTTGGCCTTCCCGAGGTTGCGCTTCCTGCCATAGTCCTCCGCCGCCGGGGCAAGCGGGCGGGCCGCGGCGGTGGCGGTGGTGGCGCCGGCATCGAGCGGCACGAGGGCGAGTCCGCTGTTCTCGTCGGGCGCCGTCGCCGCCACGTTGCCCGCAAAAATCCAGCCGGCGGCCGAAGGCGCGCCGCTCACGCGCAGCCAGTTGCCGCGCACCTCCTCGACCTTCAGTCTTGTGCCCAGCTTCAGCGTGGCGGTCGGGGAGGCCAGTGGACCGGGCTCGGCGCGCAGCGGAGTGTCGGCCCGCTTGGCGAACGCGAATCCGCCGACGGCATGCGCCGCCAGCAGACCGGCGGCGGCGGCGAGCGCGGCGCCCGCGGCCAGCAGCAGGGAGGGACGGAGTGGGATCATTTGGATTCGAGGGCGAGCCGCGGTTCCCAGTCGGGGGGCGGGGGATGCTCGCGCCACCGGAGAGCCTCCGCCCGCCACCGGCGGGTCGTCAAGTCGCCCGGGAGGATCGCGTCCGCGCGTTCGAAAGCCTCCGCCGCCTCCGCAAACCGACGCGCCTGCAGCGCCGCGTAACCGGCGGCATAGGCAGCGAGGAACGCCCGCTCCTCCGCCGGCAGTTTGTCGGGCTCTCCGTGCAGCGTGAAAACCTCGACCGCCTCCTCCTTGCCCTTCACGCGCAACCGCGCCAGCGGGCGCACGGCAAGCATTCCCGCCACCGCGCGCGCCGTTTCCGGCCCGAGCAGGATGCCGGTGCCAAAGGCCTTGTTGGCGCCCTCCAGGCGCGAGGCGAGGTTCACCGTGTCCCCCATCACCGTGTAATTCTTTTTTCGCGACGAACCGAGGTTGCCGACGATCATTCCGCCGGTGTTCACGCCGATCCGCACCGCCAGGGTCACGCCCGCCGACTGCGCGTAACGCGCATTGATGCCCGCCATCAACTGCTGCGCCCCGAGCGCCGCCCGGCACGCCGCCAGGGCGTGCTCCGGCAGCGGCTGCGGCACGCCAAAGACCGCCATCACGGCGTCGCCGATGTACTTGTCCACATACGCGCCGTGGTTGAGCAGGCACTCGCTCGTCTCCTCCAGGTAGGCGTTCACGATTTCGACCATGCGCTCGGGCTGGTCGCGCAGGTGCTCGGAGAGTTCCGTAAAACCGGCGAGATCCGAGAAGAAGACCGTCGCGTCGCGCCGCTCGCCCCCGAGCCGGATGGCACCCGGATCGCGCACCAGTTGCGCCACGACCGCGGGCGCCACGTAGGCGCCGAACATCGACTGGATTTCGCGTTTGCGCGCCTGCTCGCGCCAGAAGGTCTCCGCCATCACGCCCAGCAGGGCCGCCAGCGCCGCCACCAGGATCGTCGCCGGCGGCACGAACCAGCCCGCCGCCAGGCCCGCGTACGCGCCGAGGAACGCACCGCCGCCCAGCGCCGCCGCCGCGATCGCCGGCGCGGCGACATCGAGGCCCCGCCGGCCGGCATACAGCACCACCGCGCCCGCCAGGAGCGCGAGCCCCAGCCCCACCGCCCGCGGCAGCGGCACGATGAACCCGCCCGCCGCAAGGTTGCTCCAGGCCGTCCAGTGCAACAGCAGCCCGGGCTCCAGCTTGCCCACGGGAAAATCCTTCAGATCGAAGGTGCCATGCGCATTCGCGCCGACAAACACCACCCGGCCGCGCACGGCGTCGGCCAGCGGCCCGGTCAGCGGCGGCTCCCGCGCCAGCGCGGCGGCGAATCCCTTCGCATCAAGGTCGGGCGCCGCCGCCGCCAGTCGCTCGAGAATCGGGCCGCCCGCCCGGATCGCCTCCGCCGCCGCCAGCACCGCAACCCCCTTCCGCCGCAGGTCGTCCAGCCCGCCGTGCCAGCGCAACAACCCGCCGCGCGGCGCGGGCGCCTGCTCCAGCCCGGTCGCCGCCAGCGACCCGCGCGCCGCGTACCGCCGCACCACGCCGTCGTCGTCCACCGGATACTCCACCGTCCCCTGCCGGTGCGCCGGCACCTCCAGCCCGTGGGCACGCGCATAGTCCTCGCTCCAGAAAAAGGGCGGCCGGCCCGGGGTGCGCGCGAGGTGGATCGTCCCGGCCGCCGTCGCCGTCAACGCCAGCAGCAGGTCGTGTTCGGCCGCGCCCGACTCCTCGAAAAACGTGAAATCGAGCAGAATCTTCGCCGCCCCGGCCTGGTGCAGGGCGAGGCACAGACGCGCAAAATAGCTCCGCGGAAACGGCCAGCGCACGCCCGTCCGGCCGAGCGCCTCGAGGGTGGCGTCGTCGACCAGCACGAGCGCGGACGGCGGCGGCGGGGCCGGCGCGCGCAGCGGGTGACGACTCGCCAGGTCGAACAGGCCGTAATCGATGTCGCGGCTGATCGGCGAGAGATGGAAAAGCACGACCAGCGCGATCGCCGGCCCCAGCCAGCGCCAGCGCAGGGGGGAAAAGGTGCGCAGCAGGTTGCTCAACCGGAACGATGACACGCCAGCCCGCGGCGCGACGCAAGC
>CAZDGC010000017.1:0-72553 GCA_964504885.1 uncultured Opitutus sp.
CCACGGTGGCGGGCGTGACCTGCGTCGCCAGCCGCACGGGCTATACCGGGGAGGACGGTTTTGAGCTCTATCACGCTCCTGCGGAGGCGGAGAAACTGGCGGGTGCACTCCTGGCGGCGGGCGGCCCCCACGGACTTGAGCTCGCCGGTCTCGGGGCGCGCGACAGCCTGCGACTTGAGGCGGGTTTTCCGCTTTATGGGCATGAGCTCTCGGAGAAAATTTCCCCGCTCACCGCGGGAATTGGCTGGACGGTGAAGTTTGACAAGGCGGGCGACTTCGCCGGGCGGGCGGCCCTGCTGGCTGAGAAACAAGCTGGAGGTGCACGTCGCGTGATCCATTTCAAGACCGGTGACCGACGCATCGTGCGGGCCGAGACGCCCGTGTTTGATGCCGCAGGTTCCGAGGTCGGCCGCGTTCTCTCAGGCACGCTTTCGCCGCTGCTTAACGAATCCATCGGGTCCGCGCTGGTGCCTGCGGTGGCGGCGCTTCCGCTGGTCGTCGATCTGCGCGGAGCGCGCCTCGCACTGCAAATCGTGAAACCTCCCTTCGTGGAATTGAAAAAGTCCTAGACCGCAGAAGCGCGACTGTTTTTGCCGTGGTTTGGCTTGAGGTCGCGCGCGGAAGCCTTTCCTACACTCGTCATTCATGAGCAACATCCCCGCCGATCTCCGCTACGCCAGGTCCCACGAGTGGGTGCGTGCCGAACCTGATGGCTCGGTCACCATCGGTATTACGGACTACGCCCAAAACTCCCTGGGCGACATCACCTACGTGCAGGCGCCCAAGGTTGGCGCGGTCGTTGCCGCCGGCGAGGTGTTTGGGGTGGTCGAATCGGTGAAGGCGGCAAGCGACCTCTATGCTCCGGTGGCCGGGACGGTGCTGTCGGTCAACGCCGCCCTCGAGAGCGCGCCGGAGGCGATTAATCGCGCGCCGTACTCCGACGGCTGGATGTTGCGCCTGCGGCCGGCTGACCCCTCGGCGGCGGCCAACCTGCTCGACGCGGATGCCTACGCGCGGCTTGTTGGCTGAGTGCCCGCCCGATTCTGGGGCCGGCCCTGCCCGATCGGCCGGCGTTCGGTATCGGGCAAGGGCGCAACTTTGGCGGGGCTCGTTTCGTCCTGTCTCCGGTCACCGCAACACCCTCGGTCAGTTTTTCTCACTTCCTCCTGACTCTGAATTCCCGTGTCTGAACTACCGCTGCGCCGTTTCCTGCCACCTGTGTCGCTCGCCCTCGGTCTGCTCCTGGCGGGAGGGGCGATGGTGGAGTCGGGTGGAGCGGAAAAGGCAGGCCCCCCGGAGGCGCGCGGCAAGAGCGGCGGGGGGCGGGGGGGCCGCGGAGGAGGCAGCAGCGCTCAGGCGGTCGAAGTGATTGCCCTGGCCAGGCGCGATCTGGTCGAAGACCTGCGGGTGGTTGGCTCCCTGGCGCCAAACGAGACGGCTAGCATCCGCCCGGAGATGGGCGGGCTCATCCGCTCGATTCATTTCGAGGAGGGGCAGTCGGTGAAGAAGGGGGACTTGCTGGCCAAGATCGACGACGCGGAACTGCAGGCTCAGCTCGCCCAGACGCGGTCTCGCCACGACCTCGCGCGCCTCAATCTCGAGCGGGCGGAAAACCTCCGCCAGACCCAGTCCAACACGCAGGCGGACGTCGACCGGGCGCGCAGCGAATTCGCCGCCACCCAGGCGGAACTCGAACTCCTTCAGGTTCGCCTGGCCCGGACCGAGATCCGTGCTCCGTTCGAGGGCGTGGTGGAGTCGCGCACGCTTTCCCCGGGCGATTACGTGAACACGCAGTCGGTCATCACCACCCTCAACGACCTCAGCCGGCTCAAGGTGGAGTTCCAGGTGCCGGAGCGTTACCTCGCCAAGGTCCGGCGCGGCACTCGTTTCAGCGTGCGCGCGACCACGGGGGACACCGTGGCCGCGGCCGAGGGCGAGGTGTACTTTGTCAACTCGGTCATCGACCGGCAGACCCGCTCCAGCGAGGTGAAGGGCTTCCTCGCTGCGGGCGTGCGCGGCTTGAAGGCCGGCATGTTTGCGGTAGTTGAGATCATCCTCGAAGTCCGGCGCGGCGCGCTGACGGTGCCCGAGGGCGCCATTCTGGTTGAACAGCGGGGACCGCAGCTCATCTCCGTGGTGGAAAAGAATGGCGAAAAGATGGCGGCCTTTGTCCCGGTGAAGCTCGGCCTGCGAGCGCGGGGGCTGGTCGAGGTCAGCGCGGTGCAGGGCAACCTGCCCGAGGACCTCACGGTCGTGGCCGCGGGGGTGGGCGCGCTCGCGCTCTTCCCCGGTGCCAAGCTGGATCCGCGCCCCTTGCGGGCGGAGTTTCGAGTCGAGTAAGCCGACCACCCGCCGGCTCGCGCCGCATGATCCTTTCCGACACCTCCATCAAGCGCCCGGTCATCTGCCTGGTTGCCGCGATTCTCATCCTCCTCATCGGGGGACTGGCCTTTCAACGGCTGCCGGTGCGCGAGTACCCGAGCACGGACTCACCGGTGATTTCCATCGACGCCTCCTACCCCGGCGCGTCGGCCGAGGTCGTGGAGACCAAGGTCACGGAGGTGATCGAGAAGGAGGTTTCGGCGATCGATGGATTGCGGGTGATCCGCTCCTATTCGAGCGAGCAGCGCTCCCGCATCAGTCTCGAGTTCAATGTCGATCGCAACATCGACGAGGCGGCCAATGATGTGCGCGACAAGGTCGCCCGGGTGCGCGGGCGGCTGCCGCCCGAGGTCGACGATCCGCAGATCTCCAAGGCCGATTCCGATTCCGATCCGGTGATCTCACTCTCGTTCAGCTCCGACGTTCACTCCCGACTCGAACTTACGGAACTCGTCGAACGCCTGGTGGTGCAGCGCCTGCAGACCATTCCCGGCGTCGCCGCGGTGGAACTGCGCGGCTTGCGCTATGCCATGCGGCTCTGGGTCGACGCCACCCGGCTCGCGGCCTACAATCTCACGGTCGCCGATCTCGAGCGCGCCCTGCGCCAGCAGAATGTGGACCTGCCCAGCGGGCGCATCGAATCGGTCGCGCGCGAGTTTCCGGTGCGACTGCGGGGCCGGATGGACGAGCCGCAGGACTACGAGAACCTGATCCTCGCTTCGCGCAGCGGGTATCAGGTGAAATTCAGCGACATCGGGCGCGTTGAACTCGGGGCGAGCGATTACCGGAACGAAACCTACGTTTCGGGCCGGCCCGCGGTGAGCACCTCGATTCTGCGGCAATCGCAGGCCAACCTGCTCGACGTGGCGCAGCAGGTGAAGGCGTTGATCCCCGTCTTCGAAGCCGACCTCCCCGAGGGGGTGCGCGTGCGGGTTTCCTCCGATTACAGCGTGTTCGTCGAACGCTCCGTCCGCGAGGTCTACCAAACCCTTTGGGAGGCGACGGTCCTCGTCATCCTGATGATCTTCCTGTTCCTGCGCGACTGGCGCGCGACGCTGGTGCCGCTGGTGGCGATTCCCGTGTCGGTGGTGGGGACCTTCGCGGTGATGCACTGGCTCGATTTCAGCATCAATGTGCTGACGCTGCTGGCGCTGGTCCTCGCGGTGGGACTGGTGGTCGACGACGCGATTGTGATGCTGGAAAACATCTACCGGCGGATCGAGCACGGCGAAAAACCGATCCACGCGGCCATTTTCGGAGCGCGGCAGGTCGCGTTCGCGATCATCGCCACCACGCTTACGCTGGCGGCGGTTTTCCTGCCGGTGGCGTTTCAGTCCGGGCAGACCGGCCGGCTCTTTTACGAATTCGGTTTGACGCTGGCGATCGCGGTGGGGGTTTCGTCGTTCGTGGCCCTGACGCTCTCGCCCATGCTCTGTTCACGGGTGCTGCGGGCGAAAATTGTCGACGGTCGCGCGCAGCACGGCTGGCTCTACCGGAAGACGGAGCCGTTCTTCGTGGGGTTGAATCGTGGTTTCGCCTGGGCGCTCCGGGGCGCGATGCGCGGGCGCTGGTTGGTGCTGCTGGGGGCGCTCGGTTTCGCCGCCGCCGGTCCCTACCTCTACACCAAACTGCAGCGGGAACTCACTCCGCTGGAGGATCGCGGCATCTTCACGAACAGCCTGGTCTCGCCGGTCGGATCCACGCCCGAGTACAACATGATCTACTCGCGGCAGATGGAGCGGCTGCTGCTGGAAATTCCGGAGGTTGACCGCACTTATCACCGCACCGGGGACGGGCGCGCCTTCATCTTTACCACCCTCAAACTCTGGGAGAACCGCTCGCGGAAGACCCAGGAGGTGATGGAGGAGGTGCGGCGCAAGTTCCGCACCGAGATCACCGGGGGCCAGGCCTCGGTTTCGCCCGTCCGTCCCTTCAGCAGCGGGCGCAGCAGCTTCGGCTCGGGCGTGCAGCTCGTGCTGCAGGGCAACGATTTCGACCGGCTGCAGGAGCTCGGGCAGCAGCTCCTGCAGTGGATGCAGCAGAGCAGCATCTTCCTGGTGCCGCGCATCTTTCCTTCGCCCTCGAAGCCGCAGATTGATGTCCAGATCGACCGCGCCAAAGCGGCGGACCTCGGCGTGCCAGTCTCGGACATCGCTGCCACCCTCGAGACGCTGCTCGGCAGCCGGCGGGTCACCCAGTTCCAGCGTGGCAACCGGCAGTACGATGTGCTGGTGCAGGTCGAGGACGCCCACCGCGCCAGCCCCGCCGAGCTCGGGCGGCTGTATGTCCGTTCCAACGCCGGCCATCTGGTGCAGCTCAGCAACCTGGTCTCCTCTGCCGAGTCGGTGGTGCCGGAAAGTTTCCCCCATTTCAACCGGCTGCGTTCCGTCACGATCTTTGCCCAGCTCGCGCAGGGCGTGACGATCGGCGACGCCGTCACTGCGCTCGGCGCCGAGGCACGGCGCATTCTGCCGGCCGGTTACGCCGTGGCGTGGGATGGAGAGTCCAGGGACTTCCTGGAGAGTGCGCGCGACACCTACCTCCTGTTCGGGCTCGCGCTGCTGTTCACGTTCCTGGTCCTCGCGGCACAGTTCGAGTCGTGGATCCACCCGATTACGATTTTCACCGGCATCGTGCTCGCGGTGTCCGGCGGGCTGATTGTCCTGTACAGCACGCGCTTCTTCGGGCCGGCGATGACCGACAATATCTTCTCGCGGTTCGGTCTCATCATGTTGATCGGCATGGTGGCGAAGAACGGAATTCTGGTGGTCGAGTTCGCCAACCAGCTCCAGGTGGCGGGTCGCAACGCCTTCGATGCGGCCTACGAGGCGTCGACCGTGCGGTTCCGGCCGATTCTCATGACCTCCATCTCGACCGTGCTCGGCGCGGCGCCGATTGCCTTTGCGTCGGGCGCCGGGGCCGAGACGCGCAACCCGATGGGCCTGGTCGTCGTCGGTGGACTGACCCTCGCGACCTTCCTGACGTTGTTCGTCCTGCCAATCGTCTACGTGTTGATGGACTGGCTGTGCGTGAAGTTCACCGGCCGTGGCAGCGCCCACGGCCTGGTGCGCGCCGCCGAAATCGAAAAGGAAACGCTCACCGCAGCGGAGCCCGCGCCGGCGCACCTGGGCTGACGCCGCTCCCCGTCCGGCGGGGGCCGCGGATCTCAGCTCTGCGGGTCGAGTTGCTCCAGCAAGGCGAGGAACTCGGGATGGTCCTGCAGATCTTCGAGATCGGGATCCTGTTGCATCCAGTCCACGTCGCGGTAGCCGAGCTGCACCGCCCGCCGCAGCATGTCGAGGGCGGCCCGCCGGCGGCGGGCGAGGGCGAGACTGCAAGCCAGGTTGTAGTGCGCCGTCGGATTTCCCGGCTGCAGTCGCACCAGCCGCCGGTCCATCCGCAGCCCGTCGGCGATCCGTCCCTGGCGGGTGTAGAGGCCGCCCAGGATTTCCACCACCCGCGCGTATTTCGGGCGGCGGCGCAGCACGGACTCGAAGAACCGGATTTCGAACTCGGGATCGCTGGAGGCAGGCGGCGGCATGAGACGGGGCGCGTTAGTTCTTGTCGCGGCGCGGACAGTGCCCGGTTTCGCGGTAGGCATTGCAGTGGGCGCTGACCTGGAGACGCTGGGTAACCGGCGTGAGGCCGAGCTTCGACGAGACCGTGCTGCCGTACCAGGACATGAACGGCGCGCTGATTTCGAAGATCCGGTCGCAATCAATGCACACCACCTGCGCCACCTGGGTGTCGTCACCCTCGCGATGCGAGCGGTAGAACTTTTCGCCCGTGCCGATGTCGACCTCGCGCAGCAGGGCGCTTTCCGTCATGATCGGCAGCGTTCGATAGACGGTGGCGCGCGACACCGAGTCGTCGATGTCGCGCGCGTAATCAAGAAGTTGCTCGGCGGTGAAATGCTCCCGCTGCGCGAAGGCGGCGTCGAAGATCGCCAGCCGCTGGTTGGTGGCGCGCAGGCCTCTTCGCGAAAGAAAGCTGCGGAATTTTTCGCGCGCGGCGGATGTGCTCACGGGCCGACTGTCTTTCGCCGTCGCCGGCGCTGTCAAGGGGGGCGTTGTCCTGCGCCGCCGGCAGGGCGCAGGCCAGGAAACTTTCATGGCGGGACTTGAGAAAAGACCAAGAGAAGGCATCACTCTTTTTCACCGCGCGCGTCTTTCCGTCGCGGCTCTGTTTCCCACGTTCACCCACCATTTCGATCGATCGTCGCATGACTCGACCCAGGATTGATTTTGCCCTTGGCCTGGCGCGCCGCGCGGCGCGATTTCCGGCCGACGTCTGCGCGGCGGGATGGCGCGGGTTGCTGGGACTGGCGCTGTTTTGGGCGGCCCCCCCGGCCGCCGCCGCCGGTGATCCGGCGGAGGTGCAGCGGGCGCTGCTCGGCGGCAACTACCAGTCGGTCATCAAACAGGCGCAGGCGGAGTTGCGAGACGGCGCGGGCCAGGCGGAGTGGTCGATGCTGCTGGTGCGGGCGCTGCTGGCAGTCGGGCGCAACGCCGAGGCCGATGCCGCGATGAAGGAGGCGCTCGGTCGGGATCAACGCAGCATCCGGCTGCGATGGCTGGCCCGCGAGGTGGCCTTCGCCAACGGCCGGCCGGACGAAGCCCGCGCCCGCCTCGGCGAGATTCGGCGGGCGGTGAACGACGCCACCTGGATGTACCGTTCGCCTCCCGACCTCGTGGTCTTCGGCCGCGCCGCCCTTCTGCTGGGCGCCGATCCGAAGGAGGTGCTCGACAAGGTCTACGCCACGGCGCAGAAGGCCGACCCGAAGCTGCGCGACGTTTACCTCGCCCGCGGCGACCTCGCGCTCGAGAAGCACGACTTTGCGCTCGCCGCCCGCGCTTACGAGGAGGGGCTGAAGCAGTTGCCGGAGGATGCGGACCTGCATTTCGGCCGTGGGCGTGCCTACGCGGAGAGCGACCGCAAGACCGCCCTCGCGGCATTTGAGGCGTCCCTCGCGCACAATCCGCGGCACACGCCGACGCTTCTCCAACTGGTCGATCATCACATCTCCGGCGAGGCCTTTGAGGAAGCGGGCAAGGTGCTGGAACAGGTGCTCGATGTTAATCCCGCCCATCCCGAGGCCTGGGCCTACCGGGCCGTGATTGCCCACCTGAGAAACGACGTGGTGGGCGAGAAGTTTGCCCGCGAAAAGGCTCTGGCCTCGTGGGGCACCAACCCCCGGGTTGATTCGCTGATCGGTGAGAAGCTTTCCGCCAAGTATCGCTTCGCCGAGGGGGCCGCCTACCAGCGCCGGGCGCTGGCGTCCGACCCGGATTACCTGCCAGCCCAGGCGCGACTGGCCAGCGACCTGTTGCGACTGGGCGAACACCAGGAGGGCTGGACGCTGGCCAGGCGCGTCCATGAGCGCGACGAATACGACGTGGAGGCCTTCAATCTCGTGACCCTGCGCGAGACGATGGACAAGTACGCTTCGCTCGCGAACGACGACTTCGTGGTCCGCATGGCGGCGCCGGAGGTCGCAATTTACGGCCCGCGCGTGGTCGCCCTCCTGCGCCGGGCCAAGGAGACGCTGGTGGCGAAGTACGGCGTCGAACTCGCGCGGCCCACGTTCATCGAAATCTTTGCCGATCAGCGCGATTTCGCGGTGCGGACCTTTGGTTTACCGGACGTGGCGGGCTTTCTCGGGGTGTGCTTTGGGCGCGTGGTCACGGCCAACAGCCCGGCGACCAGCAGTTCGCCGACCAACTGGGAGGCCGTCCTGTGGCACGAGTTCTGTCATGTGATCACGCTGCAGATGACGAAGAACAAGATGCCGCGCTGGCTGAGCGAAGGGATTTCGGTCTTTGAAGAGCGGCAGGCCAATCCGGCCTGGGGCATGCGCATCAACCCCGGCTATCGCGAGATGATCCTCGGCAAGGATCTCGTGCCGGTCAGCCGCCTCAGCGCGGCCTTTCTCGCCCCGAAGTCCCCGCGGCATCTGCAGTTCGCCTACCTCCAGTCGTCGTTGGTGGTTGAATACATCGTCGGCCGCCATGGCCTCGACCGGTTGCGCGCCATCCTGCACGACCTGCGCGACGGGGTGGAAATCAACACCGCCCTGGCGAAACACACCGAGCCCATGGAGGAGCTCGAGGCAAACTTTGCGGCCTACGCCCGGACCCAGGCGGAGCAACTCGCCCCGGGTCTCACCTGGGACAAGCCGGAGGCGGAGGTTTTCCTCGCCGAAGGCGCCGCCGAACTCGCAGCGTTCGAGCGCAAGCAACCCGACAATTACTGGCTGCTGCGGGCCCGGGCGCAGCGCCTCGTTGAACAGCAGGATTGGTCCGGCGCCCTGGTGCCGCTCCGCCGGCTCGTGGAGCTCTACCCTGCCCAGAAGGGTGGCGACACTTCCTACCGGCCGCTGGTCGCGGCGCTCCGCGCGCTCGGCGACACGGCGGGCGAACGGGAGGTGCTGCAACGGTGGACGGCCGTCGACGACGAGGCGGTCGACGGTTACCTGCGACTGATGGAGCTGGCGGCCGCCGCCCAGGACTGGCCAACGGTGGCGCAAAACGCCGAGCGCTACCTCGCCGTCAACCCTTTGGTGCCGCCGCCCTACCGGTATCTCGCGCAGGCCGCCGGGGCGAAGGGCGACGACTCGACCGCGGTCGTCGCCTGGCGGACCCTGCTGCAACTCGACGTCCCCGAGCGCGCCGACGCCCATTTCCAGCTCGCCCGGTTGTTGCATCGGCGGGGGGAGGAGGCTGACGCCCGCCGCCATGCGCTGCTCGCGCTGGAGGAGACGCCCCGCTACCGCGCGGCCCTGCAACTGCTGCGGGAAATCAGCCGGGCGCGGGCGGTCCCGTCCGCCGGCCCGACCGGGACTTCCGGGTCCGCGCCCGCGCTTGAGTCCCTCCCGCCCCCTCGCAAGTCCGATTGAGCCATGAATCGACTTGTTCCTGTCCTGTCCCTGTTCGTGGTTCTCTCCGCCCTGGCGGTGGCGCAGCGTTTCAGCCGTGGTGGCTTCTGGGGCGGGTCGAGTGGCTGGGGCCGTGGCGACGTCCGCACCGCCCGGGAGATTCCCACCCATAGCACGGGCACGCCGCTCTGGGAAAATCCCAAGGGTTACGAGGCCGACGTCTTCACCTTCGCGCGCATACGATACGGTTCCGGCTACTACGGCCGGCGCGGCGGCGGATGGGCGACTGACCTGCCCGACAGCGATCTCAACCTGTCTTACCGGCTCCAGCAGATGACCGCGATCAAGTGCAGCCCCGATGGCCGCATCATCGAGCTGACCGACCCGGAACTGCATCACTTCCCCTGGATCTACATCGTGGAGCCCGGTGCGCTCGGGTTCACCGACCCCGAAGTGGAAGCCTTGAGAAAATACCTGCTCAACGGCGGCTTTCTCATGTTCGACGACTTCTGGGGGCAGTCCGCTTGGGACAACGTCGAGCGCGAAATGAAGCGGGTCTTTCCCGACCGCAGCTTCTCCGAACTGCCGCTCGATCACCCGATCTACAGTTGCGTCTTTCAGATTAAGGCCAAGGGACAGGTCCCCAACGTGCGGACCGGCGAGGAGAGCCAGTACACGGGCGTGACCTGGGAAAACCACGATGGCGACAGCCAGACCGTGCACCACCGTGCCATCCACGACGACAAAGGTCGCATGATGGTGTTCGCCGCCCACAACACCGACAACGGCGATGGCTGGGAGAGGGAGGGTGAGTTCGAGTACTACTTCAAGAATTTCTCCGAGAAGATCGCGTATCCGCTGGGGATCAATGTGGTGTTCTACGCGATGACGCACTGAGCGCATGCCTCGATTCTCCCTCCAGTTTTCCGCGGCGCGTCTGGGTGTCGCGCTCGCGGGTGCGGCCGCGGCGACCGGTGGCACCTACCTCGGGCTGGGGCAGGTGCCGGCCCGGATGGGAGTGGCGGCGGCGCCGGCGACCATCGCGGCGGGCCAGGCAGTACCACCGGCTGCGGCGGGCACTGACGCCGCCTTTGCGCAGCGCAGCGGACGGTCCGCACCAGCCGAGCCGCGCCCGGTGCGCTGGGGCAATGAGTCGGACATCGGCAGTTCCTGGATTCGCACCGAGGGGAGCGGCGTCATCGATGAAAACGCGGTGCGCACCGCGCGCGAGATCGACTCCCACAGCACCGGCACGCCCGACTGGACCAACCCCGCGGGGTTCGAAAAGGACGTGTTCACGTTTGCGCGCGGGGTGTTCAAGGCGGGGCCGACCACGGCGCTTTCGCCGGTGTTCCACCGGGGGCGGAGCATCGGCTGGTGGGTCGATTTCCCCGACGCCGATCTCAATCTGTCCTACCGGCTCCAGCAACTGACCTCGATTCGCGCCGATCCCAATGGCCGCGTGCTGCGGCTGACCGAGCCCGAGCTGCACGATTATCCGTTCCTTTATCTCACGCACCCGGGTTACGCCATCCTGCGCGACGCCGAGACTTCCGCTCTGCGCAAGTACCTTCTCGCCGGCGGCGTCATCGTGGTGATCGATTTCTGGAACTCAATCGAATGGGCCGGTTTTTCCGGCTGGATGAAAAGGGTGCTCCCGGAGCGTTCCTGGGTCGACCTCTCGATGGAACATCCGCTTTTCCATTGCGTGTACGATCTCAAGGGGCCGATCCAGTCCCTCCAGGTGCCGACGATGCAGTTCTGGAACCGCTCGCGCGATCCCAACGATCCCCGCGCACCACTGCAGATCGATCGCGGTCCCGACTCCGAAAGGATGACGGTGAAGGCGATCCTCGATGACCGCGGGCACATCATGGTGATCGCGTTTCACAACAGCGACATCAGCGACGGCTGGGAGCGCGAGGGCGAGAATGCCGACTATTTCGCGGTCTTTTCCGAAAAAGTCTCCTATCCGCTCGGCATCAACCTCATCTTTTACCTGATGACCCATTGACCCGCCGGCGGAGCGACTCCGGTCGCGCGAGAACGATGCCCAGCGTTCGATGGCGGCCCGCCCCCTCACTCCCCAACACTCTCACTCCCTTTCCATGAGCATGCCCGAACCCGCCCCGTCCCCCAGCATCCCGCCGGCCGCGCCCGCCACTGGCTTCGCCGCCGAGCGCGAAACCGCCGAGCGGTTGATTGCCGGCCGCAACCGGATCGAAACCGAGCTGGCCAAGGTGATCGTCGGTCAGCGGGAGGTAATCGAACAAATCATGATCGCGCTGCTCGCCGGCGGGCACTGCCTCATCACCGGCGCGCCCGGACTGGCCAAGACCCTCCTCGTGAAGTCGATCGCCCGAGTCTTCCACCTCAGGTTTTCCCGCATCCAGTTCACGCCGGACCTCATGCCCGCGGACATCACCGGCACCGAAATTCTCCAGGACGACGGCACCGGCAGCCGCAAGCTCACCTTCGTCCGTGGCCCGGTGTTCGCCAACATGATCCTGGCTGACGAAATCAACCGCACCCCGCCGAAGACCCAGGCCGCCCTGCTCGAGGCCATGCAGGAACACCAGGTGACCGCGTCCGGCGTGCGCCATCCGCTGGAGGAGCCGTTCTTCGTCCTCGCGACCCAGAATCCGATTGAGATGGAAGGCACCTATCCCCTTCCGGAGGCCCAACTCGATCGCTTCATGTTCAATGTGGTGATGGACTACCTGCCGCTCGCTGACGAGGTGACGGTGGTGAAACAAACCACCGCCGGCCGCCCGACCGCCATCGAACCGCTGTTCTCCGGAGAGGATGTCCTGAGTTTCCATGAACTGGTGCGCAAGGTGCCGGTCGCGGATGAGATGGTGCATTATGCCGTCCAGCTCGCCGCCTCCTCGCGCCCGCGGCAGCCGGGTACGCCCGACTTCGTCAACGAATGGGTGAGCTGGGGCGCCGGCACCCGCGCCGGCCAGTTCCTGATTCTCGGCGCCAAGGCGCGGGCCCTGTTGCGCGGCCGCACCCATGTCACGGCGGAGGACATTCAGTCGCTGGCGGTGCCGGCGTTGCGCCACCGCATCCTGCTCAATTACCGCGCCGAAGCCGAGGGCATCCGCGTCGACGAGGTGATCAAGCGCCTCCTCGGGGCGGCCAAGGCGCCGCTGAAATAAGTCCAATCTGCCGGACCCCGCGGACCCCGAATCCTCCCACTCCCATCCCCCTCTCATGTCGACCGCCGCCGATCCTTCGCTCGCGTCCGCGAAGCTCATCGACCCGCAGGCGCTGATGTCGATCCGCAGCCTGGAACTGCGGGCGCGGGCGGTGGTGGAGGGTTTCTGGAGCGGCATGCACCGCAGCCCCTACCACGGCTTTTCGGTCGAATTCACGGAGTACCGGCAGTACACGTCCGGCGACGATCCCCGCTATGTCGATTGGCGCGTCTTCGCCCGCAGCGACCGTTACTACATCAAGAAGTACGAGGACGAGACCAACCTGCGCGTGCACCTGCTGGCCGACCTGAGCCGCTCGATGGAGTACGGCTCGCGCGGCTATACCAAGGGGGTCTACGCGGCGACCCTGGCGGCGACCCTGGCCTATTTTCTTCACCTGCAGGGGGACGCGGTGGGGCTGATGACCTTCGACGAGCAGGTGCGCGAGTATCTGCCCGCCCGACATCGCACCGGACACTTGCGCCAGCTCATGCTCGCGCTGGAGCGCCCGGCCACTGGGCGTTCGACTGATCTGCTCGCGCCGATCGAGCGCATCACCGGCCTCATTCGCAAACGCGGCATGGTCATCCTCCTCTCCGATTTCCTCGCCCCGCTCGACCGGCTGGAGAAGAACCTGCTCGCCCTGACCGCGGCGGGGCACGAGATGTCCGTCTTCCAGGTGCTCGATCCCGCCGAACTGAAGCTGGGGCTGGAACAGCCCGCGCTGTTCGAGGACGTCGAGTCGGCCCGCACCGTCTACATCGACCCGGCGCTGGCCCGCGCCGGATACGTGAAGAAGTTTGAGGCCCACTGCGCGGCGCTGCAGTCCATCTGCCGCAAGCTGGGCGTGAGTTACCATCAGTTGTCGACGGATCAGGCGCTCGAATTCGCCCTGTTCGAGTTCCTGCAGGCGCGGATGCGGCGCGGCCGGATGGTGCGCCGGGCGCCGGGGGCGGGAGGCGGCGCATGAACTTCCTCTATCCGCTCTTCCTTCTCGGCGGCCTGGCGATCGCCGCGCCGATCATTTTCCACCTCGTCCGGCGCACCACGCGCGAGAAGACGCGCTTCAGTTCGTTGATGTTCCTGCTGCCGAGTCCGCCGCGGATCTCCAAGCGGCATCGCATCGAGCACTGGCTGCTCCTGCTGCTGCGGTGCGCGGCCCTCGCGCTGCTCGCCTTTGGGTTTGCGCGACCCTTCCTCGTGCAGCCGCCGGTGGATGATCCCAACGCGGGTCAGCCCAAGCGCCTCGCCCTGCTCGTCGACACGAGCGCGAGCATGCGTCGCGATGGAGTCTGGGCGGCCGCCACCGCCCGCGTCGAAGCCGTGCTCCGGCGGGCGGCGCCAACCGATCAGGTTGCGCTCCTGACCTTCGACCGTCGGGCGACGACGCTCGTTTCGTTTGCCGACTGGAATCAGACCGCTCCCACCGATCGCGTGGCGTTCGTGCTGGGCCGGCTGGCGGCGGTCGCCCCCACCTGGGGGGGCACGCATCTGGGCAACGCCCTCATGACCGCCGCCGAGGCGCTGGCGGAGGAGGAGGGCCAGTCGGCTCCGGGGCCCCGGCAGATCATCCTCGTCAGCGACCTGCAGGCCGGCAGCCGCCTCGACGCCCTGCAGGCGTATGAGTGGCCCAAGGGGATCGACCTGCTGCTCGAACCGGTCGTCGCCCGCCAGCCCACCAATGCCGGCGTGCAACTCGTGGCGGAAGGCCCCGATTCCAATCGTGCGGTCGATGCGCCGGTGCGGGTGCGGGTGACCAATTCGGCCGACGCCCGGCGCGAGCAGTTCAAACTGGGCTGGACCCGATCGGTGGAGGCCGGGGCCGCGCCGGAATTCGTGGGCCCGCCGCTCGATGTCTACGTGCCGCCGGGACAGGCGCGCACCTTTGCGCTGCCGCGCTCCAAGGAGGTGCCGGCGGTGGAACGTATCGCCCTGGCTGGCGACGACGAGGCCTTTGACAACCTGGTGCATTTCGTGCCGCCCGTGCAGGAACGCCCGCTCGTGCTCTGGCTGGGCACCGACGTGGCCGAGGATCCGCGGCAGCCGCTCTTCTTCCTGCGTCGGGCCTACGCGGAGACGCCGCGCGTCGCCGTCCGCGTGGTGGCCAGCTCCCCGGCCGCGCCGCTCAATCCCGAGGATCTGGCCGGGGCGGCCCTGATCGTGGTCGCGGATGCGCTGCCCGCGCAGACGGCGGCGGCGGTGCGCGCGCAGGCCGAGGCAGGCCGCACGGTGTTGTTTGCGGTCAGGAGAGGCGGCACGGCGGAAGCCGCGACCCTCGGCTGGCTTGCCGGCCGCGGCGACCCCGTCCGCCTCGGCGAAATCAAACCCGGCTCCTACGCGATGTGGGCGGAGATCGATTTCCAGCACCCTTTGTTCGCGCCCTTTGCCGACCCGCGGTTCAGCGACTTCACCAAGATCCATTTCTGGCGCTTCCGCCGCGTCGATCCCACCGCGCTGCCGGGCGCAAGGACCATCGTGAAGTACGACTCCGGCGATCCCGCACTGCTCGAACTGGCCCTCGGCAAGGGACGTCTTCTCCTGCTCGCCAGTGGCTGGCACCCGGAGGATAGCCAGCTCGCGGTGTCATCAAAATTCGTCCCGCTGATGTGGTCGCTGCTCGAGAGCGCCGGCGGACTCGGCAGCTTCGCAACCCAGTACGTCGTCGGCGAGCCAATCGCGCTGCCGTCCGAGGGCGCGGCGCTGACCGTGCGCAGCCCCGGCGGCGAGAGTGGTGCGGTCGGGGGGGCGCCGCCCACCTTTGCCGGCGCGGTCCGGCCGGGGGCGTACGAGGTGACCGGCGGCCGGCGGCCCCTGCGGTTCGCGGTCAATCTCGATCCCAACGAGAGCCGCACAGCTCCGCTGAGTCCCGACGAACTGGAACAGCTCGGGGTGCCGGTGGCGCGGGCCGCCACCCCGTCCACCGTGCCGGCCGACCAGAAGACCCTCCTGCAGGGTCTCGAAGCTGAGAACCGGCAGAAACTCTGGCGCTGGTTCATCGCGGCAACCCTGGCGATCCTCCTGCTTGAATCGGCCGTCGCCGGCTGGACCGCGCGCCGCGTCACCAACTCCTCCCCGGAAGTCACTCCATGAACGCCCACTTCTTGAAGCACCGGCTCGACCGCGTCGCCCGCCGTTACCGCTGGTTTGCGATGTGGCGCAAACTCGCCGCCTGCTGGGCCCTCGCCGCCCTCACGACTGTCGCGGTCGCCTGGATACAGAAGTCCACCGGCGGCGTCTCGCCGTTCGCGCTCCCCGTCCTGCTGGCCCTCGCGGCCGGCGCGTCCGCCGGCGTCGCCCTGCTGCAACTGCTCGAAAAGCCCGATTACCGCCGGCTCGCCCGGCGCATTGAGCGCCAGCATCCCGAGCTCGACGGACTGCTGGTCACCGCGGTCCAGCAGGGCGACGTCCCCGAGCGCGAGCAGGGCTATTTCCATTACCGCCTCCTCCAGGAAGCGACGGCGCGCAGTCAGGAGCAGGACTGGCGCGACCTCCTTCCGACTTCGCGGATCCTGGCCGGCCAGGTGGTGCACCTCGTGGCACTCGGTCTGTTCCTCTATTCGCTCACCTACCTGCGCGTCACCCCCATTCTGGGCGAGGCGCCGCGCTGGACGAGTTCCGACGGCGTGTCCATCACGCCCGGCGACGCCAGCGTCGAAAAAGGGGACAGCCTCGTGGTGCTGGCGCGGTTTGGCGGCGCGCTGCCGCCGGCCGTCAGCCTGGTCGTGCGTGAGAGCGGGGTCGCGCCACGCTCGATCCCGTTGGTCAAGAGCCTGGCCGATCCGGTCTTCGGCGGAAGCGTCCTGGAGGTCGCGCAGGACTTCACCTACCACCTCGAATACCGCGGCCAGCGCACCCGCGATTTCAAGGTCACGGTCTTCGAGCATCCGCGGCTGGTCCGCGCGGATGTGGAACTCAAGTTTCCCGCTTATACGCGCCTCCCGGTGAAACGCATCGAGGACACGCGGCGCGTGAGCGCGGTCGAGGGCACGCAGCTCGACTACACGCTGCAGCTCAACAAGCCGGTGAAGTCGGCGCGGCTGGTCTCGCGCGACGCGAAGAAGGAAACCATCGAGCTCAAGGTGGATCCGGCCCAGGCCTTGGCCCGGCTTCCCGCTCATGTGCCGGCGAAGAGCGGCACGTACGAGTTGCAGCTCGTCGATGCCGAAGGGCGGCCCAACAAACAGGCGACGCCGTTCGTGTTCGAGGTGCAGCCCAACCGCCCGCCGGAAATCCGGCTCGCCCTGCCCCGCGGCGACGTGCGGCCCTCCGCGCTCGAAGAGGTCGCATTTGATGGCACCGTCTGGGACGATTTCGGCACGCTCGCGTACGGCATCGCCTATTCGATCGGCGCCGCCGAGGCCAGGCCGGTCGAACTCGGCCGCGACGGCGGCCCGAAGGAGAAGCGGGTGTTCGGCCACCTGCTCAGCCTCGAACAGCTCGGCGCCAAACCCGATGACCTGATCTCGTGGTACGCGTGGGCCGAGGACATCGGCCCCGACGGCAAGCCGCGCCGCACCAACGGCGATCTTTTCTTCGCCGAGGTGCGGCCGTTCGACGAGATTTTCCGCGAGAGCCAGAACCAAGAGTCCGGCGAGGGCGGCGAGCAGGGCGGGCAGGGCCGCCAGGCGCAGCGCCTCACCGAACTCCAGAAGCAGATCATCAGCGCGACCTGGAAGCTCCAGCGCGAGGGCCAGCGCCCGGGCTACGAAGCCGACGCCAAGGTGGTGCTCGAGTCGCAACAGCAGGCTCTGGCCCAGGCGGAGGAAGCCGCGGAGGAGGCCCGCGGCCCGCGGCAGGAGGCGATGTGGAAGGCCGTCACGGGCGAGATGCAAAAGGCGATCGACAAGTTGCAGGAGGCGGCGAAGTCACCCGGGCCGCTCGCCCAGGCCCTGCCGCTTGAACAGGCCGCGTACCAGGCACTGCTGAAGCTGCAGGCGCGCGAGACCCAGGTCACCCGCCGCAACCGGCAACAGGGGGGCGGGGGGGGCGGCCGCCAGGCCAGCCAGCGCCAGATCGATCAGCTTGAACTGGAGCAATCGGAGAACCGCTACGAAACCCAGCGGGTGGCCCGTTCGCCGCAGAGCCAGGAGCGACGCGAACAGCTTGCCGTCATGAACCGTTTGCAGGAGCTCGCCCGGCGCCAGCAGGACATCAATGACCGGCTCAAGGAACTGCAGACCGCCCTCCAGGAGGCGAGGACCGAGCAGCAGAAGGAGGAGATTCGCAAGCGCCTGAAGCGCCTCGAGGAGGAGCAGCGCCAGATGCTCGCCGACGCCGATGAGGTCCGGCAACGCATGGACCGCGCCGAAAACCAATCGGCGATGACCCAGCAGCGTCAGCAACTGGAGGACACGCGGGAGGATATCCAGCGCGCCGCGGATGCCGCCGCCGGCGGTTCGGTGGCGCAGGCGCTTGCCGCCGGCACGCGCGCGCAGCGCCAGTTGCAGGAGATGCGCGACGAGATGCGCAAACAGAACTCCAGCCAGTTCGCGGAGGAACTGCGCGAGATGCGCAGCGAGGCCCGCGACCTGGCGCAGCGCCAGGAGCAGATCGGCCAGCAACTCGAGGCGCTGAACCGGGGCGATCAGCCGCAGCGGAAATCGCTTGGCGACACCGGCGAGCGCAAGGAACTCCAGGAACAGCTCGCCGGGCAGAAGGAGCGCATGAACCGCCTGGTCGAACGCGCCACCCAGATTTCCGAGCAGGCGGAAAACTCCGAGCCGCTGCTCTCGCGCCAGCTCTACGACAGCATCCGCAAGATCAGCCAGGACGACGCCAGTTCGGTGCGCGAGGCGCGCGCCGACCTGCTCGGCAGCGGCACCATGACCCGCGATCTCTACGATCGCCTCCAGCGGGCGCAGGACCGCGAGGAGGGAGGCCGGGCGCTCGACCTGACCCGTGACCTGTTGCGCGAAGGGCTCCTCCCGCAGGCACTCACGGCGGGCCAGCGCGCCCGCAGCGGCATCGAGGAACTCAAGCGGGGCGTGGAACGGGCGGCCGAGAGCGTGCTCGGCGACGACGCGGAGCAGTTGAAGCTGGCTCGCTCGGAACTCGATGCCCTGGCCGATCAACTGCAGCGCGAAATCGCCCAGGCGGGAGGCGAACCCGGCCAGGCCGGCCAGTCGCAGCCCGGGCAGCAACCGGGCCAGCGCAGTCCGCGCGACGAGCGTCAGGCAGGCAACCAGCCGGGAGAGCGAGGTCAGCAGCCCGGCTCGGGCCGGGAGGGCGAACGTGAAGGAGGTGAACCGGGTCAGGCCGGCGAAGGCCGGCAGCCGGGCCAGCCGGGCGAACCGGGCCGGCAGATGGCGGGCAACGACCCGCGCGGCCAGCCGGGGCGGTCCGGCCAGGGAGGCCAGCAACCAGGCGAGGGGCAGCAGCCTGGTCAGTCCGGGCAGCAGGCCCAGGCCGGCGGTGGCCAGGGTGCCGGCGGGGGGAGCGAGTCCGGTGCGAATCGCGACTCCCGTGAGCCGGGCACCCGCGACCTGCGGCGGCTCGCCGAGGACCGCCGGGGTCGTAGCCCACGCATCGGCGGCGGCGGGGGCGCCGACGAACTGGGCGGTCTGTCGGTCGACACCCTCTGGCGCGGCGGCGATTACCGCGGCGGCGGACTCGGCGGCGGCGAATTCGGGCCGGTTTATCGCGGCCCGCTCACGGGCGAGGAGTTCAACCGTTGGACGGAGCGCCTGCGCGACGTGGAGGAGCTCGTCGACTCCCCGGACCTGCGCAATGCACTCGCGGCCGCGCGCGAACGCGCCCGCCTCATCCGCCGCGAGTTCCGCCAGGATCTCAAGAAGCCGGACTGGACGGTCGTGCAGCTCGAGATCGTGAAGCCCCTGGTGGAGGTGCGAAACCGCGTCGCCGAGGAACTCGCCCGCCGCGGTTCGAAGGATTCGCTCGCGCCCATCGATCGCGATCCGGTGCCCAACCGCTTCGCCGAATCGGTGCGCCGCTACTACGAGGAACTGGGCAAGGATCAGTGAACGCATGCCTTCCTCGCTGACCTTTTCCGGCTCCCACTGGCTCTGGCCCGTCGTGGGCTTCGGGCTCGCCGCGCTGCTGGTGCTCATCTGGAGCTACCGGCGGATGGAGGGATACCCGTTGCGCTGGGTCTGTCTCGCGCTGAAGGCCCTTGGCATCCTCGCCCTCGCCCTCTGCGTGCTGGAGCCGCTCTGGCTCGGCCAGCGCGCCCGGCCCGGCGCCAACCTGTTTGCCATCCTCGCCGACAACAGCCAGGGCCTGCAGATCCGCGACCGCGGCGAAAGCCGCACGCGCGGCGAGACGCTGCGCAACCAGCTCGATCCGGCGGCCGCCCCCTGGCAGTCGTCGCTGGCGGCGACTTTCGACGTGCGGCGCTACCTGTTCGACACGCGCCTCCAGTCGACGCGCGATTTTTCGGAACTCAACTTCGAGGGCCGCGCCACCGCCCTGGCATCCGCGCTCCGCACCACCGCGGAACGTTTCCAGTCCCGGCCGCTCGCCGGGGTGCTGCTCTTCACCGACGGCAACGCCACCGATCTCGGCAACGCCACCGCGCCTGATCTGCGCGGCCTGCCTCCCGTCTACCCGGTGGTGCTCGGCCGGAGCGACACCATCCAGGATCTTGCCATCCAGCAGGTCACCGTCGGACAAAGCTCGTTCGAGGACGCGCCGGTCACGGTGCAGGCCGATGTCGTGACTGCCGGGTATCGGGGCAAAGCGGTCACCGCGCGGCTGGTCGACCGCGCCGGCCGTTCGGTGCAGGAGCAGACGGCGACCGCGCGGGCCGACGGCGAATCGCTGGCGTTCCGTTTCCGGCTGAAGCCCGAGGAGCCCGGCTTGTCGTTCTACCAGGTGCGGGTCAGCACGCCCGACGAGGCGCCGGCGGTCGCCGGCGAGGCGGGCGCGCGCACGGCGGAGGCGACGCTTGCCAACAACGCGCGGGTGTTCGCGGTCGATCGGGGGCAGGGGCCGTTCCGCGTGCTCTATGTTTCGGGCCGTCCGAACTGGGAGTACAAGTTCCTGAACCGGGCCGTGCAGGTCGACGAGCAGGTGCAGCTCGTCGCGCTCATCCGCGTGGCGAAACGCGAGCCGAAGTTCGATTTCCGCGGCCGCGCCGGCGAAACCAGCAACCCGCTCTTCCGGGGCTTTGGCAGCCAGTCGCCCGATGAGGTGCAGCGCTACGATCAGCCGGTGTTGGTGCGCCTCAACACCCGCGATGAGCTCGAACTCCGCGCCGGCTTCCCGCGCACCGCGGAGGAGCTCTACGGCTACCACGCCGTGATCGTCGATGACCTCGAGGCGGAATTCTTCGCCCCCGACCAGGCGGCGCTGCTGCAGAAATTCGTCTCCGAGCGCGGCGGCGGTTTCCTGATGCTCGGCGGCATGGAGAGCTTTCACGAGGGCAAGTACCTGCGCACGCCGATCGGCGACATGCTGCCCGTCTACCTCGATCTTGACGCCGAGGGCGCGGCGCCGCCGGGCCGGGTGCAGTTCCAACTGGCGCGCGAAGGCTGGCTCCAGCCTTGGGCGCGCCTGCGCGACAACGAGGGCGACGAACGCTCCCGGATCGACGCCATGCCGCCCTTCGAGGTGCTCAACCGCGTGCGGGCGCTGAAGCCCGGCGCCAGCGTCATCGCGACCGTGCGCGACGAAAAAGGCGCCGAGCTGCCCGCCCTCGCCGTGCAGCGCTTCGGCCGCGGGCGCACCGCGTCGCTGATGGTGGGCGACATGTGGCGCTGGGGCATGCGCGACGCCGCCTCGCAGGAGGACCTCGCGCGGGCCTGGCGCCAGCTCGTGCGCTGGCTGATCGCCGATGTCCCGCTGCGGGTGCAGGCGACGGCCGAACCCGTCGTCGCCGATGCCAACGGCGCGGTGCGGGTGCAGGTGCGGGTGCGCGATGAAAAATTTCAACCCGTGGACGACGCGCAGGTGGCCGTGGAAGTCGAGCCGGTGGTGTTCGCCGGTACGACGGGGGCCGCCGGCGCCAGCCTCAAGCTGGAGGCTGAGCCGGCGCTCAGCGAACCCGGGCTCTACGAAGTGACCTACGTGCCCCGGCAGACCGGCGGGTTTCGGGCGGTGGCGAGCGTGAAGAACCATGCCGGCGTTGACCTCGGGCAGGGGGCGACCGGCTGGAGTACGGATCTCGCCGCGGAGGAGTTCCGGTCGCTGGTGCCGAACCGGGCGCTGCTCGAGGAGATCGCGCGGCAGACCGGGGGCGAGGTGATCGAGGCCGGCCAGCTCGAGGAACTCGCGCGCCGCCTGCCCGAACGCAAGGCGCCGGTGATGGAGACCTGGTCGTATCCGGCCTGGCATACGCCGCTGATGTTTGCGTTTGCCCTGGGCTGCCTGCTCGCCGAGTGGGGCCTGCGGCGTTGGAAAGGCATGCCATGAGGATCGCGATGAAATGCCGGGCGCTCACCGCGCTGCTGCTGGCTGCGGCCGCCGGGTTGTCCGGCGCGCAGCCGCCGACCGTCCTCGTGGTCGCCGGGGCCGCCGGGGAGGCGGAATTCGCGGCTGATTTTCAACTGCAGATCAAGGCCTGGGGCCAGGTGAGCGAACAGGCGGGCGCCCGCCATCGTGCGCTCGGGGAGGGCGTCGACGGCGGCGGCGAGTCGCCCGCCGCCGCGCCGGCGGATCGGGATCGCCTGCGGGATCTGCTGGCGGCGGAGGAGAAGGAGGGGCTGGGCGAACTCTGGCTCGTGCTGATCGGGCACGGTACGTTCGACGGCCGCGAGGCGAAGTTCAACCTGCGCGGGCCGGACATCACCGCCGCCGAACTCTCGGAGTGGCTCAGGCCCTTCCGCCGTCCGCTGGCGATCGTGCATACGACGTCCTCGAGCGCGCCGTTCCTGGCCAAACTCTCGGGGCCGGGCCGCGTGGTGGTGAGCGCCACGCGCAGCGGCTACGAGCAGAACTACGCCCGCTTCGGCAAGTTTCTCGCCGAGGCGATGACGGATCCGCAGAGCGACCTCGACAAGGATGGTCAGATTTCTCTCCTCGAGTCCTTTCTCAGCGCCGCGCACCGCACGAAGGAATTCTACAAGACCGAGGGACGGCTGGCAACCGAACACGCCTTGATCGATGACAATGGCGATGGACTCGGCACGCCGGCGGACTGGTTCCGTGGGGTGCTGGCGACCAAACGCGCGCGCGATGGCGCCGCGCTCGACGGTCCCCGCGCGCACCAGATGCATCTCCTGCGCAGTGCCGAGGAGCGGCAACTGGCGCCCGAAGTCCGGGCCAGACGCGATCAGCTCGAACTCCAGCTCGCGGAGCTGCGCGCCCGCAAGACGAAGCTCACGGAAGACAAGTACCTCGCCGAACTTGAGCGCCTCCTGCTCCAGATCGCCGGCCTCTACGAGGGAATGTGAGGCTCCGCGGGCGATGGAGCGGCCTTGAACCGGCGGTCGTTTGCCGGAAACGTGGGCGGTGCGATGCGTTGCCCTGCCTTCCTGTTTGCGATCCTGGCGCTGCTGCCCGGAGTGAGCCGCGCGGCCGGACTCCCACCGGTGGAAACTCCGGCCTGGGTCGAGGTCGCCCCGGGTGTCTGGAGGGCGACGATCGGAACTCCGGAGTCGCTGACCCTGCTGGGGGCGGCCGGCGGCCTGCCGCCGAAAACGGCCGCGCTGAGGGCGCTGCCGCCGGCTTCGTTTCCGTTCGCTCCGGCGGAGATCGAGACGCGGCGCTGGGGAGCGAAGACCGCGGTGCGGCTCCCGCTGGCCGCGGACGAGGACATCTACGGCCTGGGGGTGGACTTCGCCGGGCTGCGGCGCAATGGCGCGATCTTCGAACTGCACGTGGACCATTGGGACAGCCGGCGCGGCATCACCGGCCGCACCCATGCCCCGGTCCCGCTGTATGTGTCGAGCCGCGGCTTTGCCGTGCTCTTCGACGCCGCCCGGTACCTGCAGGTGAGCGTGGGACACGGCGTGCGGCTGGCGGCGAAGGAGCAGCCGCCGGTCATCGACCGCACGACCAACACCATCCGCCCGGCGCGGCCGGGTGACGCGCCGGTGCCGCAGCGCTGGCAGGCGCACCCGCGTTCCGACTCGATCGAGGTGCTGGCCAGGGCCGCGGGCCTGGAGGTGTACGTGTTTGCGGGACCGACCGCCCTCGACGCCGTGCGGCGCTACAACCTGTTCACCGGCGGCGGGGCCCTGCCTCCGAAGTGGGGACTCGGCTTCCTCAACCGCGTTCGCACCCAATACACCGCGGAGCAGGTGCTGGCGGACATCGAGGAGTTCCGCCGGCAGGGTCTGCCGCTCGACATGATCGGGCTGGAACCGGGCTGGATGGATCATGCCTACCCGTGTTCGCTGCGCTGGGATCCGGTGCGCTTCCCCGACCCCGGCGCCTTCCTCGCGGCGGTGCATCGCCACCGTGTGCGCGTCAATCTTTGGTTCAACCCCTACGTCGGCCCGGCGGGCACGCCGCTGCAGGCGCGGCTGCTCGCCTACGCCGGCACCCATCTGGTCTGGAACGGCATCGTGCCCGACTATTCCCTGCCGGAGGCGCGGCGCATCCTCAGCGACCACCTGCGCGCGGAGATCCTCGATCGACACCCCGCCGCGGTCGGTGGCTTCAAGGTCGACGAGGTCGACGGTTATGACCGCTACCTCTGGCCGGAGACCGCGGTGTTTCCCTCCGGCCGCGACGCCGAGCAATTGCGCCAGACCTATGGGCTGCTGGTGCAGCAGGCGGTGTGGACGGCTTTCCGGGAGGCCGGCCGCCGCACAATGGGCCAGGTGCGGGGCACCAACGCCGGCGCCTCGCCGTATCCATTTGTCATTTACAACGACAACTACGAATTCGAGGGCTACCTCACGGCGGTGTGCAACAGCGGGTTCGCCGGCGTGCTGTGGTCGCCGGAAGTGCGGGGCAGCAACAGCGGTCTCGACATGCTGCGCCGCACCCAGGCGGTGTGTTTTTCGCCCCTCGCGCTCTACAACGGCTGGGCCTCGTCCCAGAAACTCTGGACCCACGCCGAGGTGCGCGACCCGATTCGCGCCGCCCTCGTGCTGCGGCTGCGCCTGCTGCCGTATCTCTACACGGCGTTTGCCCAGTACCATCACGAGGGCACGCCCCTGATCCGGCCGATGCCGCTGGCCCTGCAGGGGCGGGCGGAGGCCGCGCCGGCGGCCGCCGGGCGGCTCGACGCGACCCACAATCCCTACGCGGTGCCGCCGGCGGCGCGCGAGGTGAAGGACCAGTACCTGCTGGGCGACTCCCTCCTGGTGGCTCCGCTTGCCCCGAACGCGAAGTCGCGCCGCGTGCTGCTGCCGCCCGGACGCTGGTACGATTTTTTCACCGGACGCCTGGCGGGAGCCGATCAGACCATCGAGGTCACCCCCTCGCTGGCGGAGATCCCGCTTTTCGTGCGCGACGGGGCGCTCATTCCGCTGCTGGCCGGCGAGTGGCAGCACGTGCCGGCGTCGGGCGAGCGCGCGCCATTGGAGATCCGGCACTATGGCGGGGCGCCGGGGCGCGGGCGGGTTTATGACGACGACGGCGAGACCTTTGCCTACGAGCGCGGCGAGTTCACCTGGACGCAACTTGCCGCGGAGCGCGACACCGCCGGCGCCTGGCGCGGCCGGATCGAGCCCGGGCCGGGCGGTCGGGACTGGTCGTACGGCGAAGTGCGCTGGCGGTTCATGACCGCGCCCTGAGCTTCCCGGGCCATGACGATCGTCGATGCCCATGTGCACCTGTATCCGCCCGAGCTCAACGCCGCCCCGGGCGCCTGGGCGGAGGCATACGGCGAGCCGCACTGGGCGACCCTGTGCACCCGGCGGCGGCGCGACGGGCGGCCGGTGCAGGGATTCCCTTCGGTCGACACCCTGCTGCGCGATCTCGATGCCGCCGGGGTGGAGCGGGCGGTGCTGCTGGGGTGGTATTGGGAGAATCCTGACACCGCCGCCTGGCACAACCGCTTTCTGGCGGCGTGTGTCCGCGCCCATCCGGATCGCCTCCGGGCCTTCGCGACGGTGCATCCGCGGGCGGGGGAGGCGAATTGCCTGGCCGAACTGGCGCGGGCCCGCGACGAAGGACTGGTCGGGCTGGGCGAGCTGTCGCCGCACGCGCAGGACTATGCGGTCGACGATCCGGGTTTCGCGGCCGTGCTGGCGCGCGCCGGCGAATGGGGGTGGCCGGTCAACCTGCACGTGACCGATCCCGAGAGTCGCCCGTATCCGGGCAGGGGGGACACTCCGCGGGAGGACTTCTTATGGCTGGCGCGACAGTTTCCCGGGACCCACTTCATCCTCGCCCACTGGGGGGGGCGGCTGCCCTGGTCCCCGCCGGCCGCCGGCGGACTGCCGGGCAACGTCTGGTTCGACACCGCGGCCAGCCCGCTGCTGTACGGACCGGAGATCTGGACGCAGGCGCAGGCGGTGGTTCCCCCCGGGCGGCTGCTCTTCGGATCGGATTATCCGCTCGATTTGTATCCACGCGATCCGGACCGCGCCGGCCTCGCGCGGCTGGTCGACGAGGCCCGGGCGGGGGGGGCGGACGACGCGGTCATGGGCGGCAATCTGCGGCGGCTCCTGCCGGTCCGGTGGTGAGGAGTCGGGCGTTGCAGGCCCGGGAGTCTCCGGTGCGGGGTTCGTCCGGCCGGAGGCCGGCCGCAGGACCGACACGGGGCCGCGCAGCGGCGGGTGGAGGGGCAGATGCGCCCGGAGGGGGCGGATCGGTCACTGCACCATTGCCTCGCCCCCGCCGCCGGCGCACGCTCGACGCATGAGTTTCTTCGGATTGACCCCGGCAGAAGTGCGGGCCCGGGCGGGGGCGGGCGGCGTCGTGGGCCCGCCGGCGGGTCTGGCGGCGGCGATGGTGCACGGGGCGGCGGGGTTCGGGGCGGTGAGCGTGCTGGCGTATTCGATCTGGGCCTACCGGCTGGTGCCGGGGACGGCGGCGATGTACACCGCCATCGCGGTGGTCTACCTTGGGCTGGCGGGGGTGGCGCTGGGCCGGCTGGTGGCCGGGCCCGGTGGCACGGTGCGGTTCACCGGCCTGTTTGCGGTCGCGTTCGCCGCCTACGCGCTGCTCTGGTGCGCAGGCTGGTTTGGACTGAAGGGCAGGTCCAATGCCGACCTCTACGGTGCGGCCGCCGGACTGGCCGCGGTGACCTGGCTCCTGCGCCGCGCGTTCGGCGGCGGCGGCGGCAGTCCGCTGGCGCTGTTTGGCGTGCTGTTTGCGTGTCATACGATTGGATACACGCTGGGCGGCGACCTTCATGGCGTGGTGCGCGGCCCGACCGGCCGCCTGCTGTGGGGACTGGGCCACGGTCTCGGCTTTGGAGCCGGGCTCGGCTACGTCCTGCACCAGGTCCAGGAACCGCTGCGGCAGCGGACCGCGGCGCGCTGAATCGCCGGCGGTTCCGTTCCCGGTAGCTGGCTGCGCTTCCGCCGGCGATTCAGCGGAGGCCGATCCGCGCAGCGGTCGCCGGGCATTGAGGCTCCGGAGCCCGCTCCGGGTTGGCCAGGCGAACGGGGGCGATCACTCGCCGATGCACCAAAGGTAATCCTGGGGCGCGGTGCCGGTGCGGGCGCTCCGGAGATAAAGGCGGCTGCCGCAAATTGACGGCGAGGCGATGGCTTCGTCGCCGAGCCGGTTCTGGGCGAGGAGGCGGAAACGCTGGGGGGTGGCCTCGAAGACCGAGGTCACACCCTTGAGGCTCGTGACGTAGATCACGTCGCCCACCATCACCGGGGAGGCGTAGAAGTCGCGGTCGACCTTTTCGCGCCACACCTCCGCGCCGGTCTCCGCCTTCCAGCAGACGGCGTGGCCCGCGTCCAGCACCGTGAAGAGATGTCCACCCTTCACCAGGGCGGACGGCACATAGGCACGGGTGTTGTTCTGCCAGGCGATCCGGCCGCTCCCGTCGGCCTCGACCGCGGTGAGGTTGTTGCGGGGATAGCCGCCGCTGACGAACACGCGCTGTCCGTCCGTGACGGCCGTGGTGACGCATTCCTCCGTCGCCCCCTCGATCTCCCACAGTCTGCGGCCGGTCAGCGGGTCCAGGCTGGTGACGAGGTTGCACCCACCGAGCACGACCTGGAGGCGCCCCGCCGCGCGGAGGACGGCCGGGGTGGTGTAGTTGGCGATCTTGGGGCGGGCGTGTTCCCACACGATCGCGCCGGTGCGGCGGTCGAGGCCCGCAATTTTCCCGCCGCCCCGGCTGTCGGCGCTGACAATCACGAGCGATTGATGCACGACCGGCGACGAGCCGAAGCCCTGGTGCATCACGAAGTCCGCCACCCGGGTCTGCCAGAGGATGCGGCCCTCGGGATCGAGCGCGCTCGTGTAGATGCCCCGGCGGTTCGGAAAATTGACATAGAGGCGGTCGCCGCCCCAGGCGACCGAAGCCGCGGCGGGGGAGGAATTGCGGTGGTTGCCGGCGTCCACCTGGCCGCGGTGAACCACGGTCTCCCAGACGGAGCGTCCAGTGGTGCGGTCGAGGCAGATCACCACCTGCTCCTGGGTCGCGGGATCGGCGGTCGTGAGGTAGATGCGGGGACCGACGATGGTCGGGGAGCTGTGGCCGCGGCCGCGGAGGGGAGTGCGCCACACAACGTTCTCCGTCTCGCTCCAACGGACAGGTACCTGCTGATCCGGAGCGGCGTGACCGTCGGCGGTCGGGCCCCGCCAGGCGGGCCAGTCCGCGGAGGCGGCGGCGTGGCCCGGGGGAAGTCCGGCGGCAACGGAGAGGAGGAGGAGGAAGGGCGTGACGGTGCGCATGGGACGGCGGGGGTGTGGTCACGATTGGGGCGCCGGGCTGGCGGGCAAGCCCCCGCGAAACAAAAAACGACCGCGCCCGGATGGGCGCCGTCGTCGGAAGCAGATTCGGGCCGCCGGGGGCGATCAGGCTCCGGGCGAAGCTCCGGCAATGCTCAGGGAGAGCTGGATGGTCTCCGCGACCTTGTCGCTCACCTGGCCGGGTTTGATGCCGTAGTCGCTGCGATTGATTTCAAAATTGGCGCGCAGCACGAGCAGGTCGCCCTTGACCTTGGGGTCGTTGACGCGGGCGCCGAGCTTGTCGGGGAGGTGGGTGAAGGAGACGGGCACCGTCACGTCGCGGGAAACGCCCTTGACGGTGAGGCGGCCGGCGACGTCCGCGGTCGTGACGTTGGCCTGGGTTCGGACGCTGGAGAGCGAAAGCGCCTCAAAGGTGATCGTCGGGTGCCGGGCGACGTCCAGCCACCCGTCACCCCGGAGATGGTCCGCCATCACCGGGTTGCCGACGGTGAGGGACTTGGCGTCGAGCACAATGCGCCCGCGCGTCGCGGCAGGGTTGGCCGGGTCGAAGGAGACCGAGCCCGAAATGCCGGTGGCGGTGCCGGTGATCGACTCGAGTGGAGCATCGAGTTTGAACTGCACATTGTTCACCCCCTTGGGATCCTTGAAGTCGAAGGATCGGGGCGCGGCGATCGCGGCGGTCGCGAGGGTCGCGAGCGTGAGGACAAGACGGATGGTTCGAGGGAGGTTGGATGACATGTGTTTGGATGGAAATTGAGGGTGGGCGGGGGAGGGCGGGGACGCGGGGCAAGGGCCGTCAGGCGGTGGCCGGCGAAGGGCGGCGGCGGGGGAGCAGGGAGAGCGCGGCCAGGAGGCCGGCGGCGCCGGTGGCGGCGAGTGGCACCTCGATGCCGGCGACAAACTCATCGCGCCGGACCGGGTAGTCGATGCCGGTGACCTCGTCCTTCTGCATCGTGACGGTGCTGGTGCGCGTCCAGCCCGGGTGGGCGCCGGTGGCGAGCCAGGCGGCGACTCCGGCGGCCAGCACGGCGGCGGCGACGGCCCGAAGGGCAAGGGGCAGGAGCGGGGTTCGTTTCATTGCGCCGACGTTACCATCGGACGACCGGCCGCGCCAATGCGGCCATGGGCTTGCCGTTATGCGTGCATTGCATAGGCTGCCGGCCTTGAACCTCGACCTCCTGCGCTCGTTTGCCGCCATCGCGGAGCACGGCAGCCTGAATCGGGCCGCGGCGCGGCTCCATGTGTCGCAGTCGACGCTCACCCGCCAGTTGCGGACGCTGGAGGAGATTGTCGGCGGGCCGTTGTTTGAACGCCGTTCGGACGGGGTGGCGCCGACCGCGACCGGGCATGTGCTGGCGGAGGCGGTGGGGCCGTTGCTGGCGTCGTTCGACGCCGCGCTGGAGGCGACCCGGAAGGTCGCGCGCGGCCAGAGTTCGCGGTTGCGGATCGGTTATCTTATGTCGGTGGCGGCGGAGTACCTGCACCCGGCCCTGGCGGCGTTGCGCCAGCGGCATCCGGAGGTGAAGGTGACGCTGGTCGACCTCTCGCCGGGGGAGCAGGTGGAGGCGCTGCGCCGCGGGGAAATCGATCTGGGGCTTTTTGGCAGCACCGGGGCGTATCTCGGACACGAATTCTACCTGCGCAAACTGGCGAGCTTCCCGGTCAACGTGGCGCTGGCCGACAACCACCCGTTGGCGGGGCGGGCTGGACTCCGGATGGAGGAATTGCGCGGGCAGCTTTTTGTCGGCGCGAACGAGCGCGACCTGCCCGGGTTCAACGCTTGGCTGACGAAGCTCTGCCGGCGCGGCGGATTCCGGCCGCGGTTCGTGCTCGATGCCGAGAGTCTGACGCATGCGCTTGCCACGGTTGTGACCGAGGGGGCGCTGCTCTTTCTGCCGGCTTATGCGCGGCAAGTGGTGGTGCCCGGTGTCTCCCTGGTGCCGCTGCAGGCGGCCGCGGCGGATTGGGCGCTCTGGGTGGCCTGGCAGCGGGGCAAGGTGTCGGCGGCGATTCGTGCCGTGCTGGCGGAGTTGCCGTCGCGACCGGCAGTGGAGGCCCGGACCGCGGCGTCGCGCCAGAAACCTTGAGACGGGCCGCCTGCTGGCGACCAACCCGGGCGGTTGTCACGACCGACTTCGGGATCAAATTGCCGCGGGCGGGCGAAGCGCGATGATGGCGTCCGGATCCTTCGATCCCGGCGGATTCCCGGTGCTGATCCTTGCCCGCAGCGCGGGTGGCAGGCCGGTCGGGTCGATGAGGGTGCCGGTGATGTCGATGGTCGCCTGCAGGCGGGCCAAGCTCGTTTGCCGTGAAATGGGCCGCGATGAGCTCCTTCATCTCCAGGAAGGCGCGGGGCGGGGTGCGGCACGCTTGCGCCTGGCGTCCGCCCGGGTAGGACGGAAGGCGTGAATCACCCCGCTGCCTCAGGTCGCCGCCTTGTCCTGGCCTTGCTGCTCTCGTTCCCGCTCGCGGGGTTCGCGACCGCCTCCGCCGGGAAGATTGGCGTCGCCCTGTACGGCGGAAACGGCCATCAGTTGCGCGCCGAGAAGTTTGCCAACCATCCGCACGCGCGGCTGGTGGCGGTGGCGCAGGTGCGGCAGACGACGCTGCCGAACGGGGTCGCGCGGTACGATACGCTCGAAGCGATACTCGCGGATCGCGCCGTCGAACTCGTGGTGTTGTGTTCACCGCGCCGCGCCGACCAGGCGCGGGACGCCATCCGGTGCCTCGAGGCGGGAAAGCACGTTTACGCGGAGAAGCCGGCGGCCCTCACGGAGGCGGAGCTCGACGGGATCCTCGGCGCGGCGCGGCGCAGCGGACGGCAGTTCCGGGAGATGGCGGGCACGGTGTTCGCGGCGAACTACGCGGCGATCCGGCGGCTCGTGCGGGAGGGGGCGGTGGGGGAGGTGGTGCAGGTGTTCGTGCAGAAGTCGTATCGCTACGGCGCGACGCGCCCCCAGAACGAGGCGATCGACGGCGGGATGTTCCTGCAGGCGGGCATTCATGCGGCCCGCCTGGTGGAGCACGCTGGCGGCGTCCGGATCGCTTCGCTGACGGCGCAGGAGACGGGCTTCGGCAAACCGGCGGCCGACCAGGGCGAGGGGAAGATCGCGGCGTCCGCCCAGGGCACGCTCGCCAACGGCGGCCTGGTGACGCTGCTGATCAACTACCTCAACCCGGGCGCGCCGGGCCTGCCGCACGGCAACGAGACTTTGCGCATCTTTGGCACCCAGGGCTTCATCGAGTCGGTCGACGGCGGGGCGCGCTCACGGCTGGTGCTGCGCGATCGGGTGGTGGAGCCCCTCGATCGCACACCGGGCCCGGATTACTTTGACGCTTTCGCGGCGCAGCTCGCGACGGGCGCGCCGATGCCGCTGAGTTCGGAGGAGGAGCTGCACCCCCTGCGGGTGCTGTTGCGGGCCAAGGAGGCGCTGCGGCGTCCGGCGGCTCGGTGAGCAGCCGGCGATCACGGGTCCGGTGCACACCGGGTGCGGCTCGCTCGCGCCGCGGCCCCGGTTGACTCGCCTGCGGAGGGCGGCAGCTTCGTGGGCATGCGCCTCCCGCTCCGCCGCTGCCCCGTCTTGATGTTCACGCTGGCCCTGGTTGTTTCCGCGCCGGTCGTGGTGTTGGCGGGTTCGGCGCCGCAGTGGGCCCGGCAGGGGATGGTGGTGTCGCAGCACGACCTGGCGTCGCAGATCGGGTATCAGGTGATCAAGGACGGGGGCAACGCGATCGATGCGGCGGTGGCGACGGCGTTTGCGCTGGCGGTGACGCATCCGACGGCCGGCAACATCGGGGGGGGCGGTTTCATTGTGTACCGGCCGGCGGCCGGCGGGCCGGTGGCGTACGATTTCCGCGAAACGGCCCCGGCGGGGGCTTCGCCCACGATGTGGCTGCGCGACGGGAAGTACGACCACGACCGGCACCACCTGAGCCACCGGGCGGTGGGGGTGCCGGGGACGGTGGCGGGGCTGCACCTGGCGTGGAAGGAGCATGGGTCAAAGCCCTGGAAGGATCTGGTGATGCCGGCGGTGGCGCTGGCGCGAGACGGCTTTGAGGTGACCCACGGGCTGGCGCGCTCGCTCAAGGGCGTGCTGCCACACTTCCGGAAATGGCCGGCCTCGCTCGCGCAGTTTTCGAAGCAGGGGGTGCCTTACGAGGCGGGCGAGGTGTTGCGGCAGCCGGACCTGGCGCGGTCGCTGCAACGCATCGCCGAGCGCGGGCCGGCGGGTTTTTACGAGGGCGAGACAGCGGCGCTGATCGAAAAGGAGATGAAGGCGCACGACGGCCTGATCACGCGCGCTGATCTGAAGGCGTATCGGGCGAAGAAACGCGACGTCGTCACCGGCACTTATCGCGGCTACGAGATCATCGGCATGCCGCCGCCGAGTTCGGGCGGGGTCGCGGTGATTCAGATGCTGAATCTCCTGGAAGGCTTTGACCTGCAGGCAGCGGGCTACGGATCGGCGCAGACCTTGCATTACCTGGCGGAGGCGATGCGGCGGGCCTTTGCCGATCGGGCGCGGCACCTTGGCGATCCCGATTTCAATCCGGGCCTGCCGCTCGCCCGCTTGATCTCCAAGGAATACGCCACGGAACTCCGCCGGACGATCCATCCGGGGCGGGCGTCGAAGTCGGCGCCGGATTCCTTCACCTGGCCGGTGGAGTCGGAGGAAACGACGCACTTCTCCGTGGTCGATGCGCAGCGCAACGCCGTGGCGCTCACCTACACGCTGGAGTACGCGTACGGATCCTACATCGTGGTGCCGGGGGCGGGTTTTCTGCTCAACAACGAGATGGGCGACTTCAACGCCGGGCCGGGGTTGACGGACGCCAAGGGGCTGATCGGGACCGAGCCCAACCTGGCGCAGCCCGGCAAACGCATGCTTTCGAGCATGTCGCCGACCATCGTCACGAAGGACGGCCGGCTGTTCATGGTGACCGGTTCGCCGGGTGGACGCACCATCATCAACACGGTGCTTGGCACGATCCTCAATGTGATCGACTGGGGCATGAATGCGCAGGAGGCGGTCGACGCCGGGCGCCTGCACCACCAGTGGCTGCCGGATCAGATTCGCGTCGAGCGGCGTGCGTTTTCAGCGGATACGCTGAAGCAGCTCCGGGCGATGGGCCACACCGTGGTGGAGGGGCCGAACCAGGGCGCGGCGGAGGTGATCGTGGTGAACGAGAAGGAAGGGCTGCTGGAGGGCGGGGTGGATCGCCGCCCGCCCGACGGCGGCGCGGCCGGGCGGTAGTGGTGCGAGCCGGGGGGCGCGGCGGAGCCGGGTTCAGGCATCCGGCGGCACCGGAAAGTGGCAGCGGAAGGTGGAGCCGCGACCGATCTCGGTGTCGAGGCTGACGAAGCCGCCGTGGCGGCGGGCCAGGCGCAGGACGGTGGCGAGACCGAGGCCGGTGCCCTTGCCGGGCGCCTTGGTGGTGAAGAAGGGGTCGAACAGCCGGGCTCGCACCTCGGTTGGGATGCCGGTACCGGTGTCGCTGACGGCGAGGACAACATAAGCGCCGGGTCGGGCGTCGGGGCCGGCCTGGGCGGCGTCGTTGGTGGAGAGCTGGCGGGTGGAAAGCGACAGCGTGATGGTTCCGCCCCGGGGCATGGCGTCGCGGGCGTTGACGCAGAGGTTCATCGCGATCTGGTTAATCTGGGTGGGGTCGCCGAGCACCATCGGAAGGTCGGGCGGGATATCGAGGGCCAGCCGGTACCGTGAGCCGACGGTGGACTCGAGGAGGGAGGCGGCTTCCGTGAGGGTGGCGCAGAGAAAGAGCGGTTCGAGGGGACCGTCCGCCCCGCGGGCGAAGAGGAGCAACTGCCGCATCATGGCGCCGGCGTTTTCGACCGCCTGGTTGATGGTGTCGAAGTGGCGTCCGGCGTTGGGACCGGTCGGCTCGAACTGGAGGAGGGTGGCGCTGCCGCCGATGGCGGCGAGGACGTTGTTCATGTCGTGCACGATGCTGCCGGAGAGCTGGCCCAGCAGTTCGATGCGCTGGGAGCGCAGCAACTGGGCTTCGAGGTTCCGTTTCTCGGTGAGATCGCGCAGGTGGTACTGGACGATGGTGCGGCCTTCCCAGGGGATCAGGCCGGCGCACACTTCGACCAGCGTGGGCGTGGCGACGGCGTGTCGAAGCGGCAACTCGACCGACGGCAGGGGCTGTCCGTCCGCCAGCCCGCAGCGCAGCGGTGCTGCGTCGTCGAAATAGTCGAAGAAGTTGACGAGTCGGCGGTGGTCGGGGGTGAGCAGGCGTTCGAAGGCGGGATTGCGCAGCAGAATGGTGCCGTCGGGTTCGGCGAGGACGAGGCCTTCGGCCGAATGGGTGATGGCGGCTTCATAGCGCGACGACTCCTCGTAGAGGCGGCGGTAGCGGTTGAGTTGGCGGAGGGTGCGCAGGCGGAGGCGGAGTTCGACGCTGTCGAACGGCTTGGTGATGAAGTCGTCGGCGCCGGCACTGAGTCCGCGGAGGCGGGACTCGCGGTCGTCGAGGGCGGTCAGCAGGAGGACGGGAAGGGTGGAAAGCGAGGCGCTGGCCCGGAGCCGGCGGCAGACTTCGAAGCCGTCCATGCCGGGCATCATGACATCGAGGAGGATGGCGTCGGGCCGTTCGCGTTCGGCGAGATCGAGGGCGGTGGGTCCGTCTGCGGCGGTGATGACGCGATGGCCGTCGGGTTCGGCGATGTTGCGCAGCAGGGTGAGCGCGCGCGGCTCATCGTCGACGGCGAGGAGGGTGGAGGCGGGAACGATCATGATGGGGTGGTGGTTTGCCAGGCTTCGCTGACCTGGCGGGCGAGTTCGCTAAGGGAGACGGGTTTGCTGAGGTAGAAAGTGGCTCCGGCCTCGAGGCAGCGGACCCGGTCTTCGGGCATGGCCTGGGCGGTGACGGTGAGGATGGGGATGCGGGCGGTGCGGGGATCGAGGCGGAGTCGGCGGGTGGCCTCGAGGCCGTCCATTTCGGGCATCTGCACGTCCATCAGGATGAGGTCCGGTGGTGAGGCGAGGGCGGCCTCCACGGCGTCGCGGCCGTTGCGGGTGATGGTGAAGCGGGCGCCGCGAAAGACCGGGCAGCGCCGGTAGATCAGGATGTTGGTCTCGTTGTCCTCGGCGATCAGCACGTGGCGACCCGGAGGCGGGGGCTCGGCGAGGGGGACCGGGGCCGGGGTTGGGGGCAGGAAAACGGGTGTGACGTCGTCGCGAAGCGGAATGGTCGCGAAGAAGCGGCTGCCCTGACCGAGCGTACTCTCCAGGCCGACGCGGCCGCCGTGCATTTCGGTGAGACGACGCACCAGGGCGAGGCCGAGGCCGGTGCCGTTGTGCCGCCGGTTGAGGGCGCCGTCGATTTGCTGGAAGGGCTGGAAGAGTTTGTCGACGTACTCGGGAGCCACGCCGATGCCGGTGTCGCGGACGGCGAAGGTGAGTTCGCGGCGGGCGTCGTCCTGGGTGACCTCGAGGGCGATGCGGCCGCCGGCCGGAGTGAACTTGACGGCGTTGGAGAGGAGGTTGAGCAGCACCTGTTTGAGGCGGCGGCCGTCGCCCACCAAGGAGTCGGTGGTGGCCTGGATCAGCAGGGTCAGGGTCTGTTGCTTGGCGGCGGCGGGCGTTTCGACGAGGCGCAGGCTGGCGCCGCAGAGGTCGCGCAGCACGAGCGGCTGCAGATCGAGTTGCAGTTTGCCGGCCTCGATCTTGGACAGATCGAGGATGTCGTTGATGAGCGAGAGCAGATGGCGGCCGCTTTCCTCGATCATCCGGAGGCTGTCACGCTGGCGGTCGTTGATCGGGCCGAACGAATCCGCCACGAGCAATTCGGACATGCCGAGGATGACGTTGAGCGGCGTGCGCAGTTCGTGGCTGGTGGAGGCGATGAACTCGCTCTTCGCCCGGTTGGCGGATTCGGCCTGCTGCAGGGCGACGCCGAGTTCCTCGGTGCGGAGGCGGACTTTTTCGTCGAGGTGAAACAAGACCTGCCGCAGTTGCTGGTGGGATTGGTCGCGCTGCTTGAGGGCAGAGGCGAGTTCGCGGTTGGCAGTGCTGAGGGCCAGGGTGGCATCGTGGGCGGCCTGGGTGAGCTGGGCGATTTCGCGCGCGATGAGCGGCACCGGCCGGTCCGGGGGCGTTGCGCCGCGGCGGGCGAGCGCCTGGATGGTCTCCACGAGGCGGCCGAGCGGCTCGGTGACGGCGCGGGCGGTGCAGCGGGCCAGGAACATCGCCACGAGGAGCCCGAGCCCGGCGGCGAGGGCGGTGAGGAGGTAAAACCCGGCGATGCGGCGCTGGCTGGTCCAGACGGGTTCGGCGAGGTAAACGTGCCAGCCGAGTTCGGGAAGCGCGGCGCGGGAGAGCAGGAAGAGTTCGGGGGAGGCCTGTCCCAGGACGACCCGCGCCACCGAGTCTCCGGCGGGCGGTGGGGCGCGCAGGAGGGAATCGTCCTCGAGACGGCTCAAGGGGGCGCGTCGCAGGATGCCGTTGCTCACGACGATCTGTCCGGCGCGGTCGGTGATCAGGACGCTGCGGTGGCTGTAACGGCTGGCGCCGGCCACGACCACGAGGAGATTTCGGAGATCGAGGGAGCCCTCCACGATGCCGATCGGCTGGCGGTGCCGATCGAAGACCGGAGCGCTGAGCGCGACGATGAGATCGGAGCCGAAACCGCGCCCACGGAAGACCTCGCTGAGGAACTCGCGGCCGGTGCGCATGGGTTCCTGGAAGTAGGGGCGATCCGCGACCGACTGGCCGCTGGCTGCCAGCACGGTGCCGTCGGAGGCCGCAGCCGGGGCGGCGGCGATGATGCGGCCGGAGCGGTCGGTGCCGAGCATCGTCAGGAAACCGGGATAGTGGTGGCGGATCTCGCCGAGGCGGGCACTCAGTTCCGGTGCCGGCAGCGGAGCCCGGGAATCGCTTGCGAGCACGGCCAGCGCCCGCTGGTGGCTGCGCAACATCGCTTCGAGATTGCGGGCAACTTCCCGCGCGCCGGCGGAAAGCGCGGTTTCGGCGACCTGTTGGTGGGTGCGGTCGAAATTTCGGCCAGCGACGAGCGTGAGCGTGGCGAGGGTGAGGCCGATGATCACTCCGAAGCGTTGAAAAAGCACCCGGGCCAGAGGGGTGTGGGTATCATCGACCGCCGGCAGTCCGACCCAGCGGCGGTAGTAGGGCGAGAGCAGGATGGGCAGGGCGACCATCACCATCAGAAGGCTGTTGGCCGGATATTTGCAGACGATGGCGACGTTGTTGGGAAACGGGATCGAGGTGAATCCGAGCACGCCGGCCGCGGCGAGAGGTCCCCCGAGTCCGCCCCAGTAATAGAGGAGGGCCCGGAGCGGACTGCGGCGATACCGATGCACCAGCAACCCGACGCAGATCGCTTCGAGCACGGCCACCGTCAGGCCCCACGGATGCCCCCAGCGCGCGAGGGTGCCGACTGCGGACACCGCCGCAGTCAGGGCGCCAGGGCGCGCACCGTAGGTGAAGGTGATCAGCAGCCCCACCCATCCGCCGAAGAGAATCTCGGTTCCGCCGAAGACGGGAAGACCGAACTGGTTAAGCCCAAACCCCAGCACTCCGGCGAAGAGCGAGAACGGCCAGATGTTGGCGTGCGAGGGGCGCAGGCTGAATTTCAACGGATAACGCCCTTATCGGCCCAAATGGCTCCCGCTTTACCGTCGGTGGACGGGGAGGCGATGCCGGGCGCCCCTCGCGCGGCAGGGTTCCTGAACGTCCGCCACCGCCTTGCCGCTAGTCCCGGGTGTCCGGCCGGCCGCGCGAGGCCGCCCAGGCGACTGCGAGGGTGACGGTCGTGCCGATCACGGTAAACCACGGCCAGAAGACCTCGCCGCCGAAGGTGCGCAACCACCACGCCCGGAGCGCCGGGGTGTTGGCAGGCCAGTAGATCAGGTTCATCACGACCACGGACACGATCATGCCGGCCATGGCCGCCCGGGGGCCGACGCCGCGACCAAAGAGGGCCAGCAGCAGCGCCCCGAGCAGCGCCCCGCTGGTGAGGCCGCGCAGCGAAAAGGCGGCGTTGAGCACGAATTCCACCTCGCGGGTCAGCCAGGCGACGAAGACGAGGATGCCGGCCCAGAAGAGCGTCGAGTGTTTGCTGAAGCGGAAGAGAAAGTCCTCGTCGCGCCCGCGGGCGAGGTGCTTCACGAAGTCCATCGTCGAGACCGAAGCCAGCGCGGAAATCGCGGAACTGATCGACGACATCGCGGCGGCCAGGATGGCGACGATGAGGAATCCCTTCATCAACGGTGGCATCTCGGTGACGATGAAAATGGGAAAGATGAAATCGTTGGAGCGGATGCCGGGCCGGCTCTCCGGCAGTGGGATCTGGAACGGATGGGACTGGTAGAAAACCCAGAGAAGCACACCCACGAGCAGGAACAGCAGGAAGAGCGGGAAGATCAGCACGGCGCTGAACACGAGGGCCCGACGGCCGGCGGCAACATCGCGGCAGGCCAGCACCCGCTGGACGATCAACTGGTCCGCCCCGTGCGAGGCCATCACCATCACGGTTCCGCCGATCAGGCCCATCCAGAGGTTGAAGGGGGCGGAGAGGGTGAAGTTCGTGTTCAGCCAGGCCAGTTTTCCGGCCTCGCCTGCCCGGGCCAGGGCGGCGCTCCAGCCACCGTCGATCAGCGTGGGCAGGTAGTGCAGGGCATAGAGCCCGCCCGCCACAAAGAGCACCAGTTGCACCGCGTCGGTCCAGACCACCGCTTTGATGCCGCCGAGGTAGGTGTAGATGACCGACAGCACCACGAAGAGCAGGATGGCGCCGAGGATGGGGTCGACCAGCCCACCCAGGCTGCAGATGCCCTCGCCGAGCATGAGCCGGATCGGAATGCAGGCGACGTACACGCGCACGCCAGCGGAGAGCGGCTCGAGAAACAGGAAGAACGCGCCCGCCAGCCGCCGCGGGCCCCGCCCGAGGTGCTGTTCCAGCAACTGGTACGGCGAGAAAATCTCCCCCTTCAGGTAATGCGGCACCATCACGACCGCGAGGATGATGCGGGCGATCACATACCCGAGGATCATCTGGATGAACCCGATGTTGCCACCGTAGGCGATCGCCGGGACGCCGATGATGGTGAGCGCGCTGGTCTCCGTCGCGACGATGGAGGCGCCGATGCCCCACCAGGGGATGTCCCGGCTGCCCAGGAAGTAGTCGCGGGTGTTCCGCTGGTCCTTTCCGAACCACACCCCGAGCGCGATCATCGCGGCGAGGTATACGAGGATGACGAGCCAGTCGCCGATGCCGAAATAGCCATTCATGGGGCGGCGGGATCGAGCGGAATCGCCCCGCGGGTGGCGAGGAGAAACCCACCGTCAAGCCTCCGGCGTTGCGGCCACCCCCGCGGCCCGCCACGGTCGGCGCCGTTTCCCCGCCATGTCCACCCGACTCGTGACGAACGTGCTGCTTGTTTTCGTGCTCGCGCTGCTCCCCGGAACCGCCGTGGCCGCCGCCCCGCCGCCCCGTCCGCCGGCCGCCACCTTTGCGGAGTTGCGGGACCGACTCGCGGCCCACGTGTCGCAACCGCGGTTTCACCGCGCGCTCTGGGGGGTGAAGGTTGTGTCTCTCGACACGGGGAGGGTCTGGTTCGAACACGATGCGCACCGGCTGCTCAGTCCGGCGTCGAACACCAAACTTTACACCGGCGCGCTCGCCCTGGATGCCCTCGGCCCCGACTATCGGATTCGCACCCCGGTCGTGGCCTCCGCGCGTCCCGATGGCGCCGGGACGATTCGCGGGGATGCCATCGTGAGCGGGCGCGGCGACCCGGGCTGGAAGGTGCGACGCACGGGGCGCGAATTCCACACCCTCTTCGAGCCCGTGATCGCCGTGCTCACGCGCGCCGGGGTGAGACACGTCACCGGCGACGTGATCGCCGATGCCACCTGGTTTCATGTGCCGCCCCACGGGGCCGGCTGGACGGCGGACGATCTGAACGACTGGTACGGCGCCGAGGTTTCCGCGGTGTCGTTGGAAGAGAACTACGCGCAACTGCGCGTCCACCCGGCCGCCGCCGCCGGCCGGCCCGTCCAGGTGGAGTGGATGCATCGGCATACCGGACTGAGCGTCGAGGTGCGCGCGGTCACGGGCGGCGCGGGCGGAGCGCGCCGCCTGTCGATCCGCCGGCTGCCGGGCGAGACCACCGTGTACCTTTTCGGCGAACTACCAGCACTTGGCCAACCGGTGGTGGTGGACGTGACCGTGCCGCGCCCGGCGGCGTGGTACGCAGCCGGCCTCAAGGCCGCGCTGGCGGCCCGGGGCATCCGCGTGGATGGCGGCACCCGCGGCGTGCGCTGGCCGGAGCGCAGCGCGGTCGGGCCGGACGCGGTCCTGCTCGGCGAAGTGGTTTCGCCGCCCCTGCGGGATCTGGTGGCGGCGTTCATGAAGCCCTCGCAGAACCTGGAGGCCGCGCTCATCTTCGGGCATCTGGGCGAATTGCGCCGCACCCCCGACACTCCGGCCACCCGCACGACCGAGGAACTGGCGGTGGCCGCGCTGCGGGAGTTCCTGGCGAAACAGGGGTTGCCGGCGGACGAGGTTCGCTTCGAGGAAGGCTCCGGACTGTCGCGCAACAACCTGACCACGGCCAACGCCACGGTGGCGCTGCTGGTGGCGATGGCGCGCCATCCGGCGGCGGAGGATTTCCTGGCTTCGCTGCCCCTCGCTGGGGTGGACGGCACGATTCGGACGAGGATGAAAGGAACCGCCGCCGAGGGTAACGTGCGCGCCAAGACCGGCAACCTGCGCTACGCCAATTCCCTTTCCGGCTACGTGTCCACGGCGGCCGGTGAGCGCCTGGCTTTCAGCCTGATGCTGAACCGGAACACGAATCAGCCCGCCGGCCGGAACGTGCGCGAAGAGCTGGACGAGCTGGCGGTGGAGCTGGCGCAGTTTGGCGGCACCGATCGCTGACCAGGCCGGACGCGGTGGAATTTGCGCTGCGCGAAGCGGCCCGTCGCGCCAGGCAGCATCGGATCTGGAGCGAGGGGCTGGGGTTGACGCCGGAGCAACTGGCGGCCGATGCGGCACCGAAGCCTTCGGATCGGCTCGATGCGCCCGACATCGATGAGGAAGCGGTCGATCGGGCGGGCGAGGTGATTCCGTTGCCGGATTTGATCATCGGCGCCACCGCCCTCGGGCACCGCGCGGCGGTGCTCACGTTCGACCGGCATTTCAGGAAAATCCCGGGTGTCGTCGCGGTGTCGGACCTGGAATAGCTACAGTGCGGCGGTCAGGGCCGCGAGCAGATCGGGGTAGTTCTTAAGCGCCGGAAATTGCGGGAACTGCTGGATCACGTTGTCGGGCGCGTGGAAGAGGAACCCGCGGTCGGCCTGCCCAAGCATCGACGTGTCGTTGTACGAGTCGCCGGCGGCGATCACGCGGTAATTGAGCGACTGGAGTGCGGCCACCGCCTGGCGCTTCTGGTCCGGCAGGCGGAGTTGGTAGCCGGTGATACGGTCGTTTTCAACGACGAGCCGGTGACACAGCAGGGTGGGCCAGCCCATCTGGCGCAGGAACGGCTGCGCGAATTGCTCGAAGGTGTCTGAAAGGATGATCACCTGGGTGCGGGCGCGGAGGGCGGTGAGGAAATCCAGCGCCCCGGGCAGGAGCGGCAGGCCGGCGATGACGGACTGGATTTTCGACAGGGTGATGCCGTGGCGGTCCATAATGCCGATGCGGTAAAGCATCAGCTTGTCGTAGTCGGGCTCGTCGCGGGTCGTGCGGCGCAGTTCGGGGATGCCCGTGGCTTCGGCGACGGCGATCCAAATTTCGGGCGTGAGGACGCCCTCCATGTCGAGGGTGACGAGACTTTGTTTCACGAGAGGCGCGGAGTGAACGAGAGAATTCCGCGCGGAGGCAAGCGGCGAGCGGGGTGCGATGCGGGCCCCGTCACGGTCCGATCCGTCAGTGGCCGGGGGGCCGACGGCGCGGACCTTCCGGCACCCGGTTGCGATCGCGGGCCGGCTCTACTCGAACTGCTGGCGGAAATGTCCGAACTGCTCGCGCAGGTCCGCGAGTTCAGCGCGCAAGGACGCGACTTCAGCCTCGAGTTGGGCGAGTCGATCCGGGGCCGGAACCGACTGGGGCGGGACGGATGATGCGGCGGGGTCTGGCGCCGCGACGGCACCGGGAGCGGCGGTTTCCACCGGCCCGCCAAGCAGTTGGGCGTAGCGGGATTCCTTGGCGCCAGGGGCGCGGGGCAGTTTCGCCACCAGCGGTTGCGGTTGGCGCCCGGCAAGATTGGCAAGTGCCGCCTCGACCTCGGCGAGGGTGTCGAAGCGGAACAGGCGCTCCGTGCGCGTGCGCAGCTCCCCCAAGGTCTGCGGCCCGCGCAGCAGGAGCACGCACAACAAGGCGACTTCGGCCGGCGTGAGCAGGAGAACGTCCGTGAGTGCGTGCCGGTACTTGGCCACCCGGCTCTCGGCGCCGGCGTACTGCGTGGCGAGGCGCTTTTCGCGCAGACTGTCGAGGGCGCGGATGACCGTGTTCTCGTCGTAGCTTACCACCGGCTCGCGATTGCTGAGCTGGTTGCAGGCATTGGTCAGGGCGTTAAGCGTGAGCGGGTAGTAGTCGGGCGTCGCGATCTGTTTCTCGATCAGGGAACCGAGCACACGCACCTCGGCGGGGCTGAGGACCGGCAGGGGATCGTCCATGGCGGCGCCGCGGCTCAGTCGAGCCAGGGTTCCTCGGGGGTGCCCGTGGCGGGCTTCGGGGGCAGGTTCAGGCGCTCCGCGGCCCGCTTGCTGGCTGCGAGACGTTTTTCCATGAAGACGGCCATGCGCTGCCGGGCGTCCTCCAGGATGTCGGCCGGCGCGTGTTGAGGGGTGCCGCTCCACGCCGGCGGCTGCGGTTCGTATTCGAGCGCGAGCTGGATGGCCTGGGCGGTGCGTTCATCCCAGGCCGCGCCGACGAGCTGGAGCGCGAAGTCGATGCCGGCCGTCACGCCGGCTCCGGTGAGGCGGTTCCGGTCGAGCACGACGCGGGCGTCCTCGGCCTCGGCCCCGAAGAGGCTGAGCTGATCACGCGAGGCCCAGTGGCAGGTGGCCTTGTAACCCTGGAGCAGGCCGGCGGCGCCCAGCAGGAGGGAGCCGGTGCAGACCGACGTGACCCATTTCGCGTTCTCCGCGTGTTGTCGCAGGAAATCCAGGGTCTCGTCATCGTCCATCAGGTCGACCTGGCCCGGGCCGCCGGGCACGCAGAGAATGTCGAGCGGTGGGCACTCGCTGAACGTGACGGTCGGATGCAGTTGGAGCCCGCGGTCACTGTCGACAGGGTCGGGGTATTTCCAGACGAGGTGAAGCTTGGCGCCGGGCGCGCGGGACAGGATCTCGTACGGGCCGGTGACGTCGAGTTGGGTGAATTTCGGGAAGAGCAGGAATCCGATGGTCATGGCGGGGGCGGGCGGAGGGCGGGGGGCGCCGGCGTGCGACTCAGACTTTGCCACCGGGCTTTGCCCAGGTGTCCTTCAGGGTGATCGTGCGGTTGAAGACCGGCCGCGACGGCGCGTGATCGTGGGAATCCGCGACGAAGTAGCCGAGTCGCTCGAACTGATAATACTCGCCGACGGTGGCGGAGGCGAGCGCGGTCTCGAGTTTGGCGGTCACCACGCTGAGGGAGCGCGGGTTGAGATGGCGCTTGAAGTCGTCGGTGGCGGCGGGATCGGCGACGGTGAAGAGCCGATCGTACAGGCGGACTTCGGCGTCGATGCACTGGGTCGCGCTGACCCAATGGATGGTGCCCTTGACTTTGCGGTCGGAATTGGGGCCGCCGCTGCGGGTGGAGAGATCGGCGGTGCCGCGGAGTTCGACCAGGTGGCCGGCGGAGTCCCGGACGATCTCGTCGCATTTCACGATGCAGGCATATTTGAGGCGCACTTCCCCGCCGGGCTTGAGACGGAAGAATTTTGGCGGCGGCACCTCGGCGAAGTCGTCGGCTTCAATGTAGACCTCGCGGGTGAGGGCGACCGGGCGGGTGGTGGGAGCCTCGTCCTGGGGATTGTTGGTTGCCTCGCAGGTGATGACCTCCTCGGGCGGAAGATTGGTCAGGACGAGCTTGATCGGGCGGAGGACGGCGAGGCGGCGCTGGGCAAGGGGGTTGAGTTCCTCGCGGATGGCATGTTCGAAGAGGGCGATGTCGGTGAGGCTGTCGAACTTGGTCACACCGACGAGCGCGGCCAGGCGGCGGATGGCGCTGGCGGGGATGCCGCGGCGGCGGGCTCCGGACAGGGTGGGCATGCGCGGATCCTCCCAGCCGTCGACGTGGCCTTCGGTGACGAGGTGCAGCAGCCGGCGTTTGCTGAAGATGAAGTAGCTGATGTTGAGCTTGGCGAATTCGTACTGGCGCGGCCGGGGTCGCGGGAGGTCGAGGTTCTCGAGGATCCAATCGTAGAGCGGGCGGTGCACCTCGAATTCGAGGGTGCAGATGCTGTGGGTGATGCCTTCGAGGTAGTCGCTCAGGCAGTGGGCGAAGTCGTAAAGCGGGTAGAGGCACCACGTGTCGCCCGCGTGGTGATGGGGCGTGTGGCGGATGCGGTAGAGCAGGGGATCGCGCAGCCAGACGTTGGGCGAAGCCATGTCGATCCGGGCGCGGAGGCTGCGGGCGCCATTGGGGAATTCGCCGGCGCGCATCCGGGCAAAGAGATCGAGATTCTCGGCGACGGACCGGTCGCGGAAGGGCGAGTTGCGGCCGGGTTGGTCGGGCGCACCGCGATAGGCGTCGGTTTCCTCGGGGGTGAGGTCGCAGACGTAGGCCTTGCCGCGCTGAATCAGTTCGACGGCGTAGGCGTAGAGCGCCTCGAAGTAGTCGCTCGCGTGGAAGGCCTCGGCGTCCGGCGTGTGGCCAGGGACCGAGGCCAGGTGGAAGTCGCGTTTGCCGGCGACTTCGGTGGCGACCGGGACGGCGCCCCGGGGCTTGAGGCCGAGACAGTGGTCGGCCCAGCCCGCGATCAGCCAGCGCACGTCGGCGGTGATGGATTCGACGTACTCGACGTCCTCCTTGACGGGATTGGTGTCGTCGAAGCGGAGATGGCAGGTGCCGCCGTTTTCGCGGGCGATGCCGAAGTTGAGGCAGATGGACTTGGCGTGGCCGATGTGGAGGTAGCCGTTGGGTTCGGGAGGGAAACGGGTGACGATCCGGGTGTGGCGCCGGGCGGCGATATCCTGGGCGACGATGTCGCGGATGAAATCGCTGGACGCGGCGGGGGCCGCGGCGGGGGTGCCGGACTCAGGGAGGTCTGCGGACATAAATCGTCACGTTGCGAAGGGGGAACGGGCGAGGCAACGACGCAGTTGGGGATTTGGCGCGGCGGGGTGTGGACAGGCTTGACGCTCGGAGGGAGGGCGCGCTTCATCGGGCCGTTTTCGCGCCTGCGAATGTAGCACAATGGATAGTGTAGTGGCCTCCGAAGCCATTGATCCGGGTTCGACTCCCGGCATTCGCACCAGGCGGTTTTCCGGCGGGTCGGGGCGGGCACGCGACGGGTGGAGGACTCGCGATCGCGGGCGACGGCGGCGGGTGAGCCGGCCCGGAGCGAATCAGGCACGCCGGCGCCGGGGGGGACCGGTGGTTGGGGCCGCCGCCCGCGGGGCTTGCGGTGAATTTCCCGGCTACGGCCGGGTCTGGTGCACCAGTTCGTGCCCCTTGGCGACCACGGTGTCCTCGGCGGAAGGCGCGAAGCGGCCGGGGTGATTGAGGATGCGGATGTTCGCGTTGATGCCCTCGTAGCCACCTTCCTCAATCACGCGCCGGCTCCCGAGATAACCGCAGACGTCGTTGGAGTACCCGCCATCGACGACTATTCGGTAGCCGGCTGGTTTCCCTGACTTGGCCGAGAAAAACGAGGCCGGCCGAGAAGAGGGAGCCGGGTCTTCTCGGCCTGTTTCGCTCTTTTCGGCTGCGGCTGGGATGTTAGGAGCGGGCGGGACGGGGTCAAAGCGCGAAGCGCGCAACCGACTGCGATCGGTGTGCCCGGGGAGGTCTGGGGGATTCGTGATACGCGCTCTGACCGCTTGGTGTTACTCGGCAGCCAAGTGTAGAGATTCGTCGGATCGCGGCCGTCGAAGAGCGCGATGACTTCCTTGGGCTCGATAACCCTGCCCGGGGCCGGAACCGCCGTGGGGAGCGAGGGGGCGGCGATCAAGCCGTGGCCAGCCGGCGTCGCGAGACGGTGTAAAGCCGATGGTTCGCGGCAGAGGCACACCGCTCCGTGTCGGGAGTGGCCGTCAGATTCCCAGCTTTGGCGTGAAATTCACCGGCTCCACCTCGAGCCCCGCCAGCGAGCTCTTGGGTTTGAAGTTCACCGGTTCCACTTCCAGCGAGTTCAGGCCCGGGATGCTGCCGAGCCCGCCGCGAACCTTGCCGCCGGCGCGCACCTTGAGGTCCTTGGGGCCGTCCGCTCTTTTCGTCACCGGTTTTTTGTGAGACGACTGTTTCATGGTTTCCTCCTGACCTGCATGACTGGGTTTCTCGCCCGCGTTCAAACCATCGCGCGGAACTGGATCCACGATAGAGCGGCTGAGCGGAGCGGTCAAGCGAGGGCAGGGGACACGTCGCCGGTCCTGCGCGAACGCGCTCCGGTGTTCGCGCCAGCGAGCGGGAGCACCGGTTCCCTGCCGCCGGCCTCAATCCGAGCGCAGCGCCTCGACGGGGCTGAGGCGGGAGGCGCGGATGGCGGGGTAGAGCCCGGCGACCACACCGACGATGCCGCTGAACAGCACGCCGATGAAAAGGGCGGCGGGCGACAGCTCCGGGCGGTTCGACGCGACGACCACGCGTTGCAGCCCGGCGATCAGGCCGATGCTGGCCACCATGCCGAGCAGGCCGCCGGCGACGGCGAGCGTCAGCGACTCCGCGAGAATCTGCACGATGATGTCGGTGCGTTTCGCGCCGAGCGCCCGGCGCACGCCGATCTCGCGCACCCGCTCGCTGATGGAGGCGAGCATGACGTTCATGATTCCGATCCCGCCCACGATCAGGCCGATGGCCGCGACGCCGCCGAGGGAATAGACATAGCTGCGCCGCGTCTCCTCAAAGCGCTGGAGCAGGTCCTCACGGGTCTCGAGGCGGATGTCCTGGATGCCGCGGTGCACGTGGGTAAGGACGTTGGTGATCTGCTCGAGGGCGTGGGGCATGTCGGCGACGTCGGCGAGCTGGATGTTGATGATGTCGACGTTCTCATCGAGGCGGTAGAGCGTCTGGAGCGTCGTCAGCGGGATGAAGACGGCGGAGTTTTTCGAACTGAAGCCGCGGCCCATCGACATCTGGTACTCGCGCAGCACGCCGACCACGGTGAAGGGCTGCCCGTTGATGGTGATGACCTGGCCGACGGGATCGAGGCCGCGGGGGATCAGGGAGTCGGCGACCGAGGAACCGAGCACGACGACCTGGTTCTGCATTTCGAGGTCGAGTTCGCCGATGAGGCGGCCGGTCTGGACCTCGAATCGATCCATGATGAACGTGGCGGGCAGCACGCCGCGGACATTCTGGCTGGAGGCGCGGCCGCGGAAGTAGAGGCGGGCGCCACCGGGAATGGAGACCTCGGCGGTGACCCGACGGGCGAGCGGCACGGCGGCAAGGATGGCGTCGACATCCTTGAGGGTCCGGCCGGGCGAGAGGGGCGCACGCTCGCGCTGCACGTCAGGCGGCCGGCGGGAGTAGACGCTGATGCGCTCGATGCCGCCGGTCTCATAAATCATCTGTTCCCAGCCGCGCAGCAGGCCTTTGACGACACCCAGCATGCCGACCAGCGCGGCGGCGCCGAGTACGATGCCGAAAAGGGTGAGGAACGAACGCAGCTTGTGCGCAAGTACCTCGCGCCAGCCGCTGACGACTCCCATGAGCAGCAGTCGCATGGCCAGGAGGCTATTTCTTGCGCGGTCCCCGCTCGGAAGCGGGTCGGGGCGGCGGCGTTCCGGTGGCGGCGGTTTCGGACTTGGTGCCCTTGGCGGGACTCAGCGGGGCGGGGGAAAGCACCGGCACCTCGCCCTCGAACTCCAGCGGCCGCGTGCGCGCCACCTCGTCGCCGACTTGCAGGCCGGAGAGGATCTCGACGTAGCGGGTGTCAGCGATGCCGGTCTCGACCTGACGCACCTCGAAGAGGTCGCCTTTCCTGAAGAACACGTAGCGCAGCGCCTCGGGCGTGGAAAACACGGCGGAGAGCGCCACGGCGACCGCGTTTTCGACGCGGGCGAGGGTGAACATCACGGTGGCCGACATGCCGGGGCGGAGCCGTTCGTTGGGCTCGTCGAGAATGACATCGACCGGGAAGACCCGCGTGCGGTCGGCGCCGGTTTCCAGCGCGCTGGTGGCGATGCGCCGGATGCGCCCGCTCATCAGCACGCTGCGCATGGCGTCGACGCGGACCCGGGCGACATCGCCGACCTTGAGGCGGGCGACGTCGATTTCGTTGATGTTGGTGCGGATCATCAACTGCGCCAGGTCGGCCACCTCGCCGAGCAGCGTGCCGCCGTTCTGCGCGGCGGCGCCGGTGATCACCTGGCCTTCGGTCAGGTCGCGCAGGAGCAGGGTGCCGTCATGCGGGGCGCGGATCAGGGTCTTGGCGAGTTTGTCGCGCAGGTTGGCGGCGCGCGCCTCGGCGATGGCGGCGTCGTTCTCGGCCAGCGACAGGGTGATGCGGGAGTCTTCGAAATCCTTGGCGCTGACCACCCCGCGCTGCTGCAACTCGACCAGGCGCTCAAAGTCGCGCCGCGCCCGCTGCGCCTTGAGTTTCGAAGCTTCGATGCTCCGCTCGATTTCCTGGATCTGGGTGAGGATGTCCTGCTGGTCGAGGCGCAGGATCTCGTCTCCTCGCGCGAGGCGCTGGCCGTCGCTGGCCACGATCTTCATGATGCGCCCGTTGATCTCCGAGCGCAGGTCGGTCGAGAACACGGCGCGGAGGCGCCCGACGGCGACGATTTCCTCGGCGATATTGGCGGTGCGGACCTTGGTGAGCGGTACGGTTTCCGTGCGCTTGTTGCCGAACAGGGTCGGGCTCAACTGCCGCCAGATCGTGCGCGCGCCCCAGCCGACCGCCGTGAGGATGGCGAGGACGATGACGGTGCGGAGGAGGAGGCGGGACCAGCGGGAGGACTTCACGGTACAGGAGACGGCGGACGGGGCGAGAGGGAGTCGGCGAGTTTTGGGAAACACGCGGCGCCGGAGAGGCGCGAGCAGAAAAGGGTCATTATTAGCCGGAATGTCGCGCCGCATCAGCGGCGCGGCCCCGGGGCTGGCGGCCGGCGGGGCTTTCAGAGGTCCTGCTGCTATCAAGTCCAGGATTAGCCCGTGAACTTGGAACGCCCCGGCCACGTTCCCGGGCGATCCCAGAAGGCATCTCCGCGGTGTCCGTAGTAGCCGGCCAGCACCTCGTCCATCACAACAGAAGTGCGGCGGGCGGACTCCCCCGTGCTCGGACAGGAGCCGCGGCCGAGCAGATCGTCGACCACCGTCTGGATGAGCGGTTGCGCCACGTGCGGGGGATTGGGGTGCTCGAAGAGTTCGGCGCCGTCGGCGGTTTCGAGCCGCACGGGGGCATCGGAGAAAAACACGAGCGAGAGGCGCCCGGCGGTGCCGAGAAACTCCAGGGTGTCGTCGCGCGCGAGGCTGGCGAAGTTCCACGAGGCGGAGCCGGGCACGCCGGTCGCCGTGCGGAACGTCATCGCGACGGCGTCCTCGACGGTGTATCCGCCGGAGACATTCGCCGCGAGGCCGCGCACGTCCGTCAGCGGACCGGCGACGAAGTCCAGGAAGTCAAGCACGTGGGAACCGACATCGAGGAAGAGGCCGCCACCGGCGAAGGTGGCGTCGACGCGCCAGGCGCCGTGCGCGGGATCAGCGTTCGCGGGGGTGGGACAGGCGTGCCGGTAATTGATTCCTGTGAGCCGGCCGATGGCGCCGTCGGCAAGAAGATCGCGCACCCGGAGAAAACGCGGCAGCGCGCGCCGGTAGTAGGCGACGAACAGCGGCTGCCGGGTGTCCGCGCAGGCGGCGAGCATGGCGTCGCATTCGGGGGCGTGCCGCGCCATCGGTTTCTCCACGTAGCAGGGTTTGCCCGCGGCGGCGGCGAGGCGCACGCCTTCGAGGTGCGCGCCCGGCGGCGTGGCGACGTAAACCGCGTCGACCTCCGGATCCTCGAGCAGCGCCCGGGCATCATCGTACCAGCGCGGCACGCCGTGGCGCCGGGCGTAGTCCGCGGCGAGCGCGGCCGTGCGCCGCATGACCGCGACGAGTTGCGAGCCCCGGGCCTGCTGAAAGCCGGGGCCGCTCTTCACCTCGGTGACATTCCCGCAGCCGAGGATGCCCCAACGAATGGTCTCACGCGTTTGCATGGCGAAAAGAAGCGGAGGAGCGGCCGGACCGCAAGGGCGCCGGCATCCGGTTCGCTGCCCGCCCAGCGCGGATTCACGAAGGCGACCAAGGCCCTCAGCAGTAGCCGCAAGAGGCGCCAGGGCCATCCCTCAGGCCACCAGTAGCTGCCCGGGCGCCTATCGGTGTCGGCCAGGACGAACTCGGGTTGGGCGTGCATTTCATTGCCAAGCGCAACGACGGCCTGCACGGCAGCGCCAACTCCATGATCGGATCCGCGGCTGCCACGTGGGTCGGCGTGATTTTCAGCGGCGCCAGCAATGTCGGGTTCTTCGCCTTCGGTCGCGACAATGCCGGTGCAGCGAGGGCTCCGGTGGGGAAAAGCAGCATCGGTGCGACGCTGTCTCCGCGGCGCGGCGCGCGACTCGCTTCCGGCGAGGGAGGCAGGTCCGCGGAGCAGCCTCAAAGTTCGAGCTGCTGGCTGCCGGGGCGCAGGCGCTGGCGGCGGCCCCTCCACTCGAACACACCGTCGATGCCGGGCGGCAGGGTGATGGCGGTGCGGTAGCCGCCGGTCGCGGTCCGCTGGAGCTTCTCGACGATCTCGCCCTGGGGATGGGGCATGCTGCCCTCCACTTCGTTGAGCGGGCCGGGATGCGGCGCGACGGGCACCGACAAGAAGCGGGGCGTCAGCGGCCGGATGCCGAGCACGGTGTCGAAGAGCCCGTAGCGGTTGTCCGCCGACACATGGACGACGAACGACGCCGGCGGCCGGTTCAGTTCGAGGACGCTGCGGAAGTGGTAGACCCCGTAGGCGTCGCCCCGCACGCCGGGCGGTGCGATCCACTCGGCGGCCGGAGCGCTGTCAAAGATCGGCGCGGGTTGCGCCGGAAACAAACGCGGCTCGAACAGGGCTAGGGACAGCAGGCACGTGAGGCGGATTCCGCTGGGGTCGGCCTCTGGGGTATGTAATCAGCTGGCTGCTTTCGGAAAGACAACGCCGCCACTCTGGCACCGCGTCACCTGGCTGCGTGGCTGCCGCCATGGCGTGACGCTTGCGCCTGGCGGCGTAGCCAGCCACAGCCTCGACCCGTCGTCCATCCACACACCACAGAGGCCGACCCCGTAGCTTGATCTTTGATCTTACACCACAGAGGCCGACCCCGTAGCTTGATCTTCAGGAAAGCGCGAGCGGAGTCCGGCTGGCCGTGGCGCCAGCGAACGCTGCAACTCGGCGCGCGTCCGAATGGAGGGCACCGTGTGCAGCCAATCCTGAAACTCCCAGTCGAATCCGAACTTCGCGTTGAATCAGAGAACCTGCCTTCCCGAGTCTTCGGACCGTCTTGCGCCAGCTCTCCGTGCGTTGATGCCCCAAAGGCCAATGTTGGACTTCCGATTCGGTGCCGGAGGATTTGGACGCGCCCGGCGAAGTGCGAGGAATGCTCGCCCTGCGGTCGCGACTCCCCGTTGCGCCCAACGGCCAGAATTGTGATACGATCGTATCACAAGAATGGCCGTTGACGCTTGGGCGCAGAGCCCGGTCACAGGGGGCCCCCGCCGGGTGAGGGCAATTCAGGTTCAGTGACGCGGTCGTTCCATCGCGCGCGGGGCGAATCCGGCGAACTCAGGGGATCACGGGGCCCAAACAGGATCACAGGGCCCAAAGGATGAGGCCCCGCGCCGGCATGATCTGGTTCTCATGATCTCGCGACGGGGCTGGGGCCGGGCTGGAGGGTCGGACGGCCCCGGCCGCTTCTGGTCGGGCGCCAAGTTCCCACCGCCGTGGCGCAGCGCGCATAGGACCGCGGCAGCTCCCCGCTGCGGTAGATCGCCTCGTGATCGAGGCTCTGCCCCAACAACTGATGGTAGGCCGGTTTGATTTCCCCCCGCCTTTGGACGTCGCTCGCTCCCCGCCTTGGAGATGGGCACCAACATGGCCGCCGCCGACTTGCCCCGGGCGATGACAAATTCCTTCCCGCGTTCGACCTCGGCCAGGCAGCGGGAGAGGTGGATCCTGGCTTGATGCGTCGTGATCGTGATCATCGCCGGGGAGTCTGCTCGAACCAGCAGCTTAGTCACATTTGTCCACCGGAGGCGGCGGGGAACGAGGCGTCAAGCTGCCAATCCGGCGGGGTGACACCTCCGCGCCATGCCGCCGCCTCACGGCATGCGCTCGGCGCGCAGCAGGCGGACGCCCCCGGCGGGCACCGTGAGGGCAAGGGTGCCGTTTTCCACCGGGAGGTCGGCGGCCGTCAGGAGGTCGCGCACGCGGAAGGCGCCCGGGACCTGCACCCGGACGCGCACCTGGCGCGCCGCGGGGTCGAGCCAGCCCGGATCGATGGCGACGATTCGGTACTCGTCGGGCGAGAGGCGGACGGTGTGGAAGAACACGTCGTCGCCCGTCGGGCGGAACGGCAGCCGGGCCGCTCCCGCCTCGAGGTCGGCGCGAATCGCCGCGGCCGCGGCGGCGCCGCGCAGCCTTGGGCCGCCGTCGCGCCAGAGGCTCACGCCGTCGGTGTGCCACCAGCGTTCGACGCCGGCGACCTTCGTGCGATCCGCGTGGGCCGGTACAAACGCGACGGGCCCGTACGGCGTCGCGGGAATGTGATTGCCGCCCTGACGTCGCTTGTGAAACAGCGCCGCCGTGAGCGCGTGCGTCGGTGTCGGCGTATAGGCCCAGAAGGTTGCGTTGTGCGGCAGCACGGCGTCGGCCGGAAGGTCGCTCCTGCCCCAGTCGTTCAACGCATGGCCGTTGTGGGCTTCCTTAATCCAGGCCGGCGGCGGCGGGTGCACGACGATTCCCACGGGGCAGATGCCCGCCATCTGGTCCGGACGCGGCGCAAAGACCCAGCCCTTGCCAAGCAGGTGCAGGAACGGCGCGAAGGCCTCCCCCGCGGCCGCGGTAAATTCGCGATTGTCGTGCACGTTGTCCGTGCGGAGATGGAAAGACTGCGCCCCGAGGAAGGTGTGGGCGACCAGCAGCCGGAAGAACGGGTGGCCGTGTTTCGCGTAGGCCCACTCCATCATGCGGGTGTAGCTGTGCAGATCGTTAATCGCGCAGGACATGATTTCCGCAATCAGCCCGCCCTGCCGCAGCCCGAAGCGCGCCATCAGGTTGAGGTCGGCGGTGCGCGAGTTGGCGTCGTCCGTGCCGGCGACGATGGCCGGGGCGTGGCCGGGCCGGAAGAAACGCTCGCCGGCACCGGGCAACACCGGCGTGTCGAACCACCAGATGTTCTTTTGAATCGAAAAGAGCTTCCGGCCCCGCGCCGCCGCCGCCTGGGCGAGGGGCGCGAGGTATCCGCCCACGTAGGACGGAATGCGCTCCGGATTTTCGTCCTCGTGGGTGACGAAGCCGTACAGGTGGCGCGGCGCGGCCTCCAGCATCGCCACGAGGGTGTCGACCGTAACGCGCGGTTCGCAGCCGTGGCTGATGTAGTACACCTGATCGATGCCCGACGCCTCGATCTGCCGGGCGAGCCCGACGAAGTGCTCGCGCGGGAAGCCGTCCTTCCGTGGTCCCTTCACCTGGCCCGCGGGATCGAGCAGGACGTTTTCGTGCGGGCCCCGCACCATGCCGCTGAAGGTGTTGCCGGCGACCAACCGCAACTGCGGGTAGGGATACTCCCGGCGGAAATACCCGTGGATCGGCGTCTCGCCGGCCTTGGGCGTCGTTCGCCCCAGGTAGATCGTCGACGGCGGCCGCTCGTCCGGCGCCGGTGGCAGCGCCTGCGCCTGCCGCAGCACCGCTGCCAGGGTCTCGCCCATCTCCCGGGCGAGTCCGCGCCGCTCGAGCGCGTTTGCGTCCCGCACCCAGTCTCCCGCGAGATCGATGCGATAGACCTGGTTGTCGCCGTTGGGGCTCGACCCGAGGAAGAGCGTCGCGCCGTCGACCACGGCGTCGGTGAAACCGATCCGCGCATTGGCTTCGCCCACCTGCCGTCCGCCGGCCTCGAAGACCCGCACATTCCCCCCGGTAACCGCGACGATGCGGGGCGCGCCGTCCCGCGGCCGATAACCGCGCACGAAGGTCATGTTGTAGAAGTCGCGCCGCTCGAGTCCCGCCGTCTGGGGTCCGGTCCACGCTTCGGACATCCAGCGGGGTTTCCCCGCCCCGTCGTGGACGAGCACCTTGGCGCCCTGGGTGTAGCCGCAGCCGAAGACGATTTCCTGCTGGCCGTTGCGGTCCAGGTCGAACGGATCCAGCGAGTAGACCCGCAGCCGACGGTTGGAAATGCCATGCGCGATGTCGTCGTGCATGGGGAACTTTCGCGCTTCGACCGCCTGCAGGCCGCCGCCGGTCCGCCGCAGGACGCTGTATTGGGATTCGTAATTCCCGAGCGCGAGCACCACCGGACCCTCGTCGCGCCGGAGCGCCGCGATCGCGAGATGATTGACGGCGAAACGGAGATCGAGCTGCGCGGCCAGGCGGCCGGTGGAGGCGTCGACCGCGTGCAGCACCCGATCCATCCCGGCGGCGACCACCCACGCCGGAGCGTCGCCCTGCGCCGGCAGCACCGCGACGCCGTGCTTCGCGGCGGCGTTGGGTCGGAACGACCACTGCGCCGCGCCGTCGGGACCGAACGCGAGCACCGAGCCGTCGGCGCAGGCGACAAACACTTCCGCGCGGCCGTCGCCGGTCACGTCGGCCGCGGTGATTGCGAACGGAAATCCCGGCAGGGGCTTTTCCCAGCGGACCGCGCCGGTCGACACGTCGACGCAGACGAGCCGCTCCTGGTACAGGCCGCAGAGGAGCTCGTGCCGCCCGTCGCCGTCGACGTCGCCGAGCGCGAGTCGCCAGGCGCTCCCGGAGAGCGGCAGGTACGCCGGGGCGGCGGCGGCCGGGAGCGACGCGAGGAGGAGCGCGCCAGCGATCCGGCCGAGCGCCCAAAGCCAGCGCTGGCCCGGCGGGCGGCGGGTGATGAGAGCGGAGGAGGCAACGTGCGGGGAGGAGCGGTTCCCAACGCGGCCGATGGCCGCAACCCAGGGTGTAGCCGCGCTTGAACGGAGTGAAACCGTGGCCGGGCGTGAGACCACGTTGTCGCTGCGCTCCAACGCGGCTACGGGATCCGAAAAGTCGTCACGAAACGGTACGAGAGAGATCGATTGCAGCATAAGGGAGGAAACGTGGTGGTGGATGTCGTCGGCTTGCCGGCTGCTCATTCCCCGGCGCGCATCCAGGCGTCGGTCTCGCGGTTGGCGGCCGTGATCGCCCGCAGGGCCTCGTCGTCGGGACGGCCGGCGGCGTCGAGGAGGGCGCGCTTCCGGACTTCGTTGCGCAGGTAGGCGCCACAGAGGTGGAGACCAACGCAGCCGGGAACATCGCGCAGCCGGCGTAGCAGCGCGGCATAACCCGCCCCGTCGTGGCGCTGACCGCCGTCCGCCTGCTTCACGTTCACGCTGGTGTCGGCGACCAGCACGGGTTTGCCGGAGAACTGGTGCCAGCGGGCGAGGTTGGCCGCGACGCGCTCGACGGGCGCGAAGTGTTGGAAGGAGAGCACGTCGACGTAGGGGAGCGCGGCGCGCACGACCTCCTCGGGGAGCGGACGCCCGGCCTCGTAGCGGTCGCCGAGGATGAGGTGGTGCGGATCGTAGCGACGGATGGCGTCGTGGCAGATGCGATAATACCGCGTGGCGAGGTCGGTGAGTTCGCGGCGGCCAGCCTCGGTCTGGAGTTTCGCGGGGTCGAAGAACGGCCCCTTCCACTCGTTCTCCGGCCGGGTGTGCACCCAGGTCGGGCAGTCGAGGTAGAAATAGCCGATCAGCTTGGGGTCGCCGGCCATGCGGGCGCAGTGCTCGCGCGCCACGTAGTCGCACCAGTCGGCGAATTCCGGACTGGCGAGGTTGGGGTGGCGGACCTCGGCGTCCCACTGGTGGAAGTCGGCGAAGGGCAGTTGGTGGCAGTACGGCAGGCCGAGCCACTGGTATTCCTCGTAGGTGAAGGCCCGCGAATGGCGGTGGTTGGTCGGCCCCCGCGTGACGACCTCCTGCGTCCAGCCCACGCTGTTGAAACCCCAGGCGCGGAGATCCGGGGCGACGGACTCCTTGAGCCAGCGCTCCATCGAGTTGCCGTATCGGCGATGCCAGAGGTCGCCGTTTTGCGGATACCGCAGCGGCGAGGGATCGATGTGGTTGAGAGCGATCGAGAAGAACCGCGCGCCCTCCGGGGTGACGAACCACCAGCGACCGCCGCGTTGAGAGACGGTGAAGAAGCGGGAACTGGAGGCGGCTTGCGCGAACGCGCCGCGGGCGCCGGCGAGCAGGACGGCGAGCGACTTGAGGTGCTGGCGGCGGGTCATGGCGGGGAGGTGGCGATTTGGATTTCGCAACGCGGTGCGGTCACGGTTGCGGCGCCGCGGCCCTCCACTCGGCGAGCAGCAGGTCGTGGAGCCGCTGGCGCACGTCCGCCAGCTCGGGATGCCGCACCAGGTTGGTGCGCTCGTAGGGATCGGACTGCAGGTCGACGAGTTCGACCGGCTCGCGGTTGGCATTGACGGTGTAGCGGTGGCGCGCGGTGCGAATCGTGGCGGAGAGGCGCTGGCCGGCGCTCGTGCCGTAGAACGAGACCGCGTGGCCGCGCCAGGCGGGATCGCGGCCCTGGGTGAGCCACGTCCGCAGGCTCCGGCCGTCGAGCGTCGTCGACGGGGCCGGGACGCCCGTGAGGTCGACCAGCGTGGGATAGAGGTCGAGCAGGCTGACGGGTTCGGTGCAGGAGGCGCCCGGGGCGATTCCCGGGCCCGCGGCGATGAGCGGCACGTGCAGGGATCGCTCCCAGAGATTGCCCTTGCCGAAATGAGCGCCGCGTTGGCCGAGACAGTAGCCCTGGTCGCCGAAGAGAAACACGAGGGTGTTTGGCGCCTGCCCGTTGGCCTCGAGCGCGGCGAGCACCCGGCCGACCATCGTGTCCATGAACGTCGTGCTCGCGTAGTAGTGCGCGATCATCTGCCGGTGCACGGCTTCGTCGACGGGCGCCTGGGCACCCTCGGCCGCGCGCGGCGGCAGCGCGGTTTTCTCCGGCGGATAAAGGTCGAAGTACTTCTGCGGGGCGATCCACGGCAGGTGCGGGCGCCGCAGGCCGACGGCCAGGAAGAACGGCTGCTTCGACTGCGCGCGTTCGCGCAGGATTTCGATGGCGCGCCGCGTCGTGTGGCCATCGAACAGCTCGTCCTCCGTGACATCGAGCACGGCGAACGGCCCGGTCTCGCCGGCGACTTTGCCGGCAAAGTTGCCGCCGCGCCGCACCTTGCTCTCGAGCTTCAGCGTCTCGATTTCCTTACCGGTGGTGATCGGGCGGAACTTCCCGGCCGCGTCGCGCCACGGTTCCTCGGTGAGCGTCCACGAGCGCGGATCGTCCTTGCCAATGTGGAATACCTTGTCGAGCCGCGCCGTGTAGTAGCCCTGCGCCTTCAGGTGCTCCGGGAGATACACCGCGCCGGCGAGCGGACCCAGCCGGCTGTGGTGAGTCCCCCAGTCGTAGATGGGCGCGCGCGCCGGCTGCCAGCCGCTGAGAAAGGACGATCGCGACGGCAGGCACGAGGCCCACGACGAATACGCGTGGTGAAACACCGTGCCGCGCCGTGCGAGGCGGTCGACGTTGGGGGTCTGCACCTGCCGGTTGCCCATGGCGCCCAGCGAGGGATTCAGATCATCGGCGATGAGAAACAGGATATTCGGACGGGACGCGGGAGTCGCAGCCAGGGCGAGGGAGAGTGCGCCACTGGAGAGGGCCAGCGCGGCAAGGAGGAAGCGAGGTACCATGGCAGATCGAGGAGGAGGGTTGAACGTCGGTGGCGGGACGAGCTTCACGCCGCCGAATCAGGGCCGGCGCCGCGCGTGCGGATGCGAGGCGAGCAGGGTCTCGATTGCGGAGTGCACCAGTTGGACCCGTTCCGGCGTGAGGGGGAGCAATTCGCCGGAGTCGTGGCTCGGGTCGGGTCCGTATTTCGCGGCGTCGTTGTAGAGCCGCCAGTCGAGCGGCGCGGGCGAGGTCTCGAAGAGGCAGGCGAACAGCAGCGCGGCGACGGCGTAGCGCGGCAGTCCGGCCCGGATGTGCTGCACGTCGGTGTAGAAGTCGCCGACGCTGGCGAGGCCGGGCGCGCGGCCGGCGCGCAGGGCGCGATCGAGTTCGAGGAAAAGTTCGCCGGCCGGGATCATCCGCAGCCGGCCTTCGCGCCAGAGTGCGGGGAACCGTTCCTTCAGTCCGGCGAAGACCTGTTCGCTGAACGCGCGCGAGCGCCACGGTTTGTTCGCGTTGTCGCGCGGCGAGGTGGCCGGGTCGTAGGCCTGCAGCCAGCGGGCGGCGTAGTCGAACCGCTCGCGCAGCGGAAACTCGGCGGTGCGCAGCCCCGATTTGCCTTTGGCCCAGGCGGGCAACTGATCGGGCGGCGGCACCGTGCCGGCGTCCATCATCGGCCACACCTGGTAGATGAAGATGCGGGAGGCGGGATGGCGGGCGAGTTGCAGCCGGATGAGATCGGTCGCGGCGCCAAGATCGCCGGCGTCCTTCCGACCGCTGAGCTTCCGGCCCCACTTCGTGTCGGTCTCCTCAGTGAGGTACGGCGCGAAGAGCTGCAGCACGACGGTGTCCCAGGTGCCGGTGTGAAACGCCTTCACGTGCGTCTTGGCGGACTGCACGAGTGCGGCGTCGAGGGTGAGGTCGCCCTTGGAGCCGGCGCCGAAGAGGTCGCGGCCGGCGCCGATTTCCTCGCGATGCTGCCAGAGCTGCCAGCCGGCGCCGAGCCAGGCGTGCGTTTCCCAGGTCTTGCCGGCGGAGCGGGCGAGTTCCGGCTGCCAGGCCGGCATGGTGCCGCCCGTGAGGCTGTTGCCGAAATAGAAGACGCGGGCGGTGTCGACCGCGGCGCACAGGGGCGTGGCGAGGGTGAGGGCGCACGCGAGGGTGAGCCCGGAGCGGGCGAAGAGGTGCGGGGGAGAGGCGATCATCGTTGGCCGGAGAGCATGGAATTCGGAAACGGCGCCCACCCGGACGCGGCGGGGGAGCGCGCCTCGCGGGCGCTGCCATTCCAGCCGCGGTGGAGGGGAATGGAGTCGCCACCGGTTTCGGCGAGGAGTTCGAAGAGCCGCTGATCCATCGCGAGGGCGCGGGCGCGGTGCCCGGGATGCGTGAACAGGTTGGTGAGTTCGTGCGGGTCGTTCTGGGTGTCGTAGAGTTCGTGCACATCCCAGAGCCCGTAGGCGCGGATGAATTTCCAGCGGGGAGTCACGAGGGCGTGCAGCGTGGGGGTGGACGGCGCCCAGCGTTCCCAGAAGTATTCGTAGAGGAGTTCGGTGCGCCAGTCGGCCACCTGCTCGCCGCGGGCGAGCGGCAGCAGGCTGCGGCCGTGCATGGGGCGCGCGACTTTGATCCCGGCGGCTTCGAGCACGGTGGGGGCGATGTCGAGATTGGCCGCCATTTCGGTCACCGTGCGGCCGGCGGGGATGAGGTCCGGGCAATGCAGGATCAGCGGCACGCGGATGGAGGCTTCGTAGGCGGTGCGTTTATCGATCAGGCCCTGTTCGCCCCACAGGTGGCCGTTGTCGCCCAGGTAAAGGATGAGTGTCGAATCGAGCTGCCGGGTTTCGCGCAGGAAATCGAGCAGGCGCTGCGTGCTCTCGTCGACGGAGAGGAGCGTCTCGCAGTAGCGGCGGTAGAGGTCGGCGGCGTCGCCGAGCGTGCCGTGGAACGGGTAGTCGGCGCCGTGCCACGAGTTGCGCTGGTTGCGCGCCCACATCGGCTTCAACTCGTCGAGTGGTGTGCCTTTGGTCGTGGGAAAGGGAGTGATGGATACGTGGGCGTAGCGGCCTTTATGTCGCGGCGCCGGCGAGAAGTCGTGATGCACGGCCTTGTGCGAGAGGTAGAGCATCCACGGCTGGCCGCTGCCCTGCTGCGCGCGCAGCCAGCGGAGGGAGTAGTCGGTGAGCTCGTCGGTAATGTAGCCGGTCTGCGGGACGCGCTGTCCGTCGACGTTGAGCTGCGCCTTGCGGCCGTTCGGAAGGTCGGGGAAGTAGCTGCCCTGGCCGGTGAAGCTGATCCAGTGGTGCCAGCCGGGCCGTGGTGCGTCGCTGTCGTGGCCCATGTGCCACTTGCCGATGAACGCAGTGCGGTAGCCGGCCGCCTGGAGATCCTCGCTGAAGAAGCGCAGGCCCGGCGGCATGCCGCTCTGGTTGTCGACGATGCGGTGGGTGTGGGCGTAGAGGCCGGTGAGGATCGTCGCGCGGCTGGGCGAGCAGAGCGAGGTGGTGACGTAGGCGTTGGCGAAACGCGCGCCGCCCTTTACGAGCGCGTCGGCCGCGGGCGTCTGGAGGAACGGATGGCCGAGTGCGCTGAGTGCGTCGTGGCGCTGGTCGTCGACGAGGATGAAGAGGATGTTGCGCGGCGGGGCGGCGGCGGCGTGGAGGGAGGGCGCGGCGAGCGTGAGGAGCAGGCGGAGCAGCATCGGAACGGGACGGGAAGTCGGCGGGAGACGATGGCGGAGTGCCAAGGGGCACAGCGAAGTGGGGCCATGCTAACAGACGCCGCGTCGGCCGGCCATGCGCAAGCCGGCAAAAGAATGCGGATTCCGGCACAACCCACCCCCGCTACCGGGGCCGGTCCAGACCTCGCCGTCTCACCGCTCGCGGAAGTCCGAGGGCGGGTGGCCGCGCACGCGGCGGAACGCGGCCGAGAAATGGTACGGGGTGGCGAAGCCGAGGCGCTCGCTCACCTCCTTCACCCGCAGCCGCTGGTGGCGCAGCATCTCCTCGGCGAGGTCGAGCTTCATCCGCAACAGCAGGCGGGCGGGCGGGACGCCGAACAGCGCCCGGCACTGGTTGGTGAGGTGGCGGGGGCTGACCCGCAGATCGCGCGCGATCAGGGCGACGTCGGGGTTGCCGGCGAGGTGGCGCGCGAAGGCCTGCGCCAGTTCGCTGCGGCGCGCCTCGTCCGCCGGCAGGCGCCGGAACTCCGGGCTCAACGCCGCCGGATCGAGCCCGCGGACGAGCCGCCAGAAGAGGGCGCTGAGCAGGCTGTCCTCCACCGCCGCGGCGTAGGGGGCCTCCTGCTCGGCCTCGTGGCGCAGTTCGCGCAGGAACCACGAGTCGCGGGTGTAGTCGCCGCGGCACACCTGGCCGGCCGGGGCGGCGTCGGCGCGGAACACCGCGGGCGGCGGCGGCTCGCCGGGGCCGCCCACCAGCCGGAAATGCAGCACGTAGTGCCGCTGGCCGTCGCGCAGGTGGTCGGCGTGCCAGTCGCCGGGCTTGATGATCAGGGCCTGCCCCGCCGCGAGCGTCAGTTCCCCGCCGTTGAGTTCGCAGCGGTACGGGCCCCGTTCGACCAAAATGGCCTCGTAGTTGCTGTGCTGGTGGCGCGGATACTCGTAGGCACCCTCCATGCGCAGCAGGTGGAAGTCGTCGAACACCGGCCGGATGCGGCCGGGCGCGTCGATCGACCGGGAGCGGCGGAAGCGATCCTTGTGGACGGGCATGCTGGGAACGGGAGGGGCGGCCGGCGTGGAGAAACGCGCGGCGGTGCCGGAATCGGTATGAGTTTGCCGGCGCAGACATGGTTTGCAACCCGCCGGCGCGGTAGGATGGGCTTCCGTCCCGCCCACCATGAAACTCGGATTCGTCTCCGCCATTCTCGCCGACCTCGATCTCGACGGAGTGCTCGCCTTCGCCTGCGAGGCCGGCGTGCCCCTCGTGGAAGCCATGTGCTGGCCGGCCGGCCGGGCGGAGCGGCGTTACGCGGGGGTGACGCACGTGGACGTCACCGCCCTCGACGCGGCGGCGGTGCAGGCGAAACTCGCCGCGGCGGGCGTGCGACTGTCCGCCCTCGGATATTACCCCAATCCGCTGGTCGCCGACGAGCGGGAGGCGGCGGTGGTGATCGCGCACCTCCGGCAGGTGATCGCGGCCGCGCCCCGGCTCGGGCTGGACACCGTCAATACCTTCATCGGCCGCGATCCCAAGCTCTCGGCGGCGGACAACTGGCGCCTGTTTGACGCCCGCTGGCCGGAGATCATCCGGTACGCGGAGTCGTGCGGCGTGCGCGTGGCGATCGAGAACTGCCCGATGTTTTTTTCCGAGGACGAGTATCCGGGCGGCAAGAACCTCGCGTGCACGCCGGCGGCCTGGCGGGAGATGTTCCGCCGGATTCCCTCGCCGAACTTCGGGCTCAACTACGATCCCTCGCACCTGGTGTGGCAGTTCATCGATCCGGTGGCGCCGATCCGGGAGTTTGCGTCGAAGATCTTCCACGTGCACGCGAAGGACGTGTGGATCGATCGCGTGGCGCTGCAGGAGGTCGGCATTCTCGCGACGCCGCTGCAGTTCCACCGGCCAAAGCTGCCCGGGCTGGGCCAGGTCGACTGGCCGGGATTTTTCGCCGTGCTCACCGAGGCGCGCTACGATGGCCCGGTCTGCATCGAGGTCGAGGACCGCGCCTACGAGGGCTCGCTCGCCGCCCGCCAGGACGCGATCCGGCAGAGCGCGCGTTTCCTCCGCAATTTCCTGGCGGGCTGAAGCCGCCCCTCCGGCGGCCTTCCCGCCCCGGTCACCTCGCGCCTTCACCGTCACCCTCACTTTCACTTTCACTCGCACCTTCCGTCCTCATGTCCTCCCCCCTCACGGTCCTCGACCTGGCCAAGATGATCGATCATTCGCTGCTGCACCCGACGATGACGGATGCGCAGCTCGACGCCGGCTGCGCCCTGGCGGCGAAGTACGAGGTCGCGACCGCGTGCGTGAAACCTTACTACGTGCCGCGCGCCGCCGCGCTGCTGCGCGGCACCGGAGTGAAGGTGTGCTCGGTGATCGGGTTTCCGCACGGCAACAGCCACACGAGCATCAAGGTGCTGGAGACGGAGCTGGCGATCCGCGAGGGCGCGACGGAGATCGACATGGTCGCCAACTGCGGGCGCGTGCTCGGCGGCGACCTGCGGTACGTCGCCGACGACATTCACGCCGTCAACGCTGCCTGCCTCGCCGGCGGGGCGATCCTCAAGGTGATCTTCGAAAACGACTACCTGCAGGATGAGCACATCCTCGCGCTCTGCCGGATCTGCAGCGAGATCGGCGTAGCCTTCGTGAAGACCTCGACGGGCTACGGCTTCGTCAAGCAGCCGAATGGCGACTACAATTACCGGGGCGCGACGGAGCCCCACCTGCGGCTGATGCGGGTGCACTGTCCGGCGAGCGTCCAGATCAAGGCCGCCGGCGGTGTGCGGACGATCGACGATCTCCTGAAAGTGCGCGCGCTCGGCGTCACGCGCATCGGGGCGACGGCGACCGAGCCGATGCTCCAGGCCGCCCTCGCGCGCGGGCTGCCGCCCGGTTCGGCGGGACTGGCGGCGCTGCGGGTGGGAGCGGCAGTGACACCGCCGCCGGCGGGTTACTGAAGGGAACGGGTGAGCGGGCGAAATCGCGCGCCAGGGGAGCGATGCTTCACGACAAACGCGCCGCGCGATCCGGTGCGCAGATCTGAAGGACCGCTGCGCGGGCGGACGGGGTCATAGCGCGAATCGCGAAACCGACTGCAATTGGTGTGGCCGGGGATGTCGGGGGGATTCGCGATTCGCGCCATGCCCCCTTGGTGCTTTCCGTCTACTCGAACGTCTCGACCCGGATCATCACGGGGGGCGACTTCACTACGGCGAGGCGGCCGATCTTCGCGAGCGCCTGTTGCATCGCGGCGTTGGTCGCGTCGTGAATCATGAGGATCAGCGGCACGGTTTCGCCGGCATGGCCCTCGGGCTGGATGATGGACGCGATGCCGATTTTGGCGGCGCCGAGGATGGCGGTGACCTTGGCCATCACACCGGGCCGGTCGACGACGTTGAGGCGGACGTAGTAGCGCGAGACGACTTCGCCCAGCGGGGCGACACGGCCCTCGCACTCGTGCGGCACGAACGGCGGGATGCGCGTGGTGCGGTGCGCGAGATCGAGCGCGGCATCGGCCAGGTCGCTGAGCACGGCGCTGGCGGTGGCGTCCTTGCCCGCGCCGCGGCCGTAGAAGAGCGTGTCGCCGACGACATCCCCGCGGACGAAGACGGCGTTGAAGACGCCATTGACGCTGGCGAGGACGTGCGCGTTGGGGATGAGGGCCGGGTAAACCGAGACCTGCAGGCGGGGCCCGCGGGGCGCGCGGCGGCCGGGGCCGGGCAGCGTTTTTACGATGCCGAGCAGCTTGATGGTGTAGCCGAGCTGCTGGGCGAATTGCATGTCGAGCTTCGAGACCTGGCGGATGCCCTCGACGTGGATGGAGCGGGAGTCGACCCAGAAACCGTGGGCGAGCGAGGCGAGAATGCCGGTCTTGTGCTCGGCGTCGTGGCCGTCGATGTCGAGGTCGGGCGGGGTCTCGGCGTAGCCCAGTCGCTGGGCGTCGGCGAGGACGTCGGCGAAGTCGGCGCCCTCCTGCTTCATGCGGCTGAGGATGTAATTGCAGGTGCCGTTGACGATGCCGTACAGGTGCGTGATGCGGTTGCCGACGAAGGCCTCGCGCAGGGTCTTGATGATGGGGATGCCGCCGGCGACGCTGGCCTCGTAATAGAGATTGGCGCCGTGCGCCTTCGCGGTGGCAAAGAGCTCCTCGCCGTGGGCGGAGATGAGCGCCTTGTTCGCGGTGACGACGGGTTTGCCGAGCTTGAGCGCGGTGTGGATGACCTCGCGGGCGAGTCCGGTGCCGCCGATGAGTTCGACCACGACGTGCACGTCGGGATCGTTGACGACGGCCTTCCAGTCGGTGCCCATGATCGCCTCGGGGATCGGGTAGGGGCGGGGTTCGTCGAGGGCTTTGACGGCGACGCGGGTAAGGGCGAGGCGAACGCCGAGGCGCGAGGCCATCAGGGCGCCGTTGCGGTGCCAGTGATGGTAGACGCCGCTGCCCACTGTGCCGCCGCCAATCATTCCAATGTTTACTTGCTGCATGGGGGGCGAAGGTTGCGGACCGGCACGCGGGCGAACAATGCAATTCTCGGGGATGGTGGACGGCCACCCCTCCGCAGGACCGGGAGCGCGTCGAACGACTGCCTGCAGCGCAGTTGCCGGAGGGCAACGGTGGTCGAGGCGTCCCGCCACGGTCTTTCCTTCGGCGCTGAGGTCGCGAAGGGGGAGGGGTATTGCGGGTGTCCGGAAACAGGGATGCGCCCTGATTCCCGGGTGGGTCTCAGTTTATTGCACTCCGGGGCGCAGACGTCGGCAACCCGTCCGCCGTAGGCTCGGCGAAGGCGGAAGCCTCGTCTGCCGCTGGCGGACGATCGCCGGTGGCGATACGTCCGCGCCCCGCGGCCCTGATCGCCTGCAAGAATGTGAGAGGTACCCCTGATTCCAGCCCCCGCGAATTTGGGGGGTGACGTTGCCTGCCGAGCCGGGTAGGTTCCCCGAGGGTCCAGCGCAGTCGCACGGCGGCTTCGCGTGCTCCCTTCATCCCCCCCGACCATGCCCCCGTCCTCGCCCCTGCGTCTCCTCGTCCTCCCCTTGGTGCCGGCGTTGCTGCCGATTGCCGGCGCCGCGGTCCCCGCCGCCCCGGCTCCGGCCCCCGCACCGGACGAGGAAGCCTACGTTCTCAGCCCCTTCACGGTCGACGCGACCCGCGATGTCGGCTACGCCGCCACGAGCACGCTCGGGGGCACGCGCCTGAAGAGCGAGCTGCGCGATGTGGCCTCGCAGATTGACGTCATGACGGCCGAGTTTCTCGACGACATCGGCGCGCTCACGCTCGACGAGTCGCTGCGCTACTCGCTCAACATCGAGACCGATGCCGAGAACTTCAGCCCCGGCACCGATCCCAACACCAACAGCGTTTTCAGTTCCGCCTACGGCAGCCGCACCCGCGGGCTGAGCCGTTCCAACAACACGCACGATTTCTTCGAGACCAACGTCCCGCTCGACACCTACAACACGGGCAAGCGCTTCACCCTCGTCTCGGGCTCCAACGCCATCCTCTTCGGCGCGGGCTTTGCCGGCGGCACCAACGATGTCGCCTTCGATCGCGCCGACCTGCGCAAGTTCTCCGGCACCGCCACGCTGCGCGTCGACTCGAACCGCAGCGTGCGCTCCTCCCTCAACCTCAACCAGCCGCTCATCCCGAAGGTGCTCGGCGTGCGCCTGGCCGGGCTTCGCGCCCACGAACGCGACTACCGCGAGCTCGTCGGCGCGCGCACCGAGCGCCACTTCGGCTCGGTGTTCTTCCAGCCCGCGCGGCGCCTGAACGTCCGTGCCTGGTACGAGAACTTCGAGCAGAAGCAGCGCAATGCCGCCAACACGCTCACGAGCGACCGTGTCAGCCCCTGGCTCGCCACCGCCACGAGGCCGACCTTCGACAACACCGGGGTGACCTTCGCGAGTACGGCCGCGCAGTTCAACACCGCCTTCAACCGGCAGGGCGCCGACCTCGCCGCCTCCGCCGAGCGCTTCAACAACGCCTTCCCCGTGGTGGTGTTCAACCCCGACGGCACCCGCGCCCCCGTCATCTCCAACTGGACCAACACCGTCACCTCCCGCCGGCCGCTGGACGGCACCCAGGATCCGAGCATCACCGACCCCGCCATCTACCCGCGGGACCAGAGCGTGATCGGCAACGCCCTCCAGCGCCGGTGGCGCGGCACGATCCACGGCTTCCTCGTCGAGCTCAATCCGTGGCGCAACCTGTATCTGGAAGGTGGCTACAACCGGGAGATCTTCGACACCCGCTCCCTCAGCTTCGTCTCGGCCGCCAACGCGGACCTCCGCGTCGATCTCAACCGCTTCCTGCCGGACGGCCGCACGCCGAATCCCAACCTCGGCCGCTATTACGTGGAGGACGAGATGACGGGCAGCATGTGGCGCAACCACCGGCGGGAGGCACGCCTGCAGGCCGCCTACGCCCTTGACTTCCAGTCGCGGCGCGACCGCTGGCGCTGGCTCGGGGCCCACCAGTTCGCCGTGATGGTCACCGACGCCGAGAACCTGCGGGTGCAGCACAACAACAACAACCCGCGCATCATCTCCGACAACACCTTTCCCGGCATCACCTACCCGGCCGGCACCACCGCCGCCAACGACACCACCCGCAACACCCGGCGGTTGCGCGCCCGCTTCTACCTCGACGCACCGCAGAACAACAGCGGCACGGGCCACTTTCACGTCCGCGCCCCGTTCGACCCCTGGGGGCCCGAGACCTTCGTGTTTGGCCAGGACGCCAACGGCCGCGATGTCGTGATCAACACCGGCCTCAGCAGCCCCTACGGCGCCCAGGTCGTCACTTCCAACGGCCGGAAGCTCGAGGAGGCGGTGCAGTTTGCGGTGCAGAGCAGCCTGCTCCAGAACCGCCTCAACCTGACGCTGGGCGAACGCCGCTCCCAGGCCTCCTTTGCCCCGTGGGCGGGCCAGGGCGGCGCGGAGAAACCGGCCCGCCGCTACAACGCCGCAACCCGCCAGTACGAGGAGCCGGTGTCGGTGGGCGGCGTGCTCACGTTTGCCTCCACCGGCCAGGCGGTGGGCAACGCCGGTTTCGAGCCCTGGGACGTCATGCTCGCCCGCGGCGGCGAAGCCGACACGCTCGGCGCCCCCTCCGCCTACGACGTCACCTCGCGACTCAAGGGCGTGGTGCTCCATCCGTTCGGCCGGAACCGTTTCCTCAGCCTGCATTACACCGAATCCTCGTCCGCCTTTGTGGCCGACTTCACCCGCAAGACCCCGTACGGCGCCGAGGCCCAGCTCGACGATGGGACGACGAAGGAATACGGGGTGTCGGTGCGCCTCTGGGACGAGCGCGTGGTGCTGCGGGTGAACGCGTACGAGTCGGTCTATCTCGGCGTTTCCGGCGGCACCGGGGTGACGGTTCCGGCTCCGCCGGCCGTGGGCGGCAATTCGGGCATGGATCGCGCCGACATCCGCTGGACGGCGATTCACCTCGAGAAGTCGGTGCAGAATTACCACCTGCTCAAGTCGGGCGGGAGCTACGAGACCCCGACCAACGGGGCGCCGGTGGTCGGGGGCGCGAGCAACGGCATCGCTGCCGACAGCCCGTTCGCCTTCCTCCAGAACGATGTGCTGCAGTGGCCGAGCGCCGCCGGCGCCGGCCCGGCGTTCAGTCTCAAGTACAACGTCGCGTCCGATCGCACGGCCAAGGGGCTCGAGTGGCGCCTGGTGGCGAATCCCGTGCCCGGCTGGAGTGTCAGCCTCAGCCTTGCGAAAAACCGCACGCGCAACCACCGCATCGCTTCGGACTGGTTCGCCTTGCTCGACTACCGGCTGAAGGACTGGATCGCCGCCGCCAGCGACACCAACGTCGTGCAACGCGACGGCGGCACAGGCCCGGCCCAGTTGCATTTCAACAACACCTCGAATCCGACCGAAACCCTGCTGGCCTACCTTCGCAGCTCCGCGCTCGGCTGGTTCTTCCTGCGCGAAAGCGAGGGCCAGTCGATCAGCCAGGAGATCAAATGGCGCGGCACGGTTACGACCTCGTACCGTTTCCCCTCCGGCTTCCTCAAGGGATTCCGCGTCGGCGGCAGCGTGCGCTACCGCGGGGACCGCACCCTCGGCTATCGCAGCCGGACTCTCGCGGCGACCGAGCTGACCGATCCCCTGCTGAGCACCCCGGGGCTCTTTGCGCCCGGCGCCAGTGTCACCGTGGCGGATGTCGCCCAACCGATCCGGGGCGGCGCGGTGATCAACACCGACGGCGTCGTCGGCTACTCCACCTCGCTCTTCTCCCGCCGCGTGCGCTGGAACGTCGCCCTCAACGTCCGCAACCTGCTCGACGACGAAAAACTGATCCCGCAGGCCGGCCTTTCCGCCGCCGGCGCGCCGGTCGTCTTCCAGTACCCCGAGCCGCGGGTGTTTCTGTTGACGAACAGCTTCGACTTCTGACGTGGTCAGGCGCAGGGGCGCGGCCGGCCGCCGTTCACGGTTTCGCCTTCCGGGTCTTGCCGCCTCCCAAGCCCTCAATTGCCATCGCCCATGTCCTCTCTTCCGGTTTCCCGTCGTTCTTTCCTGCAGCGTCTCGGCGCCGGGCTGGCGGCGCTGGGCTTGGTGGATCGCGGGGCCCGCGCCGCGGAGGCCGCCACCGCCCGTGCCAATCGCGGGAGCAAGCCGGTCACGATCGCGAAGGTCCGCGCCATCACCTGCGCGCCGCACCAGGGTATCCGGTTTGTGGTGATACGGGTCGACACCTCGGAGCCGGGCCTGTATGGGCTGGGCTGCGGGACGTTCAACCAGCGGCCGCTCACGGTGGTGACCGCGGTCAACGAGTACCTCGATCCCTTTGCGCGCGGGCGCAACGTCGACGACATCGAGGACCTGTGGCAGAACGCCTACACCAGTTCCTACTGGCGCAACGGCCCGGTGCTGAACAACGCGCTGAGCGGGCTGGACATGGCGCTGTGGGACATCAAGGGCAAGCGGGCCGGCCTGCCGGTGTACCAGTTGATCGGCGGCCGGGCGCGGGCGAAGGTCGACACCTACACGCACTGCAACGCGCCGGATTTGCCCCGGCTCACGGAACAGGTGCAGGCGCGCGTGGCGGAGGGTTACCGGCACGTCCGCATCCAGCTCGGCGGGTACGGCGCCGGCCACCTGAACACCGGGGCCGACTTCCGCGGGGGCGACTTTGGCCTGCCGCAGGACGCGCACATGGACTCGCTGCCCTACCTGCAGGCGGTGCCGGCGATGTTTGCGCACCTCCGCGGCGCCTGCGGGGACAAGCTGGAACTGCTGCACGACATCCATGAACGCGTGGAGCCGAGCGAGGCGATCCGGCTGTGCAAGGAACTGGAGCGCTACCGGCCGTTCTTCATCGAGGACCCGTTTGCGCCCGAACAGAACGGCTGGTTCGAGAGATTGCGCGCGCACACGATGGTGCCGATCGCGATGGGCGAGCTCTTCAACAGCCCGCACGAGTGGGTGCCGCTGATCCAGAACCGCCTCATCGACTTCATCCGCGTCCACCTCACGCAAGCCGGTGGCTTCACTCCCACGCGCAAGATCGCCGCGCTGGCCGAGTGGTTCGGCGTGCGCACCGCCTGGCATGCGCCGCCCGACCTCTGCCCGCTCGGGCACGCCGCGACGCTGCACCTCGATCTCAACATCCACAATTTTGGGATCCAGGAGTCGGTGAAGTTCAACGACGCCACCCGCGAGGTGTTTCCCGGCACGCACACGCTGGAGAACGGCTACGCCGTCGTGCCCGACGGCCCCGGCTGGGGCGTCGATTTCGACGAGGAAAAGGCGAAGCGGCACCCGCTGCCCGCGCATCCCGGCTACTGGGCGCCCGTCCGCCGCCGCGACGGCACGGCGGTGCGGCCGTAACGCTCCGCCCACTCCCACTTCCACTCCCACCCATGAAACTTTCCCTTTGGCTGGTCTGCCTGTGCGGCCTGGTCTGGTCCCTGCCGGCGGGCCGGGCGGCCCAACCCGCGACGGGACCGGGCCGGCTGCCGCCGGCGCCGCCGGTGCCGGCCGGCGTAACGGCGTATCGGAATCTCGCGTACGTCGCGGACGGCCATGAGCGGCAGGTGCTCGATTTGTTTGTGCCGGAGACCGGGGCGGGACCGTGGCCGGTGATCGTGTGGGTGCACGGGGGCGGATGGGCCGCGGGGGACAAGAGCGGCTGCCCGCCCCTCCGGCAGGGGTACGCCCAGCGGGGATACGCGATCGCCAGCCTCAATTACCGGCTGAGCCAGCACGCGGTGTTCCCGGCGCAGCTCGAGGACTGCAAGGCGGCGTTGCGCTGGCTCCGGGCCCAGGCCGGCCGGTATCGCCTCGACGCGGAACGGCTGGCGGCCTGGGGCAGCTCCGCCGGCGGGCATCTCGTGGCGCTCCTCGGGACGACCGGTGATGTCAGGGCCTTCGACGTCGGCGCGCACCTTGACCGATCGAGCCGGGTGCGGTGCGTGCTGGACGACTACGGCCCCACCGACTTTTCGCAGATGGATGCCCATCGCCCGCCGGGGGCCACGATGGTGCACAGCAGTCCGCGGTCGCCGGAGTCGCGGTTGATCGGCGCCGACATCTCCGACCGGGCCCACGCCGCCCTGGTGGCCCGGGCGAATCCCGTCACCTATGTCTCGCCGGGTGACGCGGCCTTCCTGATCAACCATGGGGATCAGGATCCCCTGGTGCCGCACCACCAGAGCGAGCTGTTGTTTGCGGCCTTGCAGGCGGCGGGTGTCCCGGTGCGGTTCAACACCGTGCGGGGCGGGGGGCACGGGGCGGGATTTGGGGGGGCGGAAATGGAGGCGATGCGCCGCGATTTCCTGGAGCATCACTTGAAGGGGGCGGCCAACGATGCCGCCCGGTGGCCACCGGCCCTGCGGTCGTCGACGCCGGCAGTGGCGGCGCCGCCCGGGGCGAAAGGCGGACCCGGCGCGGCGCGCGGATGAGTCCCTTCCCAGTGCCCAGTTGGAACTTCCCCGAGGGAATGGCCTTGGCCAATCATCGATGCGAACTCCGGCATGGAGCTGACGTTCGCGGGTAGTTGGTGCGCCGGTTTTGGTGCGTCAGGGGTTGTCGCTCTGAATGTCCGAGTACTGGCCATGGTCATCCAACTCGGTGCGGAGCCGCTGGAGCTCGGCCTTGAGACTCTTTACCACCCCGGCGTAGTCGGGGCTGGCGCAGACGTTGCGGATCTCGCGCGGGTCGGTCTGCAGATCGAAGAGCTCCCACTGGTCGAGGCGGTTGAAGTAGATCAGCTTGTGGCGCTCCGTGCGCACGCCCCAGTGCGGCTGCACCTTCTGCAGGTGGCCCGTGTGGTAGAACCGGTAGTACATCGACGTTCGCCAGTCCGCCGGCGGTTGACCGCGCAGGAGGGGTCCGAGACTGCGGCCCTGGACGTCGCCCGGCGCCGGCAGGCCGGCCGCTTCCAGGAAGGTCGGGGCGAAGTCCACGTTGAGCGCCATGCGTGCGGAACGGCTGCCCGGTGGTACGACGCCGGGCCAGCGGACGAGCAGGGGCATCCGGATCGACTCCTCGTACATGAAGCGTTTGTCGTACCAGCCGTGTTCGCCGAGGAAGAATCCCTGATCCGAGGTGTAGATCACGATCGTGTTGTCGCGCAGGCCCTGGCGGTCGAGGGCGTCGAGGATGCGACCGACGTTGCGATCGA
>CAZDGC010000018.1:0-39693 GCA_964504885.1 uncultured Opitutus sp.
CTCGTCCCATCCCGGCAGCCACGAGCGTGAGCGAGTGGAGCCGGGCGGTCGTCGACTCGCTCACGCTCGTCGCTACGGCGGGCTGCCCCCACCGCGCATGAACCGCGCCCGCATCCGCATTCTGGTCGTCGACGACGAGCGCGCCCTGTGCACCGGGCTGCAGGAGGCACTGCAGCGCGAAGGCTACACCGTTGACGCCCTGCACGACGGTCCCTCCGCGCTGGAACAGATCACGCGGCGCCGCTACCACCTCGTCGTCACCGACGTGCGGCTGCCGGGCGGCGATGGCCTGTGCCTGCTGCGCGAGGCCCGGCAACGCAGCCCGGACACGCAGTTCATCGTGATGACCGCCTACGGGACGGTGGAAAACGCCGTGGCCGCAATGAAGGAGGGCGCCTACGACTACCTGCTCAAGCCCGTCGATGTGAAACGGCTGCGCGCGGTGGTGGACAAGGCGCTCGAACTCCAGGTCGTGGTGGCGGAGAACAGCGAACTGCGCCAGCGCCTGCGCCGGCGCACCGAGCCCGCCCCGCTCATCGGTGAGAGCGAGGTGATGCGCCGCCTGGTCCACACCGCCGAGGAGGTCGCCCGCAGCGAAGTCACGGTGCTGCTCGAGGGCGAAAGCGGCACCGGCAAGGAACTCATCGCGCGTCTCATCCACGCCCGCAGTCCGCGCGCCACCCGGCCGTTCATCTTCGTCAACTGCGCCGCCCTCACCGAGTCGCTCGTCGAGGCGGAACTCTTCGGACATGCGCGCGGTTCCTTCACCGGCGCCATCGCCGACAAGCCCGGCCGCTTTCACCTCGCCGATGGCGGCACGCTTTTCCTCGACGAGATCGGCGACCTCGGCGCCAAGGGACAGGGTGATTTGTTGCGCGTGCTCGAAGACGGCATGTTCCGCCGGGTGGGCGGCACGGAGCTCCAGCGCGTCGACGTCCGCATCATCGCCGCCACCAACAAAGATCTCCAGGAGGCGGTGGCGGCGGGCCGGTTTCGCGAAGATCTCTATTACCGGCTGCACATCGTGCCGATCACGGTGCCGACCCTGCGGGAGCGCGCCGACGACATCCCGCTGCTGATCGAATCCTTCCTCGAGCACTTCGCCGCGAAATACCGGCGGCGTCGGCAGCACCTGGCGGCGGCGGCGCTGCAGGTGTGCCAGCGCTACCCGTGGCCGGGCAACGTCCGCCAGCTCCGCAATGCCGTCGAACGCCTGGTGGTCACCTGCTCCGAGCCGGTGATCGGCGTCGAGGCCCTGCCCGATTTCCTGCACGCCCACGAACGCGAGGCGTCGACGTTCACGGTGCGCGTGGGCATGACCCTCGCCGACGCCGAACAACTCCTCATCCGGCAAACCCTTGCGCGCCTCACCTCCAACCGCGAGGAGGCGGCCCGCGCCCTCGGCGTGAGCCGGCGCACCCTGCAGTATAAGTTGAAGCGATACGGGCTCCTCGGGCCGTGATCGCGCCCGGGGGCGCGACGGTCGGCGGGTTGCACCTGCCCCGCGCCCGTCGGTGCAATCTTTGCACGCCGCACCGCCGGCAGACCGCCCACCCGCCGCGCTTCTTCGCCGCAACGTGGGCAATCCGCTCCCCCGGAAAGACGTAGAACATCCGATCCGCCCGCGGCATCGCTTGTGCAACGCAGCGGTGTCATGAAGACGTTCCTGCTCGAACTGCTCGCCGCCCAGGCGACCCTCCTCCAGCAACCACCCGCCTCGCCCCTGCGGCGCTCCGTGCTGGTGCATCTCGCCGAAATCGTGCCGCCCCCCGTGCTCGCCCATTACCTGCGGCTCATCGAACGGGGCCGCACCGCCGTGGCCGTTGTGCGTCACGGGGTCTGCTCCGGCTGCCATCTGCGCCTGCCATCCGGTCAGGCCGCGGCGCTGGTGAAGAGTGACGAGCTCCCGCTCTGCGAAAATTGCGGGTGTTACCTCCTGCTCCCGCCCGAAGAGACGGCGCTCGCCGGGGCGCGACCCGTCGCTGTCCGCGCCAGCTCCCGCCGCCCGCGCGCGCGCGTGGCCGTCGGTCCGGGATGACGGCGCGCCGCGCGGACCCGCTTCTGCCGGGAAGTTTCCGTTGTCGCGGCGCCGCGCATTCGCCCAGAGTTCCGGGCGAATCATGACCAAACCCGACTCCCGTCCCCGCTGGTGGCAGAATGAAGACTGGATCGCCGTGGCGGTCGGCGCCGCCCTGCTCACGCTGGTGCTCGCGTGGTGGCGCCCCGCGCTGCCCGCGTTCAAGTGGGGAGTCGGCGACGAAGCCGTCGCCCTCCTCGGCGGCGCCAATCTCCTCCGGGCGGGCGCGCTGGCGGCGCTGATGTTCGGTTTCGCCGCCGCGGGCCTGCTGGCCGTGGGGGTTCGCCCGCAGCGGCTGCTTCCCGGTTTCATCGTTGTGTTTGCGCTGGCCTTCGCCGCCCAGGCGATCGCCGGGCACCGGCAGATCGAGGCGCTCGGCCTCGAACACGTGATTTTCGGCCTGCTGATCGGCCTGCTGATCAGCAACACCACCGGCGTGCCGGACTGGCTGCGCGAGGCGGTGCGGACGGAGTTCTACATCAAGACCGGCCTCGTCATCCTCGGCGCGACCATCCTGTTCCAGGAAATCCTGCAGGCCGGCGTGCTCGGCATCGCGCAGGCGGTGCTGGTTGTGGCCGTCGTGTGGTACTTCGCCTTCTGGCTGGCGAAGAAGCTGCGGGTGGACGACGAGTTCGCGGCCATGCTCTCGACCGCCGTCTCGATCTGCGGCGTGTCGGCCGCCATCGCCGCCTGCGGGGCGATCCAGGGCGATCGCCGGAAGCTCTCGTACATCACCTCGCTCGTGCTGATCTGCGCCGTGCCGATGATGGTGTTGATGCCCTGGGCGGTGAAAACCTGGGGGATTCCGGAACTCGTCGCCGGCGCGTGGCTCGGGGGCACGCTGGACACCAGCGGTTCGGTGGTGGCGGCCGGCGCGCTGATCAGCGAACCAGCGATGAAGACCGGCGTGATCGTGAAGTTCTCGCAAAATGTACTCCTCGGCGTGGCCGCCTTCCTGCTTTCGCTGTGGTGGACGATGCGCAACCGGGAGGCGGGAGCCGGCCGGCCCGGGCTCGGCATCATCTGGGAGCGCTTCCCGAAATTCGTGCTCGGGTTCATCGCGGCGTCGCTGGTGTTCTCCTTCCTGCTCGACCCCGCCCTCGTGAAAGCCGCCAAGGGCACGCTGGGCGGCCTGCGCAACTTCTGGTTCGCCCTCGCCTTCGTATCCATCGGACTCGAATCGCGCTTCAAGGATCTCGTCGGAATGGGCAATGGCCGCCCGGCGGCGGCCTTCCTTGGCGCTCAGGGCTTCAACGTCGTCTGGACGCTCATCCTCGCCTGGCTGCTCTTCGGCGGCGTCTGGTTCGCCGTACCGGCGATCCGCTGAGGCGCGGCGCGCCGTCGCCGGGCTCACCGGAGTGCGGCCCCCCGAAGCGCCGGGTTCCTACCGCGCGCCGATGCAGTACAGGTGCTGCGCACCGCGGAGGAAGATCTGCCCGCGCGCAATCGCCGGCGAACCAAAGGTCGCCTCGCCCAGCTCATTCACCGCCACCCGCTCGAACTTCTCCCCCGCCCGCACCACCCAGCACTTGCCCTCGTCGTCGAGGAAATAGAGGTGGCCTGCGGCCGCCACCGGACTGGCGCTGTGATGGCGCCCCAGCCGTTCCAGCCAGAGCTCGCGCCCCGTGCGCGGCTCGGTGCAGCTCGCCATGCCCTCGTCGGTGACGACATAGGCCAGCCGGCCATGGGCGATCGGCGACGGCACGTAGCCCCCGCGGCTCTGGCGCTCCAGGTTGAAGAGGAGGTGGGTGGAGGTGATGTTCCCGGCGCCCGTCGGATCGATCGCGCAGATGCCACGCTTCGGAAATCCGTAGGTCAGAAACACCACTCCGTCGACATACACCGGGCTGGAGACAAACTGCTCGGTCGGTCCATCCAGGTTCCAAATCGGCCGGCCCGTGCCCGGATCGTACGCCGCCACCGAGAGGCACCCCGACAGCACCAGTTGCGGGCGGCCCTGGATGTCCACGATGAGCGGCGCGCAGTAGGAGCGGATGCGATTCGGACGGTCCGTGCGCCAGCGCTCGCGGCCGGTGGCCTGATCGAGGGCGACGAGGAAGGCCTCGGCGTCCTGATCGCCGTTGAGAATGATCAGGTCGCCGTACGGGGTCACGCTGCTGCAGTAACCGTGCTTGCTGAGCAAGCGGCCGGGCACCGCCGCCCACATCTCCCGGCCCTCGTGAAAGTCGTACGCGACAATCGTCATGTCGGGATGGTCGAGGAAACTCACCCACACGAGGCGGCCGTTGGTGGCGGGGGTTGAGCTGGCGTGGCTGTTCAGCCGGTGGATCGGTCGCTGCAACTTCGCGGGCCGGCGGCGCTCCCAGAGCACGCGCCCGGTGATGCGGTCGAGGCAAAGCAGGAGATGCTGCTGCTCCGGCTCGAGCGCCGCGGTAATGAAGACGCGATCGCCCCACACAATCGGGGAGCTGTGCCCCTTGCCTGGCAGCGGGGTCGACCACGCCACGTTTTCCGTGCGGCTCCAGCGGAGCGGCACGCCGGTCTCGGGGCTGTGGCCGTCGCCCTGCGGGCCGCGCCAGCGCGGCCAGTCGCCGGCCCGCCCGGCCACCGGCAGGAGCAGCAGGGCCAGGCCGGACCATCGGAGGAAGAGCTTCGCCGTCATTGCCTGTCGCGTCACGATTCGACATCTGTGCGGGACGGTTTCCCGGTACAACCATGAAAGCCCTCTTCCTCCACGCCCATTTCGACGACTACGAATTCACCGCGGCCGGCACCTTCGAGCTATGGCGGCGGTGGCTCGGGCCCGACTTCCGCGCCCGGGTGGTGGTCTGCACCGACGGCGCCGCCGGCCACCATTTCCGCTCCCGCGAGGAGACGGCGCGGCTGCGGTGCGAGGAACAGCAGGCCTCGGCCCGCGCCGGCGGCTTCGAGTTCGAACTGCTCCGGCTGCCCGACGGCGCGGCCCCGCGCGAGGCCTGCCTGCAGGTCGGCGTCCCCCTGCTCGCCGCGCTCTGGAAGGCGATCCGCGATTTCGAGCCCGACTACCTGTTCTGTCCGCCCCTCGCCGGCGACACCCTCGCCGGAATTCACAACGACCACGAGACCATCGCCGAGGCGGTGCGGCGCGTAGCCTACATGATCAACGTGCCCCACGCGTTCACCCCCGAATACCCGGCCGACGAGACCCGCTCGACCCCGTGCAAGGTGCCCGTGATCCTCCACGTCTACGACAGCTACATGTCGGGCGCGAACTCCTTCGACTTCGCGGTCGATGTGGAGGCGGTGTTTCCCCTGATCGGCGAGATGACCTGGTGCCACCAGTCGCAGATCCGCGAGTGGCTGCCGTGGGTGGGCCGCCACCGCATGGCGCCGCCGGCCTCGCTGGAGGAGTGGCTCACGATCCTGCGCGAACGGTTCGACCGGAAGAACCGCGAGCTGAGCCTCGCGAGCCGCCATGCGATGGAGGTGTTTCGCGTCACGGCCTGGGGCGAGGTGCCCACGCTGGCCCAGCTCGAAAAGGACTTGCCGCCCCTGCACCTGACGGCGGCGCAGCGGGCCGCGCTCGAGACGCGCCTGCACCGATGGAACCACGACTGAGGGCGCAACGCGCCGCCGGGGCGGACCACCTCCTGCATTGTACTCCCCGGCCGGCGGCGCCAGCCTCCGGTTTTCCGATGCACCCCACCCCCACCCGCCCCCACCCATGGCGGCTGGCGTTCGCGCTCCTTGCCCCTTTCGCGCTCGCCGCCATTCCCGCCCCCGCCGCCACCGTCACGATCACCGTCAGCAGCGCCGAGTCGTCCCAGCTCCTGCAGCAGGCCCGGGTCGAACTTGCGCCCACCGGCCGCGAAGCGATGACTGACAACCTCGGCGCCGCCGTCTTCACCCAAGTCGCCCCCGGCGACTACACCGCGCGCGTCACCTACCTCGGATTCGCCGATCAGTCCGCACCGGTGCGCGTGACGGCCGCGCCGCGCGTGGACGTTCCGATCGTGCTCCGCACCGAGGCCGCGGTGCAGCTCGATGCCTTCGTGGTCACCTCCGAGCGCGAGGGCAACGCCGCCGCGCTCACCCGCCAGAAAAACGCCGACAGCGTGCGCAACGTGATCGCGATGGACGCCCTCGGCGTGCTCGCCAACGACAACCCCGCCGAGCTGCTCAACCGCCTTCCTGGCATCTACTCGCTGCCCTCCGACGAGGGCAACCTCGACCGGCCCACCATCCGCGGCCTGCCGGCGACGATGAACGTGACGACGATCGACGGCGGCACGCTGGTCTCGCAGCTCGCGATGAACCGCAGCCCGATCTACACCAACATCACCGCGACCAGCTTCGAGGAGATCGAGGTCACCAAGTCCCTCACGCCCAACCTGCCGGCCGACTCGATCAGCGGCCGCGTGAATTTCAAGACCAAGACCACGCTCAACCTGAAGGGGAAACGCGAGCTCACCTTCCGGGTCGGCGGCAAGTGGTCGCCCACGCTCTCGTTCTTCGAGCTCACGCCGCGCCGCACGCAGCCGCAGGTGCAGCCCAATGTCTCGCTCAGCTACCGCGAGGTGTTCGACGTGTTTGGCGGCGGGCGCAACCTCGGGTTCAACGCCAACTTCGTCTACAACGACAACATCACGCAGCGGATGCGCACGCTCTCGACCCTCGACACCGTCGAGCGCACGCCGCGTTTCACGTCCAGCTACGGGCGGACCGACGGCGTGCAGGATCGCATCCTCACCACTGGCAGCTTCCGGACCGACTTCCGCCTCGACGCCAGCTCGCGGCTCTTCTTCAGCGCGCTGCGCAGTTTCCAGGAGCAGGCCACCTCGCGCCCGCAGAACTACCAGGTGGCCTACAACGCCAACGTCGCCACCGCCGGACGCGCCTTCGCCACCGGGGTCAACGCGGACGGCGGCCCCACCGGCGGCGGCAACATCCGCCCCGGCTCCACCGTGCTCCGCACCGAGGTTCTGCGCTCCACCCGCACCTCGTTCCAGGCGGCCACCAATCCCTTCGAAGCCGACGACCTGACCGACTACCAGCAGTTCGGCGGCGAACACCGTTTCGGCCGCTGGCGGCTCGACTACACGCTCAGCAACTCGCGCAGCGAGCGCAACACGGGCGCCTACCGCCAGCACTCCGTGCGCCGCAACTGGACCGCCAGCGTCACCAACGTCGGCTGGATCCTCGACAAGTCCGGCAGCGAGGAATTTCCCGAGTTCCTCCAGACCTCCGGCCCGAGCATCTACGATCCCCGCAACTACACCAACGGGACCGTCTCCCAGACCTCGGCCGTTTCCGTCAACCGCGCCAGCAGCGCCGACCTGAACCTGAAGCGCGACCTCGAGCTCGCCGGCCGGCCCGTGCTCCTCAGCCTCGGCGCCCTCGCCACCAGCCAGTCGTCGGTGCAGGATTCCGGCGCCCGCAACTCCACCTACGTGGGGCCCGACGGCGTCGCGGGCGTCAACCCCGTCACACGCGTCAACGACGACGATCTCTCGCGCTTCGCCTCCTACCCGGCGTTCATGCCGCGGCTGAAGCTCGGCGCCCTGCCGGCCTTCGATCCGGGCAAGTACAGCTACTCGCTCGACCACGAGCCCGGGCAGTGGCGCGTGGACCCGTATCAGGTGGAGTCGTCGCGCCGGGCCGGCCAGACCGGCGTGCGCGAGCGCATCCTCGCCGGTTACGTGATGGGCTCGACCCGCGTGGGCGCGCTCGGAGTCGTCACCGGCGTCCGCTGGGAGCAGTCCCGCACCCGCTCCTCCGGTTTTGTGCGCCGGGCCACCCTGCCCGCCATCGCCGATCCCGTGGCGCGCACCGACGCCGAGTTCGGCACCGAGCCCGTCGTGCGCCGGGGGCTGACGCGCGATTTCTTCCCCAGCCTGCATTTCCGGTACGCGTTCGCGCCGAATCTCATCGGGCGCGCGAGCTGGTCGACCAGCATCGGCCGCCCCGCCCTCGGCGATCTCGTGCCCGCCTTTTCGGTGTCGGACCTCAACCAGATCGTGACCCTCGACAACCCGTCGCTCCGGCCGCAGTTCGCCGACAGCTACGACCTCACGCTCGAGTATTACCTGAAGCCGGTGGGCCAGCTCTCGCTCGGCCTCTTCCGGAAGGATCTCACCGATTTTGTCTTTCGCCAGGAAATCGGCGTGGTGCCGGCCGGGCCGGACAATGGCTTTGGCGGCCAGTACGCCGGCTACGACATCTTCTCCAACGGCAACGGCGGACGGGGCCGGGTCGACGGCGTCGAGTTCTCCTACCTGCAGCAGCTCACCTTCCTGCCGGGAGCGCTGCGCGGTTTCTCGGTCCTGCTGAACTACACCCATCTCCGCGCCGCCGGCGACTACGGGCAGGGTAGCGGCGGTACGACCGGGCTCGTGGGTTTCGTGCCCGACACCGCGAATGCGCGCGTGAGCTACAAGTATCAGTGGTTCGCGCCGTATGTGCAGTGGAGTTACGTCGGCCGCAGCCTCGGCAATTTCAACGCCCAGCCGCAACTGCAGTCGCACCGCCTCGAGCGCCGGGTCGTGAACGCGGGGTTCTCCCTCCGCCTGCCGCGCAACCTCGAGTTTTTCTTCGACGCCGCCAACCTGTTCGACGAGCCCCAGCGCACCACCCACTACGTCAGCGGCCACCGGATGAGCACCTACTACAACGGACCGTTCGTCAGCTTCGGCGTGAACGGGCGGTATTGAGCGCGCGCCGCACGGTTTTGCTGTTCTCGTCACCACCCACCGCCCACTGTGCCGGTTCACCCGACCCCATGAACCGCCGCACCTTCCTCCACGCCACCACCGCCGCCACCGCCGCCGCCTCGTTCGCCCGGCCGCTCCGCGCCGCCGGCGCCGCCGGTCGCCGCCACCGCACCGCCCTCGTCGGCTGCGGCTGGTGGGGCGGCAACATCCTCGGGGAGGCGATCGCCAGCGGGCACTGCGAAGTGGTCGGCCTGTGCGACGTCGACGCCCGGCAACTCGCAGCCCTGCGCGCCAAGATCGCCCCACTCACCTCCGACGCCCCGCGCGACTACCGCGACTACCGCGAGCTGCTGGCGAAGGAAAAGCCCGACCTCGTCATCGTGGCCACGCCGGATCACTGGCACGCCCTGCCGACGATCGCCGCGATCAAGGCCGGCGCCCACGTGTACGTGGAGAAACCCATCGGACACACGATTGCGGAGGGCCGCGCCATGGTCGCCGCCGCCCGCGCCGCCAACCGGGTCGTCCAGGTGGGCACGCACCGCCGCGCCTCCCCGCACACCCTCGAACCACGCGAGTTCATCCGCTCAGGGCGCGTCGGTCCGATCGGCATGATCCGCAGCTTCGTCAACACTGCCGGCACCGGCCCCGAGAAACCCTCCCCGACCCTGCCGGTGCCGCCGGAGCTCGATTGGGACGCCTGGTGCGGCCCCGCGCCGCTGCGGCCCTACGCGCGCTCGATTCACCCGCGCGGCTTCCGCCAGTACCTCGACTACGCCAACGGCACGCTCGGCGACTGGGGCATCCACTGGTTCGATCAGGTGATCTGGATCACCGGCGTGAAATGGCCGCGTCGCGTCTACGGCACCGGCGGCCGGCCGATCAAGGGACCGCCCGTGCTCACCCCGCACGAACAGACCAGCGACGCCCCGGACCATCAGGTCGTCACCTACGAATTCGAACCGTTCACCCTCACCTGGGAATCGCGCCAGTTCGCCGGCAGCGGCGCCGAAAAGGGCGAGAACGCCGGCTGCTATTTCTACGGCACGCAGGGCATCTTCCACCTCGGCTGGCGCGGCGGCTGGACCTTCTATCCCGTGAAGGCCGGTGAGCCGGTCCGGCATCAGGACGCCCGCCTGAACCAGCCCGACGGGCAGAACATCCGCGAATTGTGGGCTGATTTCCTCGACGCCATCCGCACCGGCCGGCGCCCGCTGTCCGACATCGAGGAGGGTCATTTCGCCACCAACTGCTCCCTGCTCGGCGTGATGAGCATGAAGCTGGGGCGCAGCCTCAACTGGGACGGAGCGAAGGACCGCTTTGTCGGCGACCCCGAGGCGGACCGTCTGCTTCGCCGCGCCTACCGCGCCGGCTGGGAATACCCCACCGTTTGAACGGGTGGCGGCGGCCCCGCCCGCGCCCGGGTGCCGGGAGAGTGTTCGTCGGGAAGGAACTGGCGCCGCGACCTACCGGGACGGCGTGTATTCCATACCCTCGATCGCGCCGAGCAACTGGTTGTAGGCCTCGTCCGAGAAGCCTTCGCCCATGATCTGCACGTCGACCAGCACCTGCGGGGTGAGCCGGATTTTTCCGACGCTCATCACCTTGTAGTTGCCCTTCTCCATCGGTTTTCCGCGCAGCGCCGGATCGGTGAAGCTGCAGTAGAAGCCGTAGCCGGTGGTAAGTGCGAACTCGCGCGCGTACGCCTTCCGCTCCACCGACTGCTCGGCCAGTCCGTAGGCGTCAGCTTCGACGCGCAGTTTGAGCCGCGCCTTGGTGTCGAAACGATCGGTGGAGGGAAACGTCACCACCAGGGTGCACATCGCGTTCACCGCCTCGCTCCGGGGCTGGATCGTCAGGGTGATCTGCTCGGTGTTGCGGGTGGTGTTGCTCCGCCACTCGCCGAGCAGGTAAAGGGTGAGGCGGCCGTGCGGGCCGAGGTCGAGCGTCTCCATCTGGCCGCAGGCGTTCGCGGCGGTGAGCAGCAACAGTGGGAGCAGGTACTTCATTCGCAGGGGGACCGATCCGGGGCGGCTTTTTCCCCGGTGGAGCCACCAGCGTGAGCGAGCGGTGGCCGCGGCGTCCAACGATTTCGCCCGCCGGGCCGGGAGCCGCCGGCGCAACCGGGTCAACCGGTCACCGACCGCCTGCATTTCGCTCGCCCCTCCCACCCTGGTCGCGTTTGCCAGCCGGATAAGGGAACGGGCCGGTTCCACGAACCGGCCCCGGCGGCGGGCAGGCGGCCGGCGATCGCCGCCGCTCAGGCGAAAACCTCGTCGGGCTGGAAGAAGCGCGCGACCTCGGCCCGGCCGTTTTCAACGCTGTCGGAGGCGTGGACGACGTTGACCATCATATCGGTGCCGAAATCGCCGCGGATGGTGCCCTTTTCGGCCTTGCGGGAATCCGTGGGCCCGAGCAGGTCGCGGACGCGCTGCACGATGTTTTCGCCCTGCAGCGCCATCAGGATCACCGGGCGCTGGCTCATGAACGCCTCGATCTCCGGGTAGAACGGCTTGTCCGCCACGTGCGCGTAATGCTCGCGCAACTGGGCCGCCGTGAGGCGGGCCAGCTTGCAGGCGATCACGTCGAAGCCGGCGGTCTCGAACCGGCTCAAGACGCGGCCCACAATGCGTTTCTCCATGGCATCGGGTTTGAAGATGATGAAGGTTTTCTCCATAGGAACGGCCGAACGTAGGGTCCGCGATGCCGTTGGGAAGCCTAGAGTTGGCGCGTCGGGAAAGGTCTCCAGTCGGAGGGCTGCGCTCCGTCGCAGCCGTCTTCTTCAGTCGCGGCTGCGACGGAGCGGCCCCCTCCGAATCCAGCGGGAGGGAAGTTTTCCGACGCCCGCTCAGAACGTCATCCCGGCGGTCAGGCGGAACGAAATCGGGTCGTAGTACCGCACGGCGCGCTCCGGCACCGTGATCTGCCGTGCGCCGGGGGCGGTGGGCGCGACCAGGGCGCCGGTCGCCGGATCGACGTGGAGCGTGCTTTCGCCGCGCGCCTCCTTCTTCTGCTCGTCGAGGAGGTTGTTCACGTTGAGCCGGAGGTTCCAGCGCTGGTCGCCGATCCGGGCGCGGTAGCCGAGGCCGACGTTGACCTTGTAGTCGGCCTGGAAGCGCGGCTTGTAGCGGATGTTCGCCACGCCCTCGGTGGTGCGCGCCCCGTTGGTCAGCAGCACCTCGCTCTGCCGCTCGCCGTTGAACTGCACCCCCACGCCCACGTCGAGGCCCTTGAGCCGGCCCGCGGTGAACTCGTACTTGTTCCAAATCGAGAGCTGGTTGCGCGGGTTGTCGAGGGTGCGACGGCCCTTGGTCTGCCCGGAGAAATCGTAGGACGCCTCATCCGGGTTGGCGCGCCGGGTCTCCAGCGGGATGCCCATGTAGTTCCACCACGAGTCGTACTCGGTGCTGGCGGGCTGGTCGGCGACGCGGAATCCGCCGAGCACCCATTGCGTGAGGTACTGGTAGGTGATCACCGTCGAGAGATTGTCGGTGAGATTCAGATACAACTGCAGGTCGAGGCCGCGGGTCTGGTCGTTGTACGAGGTGTCGGAATTGCGGTTGAGGGCGTAGCCGTTGTTGGCGTTGAGCGCGGCGGCGCCGGTGCCGGTGGTGGCGGTCTGGAGCGCGGTCAGGCTGTTGGCATCGTTGGCCGCGAGATCCAGGGCGCGGCGCAGGGGATCGCTGGCCGCCGTGCCCAGCGAGGCATAGTCGACGAGGAGGAAGTTGTTGAGCTGCGGCGCGCCGGTGACGCGCGGGTGAGCGCGATCCGCCGCGGCGACGTAGCTCACCGGCAGCAGGTAGGTCACCGGCTGCTCGGTCTGGAAGCTCGTGTACGCCGAGTTGGTCACCGCGTAGGCGTTCGGCCCGGTGCCCCGCACGGGCACGCTGGCGGTGAACCCGGCCCGCAGCGTGGCCTGGTTGTTGCTGCGCGGCTGGGGCGCCCAGAAGAGGTTGTAGATGGCGTTCTCGCGCTTGATCTCGAACGCCGCCACGGTGGCGGAGATGCGGTCGCGGCCGCGCCGGTCCTTCCAGAGATCAAACTTCAGGCCGACCTCCTTGCTCTCCGTCTTCTCGGCCTGGAACGGGTTGCCGGCGCCGTCGCGCTGGCCGGTGTTGGGAAAGATGCCGCCGGCCGAGACGGCGTAGAGGGCGAGGTCGCGGGTGAGCTTCGCGCTGACGCCGGCCGTCGGGCTGGTGTCGCGCTGCACCTTGCCGCCAAAGCGGTAGCCGTTCACCACCGGCACGGCGCCCCGCGGGCTGTTGAGGCTGGCGGCGTCGGGCGCGGCGGGTTTCACCCAGTTGGCGACGTTGGCGTCGGGCTGCGTCGGGTCGGCCTTCACGAAGGTGTGGTTGAAGGTGCGCACCAGGTAGCGGTTCCAGCGCAGGCCGGCGATCGCGGTGAGGCGGTCGTGCCACCACTTGCCCTGATAGGTCGCGTAGTGGCCGGTGTTCCACTCCCAGAAGGGAACCTCCCGAAACACGCGGGTGAGTTCGCCCTGATAGCGGATCGGGTTGAGATCGCCGTAGCCGATGTACGAGCGGTTCGTTCCGCCGGGGACGTTGGACGTGACTTGCGCGGTCGAGCGATCGGTCTGGTTGATCGTCTGCTCCTGCCGGCCGAGGAGGAAGAGTTGCTGGTTGCCCCACAGGCTCAGCTCGTAGGTCAGCTCCGCCCGCACCTGCTTGATGAACTTGTGCGTCCGGCCCTGCGCCCACTGGTAGTTGATGGTCTTCCAGTAGGTCTGGGCCGGATTGGTCGGATTCGGGCCGGTGTTGGTCCAGACGCCCGGTGTGGTCGGGGCCACCGGCGTGGCGGTGTTGCTCGTCACCACGCCCTGCGAATCGAGCGAGAGGCGCCGCTGGAACACGTCCGTGTAGTTCGCGCCCACGACGGCATTGAGACCCTCCAGCACCCGGTGGGTGATCTCGACGGTGCCGCTGAAATAGTCGTCCTGGTTGTAGGTGTCGCCGCCGCTCCAGCGGAAGAAGCGGTCGCGGCCGAAGCGCTGGCGGGCCACGCCCACGGTCTCGTTGAATTCGTTGACATTCTCCGCCACGCGCAGGCCGAACCGGTTGATCACGTTGCCGGCGTTGGCGTCGTTCACATCCTTGAAACCGAGGCCCGAGGCGCGGAACTTGCCGTACTCGAGGTCGACAAAGACGTTGGTGTTCCGCGACAGGCGGAAGTCGAAGGCGGGCGTGATCAGCGTGCGGCGGCGGTCGTCGAAATCGTCCGGGTTGCTCAGCGTCTGGTGCACGAGGCCGACGCCGAAGTTGACCGCGCGCCCGCGGTCGTTGGCCTTCATGAGCGGCCCGGTGTGGTAGGCCTCGAAGCGGCGGAAGTCATCCGAGCCGAGGCCAAAACGGACGGTGGTGAGCGGGGTGTTGCGCGGGTACTTCGGGGTGAGGTTGACGATGCCGCCGAGGGCCGCGACGCCGTAGAGCAGCGCCTGCGGGCCGCGCGCGACCTCCTGGCGGTCGATGTTGACGACGTCGGTCACGGTGTCCTGGCGGAAGCCGTTGCGCAGGAAGGAGCGCGTATTGAAGCCGCGGATATTGATCGAGACGCTGTCGCGACTGATGGAGTTGGCGTTGCCGGTGCCGGAGGGGCTGAAGGTGAAGTTGTTCGCCGTCGTCACCGTGTCCTGCATGATGCCGGCGCTGTAGCGGAGCGCCTCCTTGATATCGACGGCGCCGATGTCGTCGATGAACTCGCGCGTGATCACCTCGACCGGCAGCGGGATGTCCTTGATCGGCATGTTGAGCCGGGTGCCGGTGGTGGCGTTGGTGGCGACGTAGCCGCGGTCCCTGGTGGTATCGACGCGGAATTCGGACAGCACGACGGGCTGGTCGTCGCGCCCCGCCGCGGGCGAGGAGGCGGGAGCGGGGGCGGACTGGGCCTGAAGCAGGCCGCCGGCCGCCGCGAGGACGCAAACGGAAGGGAGGAGGAAGCGGGGGTTCATGGTGGCGGGTGGGGGTCGGGAGAGAGCGGCCACGCACGGGGCGCGCCGCCTTGAGCTGCGGGCCCGAGGTTACCCCCCTGCCCCGCGCCGCGCCTATCGCACGTTTGTGTGATGCGCCCGCGCTCAGGCCTCGAGGTAACGCACCACCGCCTCGGTGCGGGAGGCCACGTGCATCTTGCCGTAGATGTGGTGGCAATGCCGCCGCACCGTATCGATCGAGATGCCCAGGCGGGCGCCGATTTCCTTGTAAGTGAGCCCGCGCGCCAGCAGTTCCAAGACCTCGCCCTCGCGGGGCGTCAGGCCGGCGTCGTCCCTCGGCGACGGCGGCCGTTGCCGGAAAAACTGCACCACCTTGCGGGCGATGAAGCTGTTGAGCGGCGCCCCGCCGCGCATCACCTCGCGCACGGCCGGGACGATGTCCTCCGCGATGCTCGCCTTGAGCAGATAACCATTGGCGCCCGCGAGCAGCGCCTTGAACACGCGGTCCCCGTCGTCGTACACGGTCACCATCAGCACCTGCACGTCCGGCAGGCGCGCCTTCAGGCGCCGCACGCAGTCGATGCCGCTCATGCCGGGCAGGTTGATGTCCATCAGCACCACGTCCGGTCGCAGCTCCGGCAATTCGCGCAGCGCCGCCTCGGCCGAGGCGTACTCGCTGACCACGGCCAGGTCCGGTGCCAGGCGGAGAAAGTGCCGCAGGTTCTCGCGCAACGCGGGATCGTCCTCGACCAGGGAAACCCGGATGGGCGCGGCGGCGATCGGCTCAGGATTTGGCATGGCGAAGCAGCAAGCATCCTACCGCCCCGGAGCCCTCCGCGCACCTGCACATCTGTGTGATGCCGCCGATCGGGCGCCTCTCCCGGGCGCGGCCCCGCCCGCCATCCCTCCGCTGCTGCCGTAGCGGGCCGCTTTCGCGTCGCGCCGGAGCGCGCCGCCCGCCTCGGACAAGGCGGGGCCGGGGTCCGGAAAACGCATCCCCCTGCGTGCTCATGCTGCGCCGAGCGTGACCGCGAGACACACCCGCGTGCCGCCGCCGGGATTCGACTCGATTTCGCAGGTACCGCGCGACTCCGCCAGGCGCCGCCGCAGGTTGCCGAGCCCATTGCCCCGCCCCGCCGCGGCGGCGCCAAGGCCGATCCCGTTGTCGGCGATTTCGATCGTCACCCCGCCGCCCTCCAGCCGCAACGCCAGCGACGCCGCGGAGGCCCGCGAATGCTTGACCACGTTGTTCAACGCCTCGCGTACCGCGAGCACGAGGTTGTGCCGCAGTTCCGCGCTGACCGGCCGTTCCGGCAACACGGCCGGCACGTCGAGCTGGCAGGCGATGCCGGCTCCGCCCAGCAGGGCGGTGGCAACCTTGCACAGGTAGTCGCCCAGGCTTTGCAGGGTGTCGTTGCCGGGATTCACGGCCCAGACGATTTCATCCATGGTCTGCACCGTGGTCCGCGCAGTCTCGCTGATCCGCTCCCCCAATTCCCCGGCGGGCGCATCCGGCGCCGCGGCCGCCTTCACGCGCGCCCCCAGCAGCGCGAGCTGGGTGAGGCGCGAACCGAGGTCGTCATGAATGTCCTGCGCGATGCGCCGCCGCTCGCGCTCATGGGCTTCGCGCCGGGCCTGTTCGCGAATCACCGCCGTCTGCGCCGCCACCCGCCGGCGCAACAGCACCACCCAGCCCGCGCCAAACACCACCACCAGCAGCAGCGCGCCAATCGCCCCGGCCAGCCGCGCGGGCGTCCACCACGGCGGTTCGTGCAGCACCACGAGATCCGCCGGGCCGCGCAAGAGAAGACTCAATGCATACGGCCTCACCCCGCCGCCCCAGTCCGCCGCCCCCGCGACCTGCGCAATGCCCGTCACCGCCAGTTCCGTCCGCGGCCGAAGCTGCCCCAGCTTGCGTTCCTCCTCCGTCGTCAAACGGCGCGGAAACCGGGCCTCCAGCAGCCGGCCCTCCGACTCCAACACCAGCACCCGCACTTCCCCCCGCACGCTGTTCTCGAAGAGCCGGCCGGTCAGGCGCACGAGCTCCGCATCCGCATACCGTGCCAGAATCTCGCTCCGGCCCAGCTCCAACGGAAGCGGCGGCGCCCCTGGCGCCACGCGGCGCAGCCGCCCGTCCTGCAACACCACCCGCGCCGGTCCCAGCGTCGGGTAACCCACCGCCTCCACCTCCACGCCCGGCTCGATCCCGTCGAGCGACGCGGGAGTCTGCACCTCCAGCGGCCCGCTGGCGCCCCGCAGAAACACCCGGAATCCCGGCTGCACCCCCGTCACCACCCCCCGCACCCGCACCCGCGGCTCCTCCGGCGCCTCCGCCGTGAAGCGTTTGATCTCATCCACCCGCCGCAGCGGCAGGGCGAAGGGATCGGCGGCGGGCGGACGCTCCACGCGGATTTCGTCCAAGGACGGCACATACAAGAGCAGGCCCACCCACTGCCGCCGGCTGTTCACGATCGAGCCCGCGACCCCCTGTACCCATACGCGGGCATCCAGGAGATCCCGGGGCAGTTCCAGGTCCGCCCCCCAGGGTACGATCACGGTGAACCTCCCCGCCGCGGTCCCGAGTTCCATGCTCAGGCGCAGGGGCGGCGCTGCCTCCGCGGCGCGGGCGGAGTCGCCCTCCCCGTCCTCCCCGGCCGGCGCAAAGGGCTTGGCCACGAGCGAGCGGATGATGCCGCGCAACCCGACCCAGCGCCCGTCGTTGGCGCCACCGAGCAGTTCCTCGATTCCCGCCGCCAGGGGCGGGGGCAGCGGAGCCGTTCCCACCACCGCCAGGCGCGGCGGGGCGCCCGCCTCTCCCTCGATCACGGGCGCGTACCTCCCCGGCGCCGCGACCCCCTGCACCTCCACACTCACACCGCTGCGCACCGTCGCCGGCAGCCGGCTGGGCGCGCCGGCGGCAATCGCCACCCCCGCCGTCTCGTCCTGCAGGTACGTCAACCCGGTCGCCGGCTCATGAAAAGTCACCACGCCCCGCAACTTCACCGCCGGCCGCGCCGCCAGTTCGGCCTCCGCCAGCGCGCGCACTTCGCGGGCGGTGGTGAGCGCCGGGCTGGCCGCGCCCGCCAGCGCCGCCGCCACCCCCGCCACCGCGGCCAGGGCCGGGAGCCCACCGGAATACCGAAGCATGCCCGCACTCAACCGACGCGCAGTTCGTGCCGCAAGGCCGCTTCAAGCGTGGGATGCCGGAACTCGAAGCCACTGCGCCGCAGCGCGCGCGGTTCCGCCCGCGTGCTCGCCAGCAACGTGCCCTCCGCCATCGCGCCAAACAGGAGCCGCAACGCCGCCGCGGGCACCGGCAGCACCGCCGGACGCCGCAGCACGCGCGCCAGCTCGGCCGTGAACTCCGCATTCGTCACCGCCGCCGGCGCCACAACGTTCACCGGACCCCGGCAACGCGGATCAGCCAGCGCGTGGCCCACCACCCGCAACGCATCCTCCCGCCCCACCCAGCTCATCCACTGCCGGCCGGAACCGACGCGCCCGCCCAGGCCCGCCCGGAACACCGGCAGCATCTTCGCCAGCGCCCCGCCCTCCGCCGCCAGCACCACCCCGAAGCGCAGCAGCACCGTCCGCACCCCGGCCCGCGCCGCCCCTTCCGCATGCGTTTCCCACGCCAGACACACCTCGGACAGGAACCCCTGCCCGATCGCCGCGTCCTCCGCCAGCAGCTCATCGCCCCGATCCCCGTAAAATCCCACCGCCGACGCGCTCACGAACACCTCCGGCGGCCGCGGCACTCGCTGCAACGCGAGCACCAGCGTGCGGGTCGCCTCGACACGACTGCGCAGAATCGCCGTCCGCCGCGCCGCCGTCCAGCGACCGGCCGCGATGTTCTCGCCCGCCAGGTTCACGATCCCATCGACCCCGGCGATGGCGGTCGGATCGAGCTCTCCCGCCGCCGGATCCCACCGGATCTCACGCGGCCCCGCCGGCGCGCGCCGGACCAGCGTCCACACCTCGTGGCCGTCGCGAGCAAGTTGCACCGTGAGCGCGCGGCCAATCAGGCCGGAAGCACCCGCGATCAACAGGCGACGCCGGGGCGAAGGAGAGGCTGCGGAGTTCATGATTCGCGCGCCATGCTCGCCGGCTTCCGCCCGCCGGGCAACTCCGTGCCAACGCCGGGCTTCAGTTCACCCTCCCGCGATGGCGGCCTCCCGCCGGCGGCGCGAATCTCCGCCGCCCGCGCGCTGATCCGCCCCCGCTCCGCGGCGGACAGCCGCGCGAGGTTCCTGACCTGCAGCGCCATCCGCGGATTCGCCGCCAGCCGCGCTTCGTGCCGCCCGAGGAAATCCCAGTAGAGGGTGGTGAACGGACACGCCTCCTCACCCGTGGCCCGCGCGGGATCGAACCGGCAGCCCGCGCAGGCGTTGCTCATGCGCTGGAGGTATTTTCCGGTGGCCACGTAGGGCTTCGACGCCATCACCCCGCCGTCGGCGTATTGCGACATGCCCAGCGTGTTCGGCAGCTCCACCCACTCCACCGCATCGACGTAGACCGCCAGGTACCACTCGTGCACCCGCCGCGGCTCCACGCCCAGCAGCAGCGCATACAGCCCCGTGACCATCAGCCGCTGGATGTGGTGCGCATAGCCGAACCGCAGCGTCTGCCCGATCGCATCGCGCAGGCAGGCCATCTCGGTGTCACCGGTCCAGTAAAACTCCGGCAGCGGCTCGCGCGCCCCGAGGGCGTTGCGGCCGGCGTACTCCGGCATGTGGAGCCAGTACACGCCGCGGACGAATTCCCGCCAGCCGAGGATCTGGCGGATGAATCCTTCCGCGCCCGCCAGCGGCACCCGGCCGTCCTCGTATGCTGCGATCACGGTGGCAATCACTTCGCGCGGATCGAGCAGCTTCAGGTTGAGCGCCGCGGAAAGCCGCGAGTGGTACAGCCAGGCCTCGCCGGTCCACATCGCATCCTGGTATTCACCAAAGTGCGACAACCGGTGCGCCACGAAGTCATCGAGCGCCGCCCGCGCCTCCGCCGGCGTCACCGGCCAGTCGAACGCCGCGAGATCCCCGGGGTGCCGCGCGAACCGCCGCGCCACCAGGGCCAGCACCGCCCGCGTCGTCGCATCCGGCGGAAAGCGCCGCGGCGCCCGCAGCTCCGGCGGCGGCCCCTCCCGCCCGAAACTGCGCCGGTTCTCCGCATCAAAGTTCCACTGCCCGCCCCGCGGCCCGCCGTCCGCGTCGAGCAGGATCCGGTGGCGCCGCCGCATTTCACGGTAGAAAAACTCCATCCGCAACTGCCGCCGCCCGGCTGCGTGCCGCGCAAACTCGTCGCGGGAACAGAGAAAGTGCCGGTCCGGCCGCACCTCGAGCGCCACGCCCGCCGCCGCCGCGGCCGCCGCCACCGCCTGCTGCACCCGCCAGTCGCCGGCCTCCGTCATCACCAGCCGCCGCGGGCGCCGCTCCGCGATCGCCCGGCCCAGTTCGCCGGCCAGCGTCTGGGTGTTCGCCGGATCGTCGAGCTCCGTGTAATGCACCGTCCAGCCCGCCGCCCGCCGCGCGTCCCGAAAGTGCCGCATCGCCGCCAGGAACAGCGCGGTGCGCGGCTGCGACGACCCCACGTGCTCCGACTCCGCCGCCACCTCGGCCATCCACACCGCCTCCCGCCCCGGGTCCGCGCCGTCGAACGCCGCCGCCCCCGGATCCAGTTGATCGCCGAGCACCAGAATCAGGTCACGCATGGCTTGGATGGCTGGTCACGCAGTCCGTGATCTCACCTCGGGGCCGGGCGGGAGCGGTCCGCGTGCTCATTCGCGGACGACGACTCCCGCGCGGCCGCCGCGCAGTTCGCGCAACGCCGCCAGCGCCTCCGCTCGCGCCGTCGCGTGATCGACGATCGGCGCGGGATAATTGCCTTCGGCCCCCAGCCGCACCCCGGCCGCGGCCCGCACGGTCGCCGGCGCCTCCCAGGGCGCATGCACGAATTCCGCCGGCAGTCCCGCCAGCTCCGGCACCCAGCGCCGCACGTAATCGCCGCCCGGGTCGAACTTCCGCCCCTGCAGCACCGGCGCGAAGATGCGGAAATACGGCGCCGCATCGGCCCCGCACCCCGCCGTCCACTGCCAGCCCAGCGTGTTGCTGGCCAGATCGGCGTCGACCAGCGTGTCCCAGAACCAGGCGGCGCCCTGCGTCCACGGCAGGCGGAGGTGTTTGACGAGAAACGACGCGGCGATCATCCGCACGCGGTTGTGCATCCAGCCGGTGCGCCAGAGCTGGCGCATCCCGGCATCGACGATCGGATAGCCGGTCCGCCCGCGCTGCCAGGCGCGCAGCTTCACGCCGCCGGGATCGTCCGCCCACGGAAAGGCCGCGAACTCCTCCCGCAACGGCCGTTCCGGCGTATGGGGAAAGTGATACAAAAGGTGGTGGGCAAACTCCCGCCAGCCCACCTCGCTGAGGAAGACGCGCGCGCCGTTGCTGGGCGGAAACACCCCGGAGTCGCGCGACCCCGCCGCCACCGCCGCCCACACCTGCCGCGGCGAGAGTTCGCCAAAGTGCAGCCACGGCGACAGCAGCGAGGTGCCGTCGACCCCGGGAAGGTTGCGCCGCTCGGCATAGGCCTCCATCGCCTGCGCCACAAACCGCCGCAGCCGGGCGGCCGCCCCCGCCTCCCCCGGCGTCCACGTTTCCCGCAGGCCGGCGTCCCAGTCCTTTTCCGGCCGCAGGCCAAGTTCGTCCCGGGCCGGCGACTGCGGCCAACGCGGCGGCTCCGGGAGCCGGACCGATGGCGCGAGCCGCTGCGGCGCCTCAACCGGCAGCGTGAGGCAGTGTCGCCAGAAGGGCGTGAAGACCTGGAAGGGGCCGCCCTGCCGGTTGGCCACGGCAGGCGGCTCGTGCAGCAGCGCGCCGTTGAAACTCTTCACCTCGAGGCCGGCCGCGGTCAGCTCCGCCTTGATCCGCACGTCCCGCTCCCGGACCGCGGGCTCGTAACGACGATTCCAGTACACCGCGCCCGCGCCGGTCGCGCGACCCAGTTCCCGGAGCACCGCGCCGCTCTCGCCCCGGGCGAACACCAGCCGCGAACCCCGCTCCCGCAACGACTGCTCCAGCGCCCCCAAAGACTGGTGCAGCCACCAGCGCGACGCCCCGCCCGGCGCCCAGCGCCCTTCGCCGGCGTCGTCGAGGATGAAGACCGGGATGATCGGGGCGCGCCGCGCCAGCGCCGCGAGCAGCGCGGGATTGTCCTGCAGGCGCAGGTCCTGTCGAAACCAGAGAAGGGTCGGTGTCATGCCACGCGGCGGATTCCGGGCCGCCTGATGATACGCCCCACCCCCGGCGCGGGACGCATTTGCCTGGCGCGCCGCCCCGAATCGATGGGGGGAAGCCGCGCCCCCCTCGGCGCGATCGCGCGCGCGGCCCGGTTGACGCCCTCCACGTGGCGAGACGCCTCGTCCACGTCCGGAGGCAGGCGGCGGCCGTGGACGCGCCCGCAATTCAGCCTTGCTCCCGCCCCGCCCGGCGCCCTACCTCTCCGCCCGATGATTTCCTCCGGCCTCGCCCGACTCGCCCTCGCCCGCACGCTCGTCGTTGCGGTCGTCGTCGTCGTTGCCCACGTGCCGCGAGGGGTCTGATTGCCCGTTTTCAACCCCCTCCGGCGCGATGCCGGAGGGGGTTTTTTGTTGGCCCCGCCGGCTCCGCGCAGGAGCGGGTTTCTCCACCGCCAGAAACCAACCGCCCAGCCACCACCTGTTATGAAAACCACCGGAGCCCACGTCCTGCGCCTGCTGCTCGAGCGCCAGGGCATCACCACAATCGCCGGCATGCCCGGCGGCGCCATCCTGCCGTTCTACGATGCCCTGCATCGCAGTCCGATCCGCCATGTCCTCGCGCGCCACGAACAGGGCGCGGGGTTCATCGCCCAAGGCATGGCGCGCGTCACCGGCCGCGCCGCCGTGGCGCTCGCCACCTCCGGACCCGGCGCGACCAACCTGCTCACGGCGATCGCCGATGCCCGCCTCGACTCCATTCCGCTCGTCGCCCTGACCGGCCAGGTGCCGCAGGCCCTGATCGGCACGGATGCCTTCCAGGAGGTCGACACCTACGGGCTCACCGTGCCGATCACGAAGCACAACTTCCTCGTGCGCTCGGTGGCGGAGCTGCTTGAAACCGTGCCGCAGGCGTTCACGCTGGCCGAATCGGGGCGGCCCGGGCCGGTGGCGATCGACGTGCCCAAGGACGTGCAGCAAGCCGCCATCGAGCTCGCTCCCGCCGACCTCCCGCCCCCGGGAAGCCGCCTCCCGGTGCCGCCGGTCGCAGACGCCGAACTCGGGGAGCTGGTCCAGCTTCTCGCCCGCGCCGAGCGCCCCGTGCTCTACCTTGGGGGCGGCGTGATCAGCGCCGACGCCGCCCCGCTGGCCCTGGCCCTCGCCCGCCGGCTCGACGCCCCGGTGACGGGCACCCTCATGGCCCTGGGCGCCGTGCCGCCCGACGACCCGCTCTGGCTGGGCATGCTCGGCATGCACGGCCTGCGCGGCACCAACCAGGTGTTGCAGGAGGCCGATGTCCTCGTCGCCATCGGCGCGCGCTTCGACGACCGCGCCACCGGCCGCGTGGCGGAGTTCTGCCCGCAGGCGGCCATCGTCCACCTCGACATCGATCGCGCCGAGCTCGGGAAGATCAAACGTCCCCTGCTGAGCCTCGCGGGTGATGCCGCCGACACGCTGCGGCGCCTGCTGCCGCGGCTCGCCCCGCAGCGGCATCCGATCTGGCGGGCGCGCGCCGCCCGGCTGCGGGCGGAGTTCCCCCTCCAACACCCGCCGCGGGCCGAGGATCCGCTCCACGCCGTGAACGTCTGCCGCTTTCTCGGCGGACTCCTGCCGGCCGACACGGTGGTGACGACGGATGTGGGCCAGCACCAGATGTGGATGGCGCAGGCCTACCCGGTGCGGCAGCCCCGCACCTTCCTGACGTCGGGCGGGCTCGGCACCATGGGCTTCGGGCTGCCGGCGGCCATTGGCGCGGCCCTCGCCCGCCGCGAGGCCACGCCCCCCGGGGAACCCGCCCCGCGCGTGGTCTGCGTGAGCGGCGACGGCTCGATCCTCCTCAATATCCAGGAACTGGCGACGCTCGCCGAGCTCGACCTGCCCGTGGCCGTGATCGTGTTCAACAACGACCACCTCGGGCTGGTGCGCCAGCAGCAGGAGCTGTTCTACCGGCAGCGGTACGAGGCCTCGCGCTTTCACTCCGCGCCGGATTTCGCCGCCCTCGCGCGCGCGTTCGGCCTCCGCGGAGTGCGCCTCGATCCCGAGTCCGCCGACCCCCTGGGCGAACTCGCCGCCGCCCTCGCCGCGCCCGGGCCGTGCCTGATCGACGTGCCCATCCACGAATCCCTCAAGGTGCTGCCCATGGTGCCGCCCGGCGGCGCCAACCACGCGCCCATCATGGACGAACCCGCCCGGGAGGTGGCCCATGCCTGAGCCCACCCTCCCTTCCGCCGCGCCCCTCACCGTGCTCGAACTGCAGGTGCGCAATCACCCCGGAACCATGTCGCACCTCACGGGCCTGTTCGCCCGGCGCGCCTTCAACCTCGAGGCGATCCTCTGCGTGCCCAACGCGAGCGACGGCGGCGCCACCAGCACCGTGCTGCTCGGAGTCGTCGCCGAACCGCGCCTCGAACAGGTCGGGCACCAGCTCCGCAAACTCCACGACGTGCTCGCCGTGCGGCCCCGGCCCGACCTGCCGCCACGGTTCTTCGCCGGGCTGGCTTCCGCCTACAGCGAATCGTGATACAGCCGTTCGTAGGCGGCCGCGGCGACCTGCCAACTGAAGTCGCGCGCCATGCCGCGCTGCTGCACGGCGGCGTAGCGCACCGGGTCGGCAAACAACGCCAGGGCGCGCTGCAGCGCGTCACGCAGGCTGACGGCATTGGGCTCGCACATCAGCCCGGTGCCGTTCGCCGCATCCGCGTCGGCATCGATCACCGTGTCAACCAGCCCGCCCACGCGGCTGACGATCGGCACGGTGCCATAGACCTGCGAGTACATCTGGTTCAACCCGCACGGCTCGAACACCGACGGCATGAGAAAGAAATCGCTGCCGGCCTCGATCAGGTGGCTCATGGTTTCGTCGAGCCGGGCGGACAGGAACACCCGATCCGGCACCTCGCGGGCCAGCTCGTGCACCTCCTCCTCCAGCCGCCGATCGCCGGAACCGAGCAGGACGAGCCGCACGTCGTGCGCCAGGAAGAACTCCCGGTTGGCCACGATGAAATCGATTCCCTTCTGGGCCGTCAGCCGCGCCACCATGCCAAAGATCGGCCCCGCGAAATCGGTCGCGAAGCCGCAACGCTTCAACAGCTCCACGCGGCAGACCGCCTTGCCCGCGAGGTCCGCCGCCGAGTAGCGCGCCGGCAGGAGCGGGTCGGTGGCGGGATTCCAGACCGCGGTGTCGACGCCGTTTAACAGCCCCACGAGATCGTCGCTGCGCGTCTGCGCCACGCCGTCGAGCCCGCAGCCGAACTCGGGGGTCTGGATCTCGCGGGCGTAGCGCGGGCTCACGGTCGTCACGCGGTCGGCAAAAAGGATGCCGCCCTTGAGCAGGTTGATCTGCGAATAGTACTCGATGCCGTCGATCTGGTTGAGCTCGTCCGGCAGGTTGGTGCGCGCAAAGGCCTTGGCGGGAAACACGCCCTGGTACGCGATGTTATGGATGGTGAAGACCGTCTTGAGCGCGAGGGTGAGTCCGTAGCGGCGCTCCGTCTCGCGCAGCAGCACGGGCAGCAGCGCGGCCTGCCAGTCGTGGCTGTGCACGATGTCCGCGCCGAAGTCGCCGAGCCGCAGCGTCTCCACCACGCCCTTGCAGAAGAAGATGAACCGGTCGGCGTTGTCGTCGTAGTCGCGTTCGCCGTTGCCGTAGGGGTGGCGGCGATCGAAGAACTCCTCGCGGCAGATCAGGTGCACCTTCACGTTGGGCTGCGGCGAAAACACCCGCACGTCGCCCGAAAGGAACTCGTTGCCCAGTTCGATCTTGAGCCGCAGGATGCGCTCGGCTGAGGCGGCGTCGCGATGCTCGATCGCCGCCCGATAGCCGGGCAGAAACACGGAAACCTGATGCCCATGCTTCGCCAGTGCCCCCGCCAGCGCCCCCACGGCGTCGGCGAGGCCACCGGTCTTCACGTACGGGAAAAGCTCACTCGCCACGTGGACGATTTTCATCGCGTGAGTGTTAGGCCGCCCCTTGGGTCAGGCCAATCCCAAAGCGCGGCCGCGCCGCCGCGCCGCGGCCATTTTTCCCCCATGTCACTCACCGATCGCCTGCTCGCCCACGTGCGCGCGCCGGCCTACGTACCCGCCAAGGAATTCGAGCTCAGCCGCCGGCTGGGCCTCAAGCGGCAGGAGCGCGCCGCCCTCGCCGGCGAAACCCGCCGCCTGCTCGCCGAGGGCACCCTGCTCCGCGATCGCCGCGGCCGGATCGTCCCCGGCCGCCGCGCCGAGAAGTCCCCGCCGCGCCCGCCCCGCGACGCCGCCCGCCCCGTATTCGCCCCCACCCGGCGCGGCCCGTCCATGCCAGCTCCCCACGAGCCGTTCGCCCCCGGCGCCGTCGCCCGCGCTTCCGCCCCACCGTCCGGCGCTCCCGTACCCGCCGCCGCTCCGAATGCCACGCCCCCGCCACCGGCGCGACGCCCGCGGCCGGCCGACCCGAAGCCGCCGCCGGTCAAAGCCCCGGCCGCCGCGCCCGCCGCGGAAATCATCGCGCCTCCCCCGCCCCCACGCCCCGACGCGCCGCCACTCCCCAAGCTCCGCGCCCACGAACTCGTCGGCCGCATCCAGTTCCGCCTCGGCGGATCGGCCTTCCTCGTGCCCGAAACCCCCGCCGGCGAGGACGCCGGACCGGCGCTGCAGTTGTTTCCCGAGGACACCGGCGTCGCTCTCCCCGGCGATCGCGTGCTGGCCCGCGTCCTCCCCGGCCGCCGCGGCCGCCGCCCCGGCGAACGGATCGCCGCCGTCGTCCGCGTCCTGGAACGCGGCCGCGACACGATCGTCGGCGAGTTGCGCCACGTCCGCCGCGGCTGGGCAGTCCTCCCCGATGACCCGCGCCTGAGCCGCGAAATCAAAGTCGCCGATCCCGCGAAGAGCGGCGTCACGCCCGCCCCGCAGGACGGCGACAAGGTCGTCGTCCGCCTCGCCGAATGGACCCGGCGCGAGCTGCCCCTCACCGGCACCCTCACCGCGCGGCTCGGCCGCACCCACGAACCGCGCGCCGAACTGCTCGCCATCTACCTGAAGTACGATCTCGCCACGGAGTTTCCGGGCGACGTCCAGCGCGAAACCGCCGCGCTGCCCGACCGCGTGCCGGCGCGCGACACCGCCGGCCGCCTCGATTATCGGCGGCGACCGGTTTTCACCATCGACCCCGACGACGCCAAGGACTTCGACGACGCCCTCTCCTACGAGGAACTGCCCGACGGCGGCGTGAAGGTCGGGGTCCACATCGCCGATGTCTCGCACTACGTGGCGCCGGGCACGGCCCTGGACCGCGAGGCGCAGCGCCGCGGCAACTCCACCTACCTCGTCGGCGTGGTGGTGCCGATGCTGCCGGAGAAACTCTCCAACGGCCTCTGCTCCCTCGTCGAGGGCCAGGATCGGCTGTGCAAGGCGGTGTTTCTCACCTTCGACCGCGACGGCCGGCTCGCCGCGACCGACTTCGCCAACACCGTCATCCGCAGCCGCAAACGCCTCACCTACAAACAGGCCTACGCACTGCTGTTCGAGGACGACCTGGCCCGGATCCGCGCGCTCCCCCTGCCCCCCAAACACCAGACCGGCTCCACCGGCCGCGCCCTGGGCGAGCTCGGCGACACCGAACTGCGCCACCTTCAGCAGTGGATTCGCGCCCTCTGGGCGATCGCGAGCCGGCTGCGCCGCGACCGCTTCGCCCACGGCTCGCTCGACCTCGACATGCCCGAGACGAAGATCTTCGTCGACGCCCAGGGCTACGCCGAGCGCCTCGAACGCATCGAGCACGATGAAAGCCACCAGTTGATCGAGGAGTTCATGCTGGCCGCCAACGAAGCGGTCGCCCGCCTCACCCGCGCCCGGCGCCTGCCGTCGCTGTACCGCGTCCACGACGAACCGGAGGCCGATCGCCTCGTCGAGCTGCGCGGCCTGCTGGGCACCTTCGGCATCGTCACGGGCGACCTCTCCCGCCGCGCCGAGCTGGTGAAACTGCTGCAGACCCTCCGCACCCACCCGCAGGGCTACACTCTGCGCACCCAGCTCCTGCGCAGCCTCAAAAAAGCCGCCTACCGGCCCACCCCCGACGGCCACTTCGGCCTGCACAAGCGCGACTACACGCACTTCACGTCCCCCATCCGCCGCTACGCCGACCTCGTCGTCCACCGCGTCCTCGAACACCACCTCGCCGCCGCCGGCGGTCCCGGCGCGCCCCGCCGCCCCCGCGCCCGCTACGATCTGCCGGGCGTCGAACGCCTGGGCGAACACCTCAGCCTCACCGAGATCAACAGCACCGAAGCCGAGCGCGACAGCGTGAAGGTGAAGCTCCTCGAATTCTTCGAACGCGAACTCTCCCGCCAGCCGCGCACCCGCTTCGCCGCCATCGTCACCGACGTCCGCGCCAACGGACTGTTTGTCGAACTGCTCGAGTCGCTCACCTACGGCTTCATCGCCTCCGCTGTCCTCGGCCACGACCACTTCGAACTCGACTCCACCGGCCCCGCCCTCGTCGGCCGCCGCCACCGCCGCCGCTTCGCGCTGAATGATCGACTCGACGTCGTGGTCGACCAAGTCGACCGCTACAAACGCCTGATCGACTTCCGCCCCGCCTGAGCCGGAAAATTCCGGCCGGCGAGAGAATCACTCCCCCGGTGGAGGACACCAGCGGGCTTGCCCCGCGAAGATGCTGAACGGACCGCGTTCTGACTCTTCGCTCCGTCCTTATCGCGACGAGGTTGAAAAACAGTGGCGTGCCGCCCGCGACGCGCGCGCCGATCGCATCGTCCGGCTCGCCGGGCGGGAGCGCGGGAGCTCCGCCGCGCGACGACCCGCGCCCGTCGCCCTCCCGTCACGTCGCGGGGCCGTTCCCATGCCGCCGGTGAAAAGTGTAACCCAATAGGTCACACTCTTCGGGAGGCCGGCACCGGGGCCGCGGCAGGTGCCGGTCGCTCCCGCATCGTCCAGACGGTGAGCCCCGCGAGGTCGCGCGGCGGGGCGGGACGGAGGCGGGCGAGGGTGTAGGCGGCGATCAGGAAGACCGCGTTGACCACGGCGCCGACCCAGTAGCTGTGGATCGGAATCCGCCACGCTTCGGGCAGCACCTTCATCACGCCGAGACCGAGGTAAACGTTGAGCGCGACGGCGAGGGCCAGGGCCCAGTTGACCGCGCGGCCGTCGACGCGCGTCGAGAAAAACCCCAGCAGGTACACGCCGGTGATGGCGCCGCCGAGGACACTGAAGACGATGAGGCTGACGTCGTTCATGCTCTCCTTTTCGAGGCGGGAGAAGAAGAGCGCGCCGGCGGTCATCGCGACGATCGCCAGGGCGGTGACGCCGCGCGCCGCGTTGAGGTAGAAGCGGTCGCCGCGGCCGGGGGCGAGGTGGGGCTTGAGCAGATCGACGACGGTCACGGTGGCGACCGAGTTCACGCCGGAGTCGAGCGAGCTCATGGCGGCGGCAATCACGGCGGCAATCACCAGCCCGGCGATCCCTTCCGGCATCCGGGTGAGCACGAAATAAGGCAGCACCTGATCCGGCTGCAGCCCGGCCACGACCGGGTCGGGAAGCACGCGGTAGAACACGAACAGCGCGGTGCCGATGAAAAAGAAGGTTGTCCACATCGGCACCGCGATGCCGGAAAACAGGAGCGTCGCCTTGCGGGCCTCCCGCAGCGAACTGGCCGACACGTAACGCTGCACCATCGTCTGCTCCCCCGAGTAGATGTTGAGCCAGTTGACGACCCCGAGGATCAGCACGGTCCAGAAGGTGCGCTGGCCGACATCCCACTGCAGGGCGCCGAGGCTGAACTTGCCGTGCGCCTGACCCACCTCGAGGATCTGGCCGAAGCCGCCCGGCAGTTGCAGCACGACCGCCGCGAGGCAAAGCGCGCCGCCCAGCAGCATGATCGTCGCCTGCACCGCGCCGGCCCAGACGACGGTCTCCATTCCGCCGGCAATCGTGTAGAGCGCCACAAACAGGCCGCCGCCGACAATCACCCACTCAATCGGCGCGCCGGTGAGGAACTGCAACGGGAGCGAGACGAGGAACAGCACCTGCGCGACGCGGATGAGCTGCAGGCAGATGAACCCCAGCGTGCCATAGAGCCGCGGTACGACACCAAAGCGATCGCCGAGGTACTCGAAGGCCGAGGTCAGCCCGGCGCGCCGGAAGAACGGGATGAACACCAGCGCGGCCAGCACGGCGAGGAAGGGCACGACGAGGTTGACGGTGAGTTGCCGCCAATCGAGCACGTAGGCTGCCGCCGGCAGCGCCAGGAACGTGGTCGAGCTGATGATCGTGCCGAGCATCGAGAGCGCGACCGCCCAGCCGGGGAAGTTGCGCCGGCCCACGAAGTAGTTTTCCGCCGCGCTCGTCCGCCGCGCACAGTACAGCCCGAGGCCGAGCATCGCCGTCACGTAGACGACCACGGCGGCGACATCAAAGGGGCGGATCGCGATGGTCATCGATCAGCGACCGCAATCGGTGAACACCGCCAGCGCAAGCACCGGGGTCCAGGAAAACTCCCACCGAGGCAGCCGCGAGCGTGAGCGAGCGGTTCATCCTCCACTCGCTCCCGCTCGTGGCTACCCTCCCGCTCGTGGCTACGCCGACCCGGCAACAGCAAACTTCCGGGAGTCCGACCTTTGGCGAAGGAAGACGCCCGCTTCATCGCCCGGCCGGTGCCCCCTGCACGCGCTCGAGCCGGTCCACCTCCGCCACCGGCAGCCTGAGCACCTCGACGGTCTGCTTCGCCGTGGCGAAGGCGACATAGAGGTGGCCCTCGTGGTGGATCACATGCGGGTAATCGACGTGCCTCCCCCCGACCAGATACCCCATGGAGGTGAACACCAGCCCGTCGCGGCTCACCGCGAGCGTGAGCGGGTCGCGTTTCTTGGGATTCGAGTTCGAGACCAGCACATAGCGTCCGTCGGGCAGGCGCACGGCGCTGAACTTCGAGGTCGCATCCGGGAAATTGGTACGGACGGGCATGGTCCAGGTGCGCCCGTGGTCGGTGGAGAAACCGCGCGTGAGGTAGCCGGAGCGCCCGTTGTCGCGGTAGAGCGCCGCGATCGTCCGGCCGTCGGGCAGCACCCACCAGTACGGTTCCTCCGGCCGCATCTTCCCCTCGCGATAACTCGCCGCCGGGAACGACTGCCAGCGGTTGAAGCCCGCGACCCCGCCGATGAGGTAGTGCACGTCCTGCTTTCCGTCGCGGCGCGACATCATCCACTCGCCGGTCGGGAGCTGCTTGGGCGGAAAATTGTTCAGCGCGTCGTCGAAGACCCGTCCGAGATGGCGCCAGCGGGCCGGCTCCGGCGCCTCGAGCTGCCAGGCGTGCAGCGACAGCCCGGGGCCCGCGTATCCGGGAGCCTCGTACCGACTGGCCAGCGCCAGCAGTTTCCCCTCGCGCACCCAGAACCCGCGGGCGATCCACCCGTAACCCCGATCGGGCCGCCCGGTGAGATTGGCGATGGCACCCCACTGCAGCCCGTCGGGGCTGGTGGCAAACGACACGTGCTGGTCAGCGCGATCGTGCCCGGGCACCTTGCCGTGGCCGCGCGACTCGCCCGGGCCGTCGCTCCACATCGCCCAGAATCGGCCGGCAAAGTGCACGAGGTAATTGTGCTGGTTGACGCGGTGCCCGCCCGCGCCGAGCACATCGCTTACCACCGCGTGCTGCGAGGCGAGGCGCGGCAGCCGGTCGAAATCGATCGCGTGTGCATCCGCCGGCACCCACGGACCGGCGAGCATGACGGGCGAGGACGGCGGCGCCGCGACGCTCCCCTGCGCCCCCAAGGGCAGTCCGAATCCCAAACCGCACAACCACACGCGCACGAAGTTCATCAGAAGCGCCCCGTCACGCCGACATTGAAGCGGCGGCCGTAGTCGTCGGCGAAGGTCACCCGGCCCTCGTCGCCGCCGGTGAAGTTCTGCGGCCAGTTGTTGCCCACGTTGATCGCGTCGAAGTAGAGGCCGAACCGCGGGCTGAAGGCGTACTTGAGGCTGAAGTCGGTGGTTTCGTAGGGGCGGAAGCTGCTTTGGGCGAAAATGTTCGCATTGTAGCCACGGAGTTGCGCGCTGGTCTTCCGCCAGGCGAGCCGCGCCTCGAGCTTCCGCCAGCGATAGGTGAGGCCGGCGTTGGCGGTGCGCGGGATGAATCCGGAGAGGGCGCGGGCGCCGGCGGCGTAGGTGCCCAGGGTCTCGAGCGAGGTGTAGTTGCCAAACACCGCCAGACCCTTGAGCAGCCGCGGCAGAAAGACGAGCTGCTGGGTGTAGTTGATCTCCCAGCCCTCGACCTTCGCTTTGCCCCCGTTGGAGGTTGTGTTGTGGGTGAATCCGCCAAATTCGCCGTCGAACCCATTGTCCGGCCCGTACTCGATTTCGTCCGTCGTACGCACGAGAAAGTTGGTGATATTTTTCCGGAAGTAGCCGGCCGAAAGCACGCCGGCGGGCTCAAGGTAGTACTCGAGGGTAAAGTCGTAATTGTGCGAGTGCTGCGGGCGGAGGCCGGGGGCGTTTTGGGTGACGGTGCCAAGACCGGTGGTCGCGTTGTAGCTGACCGTGGTCGTCGGATAGAGATCCGACATATTGGGCCGCGCGGCGCTGGTCGTCACGCTGGCTCGGGCGGTCAGGTTGGGCCGGACGGCGTATCGCAGGTGCAGGCTCGGGAAATAGTCGTCATAGCTCCGCTGGCGCCGCACCCGCGCCACGCCAGGGTTGCGCGGGTCGGTGTTGCGGCCGAGGGCATCGACCTCGGTGTTTTCGTAGCGGACACCGCCGAGCACGTTGAGGCGGCGTACCTGCATGCGAAACTGTCCGTAGGCGCCGAACACGTCCTCGGTGAGCTCGCTGACGTTCGGGGCGGCGGTGACGGATGTCCCCTCAGGCGCGAACCACTCGGGCCGTTCGCTGAACACCCGCCACACCGTCGGGAAATGAATCCCGGGCAAGTCGGGCCACACCCCGTTGCGCTGGTCGAAGAGCGGGTGCGCGGGTTGAGCGAGGATGAACTGCGCGAGATTGTCGTCGTTGGCGCCGGTGCCGGCGACGGTGCCGGCCACGCGATCCGGGCCGGTAAAGGTCCAGTTGGGCCGCGCGACCCGCAGCACGCGATCCTGCTGCCGCCAGGTTCCACCCAACTTGAACTGGAGCGGCAGGTCGCCGCGAAAGTCCTTGATGTAGTCGAGCTTCGCATTGAGCACGGTCTCGTCGCTGCTCTCCGGCTGCTGCAACAGGCGGCCGCGGTAGTTGCGCCAGTCGGTGTCCATCCCAATGGAGGGACCGTAGGTCTGCCGGAAGACCGGGCGCGAGCGGTTGGCGCGGGTGTCGACAGTCATGCCGATGAGCGACTGCAGGTTGAGATCAAAGGAACGCAGGTTGCTGGCAAAGTTGGAGGGGTTGTAGGTGAAGCGGCCGATCAAACGCTGGTCGCCGGCCAAGCGCAGTTCGCCACCGATTTCACCGAGATACTGGCGGCCGAGCTTCACGTTCCAGGTCGCCTCGTTCAGCCACGAGACGGTGAGCATCTCGGTAAAGCTGTCGGTGAAACCGGGGGCGACGCCGGCCACCGCGTTGGTCGCGCTGCGGGCCTGGGTGCCGGCCTCGATCTGGGCGCGGCTGACGCGGCTGTAGTCGGCGATCTGGGTGGCGCCGGCGGGCGTGGCGGCGTACACCTGCCGCGGACTGTCGAAATAATAGTAGTTGTACTGTAGTTTCACATACGCGCTGAGGTGGCGGCCGAGGCGGTAGTCGAACTTGAGCCCGCCGCCCAGGCGCACGCGCTGGTTGACGTTGGAGAGGCTGCGGGCCTGGGTGGCGCGGCCGTCGGGCTGGTTGCGGACGGTCTGCACCCGATCGCGCGGCGCCTCGGTGTCCGTGTAGCTGAGCGACAGCGCGAGGCCGATGTCCCGCTGCCGGCCGAGGCGCGTGAGGTAGGTCAGCGCCGCATTGGGCGTCGGGTTCTGCAGATCCTCGCGGAAGGCATTGTAGTTGAAGCCGACGCGGTAGGTGAGGACGTCGTCCTTGAAGTCGAGAGCGGACTTGGTGACGAGATTGGTCGCGCCGCCGATCGAGTCGGCGGGCATGTCGGGCGTGGGCGCCTTGGTGACTTCTACCTCCTTGATGAACTCGGCCGGGATCTGGTCGCTCTGGGCACCGCGATCGCCCTGGGTGTTGAAGCCGGAGAACGCCCCTGCCGCCCGCACGCCGTCGACGTTGAGGGCGCTGAACTCGACCGGCGTGCCGCGGATGCGGATGCCGACGACCTCGCCGTTCTCAAATTCGCCGGAGATGCCGGGCAAACGCACCATGAGGTTGCCGATGTTGCCGTCGGCCACGCTGCCGAAGGCATCGGTGGAGACGACGTTGACGACATTGGCGGCGGTGCGCTGGCGGGTGAGTGACGCGGCCTCGCCCTCGCGGTCGGCCGAGACGGTGAACGCGGCGAGCTGAAGCACGGCCGAGGTGAGCGCCACCTCGACCGTGGCGGTCTGGCCCGGGCGGACGTCAACCACAGGGTTGGCAACGTCGAGCCCGGTGTAGAACACCTGCAGGCGCTGGGAGCCGGCGCCAACGCCGTCGATCAGAAAGGCGCCATTGCGATCGGAGATCACCGGCGGGCGGCTGCCAAGGGAGACCTCGGCGCCCTCGAGGTAGGCTCCGGTGGCGGCGTTGACCACGCGACCGGAAATGGCGCCCGGAGTGGATGGCTGGGCGGACAGGACTGTCAGAACCAGGGAAGCAACGACGGCGAGGGCCAGGCTTCGCCACTGGCGGCGGAGGAGGAAGGGGGGAAACAACAAGGTCTGCATGGGGAATATTGGGGTTGCGAGGAGAGGGCTGGCCTGCGGGAAACCGGGCGAGCGAACGCCGGGGCTGTGGGCGAACCAAACCGCCGCGCGTGATCGCGGCGCATGCGAATTACCTAACAAGAGAAGGAAAAAGGTAGCGCGGGCCCGGCGCGGGCCCGGTGGATGAGAGCCGGGCTCACGGCCGCGCCGGCATGCGCACGGCGTCGAGGTCGGCGATCCGCACGCGCTGGATCTCAACCGACTGTTTGCCGCCCGAATGCGCGAGGTAGAGGAAGCCCCCGTGTTCGATCATGTGCGGGTAGTCGACGTGCCGGCCGCCGACGACGTAGAAGAGCCGGTCGAACACCAGGCCGTCGCGGCTCACGGCCAGCGTGAGCGGGTCGCGTTTCTGCGGATTGGAATTCGAGACGAGCACGTAACGTCCGTCTTTCATCCGGAAGCCGAAGAGCTTGGAGCGCGCATCGGGGAAATCCGTCGCGACCGGGCGGCTCCAGGTGCGTCCGGCGTCGGTGGAAAAGGCGCGGAAGAGGTACCCGCTGCGGGCGTTGTCGCGGAACAATGCGGCGAGGTTGCCATCGGGCAGCGCCCACCAGATCGGCTCTTCGGCCTTGAGGGCGACGTCCCCCCCGGCGCCGCGCACGACCGGCACGGAGGTCCAGTCGTTCAGAGCCCGTACGCCGCCGATCAGAAACTCGACCCCGGTCTGGTTGTAGTCGTGCTTGCGGCGGGTCATCGCCCACTCGCCGGTCGGCAGGCGCTGCGGGGGAAAGTTATTGATCGCGTCGTCCTGCACCACGCCGGCGTCGTCCCACCGGCTGGCGCCGGCGTTCCAGCGCCAGGCACGAAGCTCGAGGGAGGGGCCGAAGAAGCCGGCCGCCTCGTCGAGCGAGACGAGCGCGAGCAACTGGCCCTCGCGCACCCAGAAGCCGCGGGAGATGTAGCGGAGACCTTCCGGGCGGCGGGTGTTGTAGTGCGGCGAGTCCGGCCCGGAATGGGGCGGGTAGCCGGTGAGGAACTGCGGTGGCTCCCATTTCAAGCCGTCCAGGCTGGTCGAATACTTCACCATCTGGCCGACCATGTCCTCGACCCGCGGGCCATCGCTCCACATGGCCCAGAAGCGGCCGGCGTGGTGGATGAGGTAGTTGTGCTGGTTGACGCCCTTTTGCGGCCGGACGTCGCTCACGATCGCGTGTTCCACGGGCAGGCGCGGCAGGCGGGCGAAGTCGATCGCGTGCGGATGGGCCGGCAGCCACGGACCGGCGAGCATGACGCGGGAGGCGGGATTTTTCGCCGGGTGCGGGGCGCCGGTGACGGGATTGGGATGCGGGGCGAGCGGCGCCGGGGCGGCGGCGGACGCCAGCAGCGGCAGCAGGGCGAGGAAGCAGGGGGCGCAGGGGAGTTTCATGGGACGCGGTCCGACGATTCGCGCCGGGCGCCCGGGTGCACAGGAGAATAAGCTAGCAAGAGGGGGAAAAAGGTAGCGCGGCGAAAACGCGCGGCGCTTTCGCTAGTCCTCCCGGCGTTTCCGGTACTCGCCGGGGGTGAAGCCGAAGCGCTCGCGGAAGCAGCGGATGAAATACTGCACGTCGGTGAACCCGCAGAGGCAGGCGACGTCGGTCACGTTGTAGCGCAGGTCGCGGAGGAAATGCACGCTGCGCTCGAGGCGGATGGCGTTCACATAGGCACGGAAGTTGCACTTCGCGTGGGCGTGGAAGAACCGGGAGAAGTGGTTCGGGTGGCGCTGGAAGAAAGCGGCCGTGCCCTTGCGGGTGAGCTGGGGATCGGACCAATGTTCCGAGAGGTAGTCGCAGACCGACTGCCACAGGACCGTGTGGCCCGCCCGTTCGTGTTCCGGGGCCCGGGCCACGAGGTCCGCGAGTTCCCCGAGCAGCAGCTCGATGAGCAGACCGAAGGTCCGTTCGCCGAGGCGCGGGTTGGGCCCGGCCCGGAGCAGTTGCAACAGGTGCTCGCCCTTCGCGCCGAGGGTTTCGAGCGTGTGCCACTGCGCGAGGTAGCGGCCGGAGATCGTGCCGTCGCGGGCCATGCCCTGCCGCGCGTAGATGGTCAGCCGGGTCGAGTCCGGCCGCAACACGACCCCGAGCGAGCGGTAGGGCGTGCGCGGCACCGGGCAGATCCAGGTGTAGGGGGCGAGGAACATCACCTGGCCCGCCTCCAAGTCGAACACCACCTCGCGGTCCTGCTCCACGGTGAGAAAACTCCCCCGCCCCACCAAGCCGATGATCAGTCGCGGCACTTCCATGAAATACGCCGGCTGCTCGTGCGCCGGCCGCTGCCCTGCCAGCACCCGCCGCACCGGGTGGTCCGGCGGGGCCGCCAGCCAGGCGTTCAGCGCGGCGAGAACCTGCTGGCGATCGGCGGTCGTGCGCATGGGTGAAAGGAAACAAGCCGCAGCCCGACGCGCCCCGCAAGCATCCGGCGCCCGGCCCTCACGCCCGCGGCAGCGGCGCCTCCTGCACCTCGTCCGGCGGCGCGTCGAGCCGTTGCGCCGACGGTACCAGCGCCTCGCCCACGAGGCGCTCCACCGAGCCGTGCCAGAAACGCAGCGTCCCCGCCGCCGCCACGTAGGCGATGGCCAGGCCGGTCCGGGTCGCCACCGCCGCCGGCGCCACCCCAGGCGCGGCGCCGGCCGCTAGCTCCGCCCCCCATTGCCAGTTCGCTCCGTCGGCCGACCACTCGGCCCGCAAGGCACCCGCCACCACGCCCACCCTGACCAGGCGGCCCTCGTCCACCCGGAGAGGCGCCGTCCCGCCGTTTTCCTCGGGGAGGGAAACCTCACCCGGCGCCCAGCATTTCTCGCGGCGCTCCAGCGCGTGCGCGCCCGCGTCGTCGCGCCACGACACCCGGAAACACGCATTCCGGAGCCGGGCGAGCGTCAGCTCCCGCACCGGCCCCCGCGGCGCCGGCGCCCCGGCGATCGGCTCGTCAACGAGACGGTCGTAACGCAGGTACTCGCCGTAGGCCGAAAGATCGAGCGATTGCCCGTCGGCCTCCAGGGCCGCCTGCAGCGCCGGCACATCCAGCCCCGGAAGCTCGCAGCCGCGCGCCAGCATCTGCCGGGCGGCGTGCCCGGCCGCGAAACCGAGTTGCGCCACCACCGCCATTACGCGAAACGCGCTCATCGCCGTCTGGTCCGCCGAGGCTCCCCGCCCCGGCACCAGCAGGTTGCGCGCCCCGCGCGGGACCATCATCCGCAGCGGCAGGTGGTGCGGATCGAGCAGGTCGGTGATGCCCGTGCCGGCGCGCTCCGCGCGATCCGGCCAATGAAAGTCGATGTGATAGGTGTTCACCGCCACTGCATCCGGGAAGATCACCTCGCGCCGCACCTCCGCCTCGGTCAGGACGTGTTCGCCCACGATCCGCCGCTCCTCGCGCACGCCGATCGCCCGCGACACGGAGGCCAGTACGTGCGTGTCGAGCCGGCGCCCGCGATAGCCCACCGTCTGCAGGTAATAAATCAGCCCGTGCATCTGGCGGCGCGCGAAAATCTCCGCCGCCGAACGGCTCAGGCCATCCGCCGCGTCGAAGCCCACCACCTTCATCTTCACCTCCACCTTGCCGGAGGGAAACCGGTGCAGGCTCGTCATCGGAATCTCCCGGTCGTCCCGCCAGCGCGGACACCCCTCCGGCAGAATCGGCGTCACCGGCCGGCCGGTGTCCCAGAGTGTGAAATACAGGCTCATCGGCAACTGGCGGTTGGCGCCCTCATGCATGACCGGGAATCCCGCCAGCACGGGCACGACACACGCGCCGCTCGCATCGACCACGATCCGCGGGTGGACGCGATGCAGCCCGCCCGCGGAGGCCACCGTGAGCTCCGTGACCCGCCCGCCCTCCGCCACCGCGGCAATCACCCGCGCATGCAGCAGCACGTCGATGCCCGCCCCCACCACCATCTCCTGCAGAAAAAAGGCGCACCACTCCAGGTCGTAGGCCCGGCGGTCGTCGTTGGGCCGGTACGGTTCGATCAGCCCGTGCCGCTCCAGGCGCCCCACCAGATCCGCGAAGGGCCGGTTGACCCGCGCCGTGTCGCCGCAGAAGCCGGCCACCCCGCCCGCCGTCCCCTGACCTCCGAGCACATTGCTGGGCTCGACGATCAGGACGCGCGTGTCCGGCGTCTTCGCCGCCAGCGCGGCCATCACGCCGGCCATGCCTCCGCCCACGACCAGCACGTCGACGTTCAACAGAGGAAGGGAAGCGGGCTCAGGCATGGGGAAAGTCGGCCCACCCTAGCGGACGCGCGGGCGAGTCGGGAGGGGAAAGAGACACTCAGAACAGGAAAAATGTAGCGCGCCCGCTGCCCGCCCGTGGCGGTTTCATCCCAGGTGGACGAGTCCTCTTGCCTCGTCTTCGCGACCCCAAACACGAGGCTGGAAGCCTCGTCCACCCTTGCAGCCCGCGCAGGCGGGAGAATGACACCGCCCGGCCGTGCGCCCGCCGATCGCCCGCGGCGCTTGACTCTCCCCGGGCGGACTGGAACATCGCCCGCTTTCCTCCCTCCACACACCATGGGTCAACAACTCAACAAGTACATCAAACGCAAACGCCGGGCCGCCTATCTCAAGCGCCGCAAGGAGCGGGTGAAGGCCGCCGCCAAGAAAAAGTAATCCCCCGCCCGCGTCGCGTTGGCTCGGCGGCCCCGCTCGGTCGGGGCCGCTTTCTTTTCCCCGTATGATCAAGGTCAGTCTCGTTTCGCTCGGGTGCGCCAAGAATCTGGTCGATTCCGAGATCATGATCGGCCACCTCCACCAGGCCGGCATGGCGGTCATCCCCGAGGCGGAGCAGGCCGACGTCGTCATCGTCAACACCTGCTCGTTCATCGACTCATCGAAGGAGGAGTCGATTGGTCACATCCTCGCGGCGCACCGGCAGCGCGGCCTGCGCCGACGGCGCCGCCAGCAAAAGCTGATCGTCGCGGGCTGCATGTCCCAGCGCTTCTCGAAGGATCTGAGCAGCGAGCTGCACGAGGAGGTCGACGCGTTCATCGGGCTGGATCA
>CAZDGC010000018.1:39703-72280 GCA_964504885.1 uncultured Opitutus sp.
CCCCGATCATCGAGGAAATCTATGCCCGCGATCCCGGCGCCGCCGGCGGGCCCGCCACCTTCGTGGCCGGACGATCGACCTACATCCCCGACTACGACACCCCCCGCTTCCGGCTCACCCCGCGGCATTTCGCGTACGTCAAGATCGCCGAGGGCTGCAACCACCCCTGCACCTTCTGCATCATCCCGCAGATCCGCGGCCGGCACCGCAGCCGCACGGTGGAGAGCGTGGTCGCCGAGGCGCGCCAGCTCGTCCGCGAGGGGGTGAAGGAGCTCAACCTGATTTCGCAGGATACCACGTTCTTCGGCATGGACACGTGGGAGCAGCGGCCCAGCCCTCGCACGCCGGTCGATTCCAGCCGCGGCACCGCGCTCACCACCCTGCTGCGCGAGCTCAACGCGATCGAGGGTGAATTCTGGGTCCGCCTGCTCTACACCCATCCGGCGCACTGGAGCGACGAGTTGATCCGGACGATCGCGGAGTGCCCCAAGGTCGCCCGCTACATCGACATGCCCCTGCAGCATATCAGCGACCGCATGCTCGGGGAAATGCAGCGCGAGACCAGCGGCGCCCACATCCGCGACCTGATCGCCCGGCTGCGCGCCGGTATCCCCGGCATCGCGATCCGCACGACTTTCATCGTCGGCTTCCCCGGCGAGACCGAGTCCGACGTCGACGAGTTGTGCGAGTTCATCCGTGCGACGCGTTTCGAGCGTCTCGGGGTGTTCCGCTACTCGCAGGAGGAGGGCACCCGCGCCGCGAAGCGGCCTGACCAGATTTCCGCCAGGACCAAGGAAGCCCGCTGGCACCGGCTGATGCGACTGCAGCGGGAGATCGCAACCGAAGTCAGCGCCGCCAGCGTCGGACGCCGCCTGAAGGTGCTCGTCGACGAGCCGGGTGTGGCGCGCGGCGAAGCCGACGCCCCGGACATCGACGGCCGCGTTTACGTGCCGCTCACGCTGCCGGTCGGCTCCTTCCAGGAAGTGGCCATCACCGGCCACGAACACTACGATCTCCTCGCCCTCCCGGCCGGCCAGGAACCGGCCGTGCGCCGGGTCGCCCGCCAGGCGCAGTGATCCTTCCAGGGACGGCCGCCACCGCCTGGGCGGGCGCCCGAGCGTGACTTCGACCCGCCGCGGTCCCCGGCTGCTCGCTGCCGGCATCGATCCCGCGGGCGGCATTCTGTGCGATCGGTTTTCGCGCGCTGGCGTGCCTTGGCCGGACCACACCCCGGCGGCGACTACTTAGGCCGCGCCCTCCGACCGCACAGAAAATACGTAAACCCACCTTTTGCATCGCCGGGAGCGGAGCGCGCAGACTCCGCGTCAAACCTCCGCCGCCATGCCTTCCCTTCCGGAGATCGTGCGACTGCTCGCCGCTGCACGCGCCGACGCGCTCCTCGCCCTGGCCGGAGCTGCGGTCGCCCTGGGCTGGGGTTGGCGCCAGCGGGCGAGACTGCGCGCGATCCGGCGCGCCGCCGCCGCCGCGGCCACCCAGCGGGAGGAGGAGCGGGCCGGGGTCGCCCGGGCGGGCGACGCGCGGTGCGATTTTCTCGTTGAGTTGTGCCGGGATCTGCGGCCGCCCCTCGACACCTTGGGCGGGATCGCCCGCCTGCTCGGCGACACCCCGCTCGACGACACCCAGCGCGCCTATCTCGGAAATCTCGCGAACGAAACCGAGCACCTCGAAATGCTCGTCCAGGACATTCTCGACTACCACCAGCTCGAACGCGGCGAACTCACCCTCGAGGCGGCGCCGTTCTCACCGGTGGAGGTGGTCCGCGACACCCTGCGGCGCTTCACCTCGCGCGCCGAGGAAAAGCGCCTCGACCTGCGGTTTGAGGCCCAGGTGCATCACCGGCTGGTCGTCAGTGGCGACGCGCGGCGCTTCCAGCGCATCCTCGCGCATCTCGTCGACAACGCGATTCGCTTCACCCCGTTCGGCTCGATCACGCTCTACCTGTCGTGGACCAACCCGAGCGCGGCCGAGCCGTGCGGCCGGCTCAAGGTGCGCGTCCGCGACACCGGCGTCGGCCTGTCGCGCGAGCAGCAGGCCTGGCTGTTCGAGCCCGACCGGGCTCCGGACTCCGCCGCCCCGCCCGCCCCCGGCAGCGCCGGGCTCGGCCTCGCCCTGGTCCAGCGGCTCGTCACCCTGATGAACGGGGAGCTCTCCGTGCAAAGCCAGCCCGGCGCCGGGGCCGACGTGCGGGTCTCGCTTCCGCTGCCCCCGGTCCTCCTCAGTGAACACCCCTTTGACGACGACCGTTACCGGCGGCTCTTTCCCCATCCCCCGCGCATCCTGATCGTCGACGATCTCGAGACCAACCGCTTCCTGCTCGAAACCCTGCTTCGCCGCCACGGCTTCGCCCCGGAGGTCGCCGCCAGCGGCGAGGAGGCGGTGCAACTCGCCACCTCCCGTTCCTACGACGCCATCCTGATGGATCTACTGATGCCGGATCTCGACGGCTTCCTGGCCACCGCACGTATCCGACAATCAGATTCACCGGGTCGCCACACGCCGATCATCGCCCTCACGGCCTCGCTCGGCCGGGGCACGCGGTTCAAGTGCCTCGCCGCGGGCATGGACGAGGAGATGACCAAGCCGCTGGACGTCGCCCGCTTCAAGCAGGTGCTGGCCACCGTCGTGAGCGCCCGCCGCGGCGGCCGCGCCGCGAGCCCGGCGGCGTAGCGCCGGCCCGCTCACCGCGCCATCGCCGCCGCGGCCTGCTTCGCGATGTCGGCGATGTCGCCCGCCGGCAGCACCACGACCCCGCTCGGGCGGCCGTTGGCGAAATGCTGCAGCGAAATCCCCAGCACGCGCCCCTCGGCGTCGAACATCGGCGTGCCCGGCGACTGTTCGGTCAGCAGGAAGAGCCGGCGCGGTTTCTCGACGATCCCCATCACGTCGCTGGCCCGCACCAGCGGCACGCGCTGCAGCGACTTCGACGCGCGCGCGACAAAGTAATACCGGCCGAGCAGCGCGCCGTCGGCCGCCTGCTCGAGTTTCACGTGCGCAAACTCCCGGCCCGGCTCCGCCGTCTCCGGCGCCATGAACGCCAGATCGAGATCGGCGTCCTTCAGCACAAACTTCGCCGGCACCTCCTTGCCGTCCGCCAGCCGCAGCTTCACCTCCTTGAAGTCCGCTCCGACCAACTCCGCCCCACGCGTGCCCATCGGCGAGGCGCGCATCGCGTCAAACTGCACCTGCGGATCCACCCCGGCCAGGGTCGTGACGGTGAGCCCCGTCGGCGAAATCACGGTGCCGTTGATCTCCACCCGCTGCTCCCGCGGCGGCATCTCGCGATCACCCATCTTCACTTTCACGGTCACGACCAGCTCCACGCCCACGATGGCGTCCGCATAGCGCTTCACCAGGGACTGGCCCGCGGCGCCCGCGCTGGCGGCGGCCCGGCCGGCAGGCGCGGCGCCCCCCAGCAGGGCGGCGGCAAGGGCAAGCGGAACGAGGAGACGGGGCGGTTTCATGGCTTGGGTCGGGTCGGTTTCAGGTTGATTTCGATGAAAAGGGTCTGGCCGCGGCGGCGCACCAACAGCACCCACCAGTCGCGCCCCGGGGCCACCGCCTCGTCGCGGGCACGTTTGAGGTCATCAAGCGTCGCGACCTCCCGGCCGCCGGCGCGCTCGATCAGGTCGTCGGACCGCAGCCCCGCGAGCGCCGCCCAGCCGGCCGGAATCGCGCTCTCCACCAGCACCCCGCGCGTGTCGGGCGGAAGCTGGAGCTTCACCCGATCGTCAAAGGCGAGCTCACGCGCGGAAAACTCGAGCTGCAGATCCTCCCACCAGGGCATCTCCGCGGCCGGCACCGGCTGCTCCTCCAGCACGACCGGCAGTTCCTGTGCCGCGCCGTCGCGCCAGAGCGAAAAGGCCGCGGTCGTGCCCGCCCGGTACTGGCGGATCTGGCGCGCCAGCACATCGGTGTCCTCCGGCCGGCGAGCCGGCACCGCCGTGCCGTCGATCGCGAGGATCACATCGCCCACCCGCAACCCCGCCGCCTCGGCCTTGGTGCCGGCGTAAACGCGGGTCACGCGCGCGCCGCCCTCGGCCTTGATCCCCAGGCGCGCGGAGAGCTTGGGCGTGAGCGGCTGCGACGCGACACCCAGCCACGCCTTGCGCGCGAGCGGCGGGAAGTTGCGCTCGGTCATCTCCCGCAACTCGACCACCGAACTCAGCACCGCCCCGTCGCGCCGCACGTTGGCGAGCACGGTGCGCACCCCTTTGGGGGCGTCGCGCATCAACTCGGCCGTCAGCGCGCGCAGGGCCGCCACGTTTGCCACCGGCCGGCCGTCGACCGACACCAGCACGTCGCCGCGACGCAGGACCGGCTCGGCCTGCCCGCAGGGGCCGGCGGGGCGGACGTTCTCGAGCCAGACGCCCTCGGTGTCGGGCAGGCGTTCCTGCCGCGCGATCCGCTGCGTGAGATCGCGCATCACGGCGCCCCAGGTGCGAAACTCCACGTCGTCGGCGCGCGCCGGTTCGCGGGCGACGAGCCGCACCCGGGCCGTCTGCCGCCGCCCCCCGCGTTCGTAGGCGATCGCAAACTCCTCCCCCGGCATCCGGCTCGCTTCGAGGCGGTTGAAATGCGCCACCGCCTTCTCCTCGGCGCCCTCGATCGCCTGGCCATCGCCGGCCAGGAGGAGGTCCCCCGGTTGAAACCCGGCCGCCGCCGCCGGCGAACCCGCCGCCACGTCGCCGACCACCACGCCGCCCGCCTCCCCATCCGCCTCGAGCCGTTTTTGCACGGTGAGCCCCGACCATCCGCGGGTCACCCGGCCGTGCCGCACAATCTGATCCGCAACCTGCCGGGCCAGATTGCTCGGAATCGCGCCGCTCAGGCCCACCACGCCGATTTCGTTGATGCCGACAATCTCACCACGGGCATTCACCAGCGGCCCGCCGCTGTTGCCGCCAAAGATCCGCGCGTCGTGCAGGATCCAGCGCACGAAGAGGCCCACGTCCTCGCCCCGCAGCATCATTCGCCCGACCGTCTGCTCCGGCAGGACCAGGGACGGGTTCGACACGATGCCACTCGTGACCGATTGGGAGAGAAATCCCGGGCTGCCGAGAGCGAACACCTCCTCGCCCGCCCGCAGCGCATCGGAATCACCGAAACCCGCCACCGTCAGCGGCGGCGCGTCGGCCGCGCGGCGCGCAAGGTCGAGCTGCAGCACGGCCAGATCGGTGAGCGCGTCCTGGCCGATCAGCCGCGCCTCGACGTGCGTGCCATCGTACAAATAACCGCGGAAGAAGTCGCCGTCTTCGGTCACGTGGCAGTTGGTCAGCACATGGCCCTGCGCCGAGATGATGACCCCGCTGCCTCCGGTCCATTCCTTGGTCAGGCGCCCGTCGTTGGGCCGCAACCGGATCGCCTCGATACGCACGATCGAGGGAAACACCCGGGTGAGCATCGGGTTCTCGCCTGGCGCCGCCACCGGCGCCGGGTTCACGGCGGCTCGCGGCTGCGCACCCGCCGCCGCCGGCATTCCCGCTCCGCCCGCCATGGCGGCCGCGACCGCGATCACCCGCCAAAATCGGACCTTGGGACCACATTGCCGGAGGAACTTCATGAGGAAGAAAGCGGGGAAGGACGGCCAACCCCGCCCGGGATGCAAGCGGCAAGTGGCGCCGGCCTCGTCGGCCTTCCCGGAATCTGCTTGCTGCCTGGATTTCCCTCCGGTGGCTTGTCCACTCACCTGGACCGCGCAACCCCAAGTTCCCTTTTTTCCGCCGTGCCGCCCCTCCGCTCCTCCCGGCGCCCGCTGCAAACCCCCTCCTGCCCGCCGGGTTCACCGCCCGTTCTCCCCACCCGCCGCCGATTCCTGCAATGCGCCGCCACGGCGGCCACCGGGCTGACCCTCGGCCCGCGTGCAACGCCCGCCGCCGGCGCGGCCCCGGCCACGAGAGCCTTCTCCTTCCTGCTTCTGGGCGACCTGCATTTCGACCGGCCCGAGCATCACGACATGGACTGGGTGCGGCGCGAAAAGCCAAACGACGTGCGCCAGATCGAGGGTTACTGCCGCAACACGCGCGAGGTCACGCCGCGGCTCTTCGCCACCGTTCGCGACACCATCGCCGACCTGAACCGCGATCCCGCCACGCGTGTGGCCGCCGTGGTGCAGGCGGGCGACCTCGTCGAGGGCCTGTGTGGCAGCGAGGCGCTGGCCGTGCGGCACAACTCCGATGCGGTGGCGTTCGTGCGCGAGGCGCGGCTGGGCGCACCGTTCCTCTTCACCAAGGGAAACCACGACATCACCGGTCCCGGCGCCCCCGCCGCCTACGCGCAGGTGTTCCACCCGTTCCTGACCGCGGAGGCGCGTGCCGTCGAGCCCGGCGCCGCCCCTCTGACGACTGGCAGCTACGCGGTCGCGTGCGGTAATGCGCTGTTCGCCTTCCTCGACGCCTACGAAACGGCCAGGAGCCTGGAGTGGCTGGAAGCCGTGGCCGCCCGGCGCACCGCCGAACACTGCTTCGTCGTGGTGCATCCGCCGATCGTCCCTTACGGCGCACGCGCGACGTGGCACCTGTTTTCCTCCGCCCGCGACCGCGTCCGCCGCGAGAAGCTGCTGGGGCTGCTCGGCGACCAGGAAGCCATCGTCCTCGGGGGACACATCCACAAGTACAACGCCCTGGCGCGGTCCACCGGCCGCGGCCGATTTGCCCAGTTCGCCCTGAGCAGCGTGCTGACGGCGCCGACCGCGCGGCCCAGGGACGTGCTCGACGGTCTCGCAACGTACACGCCCGACCAGATCAAGGTGGAGCCCAACTTTTCCCCGACCAACGAGGCCGAGCGGCGCGCCGTCTACGAGGCGGAACGACCGTTCGTGCGCGCCTTCGACTACGCCGACCTGCCGGGCTACGCCGTCGTGAGGATCGACGGTCCCCGCGTTACCCTCGACATGTACGCGGGCACCACACGCGAACGCTGGCGCTCCGTCGACCTCGCCGCCCTGGCGCACCGAACCTGACTCCGGCAGCCGGAGGATCCCCGCCTGCCGGGCAAGGTTCCGGGAGGCCGAGGTCGGCGGCCAGACTCCAAATCCGCGCCCAAGTGAATTCCTGGTGACGGTACTTTTCCGGGTTGGCGGGAGGCACACCGCATCCGATCATGCCCAGACTTTCACCAGCACCCCTCCCCATGCGCCCCCTTTCTGCTCTCCGGGCCCGCTCCATCCTCCTCGCTTCCCTGAGCCTGCTCGCCGGGTCGGCTTGCGGCGACCTCGGCGCCCAGCCGCAAGCGTCGACTCCCGCCGCGCCCGTCAGCGACAACGAACTGATCCGCCTGTCCCCGTTCGTGATCAACGCCGAGGCGGACCGCGGCTACGCCCCGACCGAGACGCTCTCCGGCACGCGGCTCCGCACGCAGGTGAAGGACGTAGCCGCGGCGATGACGATCGTGACCGCCGAGTTCATGAACGACATCGGCGCGCTCAACTACAACGACGTGGTGAACTTCATGCCGAGCACCGCCAGCTACGCGACGAACGAAAACGACGCCAACGGCAACGGCAACCGCACCGGAACCCCTTTCATCGTCCGCGGCTACCGCTCCGACTCGCTCTCGACCAACTTCTTCAGCTCCCACACCCCGGCGGACACCTACAACTCGTCGCGCTTCACCTTTACGCGCGGCCCCAACTCAATTCTGTTCGGCATCGGCAATCCCGGCGGCGCCCTCGATGTCACCACCCACAAGGCCACGCTCGGGCAGCGCTTCCAGCGCGTCGATTTGCGCGCCGACTCCTTCGGCGGCCGGCGCGCCTCGCTTGATGCCAACGTGCCGATCGCCGGCCGGAAGGCGGCGCTGCGCGTCGATCTGCTGCACGACGATCGCGGCAACAACATCCAGCCCTCCAAGAACCGCCGCGACTCGGCCTACGGGGCACTCACCTGGCAGCCGATCCCCCAGGGCACACTCTACGCCGAGGCGGAGTCGACGCGGATGCGCCAGAAGATCCCGCGTACCTACGCGCCGTTCGACTGGGTCAACACCTGGATCGGCGCCGGACGGCCGGTCATCCCGGTGGCCCAGCGCACCACCGCGACCAACGGCGTGGAGTTTCTCAGCGCCAACGGCTACCCGCTCCACATCCCCGGCATCGGTGCGATGAACTGGGGCCGCATGGGCTACGGCGCCCGGCCGCTTGTCCGCGGCGCCCGCACCACCGCCACCCGATCGTTGAGCTACGGCCCGGGCACGCCCAATCGCGTGCTCCCCCTCGATCGTTACTGGGCGGGCGACGCCGACCGCGTCGACTTCGACAACGCCAACGTCACGTTGCTCTACCAGCACAAGCTGGCCGAGGGGCTGCACCTGGAGATCGGCGGCAAACACGATCATTCGTATCGGGAAAACTTCGACGGCAACGGCTTTGGCTTTTCGATCCAGATCGATCCCAACGCGCAGCTCCCCGACGGCCGCCCCAACCCGCACGTCGGCGTGCCCTACAACGAGCAGGCGCCGAAATGGGAGAAGAGCTCCGCCGATGTGAACCAGGTGCGCGCCACGCTGAGCTACGAGCGCGACTACCGCGGCGTGAAGGTCTGGGGCCGCGGGCTCGGCACCTTCACCGTCGCCGGTCTCTACTCCAACGAGGCCACCCACAACACGCTCGAGACCCGGCTGGAGGTGAACGAGACCCCGCTCCCGGGCTCGGTGGCGGATCTCTCGGACTCCCGCAACGCCCTCCGCCGCCGCTGGTACTTCACGTCGGGGGCGACCGATTATTTCGTCTCCGACTGGCGGCCGATCAACGAGAACGGCATCCGCTCCGCGTGGCTGCCGACGGTGGCCCCGCGCAACAACTTCGCGCGCACCGAGTCGCTGGTGTTCGCCGGCCAGGCGAAGCTGCTCGACCACCTCCTGGCGGTCACGGGCGGGCTGCGGCGCGACGAGTCCGTGTTGTCGCAGACCGAATATGAGAAGGACGCGCGCGGGCTGTACTCGATGGGGCGCTGGGGCGGTTCGCAAATTCCCGGGCTGCGCGGCGTGGGCCGGCCCTACCTCCTCGGCGTGGTGCTCAACGCCCACCGCACGGTGAGCCTGTTCTACAACCGCTCCACCAATTACCAGGCCATCAACCAATCGACGCGCACGCTCGCCAACGAGGTGCTGCCGCCGCGGCGCGGGCAGGGCTTCGACACCGGCGTAAAATTCGCCCTCCTGGGCGACCGCCTCACCGGCTCGATTGGCTATTTCGAAACGCGGCAGCAGAACATCAACGACACCACGATCCGCGGCAGCAAGACGAACTGGATCAACGCCATCTGGGAGGCGATCGACCCGTCGCGGCGCGTCGAGCCGAGCTGGGGCGATGTCCGCGCCCAGCAAACCAAGGGCTGGGAGCTCCAACTGGTGGCCAACCCCACCGCCAACCTGCGGCTGATGGCGAACGCCAGCCGCAACCAAAGTCTGCTCGAGGAACAGGGCCGCTTCACCTTCCAGTACCTTGCCGCGAACTACCCGGGCTGGCTGGCGCAGGCCGCCACGCCGGTCGTGAGCAACGACGGCCGCACCGTCGGCGACCTCGTGGCGCGCCTGCAGCAGCAGGAGAGCGACGACCGCCAACTGATCGGCATCCAGCAGACGCGGGTCTTCGAGTGGCAGGCCAACCTGGTCGCCCGCTACCAGTTCGCCCGCGAGACCCGCCTCAAGGGCTTCGCGGTGGGCGGGGCCTTCCGCTGGCGCGACGCCCCCGTGATCGGCTTCGCCCGGCGCGGCGCCATGCTGGATCTCACGCGGCCGTTTTATTCGATCCCCAGCACCAACCTGGACACCTGGCTCGAATACCACCGCACCTTTGCACTGCGCGAGCGCAAGGTGCGCTGGACCGCGCAGCTCCGGGTCCAGAACGTGTGGGATGATCGCACCATGCTCCCGTGGACGGCGGAGGATGACGGCCTCGGCAACAAGGTGATCTTCTCGCGCCGTACACCGGGCGAACGGCAGTTCGTGCTCAGTTCTTCGTTCAGCCTGTAAGCGCCGGGACGACTGCTTCTCGTGGCGCGCCGCCGGCCGCGCCCGCTCCCACCGGCACCACTACTCCTCCTCCGCCCCTCTCCCCGCCATGAAAACCCTGCACCAGACCCTGCGCGCGTGGCGCTTCCCCGCCCTCCTCGCCGCTCTCGCCGCCTCCGCCTTCGCCGCCACCACCGGGACGATCGAGGGCCGCGTCCAGAACCCCCGCACCGGCGAATACCTCGAACGCGCCCGCGTGCTCGTCGTCGGCACCGGGGCCGAGACGTTCACCGACACCGCCGGCCACTACCGCCTCGCTGGCGTGCCCGCCGGGCCCGCCACGGTGCGGGCCTTCTTCACGGGCCTCGACGTGCAGGTTGAAACCGTGACCGTGCCCGCCGGCGGCACCGCGCGGTGTGACTTCGCTCTCGGCAGCAGCGTGGTGAGACTCTCGGAGTTCGTTGTCGCCTCGTCGCGCGAGATGGAGGGCGCGGCCATCGCGATCAACGAGCAGCGCTTTGCCTCGAACATCGTCAACGTCGTCTCCGCCGAGGAGTTCGGCACCGTGCTCGAGAACAATCCCGGCGACTTCCTGAAGTACCTGCCCGGGATCACCATCGACTTCATCGGCGGCGCCGCGCGGTCCGTCTCCATGGGCGGCGCCCCGCCGGAATACGTGCCCATCACCGTCGGCGGCTTCGACATCTCCAGCGTCGCCGGCGGCGGCACCGCCCGCAGCGTCGACTTCCACACCATCTCGATGAACAACATCTCGCGCCTCGAGGTGGTCCATTCGCCCACGCCGGAAACTCCCGGCTCCGCCCTCGCCGGTTCGGTGAACATGATCCCGCGCAGCGCCTTCGAGCGCTCCCGCCCCGTCGCCACCTTCAGCGCGTTCCTGATGATGCGCGACAACGACCGCCACCTGTTCTCCCGGACCCCGGGACCGCGCTGGATCAACACCCGCAAGGTCCATCCCGGTTTCGAGTTCTCCTACGTCAAGCCGGTCAACGATCGCTTCGGCTTCACCGTCACCGGCAGCAACACCAAGCAATACACCGAGGAGGCCCGCACCCAGAACACCTGGCGCGGCGGCGGCGCCGCCACCAACGGGCTCACCGCCGCCACCGCGGCCACCCAGTACCCCGACACCACCCCCGACCGCCCCTACCTCAGCGACTACGTGGTCGAGGACGGCGGCAAGACCACCATGCGCACCTCCGCCGCCGGCACGCTCGACTATCGCCTCTCCCGCCACGATCGCCTCTCGCTGTCGATGGAAATGACCTTCTACCACTCGCCGCTCAACCAGCGCACGATGTCGTTCTTCGTGAACCGCGTCTCCCCGGGCGACTTCACCCCCACCTCGACGCGCGGCCAGGCGGGCCGCGGCGAGGTGCGCCAGACTTCGCAGTCGCGCGACCACTACCGAGTGAAACACATGCCCACCCTCGTCTACCGCCACGACGGCCCGGTGTGGAAGGCCGAGGCCGGCACCGCCTGGGCGCGGGAGCGCCTGCACTTCCGCAGCACCGATAAGGGCTTTTTCAACCAGGTCGTCTCCACGCGGCAGAACGTCACCGTCGCCTACGAAGACATCTTCTACCTCCGCCCCGGCCGCATCACCGTCACCGACGGCTCCACCGGCGCGCCCGTCGACTTCACCGACCTCGACAGCTTCGCCCTCAGCACCACCAACGCCACCTTCCGCCGCACCACCGATCTCAAGCGCAGCGCCTACGCCCACGCCCGCCGCGCCTTCGACTTCGGCCGCGTGCCGGTGCAGCTCAAGGCCGGCCTCGACGTGCGCCAGGCCCGCCGCGACGACCGCCAGACCACGCCGTCGTACACCTTCGTCGGCGCCGACGGCGTCCGCAGCACCACGCCGACCGCCGCCGGCAGCGACGACCGCGCCGGCGTCGTGCGCGACGAGGTGTTCTCGCAGCGCGTGCCGCCGTACGGGTTTCCAAAGTTCGGATACACCAGCACGCAGGAGATGTTCAACCTTTTCCAGGATCACCCCCAGTACTTCGTCCTCGATCAGAACGCGCTTTACCGCTCGGTCGTCACCAACTCGAAGTGGGCCGAGGAGACGGTCTCGTCGGCCTACCTGCGCGGCGACACCGCGCTGTTCGCGCGCCGGCTCAAGCTCGTCGGCGGCCTCCGCGTCGAGCAGACCAACGTCGACGCCCAGGGCTCGCTCACCGATCCGACCCGCAATTACCAGCGGGATGCCAGCGGCCGCGTCATTCGCAACGCCGCCGGCCAGCCGCAACTCATCGTGCCCACGAGCAACGCGCTCGGCGTCTCGCAACTCACGTTCCTCGAGCGCGGGCTGCGCGCGGAGAAGGAGTACCTGCGCTTCTTCCCCAGCCTGAACGCGAGCTTCAGCCTGCGCGAAAACCTCATCGCCCGCGCCGCCTGGTACACCTCCGTCGGCCGGCCCAATTTCAACCAGTACGCCGGCGCGCTGACCCTGCCCGATCCGGATGTCGCGCCTTCGAACTCCAACCGCATCGCAGTGAACAACGCCGGCATCAAGGCGTGGAGCGCGCAGACCACCAAGGTGCGCCTCGAGTACTATTTCGAGGGCGTCGGCCAGATCTCGATCGGCGCGTTCCGCCGCGAGTTCGAGAACTTCTTCGGCTCCGTGATCATGCCGGCCACCCCGGAGTTTCTCGCCCTCTACGATCTCGACGAGGCCCTCTACGGCCGGTACGACGTCTCGACCACGCACAACGTTCCCGGCCTCGTCAAGATGACCGGGTGCGAATTCGACTACAAGCAGGCGCTCACCTTCCTGCCGGCGTGGGCTCGCGGCGTGCAGGTCTTCGCCAATGCCAGCGCGCTGCGCGCCACCGGCGACGCGACCGCCAACTTTGCCGGCTACGTCCCGCGCGTCTACAACTGGGGCGTGAGCCTCACCCGGCCAAAGTTCAACCTGCGCGCCAACTGGAACTACCGCGGCCGCAACCGCCAGGGCGCCGTCACCGGCCGCAGCATCCAGGCCGGCACGTTCACCTGGGGCTCGAAGCAGCTTTTCCTCGATCTCCAGGGCGAATACGTGCTGCGCCGCGGTCTCTCCGTCTTCGCCAACCTCCGCAACGTCGGCGACGCCACCAACGACACCCAGATCTACGGCCCGCTTACCCCCGAGCACGCCCAGTTCCGCCAGCGCACCACCTACGGCTCACTCTGGTCGATCGGCGTCAAGGGCACGTTTTGAGGTTTGATTCCGCCGTCGGTCGGACCAAAGAGGAGCCTGCCATGAAACGCAGGACGGTAATCGGAGGTTTGCTCGGAACGACGGTGCTCGGGGCGGCGGGGGGCCGGCTGCTCGGCGCGTCCCGCTCCGCCGGCGGCGACCTGCCGCGGCGCACCTTCGGGCGCACCGGGGAGAACCTCACCGTCATCGGCCTCGCCAGCGGCCGGTTCCAGCACTGCGGCTCCGAGGAGGCCGCCATCGCCCTGACGCGCCGGGCCCACGAACTCGGCATCAACTATTTCGATACGGCGCGGCTGTACTGGAAGGGCCGGTCGGAGGAGATCTTCGGCCGGGCGATGCGCGATTTCCGGAGACGGATCTTCCTCACCAGCAAGAGCGCCGAGCGCACGCGGGCCGGCGCGGAGACCGACCTCGCCCGGTCGCTCGCCGCGCTGCAGACCGACTACCTCGACCTCTGGCAGGTGCACCAGGTCGGCACCCTCGAGGAGGTGGAGCAGATCTTCGCCCCCGGCGGTGCGATCGAGGCGTTTGTTGCGGCGAAGCAGGCCGGCAAATGCCGGTTCATCGGCTTTACCGGACACCGCGATCCCGCGGTGCATCTCGAGTTGCTCCGGCGTTTCGATCGCTGGGACACGATCCTGATGCCCCTGCACATCGCCGACCCCCTCTACCTCAGTTTCGAAAAACAGGTGCTGCCCGCGGCGGTCGCGCGCGGGCTCGGCATCCAGGGAATGAAGAATTTCGGCAACGGCGGCCTGCTGAAGGAATTCAGCGCCCGGGAATGCCTGGATTACGTGCTGAGCCTGCCGATCCACTGCACGGCGATCGGCTGCACGACGATCGCACAGCTCGAGGAGGACGTGCGCGTGGCGCGCTCGCTCCAGCCCCTCGACGCCGCCGGGCGCCTCGCCCTCACCCAACGGGCCGGGGATCTCAAGGGCCCGAAACTCGAGAACTGGAAGAAGAACACCGAGACCCGCGTCGGCCTCACCACGCGTCCCGCCTACGTCGGCGGTTAGTTCTGCCTCGTTAACTCCCCGCGTCGCCTCCCTCCTCCCCCGGCAGGCAGGGCGAACCCGCCCGGCGTTTTTCGCTGCCTCGCACCCTGCCCCGGGGCGAGGTCGCCCCGGCGACATCAACGTAACACAGCAGAGTTGGTGCGGTCCGGTCCGTTTCGACAGGGTTCGCTACTGCCTGCTCGCCTGATGCGAGACGCCCAATCCCGTCCAGACGCCTCCGCCACCTTTCGTCCTCTGGCTGCCTCCCCTCGTGGAGGGCACGAAACCGAGATGCGTCCCGGCGCTCCCCGGTCGGCGATTTGGGATGGAAGTCCGCCGCGTGTAAGCCAAGACTGCCTCCCTCCCCCGGGCGGCCGCCGCCAGCAGCGGTCCGCCAACCTGCCCCCGCCCCTCCCCCCCGCCCCATGAGCGCGAATTCGCTTCCCGCTTGCTGTCTCCGGTTGTGCCTCCTCGGAGGCGCCCTCGCCCTGGCCCCCCTCGCCGGCCAGACCCCCGCCGTCGATCCCGTCCTGCTCGCCCGTTACGACACCAACCGCAACGGCCGCCTCGATCCCGACGAACTCGCCGCCATCCCCGCCCCCCAGCGGCCACCCGTCGCCAGCGCCGCCGCCGCCCCGGCCAACGGCGAAACCATCCTGCTCTCGCCCTTCGAGGTCACGTCCGAAGGCCGCGGCTATTACGCCGCCAACACCATGTCGGGCACCCGCCTCAACTCCAAGGTCGAGGACCTCGCCTCCTCCATCACCGTCATCACCAAGGAGCAGATGACCGATTTCGCCCTGCTCGATCTCAACGACATCTTCCTCTACGAGGCCGGCACCGAGGGCACCGGCACCTACACTGAATTTTCCGTCGACCGCAACGGCAGCCCGGTCGACAACTCCCTCAACCCGCACTCCGCCAACCGCGTCCGCGGCGTCGGCCCGGCCAACATCTCCTTCGGCAATTTCGAGACCAGCGGCCGCGTGCCCCTCGACCCCAGCAACATCGACGCCGTCGAGATCAGCCGCGGCCCCAACTCCGCCGTCTTCGGCCTCGGCAACGCCGCCGGCACCGTCAACCTCCAGCCCGCCTCCGCCAACCTCAGCCGCGAGCGCTCCCAGCTCAGCGTGCGCTTCGACAACTGGAGCGGGCACCGCTCCAGCCTCGACCTCAACCGCGTGCTCCGGCGCGGCGTGCTCGCTGTGCGCGGCAGCGCCGTCTTCCAGCACGACGGCTTCGTCCGGAAACCCTCCGGCACCGACACCCAGCGCCTCAACGGCATGATCCGGTATCATCCTTTCAAGCACACCGCGATCACCGCCTCGCACTCCTACTACCACATCCAGGGCCGCCGCCCCAACACCACCATGCCGCGCGACGCCGTCACCGGCTGGCGGAATGCGGGTTCGCCGACCTGGGATCCCGTCACTTTCTCGGCGAAGATCAACGGCGTGCGCGTGCCGGGCAACTTCACCGCCACCACCCTGCCCGCGTACTTCGCCAACGCCCAGTTCCGCGGCCTCTCCACCCTCTTCATCGACACCGACGGCACCCTCGCCTTCTGGTCGCCCAGCCGCACCACCAGCAGCACCAATCCCAACACCGGCAACCAGAACGTCGCCCTCGTCGCCTCCGTCCCCGAGCCCGTCCGCGCCACCCAGCCGCTCTTCTCCAGCGACCCCTCCGTGACCGGCAAGTCGCTCTACGACTGGTCGTCGATCAACCTGGCCGCGATCAACCGCATCTGGGAGAGCACCGGCACCACCCACGTCCAGATCGAGCAGTTCCTCCTCGACACCCCGCGCCACCTGCTCGCCGTCCAGGGCGCCTTTTACCGCGAGGACTCGCAGCGCCGGAACCGCAACCTGCTCGGCACCGCCGGCAGCTCGGGCGCCACCGGCTTCCTGCACGTCGACGTCAACGAGCGCATGATCGACGGGACGCCCAACCCGTTCTTCCTCCGGCCCTACCTCGGCCTCTACAACGTCAAGGGTATCACCGAGGCGCCCAACCAGCGTCTCACCTACCGCGCCCAGGTCGCCTACCGGCACGACCTCCGCCGGGAGGAGGGCCGGCTTCGCTGGCTCGGTATGCATCAGTTCTCAGGATACGGGGAGTACAAGCAGACGCGCGCCCGCACCACCACCTACCGCGACGTGATGCTGTTCAACGACACCTGGAACCCCGCACCCACCGGCAGCTCGACGGAGTTCGTCCGCCCGAACATCGCCCTGCCCTACTACCGCTTCTACGTCGGCGACCAGCAGGGCCAGAACGTCGACCGCGCCCCCGCGACCTTCCCGTACGGCACCTACCCGTACCGCTGGGGCAACGGGCTCACCGGGCAGTTCGTCAGCGAGCCGATGCGCCTCGGCCCCGGCTACTGGTACGACTCCGTCAGCGCCTACGGCCGCACCGTGATCAAGACGAAGGGCGGCGTCCTGCAGAGCCACCTCCTCGGCGGGCGCCTCGTCACCACGTTCGGCCTGCGCGACGACGAACGCTTCAACCGCGGGGGCGCCGAGCCCCTCTTCCATGCCGCGCCCGACGGCACCGTCACCCTCGACTACGACTCGCTCCAGGTGGAGGATCCGCTCTGGACCTACAATCGCGGCAAGACCAAGACCGCCGGCGCCGTGGTCAAGCCGGTCCGCTGGCTGCACCTCTACGGCAACGTCTCTGACAGCTTTCAGCCCGCCGGCTCGGCCGTCGGACTCTACCTGAATCCGCTGCCTGATCCCACCGGCACCGGCAAGGACTACGGCCTCGCGTTCAACCTTTTCGACGGCAAGCTCGTCGCCCGTCTCAACCGATACGAGACCACCCAGATCGACACCCGCAACGGCAGCATGCGCACCCTGGCGCAGCGGGTGCGCAACCTCGATTTCGAGGGGCAGAGCGCCGCCGTCTACAGCCTGGCCGTGGTGGGCCGCACCTGGGTCGTCAACGCCGCCGCCGCCCAGGGCCGCACCCTCACCGCCGAACAGATCAACGAGGAGATCGCGAAGATCGCAAAGCTGCCCGCCTCCTACTACAATCGCCCGGAAACCCGCGATGAACAGAACAGCCTGGTCGCGGAGACCCAGGACGTCACCGCCAAGGGCACCGAGATCGAACTCAACTTCAATCCCAGCGGCTTTTGGACCGGCAAACTCAACGTGACGCAGATGGAGTCGATCGACTCGAAACTGGCCCCCGGGGTGTCCCAGTGGCTGGCCGAGCGCCTGCCGGTCTGGCAGAGCATCATCGATCCCGAGCTCGGCCGGCCGTGGTTCACCGAACGCTATGGCGGCTCCAACTCCGCCTCGCAGTTCCTGCAGGCCAGCGTAATCGCGCCGCTCAACGTCGCCAAGGCCAACGAAGGCAAGAGCCGCCCGCAGATCCGGAAATACCGGGCCAACCTCAGCACCAGCTACCGCCTCGCCGGACTTACCGATCATCGCCTGCTCAAGGCTCTCACGGTGGGCGGCGCCCTGCGCTGGGAGGACCGCGGCGCCATCGGCTACTACGGCAAGGAATCGCTCCCCGCCATCATCACCGAACTTGATCCGACGCGGCCCGTCTATGATCGGGCCCGTTGGTATGCCGACGCCTTTGTCGCCTACCGCACCCGCCTCTTCGATCGCAAAGTCGGCGCCACTTTCCAGCTCAACGTGCGCAACCTTCAGGAAAGCGGCCGCCTGCAGCCCATCAGCGCCTACCCCGACGGCACTCCCAACGGCTACCGCATCATCGACCCGCGCCAGTTCATCCTCACCGCGACCTTCGATCTGTAGGAGACAAGTTCCCCCCGCGAAGGTGGGAGCGGGGAAACCTCCCGGTCACCGCCCGTCCGCGCCCCCCAGCAGCGCCGCGTGCTCGATCCGCGCCGGCGCCATACGCCACGCCTCCAGTTCCAGCAGCGTGGCCCCGCCGCCCTCGGCAAACACCTCCACCCCGAGATCCGCCAGCGGCGCCTGGTGCACGCGCGACTCGAACACCCGGCCATCTGCCGTGGCGACGTCGAGCAGGCCCTTGTCGAGAAACACGCGGAACTCGATCTCCCGCGTCCCCGCTTCCAGCGCGTACGCACACGGCAGCTTGGGCGTGTCGCGCGCCACCACGATCCGCCCTTCGCGCCATTCCACCGGCAGAAAACGCCGGCCATCGTCGCTCCGCCGCACCCGCAGGCCACACGCGATCGCGCTGTCGACGCGGAAGCGGGCGCGAATCTCCAGCGCGTCGCCCCGCAGGCCGGCCACCACCTCCCCTCGATTCTCCAACCGGCGCGGCTCCGCCCATCGCTGCGGGTCGCGCCGCAGCGCCGCGAGCTCCGGCGGCGGATGCATCCGTGGCCGGTCGTCCGGGCCGATCGTCAGCACCCGCGGCAGCGCCAGCACCCCCGTCCACGCCGGGCTGCTCTTCTGGCCCCGGGACACCCCCAACAGGATCGTGCGGCCCCGGTCGTCGCGATAGGCGGTGGAGGCGTAGAAGCCGCCGTCGTGATTCAGGCGACCCTCGGCGCGCGGCGTGAACCGCGCCGCCGCCGGGTCAAAGTCGCCCACCCGCCAGCGCACCGGCCCGTGCGGCGAGGCCAGGTAGACCCAGCGATCGCCGACCGCAAAGAAGTTGGGACATTCCGCCGTCTCGGGATCGAGCACACCGCGGTACGCCCAGCGGGTGAGCCGCTCGTCGAGCGCCTCGTAGATCGGGATGTTGCGGTCGGTCAGCACCAGGAACCGCCGCCCTCCGGCCTCGAAGGGAAACGCATCCTTCAGGTGGCGCTCGGGCGGTCCGTGCGGCACCAGCCCGGCCGGGGGCCGCTCCGGCGTGCGTTCCCAGCGGATCCAGTCGGCGTCCAGCGCCCGGGCCGGCCAGATCTGCCGGTAGGTGTCGCGTCGATACGGCACCATGGTCACGAACTGCACCGGCTCGCCCCGGGCGTCCCACGCGAGATTGCCGGAGAAGCAACTCAGTTCCCCGAGTTCGTAGGCCGGCGCGATCGCCAGCGGCAGCGTCTCCCAGTGCACCAGATCGCGGCTGCGGGCATGCCCCCAGTGCACGTCGATGGCCGGGCCGCCGCCCTCGAAGACCATGTGCTGGTAGAACACATGGTGCCACCCGCCGTGCCAGGCCGGGCCGTTGGGATCATTCATCCGCTGCGCCGGCGGCGCGTAATGGTAAATCGGGCGCCAGGGATCCGCGGCCGCCCGGGACGCGTTGCGCCGGATCGCCGCCACCGCCTGCCGCCGCACCTGCGCGATCGCCGCCGCCACGTCGCCACCGGGGGCCGCCCGCGGCGTATCCGACTGGGCGATCGCGTCCACCGCCACCCAGCCCCGTTCGTCCTCGATGCACTGGTCGTAGACGCCGATCCAGGCGCGCCGGCCACGCCAGGCCCGCACGTCCCAGGTGGCCCAGGCCAAACCGTCGCGATCCCCGCCGGTCGTGGTGCACACCACCCGGCCTTCCACCCAGAGCGACACGGCCGCCCGGAAGGCATGGTCCCCGCCGGCCACGAGAAAGTTCACGTAATCGCGCTCGAGCGTGAATTCCGGCGACTCCAGGGCCCCGCGCCGCGCCCGATCCCGCGCCGGATCGGCGGCCGAGGTCGCATAGCCCTGGCCGCTCGCGCCGGCCACGGCGGCCTCCGGCCCCTTGCGCGCCGGTCCGCCTTGAAACGCCTCCCCGGTCGCCCTCCACGGGGCGAACGACGCACCGTCGAAACCCGCCAGCAGCAGGTCCCCGGCCGCGGACAGCGGCAAAGCGACGCCGGCGAGACACCCGGCGAGCAGGCCCCGCCACCGCGGCGCCTTGGCCTCGCTCATGGCCGGGCGCGCCAGCGGCCGCCCGCCGCCACCACCGCGGCGGCCCGGGCCTCCAGGTCGCGGACGGCGTCGCGTTGCGCCGGATCGGCGATCCGGTTGCGGGTCTCGCGCGGATCGAGTTCGTGATCGTAGAGCTCGCGGTCGGCGACGGCGCCGGTGGTGATTTCCCGCCACTCGACGTAACGGTGGCGGGCGGTGCGCAGGGTGTAGCCCATGTGCGTGGCCTTGCCGTAGGACGGGCGCGGGTGCTGTGAAAGCGCGTACGGCCGGCCGGGGCTCCGCGGGTCGCGGAGCAGCGGCACGAGGCTGCGGCCCTCCACGCCGTCCGCGGCCGGCAGCCCGCAGAGCTCGGCCAGCGTCGGGAAGAGGTCCAGGAGTTCGGTGAACCCGGCGGCGCGCCCGCCCGCCCGCGCCACGCCCGGCGCGGCCACGATCAGGGGCACACGGGTGTCGAGCTCGTAGTTGGTGGTCTTGGCCCAGAGGTTGTGCTCGCCGAGGTGAAAGCCGTGGTCGCTCCAGAAAACGACGACGGTGTTCCCGGCGAGACCGAGCCGATCGAGCTCCGCCAGCACCCGGCCCACCTGTGCATCCAGAAAGCTGATGCAAGCGAGGTAGCCGTGGCGCAGCTCCGCGATCTGCGCGGGCGGCAACGGCCCCTCCTTCGGCACGCCCCGGTACCCGCGGAGCTCGTTCCACGGGTGGCCGGCGAGGGCGGGCGCGCCCTCCGGCATCTGCGCCGGCGACGGCGGGCTCAACCGGGCGCGGTCGTAGAGATCCCAGTACCGCTTCGGGGCATTGAAGGGCAGGTGCGGTTTCCAGAAACCGACGCCGAGGAAGAACGGCTGCCCGCGGCGCGCGAGTTCGCCCAGCTTCGCCACCGCGGCCGTCGCGATCCGGCCGTCAAAGTACGCATCGTCGGGCACGTCCAGGCACTGCACCGCCTCGCCCTTCGCCCGGGGGGCGGCCGAGTCGGCCGGCCAGACCCAGTCCTGCCAGTGCGCGCCGTCGGAGAACACCGGGGGCTCCGACCACGACACCGGATCGCGGAAGGGAAAGGCCGGCTTCCCGCCGGATTCGTTATGGAAGAGCTTGCCGATCCCGACGGCGGCGTACCCGTGCCGCTGGAAGTGCTGCGGCAGGGTGACGACTCCGGGGAGCGCCTCGCGGAAGTGCGTGCGCAAATCCCAGACCCGGATCGTGTCGGGGCGGCGGCCGGTGAGAAGGGAGGCGCGCGAGGGGTTGCACACCGCCTGCTGGCAGTAGGCGCGCTCGAAGAGCACGCCGCGGCGGGCGAGCGCATCAAGGTGCGGGGTTTTCACCTCGCGATTGCCATAACACCCGAGGTCGGTGCGCAGGTCGTCGGCGGCGAGGAAGAGGACGTTGGTCGGCGCGGCCGGGGCGGCACCGGCGACGGAAGTGGCGACCACCGCCGCGGCGGCGCGCCAGGTGCGGAAGAAAGGACTCATGATCAATGCGGAGCGGACGGAAGGGACCGTGGAGCGGAAGGTCAACTCAACCTCCCCTCATCGAACCGGATGGGCGGTTTTCCCGCCTCCGGCTCTCCGAGGTCGTTCACCGTTGTGGCTCGCGGGTCCATCCTGCGGTCGCTACCCGCCTCATCGCTACGACGAGCCGCTCCGATTTCTGCGTGATCAGAACCGGCCGCTGACGCCAAAGGTGAGCGTCGTGCCCGGGTAGTTGAAATATTCCATGTTGTCCGGCACGCCGCGGTAGCGGCGCTGCGGCACATTGGTCAGGTTGTCGACGTCGAGCGTGAGCGTCAGCGAGGGGCGCACCTGATAGGTGAAGCCCAGGTTGATGAGCTTGCGTTCCAGCCGGTAGAGATTCCGGGCCGCCGAAGTCGCGTTGTAGGCCTGCAGGAAAGTGCCGGCGTAATTGACGAGCAGGCGCGTGCTGAAGGCCCGGTAGCGCCAGGTGAGGCTGGCGTTGGCCGTGCGCGGCACGAAGCCCGGCACCTGGCCCTTTTCCCGCCGCCCGGCGCCGCCGAAATTGCCATGCGTGTCAAGCAGGGTGTAGTTGACCAAACCGCTCAGGGTGCGGAGCAGTCCGGGCAGGAAGGTGAACTGCTGCTGGTAGCTGAACTCCCAGCCCTGCACGATCGCGGTGCCCGCGTTGGCCTGGGTGCGAATCGACCACCCTTCGTACTCGCCACCGAAACCGTTGTCCGGTCCGGACCCGACCGTGCCCGCGTCAATGCCGCTCACGATGTAGTCGCGGATCTCTTTGTGAAACCAGCCGACGGTGAGATTGCCGACGGGCTCGAAGTAATACTCGAGCGTCGCATCCCAGTTCTTCGCCGTCTGCGGCAGGAGCGAGGGATTGTTGATCGTCACGGTCTGCTGGTTTTCGTTCGGCGTCTCGTTCGGCGCGAGGGTGCCGAAGGCGGGGCGCCCAAAGCTGGTCGACCAGCTCAGGCGGGTCTTCAGATTGCGCGTCCAGTCGTACCAGGCGTGAATGCTGGGAAACGCCTTCGTGTAATCGCCCTCGGTTTCGCGCCGGTTGTTGGCGTAGTCGCGGGTGGCGGCACCGACGGGGTCCGCGTTCTGCTCGGCGGCCGTGCTCAATCGCCGCGCCCGCACCCACCCATCGGTCTCGTTCTCGGTCCGCTCCCAACGCACCCCGCCAAGGAAACCCGCCTGTGCCAGGCGGCCCTCCCGCGCCGGACGGCCCTGCGCCATCACGTACGGCGCCGTCACCATCTCCACCACGTCACGATAACCCGTGTACTTGGTGGTCTCCCGGAAATAGAGATCCTCGCGCCAGATCGTCGGGTCCGCCACCTCGCGGGAGCGCATGAACCACGACGCCTCCCACTGGGGAATCGCCCGGCCGGTCATCCGGCGTTCCATCGTCAGAAGGTTCGGGTCGTGCGGCAACGGGCCGGTGCCGGTGTAGCTCCAGCGGCGCGAGGCGTTGCGCAGGCCGACATGCTGCTCGCGCCAGTGCACGCCGGCCTTGGCGAAGATCGGAGCCGATATCGGGAGGTTGTAGCGCGCATCCAGGCGGGCCTCGGCGACCTCGTGAATCTGCTGGTTGTTTTGATTCGAGAGGCCGTTGTTCGTCGGCCGGTAGTTCGCGGGATTGGTGAAATCCAGCCCGCCGTTGGGAAGAAACTTCGGATAGAGGTCCGACTCGGTGCGATCGAGGATCCAGCCCGTGCCGGAGATGCGATTCGTCAAGACCGCCCCCTCGCCATTGCCGATGTTGATGTGCGTCTGCGTGAACCGCGCATTGCCCTCAAGCGAAAGCGGACCCCGCTGATGCTCGAAACCCGCATCCACCCGGCGCAGGCGGTTGAAGAAGTTGTTCGGCCCGGTCATCACGACGTCGATGACCGACGACGCCACCGGCCGGACCGTGGTGATGCGCGAGGTGTAGCCGGGCACAATGCTGGTCGTCGTCGCGTTCGGCACCGTCGCCTGATTCTGGCCGTTGGTGAACGCGCGGACGTTGTACTGCCGGCGGTAGATCTCGGAGTGGTCGATGTAGGTGCCGAGGAACGACAGCTTCGTCGCGGGCGACAGCCGGTAGTCGGCCTTGGCGGTGATATTCTTCTGCCGCCGGTGATTGTACAGGTCGTCCCAGCGGTAATCCCACACGAAGGCCGGCGAATTCGGCGTGTCCTGGAAATCCCGCGTGGTGAAGAATGAGCCAATCGCCGTCTCGCTGTTGAAGAGCGTCACGGACACCCCGAGGTTGCGGCTCCCTCCGAACGCATCGAACACCTCCTGGTAACCGAGGTTCGCCAGACCGTGCAGCCGCCGCTCCTCGCGCGCCGGAATCTGTTGCGTGAAGGAGGGCGCGAGCCGGCCGGAAACCGTGTAGGTGATGCGGCGCCGCTCGCGCATCGAGAGCGGCGAGCGGCTCTTGAAGTTGATCGTGCCGCCCAGCGAATCCGCCCCCTTGTCCGGCGTGTGACCCTTGATCAGCTCGATGTGCTCAAACATCGCGCCGGTGATGTTGTTTACGAAAATCGAGCGGTTCATGCCGCCCTGGCCCGTCATCAGACCGCCGTCCATTGTCACGCTGTTGAGGCCCGAGGCCATCCCGCGAACCGAAAAGCCCGACAGGTTGCCGCCGGCGTCCAGCTCGCCGTAAATGCCGGGCAGGCGGATCGCCACCTCCCCCGCGTTCATGTTCGGCAGGTTGCCGAATGAGTCGGTCGCCGCGATATTCTTCAGGTTCTCGGAATTCCGATACGCCGTGATCGCCGCCGCATCGCCCTCGCGTTCACCCACCACCTTGAACTCGGCCAGCTTGTAAATCTCCGAGGTCAGGTCGAAGTCCTGCGTCGCCCGCTGGCCGACGCCGACCGAAATCGTGCGCCGCAGCTTGTCGAGGCCGATGTAGGTCACCTCCACCTCGTGCGCGCCCGCCGGCACCGGCGCGAGCACGTAGCGACCGGTGACATCCGTCAGCGCCGACAGGCGGAGCGCGGGGATTTCGACGCGCGCACCCTCGAGGAGATTCCGGGTGGCGGCGTTGCTCACGGTGCCGGAGAGGGATGCCGGCTCCGCGGCGGCGGCCCCGGCGGGTATCATCGCGGCCAAAGCGACCGCCGCACTCACGCCGCGGGCGGCGAGGCGGCGGCAGGACGAAACAAACAAACGACTCAGGATCGGGGCGGGTTGGTTCATGGCGGTTGGTGGGGGTTGACCCGCAGACGCTGCCCGCGTCCGCGACGGTGAAGTCGACTCAACTCCGCAGGCCGGATGAAACAAGAACTTTCACCCCGCGACCGCGGGAAATTGCATCGACTTCGATCCGCCGCGGACCGATTCGAATCGAGAGCGGCGCGCCGCGCCCGGCCGTCGCCCGACTTCCCTCCCGATGCGACTCCTCCGCCTCCCCCTCCGCCACTTCGCCGGCCCCAGCCTCGCAGCTCTGCTCGCATTCTGGGCCGCGGTCAGCGCCGCCACCGGCGACACCTATCGCGTGCCGCCCCAGCCGGTCCTCGACATCCTCGACGCCCCGCCACCGCCGGGCGCGACCGTCAGCCCGAACAAACAGTGGATCGTGATCGCTGAGCGCGACCTCGACCATGTCACGATCGCCGAGCTGGCCGAGCCCCAGCTCGCCCTCGCCGGCACCCGCTTCAAGATTCACCCCGACAGCCGCATCGAAAACCTCGGCCTCACCCGTCTCACCTTCCGCCGGATCGACGACGGCTTTGAACGCATCCTCACTCCGCCCCCGGGCGGCCGCATCCACGCCTACACCTGGGTGCGCGACTCCGCCACCGGCGGCGAACTGGCCACCAGCGTCATCCATCAGGAAGTGATGAGCGTGCATCTGCACGATCTCACCACCGGCGCCTCGCGGCCCGTCGCCGCCCCGGGGCTCACCGGCAAGGTCGGCAATCTCACCTTCACCCGCGGGGGCCGCCACCTCGCGTTCACCGCCGCCACGCGCGAGGGCGTGGCGATCTGGATCGCCGACTGCGCCGCCGCCACGGCCCGCCGCGTCGAGGGCGTGCAGCTCAATCATGTGCACGGCGGGATGATGTGGACCCGCGGCCGCCCGCCGCTGATCGTGCGCGCCGTCGCCGCCGGCCGCGGCGCCCCGCCCCGCGCCAGCGAAGTGCCCACCGGTCCCATCGTGCAGGAGGCCGCCGGCCGCGCCGCCCAGAGCCGCACCTTTCAGAACCTGCTCAAGGACGCCCACGACGAGACCCTGTTCGAACACTACTTCACCAACCAGATCGTCCTCGTCGACGCCGCGGGCCTCGCCACCCGGCTTGGCGCCCCGGGCATCCACAGCGTGTCGGCGTCACCGGACGGTGGATACCTACTCGTGACCACCGTGACCCGGCCCTACTCCTACCAGGTGCCGATGGGGCTCTTTCCCCAGCGCACCGCGGTGTGGACCGCCACCGGCCGGGAGTTGAAGGTGATCCACCAGGCTCCGCTGCGCGACAACCTGCCCAGCGCGCGCGACGCCACCCTGCCCGGCATCCGCAGCATCTCCTGGCGCCCCGACGCCCCCGCCACCCTCGTGCTGGTCGAGGCTCTCGACGGCGGCGATCCCCGCCGCGACGTGCCAAAGCGCGACCGCGTCTCGCTGCTGCCCGCGCCGTTCACGGCCGCCCCTGTCGTCTTCGCCGAAACCGAACTGCGCTACGGCGGCGTCACCTGGGGCTTTGCCGGGTTCGCGCTCGTCACCGAGCGCTCTTCGCGCACCGCCCGCACCCGCACCTGGGTCCACGATCCCTCCCGCCCCGACGCCGCCCCGCGCCTGCTCTGGGACCGCAACTCCGAGGACCGCTACTCGCACCCCGGCAGCCTCGTCTTCACGTATGATCCCGGCGAATACCGCATGGTCCCGCTCCGCTCCACCGACGGCCGCTGGCTCTACCTCGAAGGCGACGGCGCGGCCCGCGACGGCGGCCGCCCCTTCCTCGACCGGCTCGAGCTCGCCACCCTGCGGACCGAGCGGCTCTGGCAGTCCGCCCCGCCCCACTACGAAACTCCCGTCGAGGTGCTTGATGCCGACGCCCGGCGGCTGGTCTTCACCCGCGAGTCGCCCAACCAGCGCCCCAATCTCTTCCTGCGCGACGCCGGCCAGCCCGCCCCGCGACCGCTCACCGACCTCCCCGACCCATCGCCGTGGTTCGCCACGGTCAAGGGCGAGCTGGTGCGCTACCGCCGGGCCGACGGCGTCGAACTCAGCGCCACCCTGTATCTCCCGCCCGGTTACGAGCGGGACCGCGACGGCGCGCTGCCGTTCTTCCTCTGGGCCTACCCGAACGAGTTTCTCACCGCCGAGGGCGCCAACCAGCTCCGCGGTTCGCCCCTGCAGTTCCGCCGGCCGGCGCGGCAGGACCACCTGCTGCTCCTCGCCCTCGGCTACGGCGTGCTCGACAACCCCCGCATGCCCATCGTCGCCCGGGACGGCCGCGAACCCAACGACGGTTACGTCGAGCAGCTCGTCGCCAGCGCCCAGGCCGCCGTCGACTTTCTCGTCGGGCGCGGAGTCGCCGACCGCCGCCGTCTCGCCATTGGCGGGCACTCCTACGGCGCCTTCATGACCGCCAATCTGCTCGCCCACTCGGATCTTTTCCGCGCCGGGATCGCCCGCAGCGGCGCCTACAACCGCACACTCACCCCCTTCGGTTTCCAGGCCGAGCCGCGCACCTACTGGCAGGCTCCCGACATCTACCACCAGATGTCACCCTTCACCCACGTGCCCAGGATTAACGAGCCGATCTTGCTGATCCACGGCATGCGGGACTCCAACTCCGGCACCTTCCCGCTCCAGTCCGAGCGCATGTTCGCCGCCCTCAAGGCCGCGGGCGCCCGCGCCCGCTATGTCCAGCTCCCCCTCGAGGACCACGGCTACGCCGCCCGCGAGTCGCGCCGCCATGTGCTCTGGGAAATGATCACCTGGCTCGACACCCACGTGAAACCCGCCCCCGCCGCGACGCCGGGGGCCGGCGGAAACTGATCGCCCGCGCGCGTTCGGACCGCTTCCACAGCGCCGGGCTCTCCGAGAAACCCTTTGCCCAGCGGCGCTGCGAACCGCACGCTCGCGGCGTATGAAGTCGCTCCGCCGGCTGGGGGTTCTCGGATTGGTTCTCACGAGCGTCGGCTCGCTCCCCGCGGCCGACCGCCTCGGACCCGGCGCCGACCCCGCCCGCTGGCGCGGCTTCAACCTGCTGGAAAAGTTCACCCTCCGCCAGAACGCACCCTACCGCGAAAGCGACTTCGCCTGGATCGCCGAACTCGGCTTCAACTTCGTCCGCCTGCCCATGGACTACCGTTGCTACACGGAGACGGGCGACTGGCTGAAGTTCAAGGAGCCCGTGCTGCGCGAGATCGACGCCGCCGTCGCCCACGGCCGCCGCCACGGCATCCACGTCTGCCTCAATCTGCACCGCGCGCCCGGGTTCTGCATCAACCCGCCCGCCGAACCGAAAAATCTCTGGACCGACCCCGAAGCCCAGGACGCCTTTGTCGCCCATTGGGTCATGTTCGCCCGCCGCTACCGCGAGGTGCCGCCGGAACACCTCAGCTTCAACCTCCTCAACGAACCCACCCGCAACACCCGCGAAAGCTACCTCGCCGTCAACCAGCGCGCCATCGCCGCCATCCATGCCGTAGACCCACGCCGTCCCATCGTGGTCGACGGCAACAACGTCGGCCGCCACCCGACGCCGGAATTCGTCGCCCTCCCCCAGGTCATCCAGGCCACCCGTGGCTACCACCCCGGCACGATCTCGCATTACCGCGCGGGCTGGGTGCAGGGCTCCGACCGCTACCCCGAGCCGCGCTGGCCCGGCCCGTTCGTCGTCGGTCGCCTCTACGGCCCGTCCAAACCCGAGCTGCACTCGCCGCTGAAGCTGCGCGGCGACTTCCCCGCCGGCACCGAAATCACCGTGCGCCTCCACCTGCTCTCCAGCCGGGCCCGGCTCCAGGCCCGCGCCGATGACGCCGTGATCGGCGAACGACTCTGCGACCCGCGCACCCAACCCGGGGAATGGAAACCGCAGCCCCGGGACATCGGCGGTTGGACTTATCACGAGCCCGCGGGGGAAACCGCCTTCCGCGTCGTCCTGCCGGCCCACACCCGCGAGTTCGTCCTCGAAAACATCAGCGGCGACTGGCTGATCTTCAGCGAACTCGCCCTGCGCGCACCCGGCCGTCCGGCGCGCACCTGGGACACCGATCAGGAGTGGGGCCGGCGCCAGCATCCCCTGGCCTACGGCGCCGACGGCTCGCTCACGCCGACCGGCGAGGCGCGTCCGGGCCGGATCCTCGACGAGTACCTCGCTCCCTGGCGGACGATCGCCGCTCAGGGCGAACAGGTCTTTGTCGGCGAATGGGGCTGCTTCAACCGCACGCCCCACCCCGTCGCCCTCGCCTGGATGCGGAGCTGGCTGGAACGCTGGCGCGATGCCGGCTTCGGCTGGGCACTGTGGAATTTCCGCGGCAGCTTCGGCCTGCTGGACAGCGGCCGCGCCGACATCACATACGAAGACTGGCGGGGCCACCGGCTCGACCGCGAAATGCTGCGCCTGCTACAGGAGTTTTCGCCCCCGCCGCGTTGAGCGACGCGTGGGCCGTGGCGTAAGCGTGGCCCGCCTCGTGAGTACAGACCGGCTCGTGTGAGGCCGGACCCTCGCAATTCACCTTGGAGCGTGCCGAAACGTCCGCGATACCCGGTCGGTGGAGGGCACCGGTCCCTCGGCCCCGCTGGTACGGTCGCGGCGGCGACAGAGCGCCGCCCGACACCGATTGGACACCTTCTTAGGCGCGCGCCCGGCGCCGCAGACCATGCGCCCCGGCCAGCGCTGCGACCAGCAGCAGCCCGGTCGAGGCGGAATCCGGCACCGAGGGAGGAGGAACCGTTCCGCCCACCGTATTGGTGAACGAGAAACTCAGGTCGTTGTAGACGAACGGTCCGTTGTAGAGATCCTCAAAGCTCACCAAGGTCGTCCCTGTCATCCACTCCGACTGCACCCGGGCGTGCGCGTCGCCGTCCGGGTTGCGGGCAGCGGGGCCGGTATAATAGTCGTACCCCGTGTTCCTGACGTGCAGCCGGAAGATCAGCTCGGTGCCGATCGCGAAGGAACCGAGGTTAACGGTGCTCCCAACTGCCGATCCATGGTTGTTGAAGATGAAGACATCCTCGCCCGTTGGCCCAAAGGCCCCAAGATCGAGGTACAGATCATTGCTGTACGCCGCACTGTTTCCTTCGTACTTCGCGATGATGTCGCCGGTTGTGCCGACAAACACCTTGAAGCCTTCGGTACCAGCAGCCGCGATCGGAAACGCGTGGGCCAGCGAAGTCATCAAGGCCGACACGGTCAGACACAGAACAAGACGCGTTTTCATAAGTAATGGTGGGGTACGCCAGCAAACAGCATTATAGGTGCCAGTTGGCGCAGGCGGAGAACAAGCATGATTTATCAAACTACTCAGAAGCTACTTACAATCCACGCAGCTTCGTACACCAGCCGGGACACCGCGAGAACCCTATCCGAACCGTCAAGGTTTCCGACGGAATGCGGTGGCCAGCCATTTTCCGGTTCACGCCCCGTCACCCACTCCCTCCGGAATACCCTTCCGTCAGGCCCCCGACCTTCCCCGCACACTCAACGACGGCGCACCCCGGCCCAAACTAATCCGCAACGGGAACGCCAGCTTGACCCTCCTTTTCGCGAAGTTCAGGTCATTGGCTGACCTCACTCTTCCGTCGCTGGCACCGCCGCGGCTGAAGGTCCTCAGCACCTGACTCACCATGAACCGACTCCGCCTCCCTGCCCTGTTCCTCCTGGCCTGCCTGACGTTCATCGCCGCCCGCGCCCAATCGTCCGCCCCCGGCACCATCGTCGGCCGGATCTTCAACCCCGCCACCGGCGAATACGTGCGCAACGCCCAGATTCAGGTTCAGGGCACCGCGATTTCCGCCGTCTCCGAGGGCGGCGGCGAATACCGCCTCTTCCCCGTCGCCCCCGGCAGCGCCACGATCGTCGTCACCTTCACCGGCTACCGCACCGCCACCGCCACCGTCACGGTCGCGCCCGGCGGCACCGCCACCCAGGACTTCAACCTCGTCAGCACGCTGGTCACCACGCCCTCCGCCCCCGGCGATGCCATCAAGCTCGACGCCTTCGTCGTCTCCAGCGAACGCGAAGGCAGCGCCAAGGCCATCATGGACCAGCGCAATTCGATGAACATCACCAACACGGTCGCTTCCGATTCGTTTGGCGACAACCCCGAGGGCAATCTCGGCGAATTCCTCAAGCACCTGCCGGGCGTCGAACTGGACCTGTTCTACGGCGAAGTCCGCACCGTGCGCCTTGGCGGCCTCGGCTCCGAATACAACCAGGTCACGATGGACGGCATCGCCCTCGCCTCGGTCGACGCCAACAACAGCGGCTCTGGCTCCGCCCGCTCCTTCACCATGGAAATGGCCTCCCTCAACAGCATGGAGTCCATCGAAGTCACCAAGACCATCAGCGCCGACGTCGACGCCAACGCCCCCGCCGGCACCATCAACCTCCGCACCAAACGCGCCTTCGACCGCGCCGGCCGCCGCATCTCGTGGCAGGCCAACTTCGTCGGCCACTCTTCGGAGTTCCGCTGGAGCAAGAGCCGCGGCCCCGACGAGGATGGCCTCAGTCGCAAGCTCCGCCCCGGCGGCATCCTCGAGTACTCCGACGTGTTCCTCAACAAGCGCCTGGGGGTCGTCCTCAACATCAGCGAATCCAACGTCTACCAGGAAGCGCTCATCGCCTCTCTCGGTTATAACGCCGTCCCCACCGCCGCCGACCCCCGCCCGCTCGTCCCCACCACCTTCAACTTCCAGTGGGCCCCGCGCTTCAACAAGCGTTTCGCCGTCACCCTCACCTCCGACTACAGGATCAACCGCGACCTCAACGTCGGCTTCGGCATCGTCTACAACTACGTCGACCTCTGGACGCCGCAGCGCACGGTGATCTTCAACGCCGGCACCCGCACCAACGTCGTCGGCGCCGACCCGCTCCTCAGCTTCACCTCCGCCCCCAACGGCAATGTCCAGGTCAACCCGGTTGCCGTCGCCAAGCTGGGCGAGACCTTCACCCTGCTGCCGCGCTTCAGCTACAAGCGCGGCAACCTCGAGATCGAGGGCAAGGCCGCCTACAGCGACTCCACTTCGTGGTACGACCCGCTCGGCCGCCGCAACTCCGTCCGCGACACCAATACGCCGATCATCAACAACATCGCCTTCCGCGCCCAACGCTCCTCGCCGCTGGAACCGGATTGGAACTTCGTCCAGACCGCCGGCGCCGATCTCAGCCGCGGCTCCAGCTTTGGCTACACGGCCACCGCCGGGCACGTCACCGCCAACGACGGTCGCTTCGGCCGCACCGTGCTCTTCACCGGCGAAATCGTCGGCACGCTCAAGACCAACACCGCGCTGCCGGTAATCTGGAAGAGCGGCGTCAAGACCCGCCAGCAGATCCAGAAGTTCGAGGACGACCAGCTCGCCCGGCGCTACGACTACACCGGCGCACCGAATCCCGGCGTCTGGGGTGCGTTCACGTCCCCGTGGGAATACGACCTGAGCCTCAACGGCGCCAGCATCACGTCGTTGTCGGGCGGCAACATCTTCATGCCCAACCTCCGTGCCATCGGCGACGAATACCGCAACAACCCCGGCCTCTTCCGACAGAACTGGGGCGCCAACGCCGCCAACTTCTACCAGTCTTACGTCGCCCGCCGCCGCCGTTACTACGAGCAAATCAACGCCGGCTTTTTCATGGCGACCACCAACATCGCGCGCCTCACCCTCCGCGGCGGCGTGCGCTGGGAGGAGACCTCCACCGAGGCCAGCGAGGCCAACACCCGCACCCCGACCGAAGTCCGCGCCGCCGGCTTCCCCGTCGCCGCCACCGGCACCACCGCCGGTATCGCCACCACCATCCCCGGCATCGAATACCAGTTCCTTTCCCGACCCCGCGTAACCCGCGCCGGCGGCTACGACAACTTCTTCCCCAGCGCCTCCGCCAAGTTCCACCGCGTATTCACGAAGGGAACCGCTGGGAGAGGATGGCTAAAACGGCGCGGCG
>CAZDGC010000019.1:0-32796 GCA_964504885.1 uncultured Opitutus sp.
AACGCAGCCCGACAAACGACCTCTGAAAATGACTCTCCCGCTTTCTTGGCGGCGCGAAGCTTTTCGTACGCATCGATCTCCAACGTAATGGTCTTCGTTGCCATGCACGACCGGTGTACGAAGGGCCCTATGCGTCAACGTCAGAGAGCAACCAGCCATCCTCCGCGCGCCCCCCCCTACCCGACCGCACTCCTGAGCGCGCGACCCAGCACGTCCATCGTGCGGCGCTGCCGTTCCTGCACGAAGCGGCGTGCGGCGGCCACCTTCGCGAGCGTCGCCGCGCGGTCCTGTACCAGGGCGAGCGCGGTCGGCACGAGGCGCGCGACTTCCTCCGGGCGATCGAGATCGAAGAGCCAGTCGCCCAGCCCGATGTCGCGCCACATGAATCCCTTCGTCGTCTGCTCGACGAACCGGCACACGATCGCCGGCACGCCGTTGCCGAGGCACATGATTGGGCTGTGCATCTCGTTGCTCACGAGCCCGGCCGAACGCACGTACGTGCTGATCGCCTCATCCGTGAGCCAGAACTTCTCCCGCCAGACCACCTTCGCCCGCACGTCGACCGGCAGCGGATCGACGAGCAACTCCTTGCCGGTCGCCATCTGCGTGGAGTCCTCCGGGACCACGAGGAGCTTCAGCGGCGTCTGGCGGGCGATCGCGATCATCGCTTCGCGGAGCGGCGCGTGATCGTGCTCTTTCATCTCTTCGTTGCGCCGGTGCTTGGCCTCGTCGAAGGCGTAGTTCGGTTTCACGCGCCAGTAGGGCGCATTGCGGAGATTCGGGATGAGGCAAACATACTGCCCCTCGGTCAGTCCGTGCTCGGCCAGGAAGCGGGTGGCGGCCGCGTCGTCCCGCACGTCGGCGGCGAAGGCCCCGTCCGGGCCGTATTCGATCACTGGCGACTTCACTCCGCCGCGGCGCACCACCTCGAGCGAGGCCCCGTCGCGCAGGAAGACGAAACTCGCGCCGTCCAACAGTTCGCGGGTGTAGTCATCGAGTCCGTTGTTGCGCATGATCTTCAGCCCCGGGTCGCCCGCCGCCGCCATGGTGATGCCGTACACGCCGTAGGGTTTTCCCGTCTCCTTCTTCCATGCCGCAACGTCGCGATGCGCGGTCAGGTACGGGCCCGAGCCATGCAGCAGAAAATCGCCGGCCGCGTAAGCCGCCTCCTTGGTGCGCACCCAGCGCAGGGCGGGAAACCGGCGGCGCAGCATCTCCTCCACGCCATTGCGCACGTCCATCGGCCAGAGCGTGACCTCCACCTCCGGCAGGTGTTGCTCCAGCAGCGCCAGCACGCCGGGCGTGTGCCCGATGTCGCCGATGTTGACCGTCTGCCACGACGAACGCAGCACGAGGCGGGGCCGGCGCGCGCCGGCGGCCGCACGCAGTTGCGATCCCAGCGTGGCAAGCAAGGTGGCGGCGACAAACTGGCGGCGTTGCATAAGGACGACGTTCTGCCGCGGCGGCAGGGGCGTGTCCAACCTTGCCGGTTCGGACGTGCGCTCCCCTTTACAACCGGGTCGGATTGAAGGGCGTCTCCGGCGGCAGCGCCCGCGCCCGGCCCTCGAAAAGCCGGCGCAACTCCGCCCGCACCGACGCCTGCTCCGGAGCCCGCGCCAGGTTCGTGTGCTCGCCGGGATCGTTCGCATGGTCGTAGAGCTCCACGCCGGCAGAGCCACCGTTCCACTCGGTGTACCGCCAGCGGTCGGTGCGCACCGTGCGGCCCATCACCGGCGTCCCGCCTCCGGGGCGCAGGATCTGCGTGATGCCGCTGCCGTTCCACGGCCGCCGCGGGTCGGCGAGCAGCGGCCCCAGGCTCCGGCCCGCCAGTCCGGGCGGCACCGTCAGCCCGGCGAGTTCCGCGACCGTCGGATAGATGTCCACGAACTCCACGACCGCTTCGCAGGCCCGCCCGTTGCCCGCTGCGCGCGGGGCGCGGAAAAACAACGGCGCGCCCGCCGACTCCTCGAACAGCGTGCGCTTCTGCCAGATGCCGCCGTGTTCCCCCAGGTGATACCCGTGATCGCTCCACAGCACCACCAAGGTCGACTCCGCCAGCCCGAGCCGCTCGAGGGCGTCGAGCAGCCGGCCCACCTGCGCATCCACGAACGACACGCAGGCGTGGTACGCCTGCAGCGCGCGCCGGCAGGTGTGTTCATCGAGGCCGTAGTGCGGCGTCGTGTTGTTGTGCGCGAACGCCGCCGGCGGGATGTCCTCGCGGTCCCGCGGCGGAGTGTCCGGACTCCGGATACGCTCCAGCGGATGAAGATCGAAATACCGCTTCGGCGCCACAAATGGCGTGTGCGGCCGGAAGAACCCGACGCCGAGAAAGAACGGCCGGTCGCGTTTTGCCGCCATCAGCTCGATCGCGGCGGTGGCGATCAGCCCGTCGGTCTGCTCCTCGTCGGTCCCGTCGGCGGCGAGCCAGCTCAACGCGGCGCTGACCGGACGCGCGGGCGTCGGGTTGGTAATGAGCTTCTCGTCGGTCACATCGCGTCCGCGGGGATTCACGACCCGTTCCCAGGAGTCGGGGTCGTCGAGTCCGTTCGTGCCAATGCCAGCCGGAACATCGTAGTGGTAGATCTTCCCGACCCGCGCCGTGAACCAACCGGCGCGCCGGAAGAGCTGCGGCAGGGTCACGACCTCCGGTACCGCCGCGCGGAAATGGCGCGAGAGATCGTACACCTGCGTGACATCGGGCCGCAGGCCGGTGAGCACCGAGGCTCGGCTCGGATTGCAGAGCGGAATCTGGTTGTAGGCGCGGGCGAAGCGCACCCCGGTGCGCGCGAGGCGGTCGAGGTGCGGCGTCCGGGCCGCCGGGCTTCCGTAACAGCCCAGCGCCGGTCCGAGGTCGTCGATCGCGATGAACAGGATATTAAGCGGCGCCGCGACGGCCGGCCCCGGCGCAACGGTGAATCCGAGCAAAAGCGAAAAAAGAACCAGCAGGCGGCAGGCCATGCGGTGAAGGGGCTTCATAGCTTTAACGGCGGCGGCGCCGGCGGCGGATTAACGTGCACCAGCAAACCGCCGCCAGCGGGCACTGGCATCGACACGCGTCCATCGGCGGGCGGGGCGATCCGCTCGTCAACCCGGACCGCCGTCGCGCGGCTGCCTTCGCGGTACACCGTGATGTCCCGCGCCCCTTCCGCCCCGGGCAGGAACGACAGGTCGATCGTGAGCGTCGCCGGCTCGTCGCGGCAGTTGAGGGCAGCAGCGTACCACTGGTCGCCCTTGCGACGGGCCATGATCACCGCTTCGCCGATGACCGAGCCTGGCAGCACGCGGGTCTCGTCCCAGGTCACCGGCACGCTGCGAATGAGCGGCAGCGCCGCGCTTTGCAGGTAGGCGTCGGGATGATCCGGCCAGCAGAGGAACGGCGTGCTGTAGACGACGATCGCCGCGAGCTGGAAGGCCAGGGTCGTGTTCTTCAGGTAGTGCGGCCGGACGAAGCCCGGCAGGAAGTCCGCGTGTCCGGCCGCCATCCGCGTGAACGGCAGCGCCCCGTAGTGCGGCAGGGGCAGTTCGCCCCACAGCAGGTACTCCTGCTCGCGAATGCCCTCGCGCGTCACCTCGTTGGGCCAGGTGCGCGCCTCGCCGGTCGGCTTGTTCACCCCGTGGAAGTTCACCGCCAGCCGGTGCTGCGCCGCGACGCGCAGGATCTCCTCGCGCACCTCGACCAGCGCCTTGCTCTCGGCATCGAAGAAATCGATCTTCACCCCCTGCACGCCCGCTTCGCCGCACCGGCGCAGGAACGTCTCCCGCGCCGCCGTCGTGGTCAGGCCCGGGCCGTCCTTCCGGTTGTCCTTGTAGGCGTGCCAGAGGAGGATGCCGACGCCGCGCTCGCGCCCATACCGCACCAGCTCCGCCAGGCGCGCCCAGGGATCCGCGCCACCCTTGAGCCAGCCCCACTGCTCGCTCTGCCAGCCGCCGTCGACGAGCAGGTACTCGGCGCCGATGGCGACGCAGCGATCGACAAACCACTTCTGCCGCTCCCACGCCCCGCCGTCGTTGCCGAAGACCATCCAGGTGCAGATGGACTTTCCCGGCTTGATCCACGGCACGTTCATCCCCTCCGGAAAGAGCGTCGGATCCGGCGGGTCACAGAGCGCCGGAATCACGTCGCTGTTCACCAAGCCTTCGAGATCGCGGCTCAGCACCAGCACCCGCCACGGCGACAGGATCTCGCCCTCGTGCTCCCAGCCCTGCGCGTCGTCGCGAAACGCCGCCGCCAGCCGCGCCCCACCCTCCGGCCGCAGCGACAACCCGCTGTAACGCCGCAACGCCGCCTCCGAGACGAGTCCGTAGGTTCCGTCCGTATACACCAGCGTCGCCGGCGGCCCGAGGTGGACGCGGCGCTTCACGCCCTTCCGGTCGGCTTCCTGCATCGGCAGCGCGTCCGCCCGCGACCGACGATAGACCTCCTCGTACGAGGTCGTGCTCGTCTGGAACCACACCGTGGTGTCAGCCGGGAGCTGCCAAGCCGTCGACTCCCCCGCCACCCGCCGGCGGCCCGATCCCGGCACCCGGTAGCGGAACGCCACCCCGTCGTCGAACGCCCGCGCCTCCAACACCCATGCCACCGCGCGACCGTTCGCGACCGGTGTCCGCATCGGCACCTCTGCCACCCGGCACCGGTTGCGCGCCAGCGTCTTGCCGCCGCGCCAGGCGAAGGTCTCGTCGATCGGCCGCAGCCGAAACTCCCCCCAGGTGACCCCGGCGCCCAGGTCCACGCCATCGACGATCAGGCCAGCCGGCGCTTCGCGCAACCTTGGCTGGCCGTCGGAGGCGACCGCATAGACGAGATGCCCGCCAGCATCGCTTCCCAGGGTCAGCCGCACCCGCCCGTCCGGACTGGCGACCTCGACGGTCGCCGCCGCCGCGGTACCGGCCCACAACGCAGCCCACACCCATGAGAGGGATCCGCTCATCACCGCCACGATGCCAGGCGGAAATTCCAGGGGCGAGCGCCGACTTTCGAGCGTGCGATTCCCGCCGGAGCTGCCGCGGCAACCGGGCGCGCCTGCCGGCCGCCGGATCCCCGACCGCCGGCGGCTTCCCTGTTACGCCTCTTCCGCCCTCAGTGTTTGAAGTGGCGGCAGCCGGTGAAGACCATGGCCATGCCCCGCTCGTTGGCCGCGGCGATCACCTCGGCATCGCGCATCGCGCCGCCCGGCTGGATGGCCGCGGTGGCGCCGGCGTCGGCGGCGGCCAGCAGACCGTCGGCAAAGGGAAACAGCGCCTCGCTGGCGACGACGGAGCCGCGGAGGTCGAGCCCCGCCTCCTTCGCCTTCCAGACGGCGATGCGTGAGCTGTCGACCCGCGCCATCTGTCCGGCCCCCACCCCAAGGGTCTGCTCTTCCCGGCAGTAGACGATGGAGTTCGACTTCACGTGTTTGCCGACCTTCCAGCCGAAGAGCAGCCCGGTCCACTCCTCCGGCGTCGGCTGGCGCGCCGTCACCACGCGAAATTCGGCGACATTGCCGAGCGTGCGGTCGCGATCCTGCAGCAGCACGCCCCCGATCACTGAGCGGATTTCCTGCAGGGAATCCGTCCCGAGCGGCGCCTTCGCCTCCATCAGGCGCAGGTTTTTCTTTTTTCCCAGGATGGCCAGCGCCTCGGCGCTGAAGCGCGGTGCGATGATGACCTCCGTGAAGATCTCCGCGATCGCGCCGGCCAGATCCGCATCCAGCGTCTGGTTCACGACCACGATGCCGCCGAAGGGCGCCTGCCGGTCGGTTGCATACGCCCGGTTCCACGCCTCCAGCAACGTATCCGCGCTGGCCGCACCACAGGGGTTCGTGTGCTTGAGGATGGCGACCGTCGGCCGCTCAAACTCGCCGATGAGATGGGTCGCCGCCGTGATATCCAGAATGTTGTTATACGACAGCTCCTTGCCCTGCAGTTGCTGGAAATGCTCGTGAAACGTCCCGTACAATGCGGCCTGCTGGTGCGGGTTCTCCCCGTAGCGCAGCGACTGCGCCTTCTTCCAACTGGGGTTCAGCACCGGCGGGAAGCCGCCCAGGGCGGCCAGATCCGGCGCGTCGGCCTGCGCCTCCAGGTAGCGGGCGATGGCGGCGTCGTAGGCCGCCGTGCGCTGGAACACCTTCCGGGCGAGCTGGCGGCGCAGGCTCTGCAGGGGCGCGGGGTCGGCGGCGGCGCCGGCCAGGGCGGACAGCACCGGATCGTAGTCATCCGGATCGCATACCACGGTCACGCTCTCGTGGTTCTTGGCGGCGCTGCGCAGCATGGAAGGTCCACCGATGTCGATGTTCTCAATCGCCTCTTCGAACGCGACGTCCGGCCGCGCCACCGTCTGTTCGAAGGGGTACAGGTTGACCACCACCAGGTCGATCAGGTCGATGCCCTGGCGTTCCGCCTCGGCCAGATGCCCGGGCAGGTCGCGCCGGCAGAGCAACCCGCCATGCACCTTCGGGTGCAGGGTCTTGACGCGCCCGTCCATGATCTCCGGGAAGCCCGTGTGCCGGCTCACCTCCGTCACCGGCAGCCCGGTTTCCGCCAGCAGGCGCGCCGTGCCCCCGGTGGAGAGCAGCGTGAAGCCATGCTGGCGCACCAGTGCGGTGGCGAATTCACGCAGGCCGCGTTTGTCGGAGACGGAAATCAGGGCGAGTTTTGCCATGGCCGCGATCTCTGGTTTCCCTGCGGCCGTCAGCAAGCGCGAAACCATGGTCCCGCCGTTTGCCGATCCGCCAAACCCGGTTCTCCTTTTTTTGTGTCCTGCTCCCGCGAACTTCCCGGGCTCACCGCCCGGCTCGACAAACTCTGCTACCACCACGGCGGCGCCAGCCTGCCTGCCGACAAGCCGCACGCCTTCGTGTATTTTGTCACCATTCGGAACGGCGCCGATCGCAGCGTGGTGCTGCTGGGCCGCAAATGGGTGGTGGAATACGTGGACGGCAGCCAGCTCGTGATCGAGGGCGACAAGATTGTCGGCGAGGCGCCACGCCTCGCCCCCGGCGAGCAGTTCTCGTACAACAGCTATCACGTCACCGGCATCGATGCCCGCGCCCGCGGCAGCTTCCACGGGGTCGACGAACTCGGCAACCGGGTCCACGTCGTGCTCCCGCCGTTCGAGATGAACATCCCGCGGCCCTGACGCCGCCGCGACCGTTCGGAGTGGTCCCGGCCGGCGCGCCGGGCGAACTTCGATCTCGTTTCCCACCGGGGGATTTGATTCTTCTGCCGGCACATGAAGCTCATTGATCTGAACCGCGAAGGCGGGATTGGCGCCAATTCGCTGTTCGTCCAGCTCGGGGATCTGAAGGTTCTGATCGACTGCGGCCTGCACCCCAAACGCGTCGGCCGCGTCGCCACCCCGGACTTCTCCCCCCTGCGCGGGGTGTCCGTCGACTTGATCATCATCACGCACTGCCACCTCGATCACATCGGCAGCCTGCCGGTGCTGCTGCGGGAGCAGCGCGACGCGCCGGTGCTGATGACGACCTCGAGCCGGATGCTCATCGAGCGGATGCTGCACAATTCGGCCAACGTGATGCTGCGGCAGCGCGAAGAGGAGAACATCCCGGAGTACCCCCTCTTCACCCACGAGGAAATCGACCGCTGCGCCAAGCGATTCACGGGGCTGCCCTTTGGCCAGCCGCGGCACTTCCGCGGGGCGAAGGATGAAATCGAAATCACCTTTCACCCGGCGGGTCACGTCGCGGGCGCCGCCGGCGTCGAGTTGCGCCACCGCCACCGGCAGATCTTTTTCACCGGCGACGTGCTCTTTGAAAACCAGCGCACCCTCGCCGGCGCGCGGTTTCCGGCGGGCCATTTCGACACGGTGGTGATGGAGACCACCCGCGGCGCGGTGGAACGGCCGGCCGGCCGCGAGCGGGTTCACGAGGTGAACCGGCTGATGGCAGTGCTGAACGACACGATCCAACGAGGAGGATCGATGCTGCTGCCGGTTTTCGCCCTCGGGCGGATGCAGGAGGTGTTCGCCCTCCTCCATGACGCGCAGCGGTTCGGCCGCCTCCCAGCCTGCTCAATCTACACCGGAGGCCTCGGGGTGGATCTGGCCGACTACTTCGACGATATCGCGCGCAAAACCAAACACGTGCAGTTCAACCGCCACATCCTCAAGGAGCTCAAGGTCAAGCCGCTGCCCCGCCAGTTGCGGGCCGGCGAAGAGCCGCCCCCCCGCTCGCTCTACGTGGCGAGCTCCGGCATGATGGTGGAGCGCACCCCCAGCTACACCCTGGCGTCCGGACTGCTCGGCCACGCCCGCAACACCATCGGGTTCGTCGGCTATTGCGATCCCGACACGCCGGGCGGCCAGTTGCTCGCCGCCAAGCCGGGGGACGAGTTTCTTTTTGCCGCGGCCAACGTGAAGGCGAAGGTGAAGGCGCACCTCGAGCGTTTCGAGCTGTCCGGCCACGCCGATCGGGAGGAACTGCTGGAGTTCGCGATCCAGTCCCGGGCCCGCAGCATTGTGCTCACGCACGGCGATCCCCCCGCGCGGGACTGGTTCGCCCGCCAGCTTGCCACCCGCCTGCCCGGAACCTCGGTGCTCGACCCGGTGCCGCTCCAGCTCCACCAGGTCTAGCCCGGTTCGCGCCACTCGAGTTTTTCGCGGCCGCCCGCCTCGGGGGCCGGCCCCGGCGCGGACGCCCGCTGCCGGTTCCGGGCCTTCGCTCCGTCGCTGTAGTAGGCGTAGTTGCTGGTGTAATACCCGTAGTCGCCGCCTTCGTTCTGCGGCACCTGGTTGAGCACGACCCCGATCAGCGCGGTCTTGCGTTCCTCCACGATCTGCCGGGCCCGCAGCACCATGGTTTGCGGGTTCCGCCGGTGCTGGATGAGCAGCACCGCGGCATCCACGACGCTCAGCAGGACGCTGGCATCACTGACCCCGATGACGGGAGGCGAGTCGAAGACGATCTTTTCGTAGGTCCCCTTAAGTGTCGCGATCAGTTCGCGGAGACGGTTGCCGTACACCAGGCTCAGGGTGAAGCCGGCGGCGCCACCGCTGGGAATGAAGTCGAGGCCGGGCGCCACGTTGCGCTGCAGCACCTCTTCCAGGGTCTTCTGCCCGAGCAGCAGTTCACCCAGCCCGGGCTCCTTGGGGCAGCCGGCGAGGCGGTGCTGGGTGGGCCGCCGCAGATCCGAATCGATCAGCAGAATGCGCTCGCCGTCCGACGCCAGCAGGCGCGCGAGGCGGTGCAGGGTGGTCGACTTGCCTTCCCCGGGACCGGCGGAAAAGATCACCAGGGAATGGGGACGCCCCGACGGCAGGGTGAGGTTGAGGTTGGTGTGCAGCACCCGGAACGGCTCCAGTTCAGCCGGGTCCTCGTCCGCCCCCCCGGCGGGATGGCGGGTGAACGGGATGACGCCGAGCACCGGGAGCCGCAGGCGGGTCTCCACGTCCGCCACGTTGCGAAAACTGCTGTCAAAGTACTCCAGCATGACCGCGACGCCCACCGCGAACACCGCGCCGAACAGAAAGGCGAAGGTGGTGTTCAGCACCCAGTTGGGCCGGCTCGGCGCCCGCGCGGGCTCGGCCGTGTTGAGGATTTCGATCGTCTTTTTCGGCACCTGGAAATCGATTTCGCGCTGCCGCAGGGTGAGCTTCAGGGTGGTCAGCAGCCGCTGTTCGTCCTCGAGCTTCTGCGCCGCCTCCTCGAACGGGCGCATGCGATCCCGGGCGGAGAGAATTTGTTCCACCTTCGCCTGGGCGAGCTGGTTCTTGAGCTCCGCGACGCGCGCCTCCGCCTCCTTGTAGGCGATCTCGAGCGAGCTCTCATATCCCTGCAACTGGGCGTCCAGTTGCTCCTTGATCTTGGCACGGGCGTCGATCGCCGACACGAGATCGGGATGCGCCTCGCCCAGGCGCCCCTTGAGCTGGGTCACTTTCTGGTCCGCGACCAGGTAGGCCTGCAGCAGGTTCTGGATGTTTTGATCGGGAATCAGCTCCGTATTCACGAGGCTGATTCGCTCCGCCGGCGCGATGGAGCGGAAACGCTCCCAGCGGGTCTTGCGCCCGATGGCATCGACACTGAGGGCGATGAGGGTGTTCTGCATCTGCCGCAGCGTCTCGATCTCCATGTCCGTATAGCGGGCGTTCAGGTCGACGCCGGAGATGTTCAGGTCCTTGCGCAGCCGTTCGACGGCGTCGCGCTGGCGGATGACGGCCTGTTCCTGGGCGAGCAGCTCCTTGCGCAGGTGGGCGAGACCCTCGCTCTGGTCCGCCGTCGCCAGGGCGATGCGATCGGCCGAATAGGTGCGCGCAATCTCGTTCGCCACGTCCGCCGCGAGCTGGGCGTCCTGGGCGAAGACGTTGATCTCGATCAGGGACGAACTGCGCTGCGACTCGATGCGCAGCATCCGGTCGACGAGGTAGCGGTAGGTGACAGCCGGGGGCAGCGGGCCGCTCGCGCCAAGCAGGGGGGCGAGGCGGGTGCCGAGGCCGAGGCGTTCAATCACCGGATAGAGAACTTTTTCCGACTGCATGATCTTGAACTGATCCTGCAGAAAGTACGGGTCGTAGTTGTTGCTGCTCTGGGCCTGGAAGAGCTTCACCTCCCCTTCGGGCTTCTCGACGCGCACCTTGGTCGTGGCAAGATACCAGCGCGGCAGGAAAGCCGTCACCGCCAGGGTGGTGACGACCACCAGCGCCAGGATGAGTGCGATCAGCGCTTTGCGCAGGCGAAGGATGCGCAGGAAGTCCGCGAGGGACGCAGACTCCTTGCTGCCAGGGACAGTGGCCATGAAGCGATGCCGGGCGGTGCGACGACCGCCTAGAACGTATAAATCGCGCTGATCCCGACGCGGGTGCGGCTCAAGCTGCGGATCGGGTCGTCCGAGCGAACGCGGTCGTAGTCGAGATTCGCCGAGACGGTCCAGTTTTTCGTCGGAAGGTAGCTGAGGGCGGCGCCTCCCCGCAGGGTGCGCTCGTCGAGATTGGCCTGTCCGCGCCGTCCCTGGAGGCGGGCCGGCTCGTAAGTGACCGAACCGGAGGCCACCACCAGGGCGGTGAGCGCGTGCTGGATGCTGGCGAATCCCCGGTACAGCTTTGAATCGTTGAAGCGAGTCGTGTCGGAGGTCTCTTCGATGGTGTAGGCGAGGCCGCCGACCAGGAAGGAGCGCTCGGTGTAGTCGTACTTGGCCGAAACCTCCAGGTAAGGCGCGGTGGTGTTGCGCTCCCCGCGCCGCGCGCGCCATTCCGCGCCGAGCCGACCGCTGACCGCGAGTTTGCGCGCCACCTCATAGTCGATGCCGCCCATCAGGTAGTCCGACCGCTTGTTCTTGAGCTCACCCAGCTTGGAATAAAACACATCCTGGTGCCGGAACTCCGCCACCGCCTTCACCTCGGGTAGCACGGCGTAATCGGCCGAGAGGCCGTAGAGATTTTCGATCCGGTCAAGGCTGCGGCCGAGCGCGGAGTCCCGGTACTCGAGGAAGATCGAGCGGAACTTCGCGGTGGCGGAAATCTTGGCGCTGAGCGGTGTCACCACCCGGCCGTCGAACTGGTTGCGGTCGAAGGACTGGTCGGTATTGACGCGCACGCCCGCGAGCAGCGACTCGGGATTGCGCACGACGGAGTAGGCGTTCCGCAGGTCGACCGTGGTGGTCTTGCTGAAGGCGTGAGCCAGGCGCACGGTGGCCTCGTGACTGTCCAGAAGCTTGTCTCCGGGACGGTTGTCGAACTGATCGAGGGTCAGCCCGTAGCTGGCGGAGAAGAAGGTCTGGTCGCGCAGCGAGGCGTTGTAGACGCCGCGGGGCGCGAGGGACCAGACTGCGCTGCTGATCTCGTTGTTGGCCGAGCCGAAGAGGTTGCTGTCGTGCGCCAGGCCCCCCTTGACGCTGACGGTGAACTCCTTGCCCTGTTCCTGTTCCGGTATCGGGGCATACACGCCAAACGCGGGCGCGGCGGCGGCAAGCATGGCAACGATCAGGGCGCGTGGGAGGTGTGACATCGGGTGCCGGGGGGAATCTCGTTTCGACGGTACGGACAACGAGGCCGGAAGATCAATTACTTTCCCCGGACGGGAGGCAGCGCGGGATTGAGGAGAACGTAGAGATTTTCCGCGAGCTTTTGAGGGGCCGCGAGGGGAAACTCGCGCGGCATCGTCCCGGTCAACAGGCCGGCGTAGATCTCTCCCCATTCGCCGAAGCGGTTGGGCACGGCGCTGAGTGCGCCCGGCAGCACGGGACGGGCGTTCAACTCGGTGAAGAATGGCCGGTCGAGGGTGCGGGGGGTGAGCAGGAGCTGACCGATCGGCTGCTGCACCGTGACCGCGTAGAAATCCCGGAGGCGTGAAGGCTGGCTCCAGCAGCGCGCCTGCCCGTACCAGGCGACGCCCGCCGGCACATCCGCCATGAGGCCAAAGCGTCCGGGAGCCTCGCGGCGCTCCAGTTCCTGCCGCATGCCCTGAAACAGCGCCGGGAAGTAGGGTGGATACTGGAAATGCAGACGCCGCGGCTCGAGCATCCCGTGCAGCAGCGGCAGGGACTGCAGCAGGAGCAGCGCGCCGACTGTTACGCCCGGCCAGGCGGCGAGCCGCGGCGTGCTGCCGAGGAGCACGAGGAAGAATCCCGCTCCGAAAACAATCACGAGCGGGGCCAGCCAGACCAGGACCGCCCGCTCGCTCTCCCCGGAGTTCAACGCCGCCTGGGCCAGCAGCAGCACGCCGAGGGCGGCCGAAAAAACCCAGCGCAAGCGGTTCACCACCGGGCTGCGGAAGGCATACATCCAGCCGGCCACGAAAAACGCCGCGAGCCACATCGCCCCGCCGGACCACAGGCGTGACTGCAGGCTGTCCTTCACCGCCGAGAGCGTCTTGTTGCCAAGCTTGCGCAGGTCGATTGCCGGGGCCGCGGCCGACAACGTCGCCCGCATGATCGCCGGCTCGGCCGTGGGGTCACCCGCCTTGAGGGCGATGTTGTGCCGCGCCAGGGCCACCGGATGTCCGCTGACGCTCACGTTGCGCGCCACCCAGGGGCCGGCCACGAGCAGAAATCCGCCCGCCACCGCCGCGAGAGCCAGACTGGTCCTGCCCACGGCCCGCCCACGCCACGCGGCATAGCCCAGCGCCACCAGGGCCAGCGTGCCGGCGGAGTATTCGGCGAGAAAGAGCAGGCCGCAGGCTCCGCCCAGAAGTGCGGCCCCCACCGCAATGCAGGCGGCGGAAGCCCCTCGCTCGACGTCCCGTTCCAGGCGGTGCCAGAGTGAAAACGCGACCAGGCCCAGCACCATCAGCAGCGGGGCGCCGTTCACGGCTACCGTGGCCTGCCAGAGCGGGACTGAGAGCAGTACGGCACCGGCCGCCAGAAAACCGGCGCGCGGCTCGAACAAGTCGCGCGCCAGCCGGTAGGTGAGCCACGCGGCCAGCCAGAACAGGACCAGGTTGATCCCGAGCAGCAGGTAGTCCGGGGCAAAACCGTCCGGCGGCAGCGGCGACGCGGCGAACCATTCCTCGCGCCAGCGATCCGGCAGCGCCGCGAGGGCGGCGGCAATGACAAGGGAGTAGAGCGGGGCGTGATGGAGTTCAGGATACAGATGGCCGGCGTCGAAGGGGTGACCGCGTGCCGCCAGCACGGCCGCCGTCTGTGGATGGTTCACCCGGGTGGTGAAGCCGGCGCCCGCGGCCAGTTGCCGGCCCAGATCGGCCTGGATGAGGGTCGATTCCGAGGCCGGCCCGCGGAATTGCGTCCAGGCCATCCGCAGCGAGAGGGCCAGCGTCACCGCCAGCACCGCGGCGAGCCGGAGATACCGCGCCCCTGCCCCCACCTCGAGCCAGTGGATGGTTTCCTGCAGGGTGCGGGGGCGGTTCATGCGCGAAGGACGCGACCATCGGGCGGCGATCCGCCGGACGCCAGCCTCAACCGTGCGCGCCCGGCAACGGACTCAGCGATCCATCACGTCGAGCTCCGGCCACTGGGCGATCTTGCGGTGGAGCGTGCGCCGGCTCACGCCCATCAGCTCGGCCGCCCTGGTGCGGTTGCCGCGCGCCTTCAGCAGCGCCTCGCGCAGCAGTCGCTTCTCGTTCTCCTCCACCGACAGCGACGCCGGCGCGGCGCCCGGGGCCCCGGCCAGCCCCCCGGCCGCAGCCCCCCCCGGCTCCACTTCGCCGCGGAACTTGGGTTCGAGATCGTACTCGGTCAGGCTGCCGCCACGCCGCAGCACGACGGCATTCTCGCAGAAATTTCGCAGCTCGCGGATGTTTCCGGGCCACGCGTAGCGCTGCAGCGTGCGCAGCGCCCCGGGCTCCACCACCAGCGGTGGCACGCCGTTTTCCTCCGAAAACTGGCGGATGAAGTGCGCCAGCAGCAGCGGAATATCCTCGGTCCGTTCGCGCAGCGGCGGCATGAGGAGCCGCACCACGTTGAGCCGGAAGAAGAGATCCTCCCGGAACTTCGCCTCCTTCACCATGCGCTCCAGATTGCGGTTGGTGGCCGCCACCAGCCGCACATCCAGCTCGATCGCCTTCGATCCGCCCACCCGTTCGATCGCCTTCGTCTCCAGAAACCGCAGCAGCTTCACCTGCGTGGACTGCGATATCTCCCCAATCTCGTCGAGGAACAGCGTCCCGCCGTCGGCCGACTCGAAGCGCCCGACCCGCCGCTCTGTCGCTCCGGTGAAGGAACCGCGCTCGTGCCCGAAAAGCTCGCTTTCCAGCAGGTTTTCCGAGAGCGCCGCGCAATGCACCGCCACGAACGGCCCCCTCGACCGCGGGCTGGTCTGATGGATCGCCTGCGCGATCAGCTCCTTGCCCGTGCCGGATTCCCCTTCAATCAGGATGGTCGCCCTCGAAGGCGCGACGAGCCGCATCTTGTCGATGACCTCCTTCAGCCTCGCCGAGGCGCCGATGATGCCCTCGATCCGGAACTTTTCGTCGAGCCGCTCGTGCAACTGCTGCACCTCCACCTCGAGGGTCTTCGTCTTCAAGGCGCGCTGGATCAGCACCTCGAGACGCTCGATGTTGACCGGCTTGGTCAGGAAGTCGATCGCGCCGCGTTTCATCGCCTCCACCGCTGTCTCGATGTTGCCGTAGGCCGTCATCATGAGCACGGCCGGGCGCTGCGGCAGCGCGAGCGCTTTGTCGATCACCTTCAGGCCGGAACGCCCCGGCATCCGCAGATCGGTCAGCACGACGTCGAACGGCTGCGCGTCGAGCAGGTTGAACGCTTCGTCGGCGCTGGCCGCCACGGTGACGTCGTAATTCTCCGCGAGCGCCTGCTGCAGCCCTTCGCGGGTGTGTTTCTCGTCGTCGACGATCAGCACGCTTGGCACCATGCGGCAATGAATCGGGCCGCGCGAGGAGCGGTCAACGGGAAACATGCCGCGGCCGGCGGCGGGGGGTTTTGACTCTTCGCCCGGGCGGCGCCAAGACTCCCCCGTCGCCTTCTCTGATGCCCCTTCCGCCCCTTCCCTTCCTGACGCTGGATCTCGGCGGACTGGAGACGCCGTTGCGGGCGATCGCCGCCGGCGCGCTTCTCACGCTGGCCCTGGTTGCGTCGGGCCACGCGGTCATCTACAAACGCGACCCCCGCTCGGCGTCGCTGTGGTTCTTCGTCATCTGGATCCTGCCGGCGGCCGGCACCCTGCTCTATGTCTTCCTCGGCATCAACCGGGTGCGGCGCCGCGCGACCCGGTTGCGCCGGAAGATGACTCGCCACCGCACCGCACCGCCGGCGCCCGCGGGCGTGGCCGAAGTCTGCGCGGTGGCGGCCCCGCACCTGGTGCCCCTGGCCCGGCTGGTGGATCGCGTTGTGCCGCGCGCCCTGCTCGCGGGAAATGCCGTCGAGCCGCTCGCCGCCGGACGCGAGGCGTACCCCGCGATGCTGGCGGCCATCGAATCCGCCCGCGGCAGCATCGCGCTGGCGTCGTACATCTTCGACGGCGACGGGATCGGGGCGGAGTTCGTGGAAGCCCTGGGCCGCGCGCACGCCCGCGGGGTGGCCGTGCGGGTGCTGATCGACGATTTCGACGCGCGTTTCTCCTCCTCGACCGCGGTCCGGCCGCTGCGCGCGGCCGGGGTCCGGGTGGGCATCTTCAACCCGCCCCTCGTGCCGGCGCGGCTCAACGCGGTGCACCTGCGCAACCATCGCAAGATTCTCGTGGTCGACGGCGCCCTCGGCTTCACCGGCGGGCTGAACCTCGACCAGCGCTACTGGCGTCCCCACCGGCCGGATACCGCCTTTGTCGACCTGCACTTCCGCCTGGCCGGGCCGGCGGTCGCGCACCTGGCGGAGGTGTTCGCCGACGACTGGCAGTTCGCCACCGGCGAGGCGCTGCGCGGGGAGCGCTGGTTCCCCACCCTCGCGCCCGCCGGAACAGTGCTGGTGCGGGGCATCGAGGCCGGACCCGATGAAAACGTCGACCGTCTGCGCTGGACCCTGATCGGGGCGCTCAACGCCGCCCAGCGCAGCATCCGCATTGTCACGCCCTACTTCATTCCGGATGCGGCCCTGCTTTCGGCCCTGAACGCGGCGGCGCTGCGGGGCGTGGACGTTGACCTCGTGCTGCCGCGGCACAGCGATCTGCCGCATGTGCAGTGGGCGGTGATGGGGCAGCTCTGGCAGGTGCTGGAGGGCGGCTGCCGTGTCTGGCTGCACCCGGGACCCTTCGATCACTCGAAACTGCTGCTGATCGACGGCGCGTGGTCCCTGCTCGGCTCGGCCAACTGGGATGCCCGCAGCCTGCGGCTCAATTTCGAGTTCAATCTCGAATGCTACAGTTGCGAACTCGGCACGCGCCTCGAGACCCACTTCGAACGCCGGCGCGCCCGCTCGCACCTCGTCACCCTCGGGGCGCTCGAATCGCGTCCACTGACCGTCAAGCTGCGCGACGGCGCGGCCCGGATGTTCGCGCCCTACCTGTGAGGCGGCGCGCTTACGGCAGCCAGGGGTATTTCCGGGCCGCCGGAGCGCGTTTCTCGCGCTGCGCGGTCATGAACTCCTTTGCCTCCTCGCTCATGTAATACAGGAGCGTGGCGTTGCCGGCGAGTTCCTGGATGCCGGCTTGACCGTCGAGTTCGGCGTTGAAGGCGCTCTTGAGCAGACGGATGGCCAGCGGGCTCTTCTGCAGGATTTCCCGGGCCCACCTCACCCCTTCCTCCTCGAGCTGTCCCACCGGCACCACGGCATTGACGAGTCCCATCTCCAACGCCTGCTGCGCGTTGTATTGCCGGCACAAGAACCAGATTTCCCGGGCCTTCTTCTGGCCGACCACCCGGGCCAGGTAGCTGGATCCGAACCCGCCGTCGAAACTTCCCATTCGCGGGCCCACCTGACCGAAGATCGCGTTGTCGGCCGCCAGGCTGAGATCGCAGACCACGTGCAGCACATGCCCGCCGCCGATCGCATAGCCGGCCACCAGCGCAATCACCACCTTCGGCATGGAGCGGATGAGCTTCTGCAGGTCGAGGACGTTGAGCCGCGGCACGCCGGCCTCGTCGATGTAACCCGCATGGCCGCGCACGCTCTGGTCGCCGCCGGAGCAAAAGGCATACTTGCCATCGGTGTGTGGCCCGGCCCCGGTCAGGAGGACCACGCCGATCGCCGAATCCTCGCGGGCGTCCGCGAAGGCGTCGTACATCTCGCTGACGGTGAGCGGCCGGAAGGCGTTGCGCTTCGCCGGTCGGTTGATCGTCACGCGTGCGATGCCTTCGGCCTTGTGATAAAGGATGTCGGTGTAGGTCTTGGCGACCTTCCAGTCGGGAGTCATGGCGCGCGAGCGTGGAAACTTTGGCCGCACTTGTCGATGCGGGTTCCGGCCGGGATCGCGGCCGGCGTCCGGTGGCAAGCAGATTTCCCGCGGCCCGAGAAACTGCTTGGACGCGCCCGCGATTTCCCGACACTGGCCCCTTCCGATGAGCACCGAAGCGCAGTCCAGTTCCGGCACCAGCGCACGGCTGGCCCTCGGCCTGGGGGCGCTTGGAGTCGTGTTTGGCGACATCGGCACCAGCCCGCTCTACACGATTCGCGAATGCCTGCATGCGCTGCCGGCGGCCGAACACGCCACCGCGGTCCTCGGTGTGCTTTCCCTCGTCTTCTGGTCGCTGATCCTGGTGGTGAGCATCAAGTACGCGACGATCGTCCTGCGGGCCGACAATCGCGGCGAGGGCGGCATCTTCGCCCTGCTCGCTCTCGGCCGGCTCGATCGCGGCACACGGATCGGCCTGAACGCCGGCACCCTTGTGGTGCTCGCCGGCGCGGCGATGCTGTGCGGCGAGGCCGTGATTACCCCGGCCATCACGGTTTTGAGCGCGGTGGAGGGCATCAAGGAGGTCTGGTCAGGAGTGGAGTTCATGGTCGTGCCGCTTGCCTGCCTGATTCTGGCCGGGCTGTTCGCCTTCCAGCATCGCGGCACAAAATTCATCGGGTGGGTCTTTGGCCCTGTGATGCTCGTGTGGTTCGTCGTGCTCGGCGGGCTGGGTCTCTGGCGCGTCGTCGAGACTCCCGTGGTCTTGCGGGCGCTCAACCCCTGGCTGGGCCTGCACCTGATCGGCAGCCACCCGGGCGAGGCCGCAGTCCTGCTCGGGTCAGTGGTGCTGGCCTTCACCGGTGTCGAGGCGCTCTACGCCGACATGGGGCACTTCGGCCGGCGCGCGATCCTGACCGCCTGGTACGCCGTGGTGCTGCCTGGATTGGTGTTAAACTACTTCGGGCAGGGAGCCTACTTCCTCTCCGGAAGCGGCTCCGCCGCCAATCCGTTCCTCTCGCTCGCGCCCGAAGGGCCGCTCCGCTACGGCCTGCTGGCCCTCTCGGTCCTCGCCGCCATCATTGCCAGCCAGGCCCTGATTTCCGGCGCCTACTCGCTGGTGCGCCAGGCCATCCAGCTCGGCTACTTTCCCCGTCTGGCAGTGAGGCACACCAATCCCGATCAGCGGGGACAAATCTATCTCCCCCTGGTGAACGTGGCGCTCGCCCTGGGCTCGATCGCCACTGTCTTCGGCTTCAAGTCGAGCTCCGCCCTCGCCGCCGCCTACGGCATCGCGGTGACTGGCACCATGATCGTCACCACCCTCGCCTTGTTCGTGGTCATGGAACGCGCCTGGAAGTGGCCGCGCTGGCGCGCCGCGGCGCTGTGCCTGGCCTTTCTGACCCTGGACGTCGCGTTCTTCGCCTCCAACCTGCACAAGTTCTATGACGGCGGCTGGCTGCCCGTCTTCATCGCCGCCGGCGTGCTCGCGGTGATGACCACGTGGAAGATTGGAAAGTCCGAGATCTTCCGCCGAGTCTACGGCAACGAGGTCACCGAGGACGAGCTCTGCCGCATCGCCTCCAGCCGCCATGTCGCGCGCGTGCGCGGCACCGGTGTCTTCATGGCCGGCAATCCCACCGGCACCCCCCTCGTCCTTCTGCACCACGTGAAGGCCAACAAGGTCCTCCACGAAACCGTGGTCCTCCTCAGCATTCTCACCGAGGAAGTGCCGTACATCGCCGACGCCGAACGGCTCGAAGTACGTGCGATCGGCGAGGGCATCTGGCGCGCCCTGGCCCGCTACGGCTACATGGAGTCGCCCGATGTCACCGCGCTCATCGAGCAACTGCGCGAGCGCGGCGTGCCGCTCAAGCCCTCGGAGGCCACCTACTACTTCAACCGCGAGATGATCATCACCGGGGGCGACACCCGGATGTGGGAATGGCAGAAGCACTTTTACGGCTTCCTCAGCCGCAACGCCCGCCAGGCCCGCGACTACTACCAGCTTCCCCCGATGCAGATCATCGAGGTCGGGCTGCCGATTCAGCTCTGAGTGGGCGGTGCGACGGACGCCTGCGATCCGACTCCTTCCACAGCATACGTGTTAAGCCCTTGTGCATGATGCACCTCCTTCGCACTGCCTGGTTGAGCCGTCGGCCTCGTGTACGCAGACACCTCCGAAGGTTCGCCGCCGCGGCGCTACTGACCACCGTGACAATGATTCCCGAGCGGCTGGTCGCCGCAGCCCCGCGCCTCGAGCTGAGCCAGGCGGACTATGTGGATCGGCTGAATGCCATCTGGCACGGTCAAATCCTGGCGGTGTCGCTCACCCTCCCTTTCGAACACCGCACCGCCGCCGTCGAACCGGTCCGCGAATTCCCGAAACCGTACCGGCAGGGCTGGGTGGACGACGACTGGTATTACGAAATTTGTGCGCTGCGCGCTTTTGAGAAACACGGCATCGGGTTGACCGTCGATCAACTCGGGCAGCAATGGCTGGAGAACAACTGCGGCTCCTACGGCTCGAGTTGGTTCGCACTGCAAAACCTCCAACGCGGCCTCAAGGGCTCCGCGAGCGGACACCCACGCTACAACCGGGTCTGGTGGACAATCGGTCCCGTGTTCAGCTCCGACCTCTACGGCGCCCTCGCACCGGGCCTGCCCAATGTCGCCGGCCGGATGGCGCGCGAGTACGGACACCTCAACGGTTACGCCGAGTCGGTCGACGGCGCGGTGATCTTCGCCGGCGCCATCAGCCTGGCCTTTGGCGAACGCGACCCGCGTCGTCTGCTACGCCAGGCCGTGACCCTGGTCCATCCGAGCTCGCCTTACCGGCAGTGCGTCGAGTCCGTGCTCACCGCGGCGGAGGCCGGCCGCAGCTTTGAGGAGATCGTGGGCCAAGTGGAGGACCGCTGGCACCTCGAGTACCCCGCCACCAACAACGCCGTCGCCAACGGCGGCATCGCCGCGGCCGTGCTTTGGTTCGGTCAGGGCGACTTCTGGCGCACGATCGACCTCGCCGCGCGGGCCGCCGACTTCACCGACACCGACAACAGCGCGGCCTCGGCCGCATCTGTGATCGGTGCGATGCACGGGATGAAGGCCCTGCCCGCGAAGCTCGTGGCGCAACTGGACGACCGCATCGTCGGGGCGGAAATGGGCCGGCTCAAGCTGACGCCCCCCGTCGACGAGAGCATCAGTGGACTCGCCCGTCGGACGGCCGCGATCGGCGAGCAGATCCTCCTCGCCCATGGGGCCCGGCGCACCGGCGACCGGCTGCAGATCGCCGTCGAAGAACCCCGTGCGCAGCCCGCGGAGCGCTTCACCCTCGCCGATCTGATGCAGTACTGGAACCCCGACTGGAACCTCGAACGGGCCGGCTTTGGAGGCACCGAGATCGGCGCGATGCCGGGCATCCGGGGTCTCACCTACCTCGACGGCGACGTCCTCGTCACGTTCCCGCGCGACGAGGTCCGCGGGCTCGTCCTGCGCCGGGTCGCCAGACTCGGAGACGCTCCGCGGCTCCTGGTGGAGGTCGCGGCCGAACCGCGGCGGGCCTGGGAGTTCAGCATCTACGCCGGCAACCGCCAGATTGCCCGTCGCATCATCACCGGGAGCGATGAAGGTCGGACGTTTCTTCCGCTGGAATTCGATCTCGCAGCATTCGCCGGCCGCGAAGTAACCCTCCGCCTGTACCAGCGCACCCTCCTGATCAACTCCCCCACGGCGCCCGGCAACGCCTGCTGGCGCAACCTCCGCCTGATCGGCGCGGCACCGTGAGGGCAGGGATTCACCTGATCCCCCGGACACTTTTGAAATCGAAATCCCTCCTCCTCCGGCTGCTGCCGGCGCTCCTCTCCGCCGTCTGGTCGCAGGCCGCCCCTGCGCCGGCGGAGGTCGTGATCTACGGCGCCACGCCCGGCGGCATCGCCGCCGCCCTCGCCGCGGCCAAGGAAGGCCGCTCCGTGCTGCTCGCCGAACCCACCCACCGGATTGGCGGCATGGCCACCTGCGGTCTTTCCCACACCGACTTCCGCACCTTCGAATCGCTCACCGGCGTTTTTCTCGAATTTACGCGCCGCGTGGAGGCCCACTACGTCCGGCACTACGGTGCGAACTCCCCCGAGGTGAAACAGTGTTTCCGCGGCATCAACGCGGAGCCCAAGGTCGCCCTGCGGGTGTTCGAGGACATGCTCGCCGAATTCCCGACCATCCGCGTCCGGCGCCAGTGGACCCTCCGCGAAGCCCGGATGCGTGGTCCGGCCGGCAACCGTTACGTGCGGGCCGTCCGTTTCGTCGACGCCGGCGGCACCGGGCACGAGATCGCAGGTGGAATCTTCGTCGACGCGACCTACGAGGGCGACCTCATCGCCGCGGCCCAGATTCCCTATCGCATCGGCGGGGAAAGTCGCGACGAGTTCGACGAATCGCTCGCACCGGAGGAAGGCTCCCGGATTGAACTTCAGGCTTACAACTTCCGCCTGGTCGTCACGCAGGATCCGGCAAACCGGATCCTGCCCGGCGCCCCGGCGGGTTACCGTCGGGAGATCTTCAGCGGCCTGCTGCCGTTGATTGCCAACGGGCGCGTCAAGCGACTCTTCAGCGGCGGTCACTCGCCGGACGCCCTCATGATCGCCCACACGCCCGCACTGCCAGGCGGGAAATACGATGCCAACGATCTCGGCGCGAGTGCGGTCCGGATGTCCCTGCCCGGGGAGCAATTGCTCTGGCCCGAGGGCGACGTCGAAGCGCGCCGGCGCATCTTCGCCGAGCATCTGCTCTGGAATGTCGGCATCGTGTTCTTCCTGCAAAACGATTCCGAGGTTCCGGCGGCGATCCGGGCCGACGCCCGGACCTGGGGGCTCTGTCGCGACGAGTTCGCCGATTCGGGTCACCTGCCGCCGCAGGTCTATGTGCGCGAGGGTCGTCGGATGATCGGGCAACGCCTCTACACGCAAAACGACACGCGGCACGCACCGAACGACGCCCGCGCCCTGCTCCACCGCGACTCCATCGCGAGCGGCGACTACGGCCACAACAGCCACGGCAACCGCCACGACGGTCCGCGCTTTGGCGGCACGCGGCACGGCACCAACTACGGAGCGCTGTATCCGGTACCAGCCTACCAGGTGCCCTACGGGACCATCGTCCCGCAGGACGTGCGCAACCTGCTGGCGCCGGTGCCGGTGAGCGCCACCCATGTCGGTTTTTGCGCGCTGCGTTACGAACCGATCTGGGCCTCCCTCGGCGAGGCGGCGGGTCACGCGGCGCACCTGGCGTTGCGGGCCGACGGCGGCGCCGATGTGCGCCAGGTAGCCGTGGCGCAACTGCAACGCCGGCTGCACGCCGCGGGATCGGCGACAATCTATGTGAGCGACGTGCCGCCGGGGCATCCGGATTTCGCCGCGGTGCAATGGTGGGGCACGCTGGGCGGTTTCCATGGCCTGGCCGCCCGCCCTCCCGGCAGGAGCTTCCGCGACCTGCTCGGACCGCAGATCGACGGCCAGTATTTCCAGGCCTGGCGGCACCATGCCGTTGAACTCGATCGGCCGTTGGAGCCGGATTTGGAGGCCCGGTGGCGGACGCTCACGCAGGAAGCCCGGATCGAACTCCCGCGGTCGGGTGGCGAAGGCAGCCGCGGGACGAGGGGCGATTGGATCCGCGCCGCTTTTGAGCGGGCCTTCAGGAAGTCCTAGTCCCGTCCTCGCTGACGGTTTCAGATGGTAACCGCGAACGGGCACGAATTCTCGCGAAGTGCTGCAAGGCTGCCGGGCCCCTGACCCCCTGAAGCGGCCGCAAGACCCGGTTGGCGCACGGTCCTCAATTGTGCTCCCGCGCTCCCCTTCGTGGCGGTAGTGCGGGGCGGCGACTCATCCCTGAACGCCGGCCCCCCCCGCCGCCGGCCGGTAGGGTACCAGCAGTTCGTAGTCGATGAGCGCATAAATCGGAACGCCCCGCCGCGACACCAGCCCGTTCGCGCCTGGCCGCACGATCACATGGCGTGGCTTGTGATCGAGAACCGCAAATCCGGCCGCGGCGAGGTCCCGGGCGGAGCGTCGCGCCAGTGCGGTCAGCATGGTTTCATCAATCGCGCCATCCTCGTAGGCCTCCTGGGCATCCACACCCTCGATCCACTGGTAAAGCAGGATATAGAGGCGCTCCCAGTCGTGCTTCACGGCGGTCGTCCCCGCCCCCGCCTGATCGGCCGCGAGCGGGCGGTCGTGGCACCAATCCCGCGAGGGGTTCCGCCCCAGTTGCCAGCGCAGGTAACGGACTGACGGGCAGTAGATGGCCAGCGGTCGCTTGAGCCCAAACCACCGGGACGGCCCCAGTGCCCGCCGCAACTCCTCCACCCGGCCGAACTCCGCAAACGGACCGAGGAATTCCGCGTCCGCCTGCACCGCCTCCGACCAGGGAAAGACATCGCCGCCACCGCCTTCCAACACGCCCACGTCCTGACCAAAACGGCAAAACTTGACCACCACGCCCATGCTGCCGCGGGCGCGATGCGGCACTGGGACACGATAAACGGAACCGGTTCCTGCCGTCAGTGCCCGCCCCACCCGGCAAAATCTCTCGTTGTCGTACCAGTGCAGGGGCAGCAGCGACTCCGCCACGGCCCACCCTGCTTTCGTGAAGTATAGGTCGCCACCTTGCAGTCCTTGGACGAGGACGTAGTCGACGCCGAAGATCCGGCGACGCGCCGCCGCCGGCACCTTCGCGAAGCAGGGTCGGCGGCCGCGGTGAAACCGCAGATCATAAAACTCCATGAGGGGAGTGGTCTTTTCCGGGGTCAGTCTTCCGGCGACAGCGTGCCGTGATCGATCAACGCCTCGTAGTCCGCCAGGGTGCCGCGATCGAGGCAGCAGGTGATGATCTGGCGTCCAAGTTCCAACAGGTCCGGCGTCAAGTACTGCTTCAGCTCGCGCTCGAAGAACGCCGCCAGGATCTCAGCGCCCTCATCGTAGGCGCGATCGCCGACCTCGGGTTGCTGGTTTACCTCGAAGAAGATGGGCCCCACGTAGCGTCCCTCGACCAGAATGCGCGGCGGCACGTATCCGAGCAGCGGGCAGCGAGCCGGCCTGACCTGTTGCGCGCTGAAGCGCGCACCGCCGCGCCGGGCGAGGTATTCCCGGGCGATCCACTGCGGCATGAAACCCACCTGCCAGGCGCCAACGTGCTGGTTGGGCGTCAGGATGTAACGCACCCGCGGTGTCTCCAGGATCTGGTTCAGCAACAGGTTGGCGTGATCGACCATCCGCCCGGTGGCGAACGGCCAGTACGAACCAACTCCCTCCGAAGTCATGCCTTCGCGCTGCACAATGCTGGGATTGGCATGGCCGCGCGGGGCGACCAGTCGCCACAGCCAGGCGAGCGAGGGCGGCAGGAGATGGAAGAGCCCGAGGATCCCGTAAGTCGGCTTTTCCCGGGTGCAGGGCGGACAGCGTACCCCGAAACTCCGCACATCGACATCAACCGCGCCGGTCACGACGTCCGGGACGGTGCGGCGGGGAATGATGACGCGCGGATTCGGGCACGGAGAGCCGGGCGTGTCCTCGATGTGCTCCCAGATCAGAGCCGTGGCGCCGGGCTGGGCATCGATGTTCAGGAACAGCAGCGGTTCGGGCGGGCGGATAGTGAGTTCTTCGAGGTGCGGGTCGGTGCCGTAGCGGGTGATGTGGTTGATCCGCACAAACCAGGCATCTTCGGCGTCGGTGAGCGCGAGTTTGCCGCGTCCACGGTCGAGCGAAGGATGGCAAAGCGCCATGTCGTCGGTCACCGGCCGCAGGTCGCAGCTCTTGGGCAGGGTGAGGGTGCGCTCTTCGCCGGTCACGAGGTTGCGCCCGACCAGCAGGCTGCCGTCTCGCTGCCGGTGCACGTTTTCGAGCATTTCGCTCTTGCCGCCCCCACTGGCACCCTCGTGGGCGATCACCACCTTGTAGTCATAGGGGGTCACGACCTGGACCGTCGAACAGTGCATGGTGATCCAGCCCTCCAACTCCCCAAGGTTCAGCAACATGCCGTAGATGCCCTTCTTGGCGCTGGGCCCGGGATAGAGGTTGTAGCTGAACATCTCGTGCAGCCCTTCACGACGATTGTGTACCACCACCTGCTTGCCTTCGAAATGCGTGTGGCGGAACGGAGGCGCCACGTAAATCACCGCGCGCGGCACAAAATCCGCATCCAGGTCCGCCGGATCCTCGCACCCCTGAAGCAGGGCGAGCCCGAGCGCGAAGAAGCCGGCGTTGTCCGGGCCAATCACGAGGGCCGGCATGCCCTTCGGGCCCACTCCGGCCCGAAAGGCGAATACCGCGAGCGGCTGCTGCCGCAGCCACGCAAAGGTCGCCGCCCGCACCGGTCCGAACTCCGCCCCAAAGCGCGCCCGGTAGGTGGGTTTGTCCGTGGCCCGCTCGTCTCCGATCACCATGCAGTCCGGGTCGCGCCGGCGCATGTAAGCTTCGAGGTAGTTCGCCGCGATTCCGTTGCGGGTGCGGCACACCCGGGCCTCCACAACGGGCCCGCGCCCGGGCACTTCGTACGCCACCTCATGCCAGCCGGTCGATCCGGCGTCCCGCACCGCAAGCGCAATCAGGTCGGCGGCGTTGCGGGCCAGCACCACCCTGGGGCTGGCCGCCAGAATCTCCGCCGCTTCAACGGGCAACGGAAAAGGAAACGGTGCGGCCGGGCCGGCGGTGAAATCGGCGCGGTCAGTCGGGGAGGAGGCATTGTTTTTCATCAGGTGTTGGCAGTGGTCTGCCGGCGGTCGCCCGGCGGAGAAGACCGGCGGGCAACTGCGGCGGAACCGGAGTTCAGCTTACCCGCCTTTCCACCGGTGCGCTCCGCGTCTTGTGCGCCCGATGCGCAGAATCCGAGGCCGAAAAATGAGCATGGTCAGCCACGGCGTCGCCAGGCAGACATCAGTCGCCATTTTTCCGCTGGATGGAAGCCAGTCCCGCTTGCCCTGCCCCTCGAATAGGCAGATTCTGCGCGCAGATTCTGCGCTCACTATGCCACGCTTCATCCGCCAGGCTCTCGGCGAACGGATTCGTTCCATGCGCGAAGTGCAGGAATTCAGGCACGATTTCCTCGAGGCCACGGGGTTGGAGATGCGTTTCCTCGACAGCCTCGGCCACGGCGGCACCGATGAGCCTGCCCCCTACTCGTGCGCCCTGTGCGAGCGACTGCACGCAGACGATGCCGGCCGGCGGATATGCACACGCTTCACCCAGGCGCTCTTGCAGGAGGCCGTCCCGGAGGGCACGACGCGACGGTGCGACGCCGGCCTGCACGAGACCGCCGTGCCGGTTCATCTCGGAGGGCAGGATGTGGGGTACTTCGTCTTTGGACCGATGGCCGACCCCGACGCCGGCCGGGTCGCCCTCAACCGGGCCAGCCACCTGCTCGGGTGCGCCGGGGTGACACTAGCGACCGCCGAACTCGCCACCCTGACCGCCGCCGCTCCCGTCGCCGGCTCGTCGCGCCGCGAATCCCTGCGGCGACTCGTGGCGGCCTGGGTGGACCGCTTCACCCGCGAATTCAGCCATGACCTGGCGCGCCCCCCGGCGGAATTGCCGGCGCCCATCGAACAGGTCTGTCGCTATGTGCGCACCCACTACGCCGAACGCCTGGACGTGTCGCATCTGGCGCGGCACGCGGGACTCAGCGCCGGTCACCTCAGCCGCCAGTTTCACCGTTCGACCGGTCTTCGGCTGGTGGATTACATCGCGCGCGTCCGCATCGAGTATGCCCGTGAGGCGCTCGTCGGCACCACCCGCCCCATCACCGAGATCGCTCATGCGTGCGGCTTCGGCTCACTTTCGCAGTTCAACCGCCTGTTTCGCCGGGTCACCGGGCGCTCGCCCCGGGAACTCCGGCAGGCCGCCGCCTCCCCGGCCGCCACCGCCACCAACGGCTGACATCGGGCTTACGCACCCAGCCCGGCCGCCAGCTCGGCAAACCACTGCTTGCGCCACGCCGCATCGCGCTTGCGGTCGGTCGCCAACTCGAGCACCCGAACCCCGGAGGAGGGCAGTTCGCGAATCAACTCCCCGAGGTGCGCCCAGTCGCGCACCACCGTGTGCGCCACGCCATGCGCCGCACAAAGCCCGGCGAAGTCCACCTCCTGCGGGGTCGCAAAAAACTCCTCGAACGGCGGCTCGAACTTCGCCACCGGCAGGTGCTCGAAGATTCCGCCGCCGCGGTTGTTGATCAACACGATCGTGAGCGATCCGCGCAGCCGCGACCGCAGCAGCAGGCCGTTGGCATCGTGGAGAAACGAAAGGTCGCCGGTCAGCAGCACGGCCGGCCGGTCCGCGCCGTGCGCCACGCCCAGCGCGGTCGAGAGCGTGCCATCGATGCCGTTCGCCCCGCGATTGGCGCGCGGGACGATGCCCGAGTCCCCCGGTGGCGCCACATATTCGAGGTCGCGGATCGGCATCGAGCTCGCGACCGTCAGCCAGGTGCGCGCCGGCAGGTGCCTTGCCAGCAGCCACGCGGCCTTCGGCTCAAAGAGCGACGCCTCCGCCTCCAGCCGTGCATCCAGCGCGGTGCGCGCCCTCGCTTCGTAGCGCGCCCACATGCGCGCATATCCACTCTCGTTCGCCACATCCGGCAGGGCCGCTGCCAGCAACGCCGCCGGCAGCGCGACCGCCTGCGTCCGGCCGTGCAGCGCATCCCGGTTGTCCGCGCGTTCCGCAAGACTCCAAATCCGGGCTCCGCTCGACTCCACCCACCCGCGCAGCACCTTGCTCGCGGGCCAGTCTCCAATCGCCAGCACCACCTCCGGCCGCAGGCGCTCCGCCGCCGGTTCGTGCCGCAAAACGAGATCATAGGTCGTGATCAGGTGGGGAACCAGCCGGGCACGGTATCGCAGCGGCGAGGCGCCATCGGCCAGCACGGGCCAGCCGAGGCGCCGCGCGATCTCTCCGACTGCCGTCGCCAATCCGTCCGGATCCGCCGGCTGCGCCGGCCCGACGACAATCGCACCGTGCACGTCCGGAAGCAGGGGCGGCGGCGCGGCAAGCGGCGGCGCGACTTCCGCCGGGCTCAGGTGCGAAAAGAACGAATCCCAGTCGAGCGTCGCGGCGAGCCGCGCCGCCGCGCCGTCATCCGGCAGCGGCGGCAGCGGATCGCGGAACGGCACATTAAGATGCACGGGGCCCGGAAAGGGCCGCAGCGCCTGCCCCACGGCCGCCGCGACGGTTTGGCGCAGATAACGGAGCCGGACCTCGCCCGCTTCCGGCGGGACGCAGTCGTGGAAGCAGTTCGGGTAGCCGCCGAACAATTTCACCTGATCAATCGTCTGCCCCGAGGCGCAACCACGCAGTTCCGGGGGGCGGTCCGCCGTGAGCACGATCAACGGCACCCCGCCTTCGCTCGCCTCGATCACCGCCGGCAACAGGTTCGCCGCCGCCGTACCGGAGGTGCAGATCAACGCCACCGGTCGCAGGTCGCGCCGCGCCTGCCCGAGGGCAAAGAACCCCGCCGATCGTTCGTCCAGCACCGGCACCGCCTCGATGCCGGGATGGGCCGCCACCGCCAGCGCGAGCGGCGTCGAGCGCGAACCGGGCGACACCACCGCGCGCACCACCCCGCAGCGCACCAGCGTCTCCACCAGCACGCCCGCCCAGAGCGAGTTTAGGTTGCGGGAATCGGGCGCGAACATGGCGGCGTCAGGCCACGATGGCGTCGACCATCGCGCGGAATTTCAACTCCGTTTCCGCGAACTCCTTTTCGGGCGTCGAGCCCGCTACGATGCCCGCCCCCGCATAAACCCGGGCGCGCGCCCCCTCCACCAGGGCCGGCCGGATGCCGACGAAAAACTCCCCACCGCCGCGGCTGTTCAGCCAGCCGAGCGCCCCCGCATACAGTCCGCGCGGGAAGCCTTCCAGCTCCCGGATGGCCGCCATTGCCGCCTCGCGCGGAGTGCCGCCGACCGCGGGCGTCGGGTGCATCGCCGCGAGCGCGTCCAGGAGGTGGATCCCCCCGGGCAGGACGCCCCGCACCGGCGTGTGCAGATGCTGCACATTGGCCAGCCGGCGGATCTGCGGGGCCGCCGCCGCCTCGACCGGGAATCCCAGGCGCCCGAGCCGGGCCACGATGTCATCCAGCACCTCGCGATGCTCGCGCCGATCCTTCTCGCTGCGCAGCAGCGCGGCCGCCAGGGCGACGTCCTCGCTCGCCCCCACCCCGCGGCGCATCGAGCCCGCCAGCGCCTCGGTCTCGAGCACCCCCTGCTGAACCCGCACCAGCCGCTCCGGGCTCGCCCCGATAAAGCTGGGCCCGCGCCCCAGCGTGAACGAAAACGAATAGCAGTCCGGAAACCGCTGCCGCAGACCATTGAGCACCCGCAGCGGATGCAGCGGCCGGTCGGCGGCCAGATCCTGCGCCCGCGCGAGCACAATCTTGGAAAATTCCCCGGCCGCGATCCGCTCCAGCGCGCGGGCCACCGCCACCCGGTATTCGCCCACCTCACGCCGCACGAAACGCGGCGCCACCGGTGGCGGCGGCTCCGCGCCGGGCGCTTCCTGCTGGCCGAGCTGATGAAACCTGCCGTGGGCGCGCCAGACCCGCAGGGCGAGCGCGTCGAGATCCGACTCCGGGCTGACGAGCAGGTTGGCCACCGCCGTCGTCGTCGCCCCCGCCAGCGCGACCTGCCAGCGCGGCACGAACGCCACCGCCGCCGGGAAGGGTTCGTCGACCCCCACCTCGTCGTGAAACGCAAACGCGCTGAAGAAATGCGGCCCGCCGAACGGCGCCGCCACGTCGCCGACGGCAAACGTGTGCGCGAGGGTCTCCTGCATCCAGGCTTTCAGCTCCGCGAACCGGCCCGCCCCGCGCGCCTCCCGCCGCAGCGCCACCTCGGCGCCGGCGATCGCCGTCCCCAGCGCCGGCCGCTCCGCGTAGAAGTGCGGTTCGCCCGGCTCGAAGATCGACTCCAGCACGGCCAGCGGATCGAGCGCGTCGACCGCCAGCGAGATGCTCACGAGCTTGGCGTGCCCGTCGCGCCGCGCCGCCGCCGCGCAGTCGGCGAGGAACGAACGCAGCGCCTCGGGCGACGCCGCGTTGTTGGCCGGATGCAACGGCAGGATGGTCATCGGGTGCGGCAAGAGGTCTCAATCGGCGATGTAGCCGCGTTTGAGCGAAGCGAAAGCGTGGCCGAAGGCGCGACCACGCGGTTGCTCCGCTCCCGCGCGGCTACCAGGACCAGCCCGGCGTCGCGCCACACGAAGCAGCTTCTCGGACTGCGCATGGACTCGACCGGCTTCATCCGCCGCTCACTTGACCTCGATCTTGGGGAAAAGCAGGAGCGTCGGCACAACCTGCGTGCCCTCGAGCCGACTCCCCCAGCAGATTTCATCGCGCCACTGCTGGTCGCCTGGAATCGCGCAGTTCAAGGCCTGATAAACCCGGGTTCTGGTGTGGGGCGTCACGTGTTTCATTAACGCCACCGCCAGCCGCAGCGCCTCCGCCATCGTGGCGAGCGCAGTGCGCAGCAGCGCCTGATCCGCGGGGTCGGCCGACTTGCCGAGCTTCCACGGCGCCCGCTTCTCGATGTACGCGTTGGTCGCGGTGACGAAGGCCATCGTGCGCTCCAGCGCCGTATGAAACTGGAAACCCTCGCACAGGGCCACGCACTCCGGCGCCGTGCGCGCCCAGAGTTCGCGCAACGCCACTTCGGGCTCCTGCAACTCGCCCGCGGGCGGCACCACGCCGCCGGCGAACCGCGTCGTCATGTTCAGCGTGCGGTTGACGAGGTTGCCCAGGTTGTTCGCGAGTTCGCTGTTGTAGCGCACGAGGAACTGCTCGGGCGTGAAATCGCTGTCCTGCCCGACGTTCATCTCCCGCATCAGGAAATAGCGGAAGGCGTCCGCGCCGAACTGTTCCACGAGGTCGAGCGGGTTGAGCGCATTGCCCGTGCTCTTTGACATCTTGGAGCCGCGCTGCAGCCACCAGCCGTGGGCGATGATGCCGAGCGGCAGCGGGATGCCCGCCGCGTGCAGCATGATCATCCAGTACACCGCGTGCGGCGGCACCAGGATGTCCTTGCCGATCACATGGTAGTTTGCCGGCCAGATTCCCGGCCGGTCGACGACCGCCGAATAGTAGTTCGTCAGCGCGTCGAACCACACATAGGTCACGTAGTTTTCGTCGAACGGCAGCGGAATCCCCCACTCCAGCCGCTCCTTCGGCCGCGAGATGCACAGGTCGTTGAGCGGCTCCTTGAGGAACTCGAGCACCTGCGACTGCCGGTACTTCGGAAACACGAAGTTCTCGTTCTGCGTCAGGAACGCGATCAGCCAGCCCTGGTACTTCTGCAGGCGGAAGAAGTAATTCGCCTCGGTGATCTCGGTGACTTCGCCGAAGATCTCCGGCCAGGTGCCGTCGGGGTTCCGATCCTTGTCCAGCAGGAACTGCTCCTGGCGGGTCGAATAGAACCCGCGGTATTCGGCGCGGTAGATGTCGCCTTGATCGTACAGCTTCTGCAGCAGCTCGCGCACGACGCGCTGGTGCCGCTCCTCCGTCGTGCGGATGAAGTCGTCGTTGGTGATCGCGAGCTTGGGCAGCAGCGCGCGGAACTCCTGCGAGATCTCGTCGACAAACTGCTGCGGCGGGATGCCGCGCTTCCGCGCACTGGCCTGCACCTTCTGCCCGTGCTCGTCCGTCCCGGTGAGAAAGTGCACCCGGTCCCCCAGTTGGCGCCGGAATCGCGCAATGACGTCCGTCAGCACCTTTTCATAGGCATGGCCCAGGTGCGGCGAACCGTTCGCATAGTCGATCGCGGTCGTAAGGTAGAAGGCCTTCATGGGAAGCCGCGCAACCAAAGCCCCCGCCCGGCAAATGTCGAAAGTTTTGACGCTCGGCGCCGCCGCCGGCACCGTCCTCCGCACTGCGCATGACTCCCGTCCTCCGCTTCGTGGCGATCGCGCTCTTCCTGCTGCTCGTGGCGCTGGTCTCGCTGCTCGCCCTGACGGTGGTGCGCGACTCCCGGACCATGACGCCGGTCCCGACGGCTGCCGCCCGGACGGACCTCGCCGGGGAAAGCAGCCCGCCGGCTTCGGCCGCGCCCGCCCGTTCGCGCCTGCTCGCCCAGCAGGCGGCCCTCGCGCTCGGCGCCGGTGCGCTCGCCC
>CAZDGC010000019.1:32806-55189 GCA_964504885.1 uncultured Opitutus sp.
AATCGGCCGGCCACGGCCGGCCGCCACCGCGCCCCCGGTCGGAACCGGCCGGCCGGATATGTCCGCCCTCGCCCGACTCGCCGAGTCCTCGGCCGCCCAGGGCGAGGAACTCTCGCGCGAACGCGACGTCCGCCGGCGCGCCGAGGAGGATGCCCGGCTCAAGCAGCAACTGCTGGATCAGTCCCTTGAGGAAAAGATCCGCCTGGGGCGCGATTTGCACGACGGCATCATCCAGTCGCTCTACGCCACCGGCCTCTCCCTCGAGGCCGCGCGCGCCGTGCTCCCCGGCGATCCCGCGGCGGCGGAACAGCGCCTCGCGGAAACCCGGGCCAGCCTCAATGACACCCTGCGCGACGTCCGCGCCTACCTCGCGGGCCTCACCCCGGAAAGCCTGCGGCGTGCCGGGCTCGCCCGGGCGCTCGAATCGATCCTGGGTGGGCTGCGGGCCGGGCGCGAGGCGCGGTTCGAGATCAAGGTGGACGACGAGGCCGCGGCGGGCCTCGCCCCGGAACAGCAGATCGCGGTCCTGCAGGTGGCACGCGAGGCGGTCAGCAACGCCCTGCGACACGGCGCCGCCTCGGCCATCACCATCCGCCTCCACCGCGGCGATCGGGAGGTCGGCCTGCTGGTGCAGGACAACGGTCGCGGCTTCAGTCCCGCCCGCCCGTCCGGGGAAGGCCACGGTCTCACGAACATGCAGGCCCGGGCGAAAGACACCGGCGCCACCCTGCGACTGATCAGCGAGCCCGGCGCGGGGACCCGCGTGGTGCTCACCCTGCCGCTGCCGGCGCCTCCCAAATCCCCGTGAGCCGCCCCCGTCCGTCGTCATGACCGCCCCGTCCACGCCCGCCCCCCTCCGCCTGTTGATCGTCGACGACAGCCAGGTTGTGCGCTCCGGCCTGCGGGCGCTGCTGGGACTCGAACCCACCCTGCAGGTCGTGGCGGAAGCCGCGACCGCCGGCGCGGCGCTGGCGGAATACCGGCGGAGCCGGCCCGACGTCGTGCTCCTCGACATCCGCCTGCCGGATGACAGCGGGGTGGAACTCTGCCGCCGCCTCCTCGCCGAAAACCCCGAGGCCCGCATCCTGATGCTCACCTCGGTGATGGATCGGGAAACGATCGACGACGCCCTCCGGGCCGGCGCCGGCGGTTACCTGCTCAAGGAGATCGACGGCCACGCCCTGGTGCGCGCCATCCGCGAGGTGGCCGCCGGCCGGTCGGTGATCGATCCGGTCGTCACCGAACGGGTAATACAACTTGTCCGCGAGCGGGCCGCCGGGGCGCTGACCGGACTCGCCGCGCTGACGTCGCAGGAGGAGCGCATCCTGGCGCTGATTGCGGAGGGGGGCACCAACCGCGAGGTCGCCGCACAACTCGGCCTGAGCGAAAAGACCGTGCGCAACCACCTCGGCGTCATCTTCGAGAAGCTGCACGTGTCCCGGCGGGCCGAGGCGGCGGCGCGTTACGCGCAGCGGGCGCGCGCGTGACCCGCCTCGCATCCTCACTCGGATTCCGCTCGCAGCCATTCCGCCAGTGCGCGCCAGGCCCGGGCGCGGTGGCTGAGGCGGTTCTTCTCCCTTTCGCCGAGTTCGGCAAACGTCGCAGTGTCTCCGTCGGGAACGAAGATCGGGTCGTAACCGAAGCCCGCCCCGCCCCGGGGTTCGCGGATCAGCCGGCCGTGGCACCGCCCCTCGAACACCCGTTCCGCCCCGTCCGGCCCGAGCAGGAAGAGCACGCACACGAAATGCGCCCCGCGCCGCGCGTCCGGCGCGTCGCGCAGAAGGGTGATCAGTTTGGCGAGATTGGCGGCGCCGTCTCCCTGCGGTCCGGCGAAATACGCCGACTCCACTCCGGGCGCGCCGTCGAGCGCATCGACACAGAGCCCGCTGTCGTCGGCCAATGCCCAGGCTCCGGGTGGAAGCAGCGGCCGCAGGGCGCGGGCCTTCCTGCCCGCATTGCCCGCAAAAGTCCCCGCATCCTCGACGACCACCGGCATGCCGCCGAGTTCGCGGGCCGATCGGCAGTCGAGCGCCAACCGGCTCGCCGCCGCCAACTGGCGCAGTTCGGCGAGTTTGTGCGGATTGCCCGAGGCCAGGTAGACGATCATCGCAGTGCAGAGGGACGCGGGAGGCGGCACTGCCGCCGGTCGCAACGGGCGGAGCGCGTCGCGGTTCGCTCAGCGGTCCTTCATTTTTTTCTGCAGCGCCGCCTTCGTCAGCCCCAGTACGCGGGCGGCCGCCGCCGGATCGCCGTCGTGCGCCGCCAGAGCCCGCGCCATCAGCTCGCGCTCCACCCGGGGCAGCATCGCTTCCCCGCTGTCCTGGAGGGCGGCAAAGAGGGCGTCGCAGGCGGCCTCCACCGTCGGCACGGGAGCCGGCACGGGAACCGGCGCGGGCGCGGTGGGTGCCGCTGCGGGCGGAGCCGCCACGACCGGGACCGCCGGTGCACCCGCCGAAGCCGCGGACACGGCCGGAACCGGGGCCGGGGGTGTCATCGCCTCGGCCGCCGGCGCCGCCGACGGCCCGGGCGGCGGGGCATCGGCTTCCGCGGCCGGCGCCGCCGCGCTGCCACCTCCGATTTCCACGGGGAGATCCTTCACCAGAATCGCATCGCCCTGCGCGATCACCGCGCTGCGATAGACGACGTTTTCCAATTCGCGCACATTGCCGGGCCAACGGTGGCGCACGAGGACCGCCAGCGCCTCGGGCGATACCTTCGAAACCCGGGTCTTGCGCTGCTTGACAAGATTCTGGAGGCAGAAGTCGACGATTTGCGGGATGTCGTCGCTGCGCTCGCGCAAGGCGGGCATCTTGATCCGGACGACGTTGAGCCGGTAATACAAATCCTCGCGAAAGGTCTTCGCCTTCACCATGGCCTCAAGATCCTTGTTGGTGGCGGCGAGGATGCGCACGTCGACGCGCAGCGTCTCGGTGCCGCCGACCCGCTGAATTTCCCCCTGCTGCAGGACGCGGAGAATCTTGGTCTGCGTGGCGAGCGCCATGTCGCCGATCTCATCGAGGAAAATGGTGCCGCCGTCGCACAGCTCGAACTTGCCGAGGCGCTGCGTCGTCGCCCCCGTGAACGAGCCCTTCTCGTGGCCAAAGAGCTCGCTCTCGATCAGGTTGTCGGGAATCGCCGCGCAATTCACCGCGATGAACGGTTTCCCGGCGCGGTGGCTGTGTTTCCAGATCGAGCGCGCGACCAGTTCCTTGCCCGTGCCACTTTCACCCGTGATCATCACCGTGACGTCGCTCGCGGTCACCTGGCCGATGACCTTGAAGACTTCCTGCATGACCGGCGAACTGCCGACGATGCCCTCGCGGTAGTCGTCGACGTTGATGATCGGCCGGTAGTCACCGACGGCGCGCAGGTCGGCGTGGGCCTTGAGGGCATTGGCGGCGAGGGCGAGCACCTTCGCGGGGTCGAAGGGCTTCATCACGTAGTCGAAGGCGCCGTACTTCATCGCCTCGATCGCGGTCTGCGCAGTGCCGAACGCCGTCATCAGCACCACGATCTGCCGCGGGCTGGCGGACCGGATGTGCTGCAGCGCTTCGATTCCGCTCATCCCGCCCATCCGCACGTCCAGAAAAATCAGGTCGGGCGGCGGACCCTGCTTCACCCGGGCGATGCCTTCCTCACCGCTCGGCGCCTCGAGCACCTGGTAGCCCCGGCCGGAGAGCACCCGCGCCAGCGAGTAGCGAATCTCGGCATCGTCGTCGATCACGAGGATGGTCGGTGGTTTGGGCGTGAATTCGGACATGACGGCGAAGTGGGCGCCTGCGGGCGCTGCGCGACAGGATCCCTCCGCGTGGGCGGATTGCGCGCTGGCGTATTCGACAGGCGCGCTTTTGTTGCTTCGCATGCTTGGCTGGTCAATGAACCTTTTCCGCGTCGGCGGCATTCAGCTCGCGGTCCACTTCTCGTTCTTCCTGCTGCTGGCGGTGAACGCGTTTGACGGCTGGGCCGGGGCCGGCTGGCCGGGGCTGTGGTGGAACAGCGCCGTGCTGGTGGCGTTTTTCGCCTGCGTGGTCCTGCATGAACTCGGGCACTGTTTCACCGCCATGCGCTACGGCGTCACCGTGCCGCGCATCCTGCTGCTCCCGATTGGCGGCATGGCGGAATTCGACGGGATTCCGCGCCAACCGCGGAGCGAAATCCTGATCACCCTGGCGGGTCCGGCAGTGAACTTCGTAATCGCCGCCGGCCTGTGGCTGGCGCTGCCCGCGGGTTCCGCCCTGCCGCTCACGGAGGAGACGACCGCCGTCCCGACGCTGGCGGAATCCGCGCATTTGTTGATGACCTGGAACCTCGCGATGGGACTGTTCAATCTGCTGCCGGCGTTTCCCATGGATGGCGGCCGGATTCTGCGGGCGTCCCTGGCCACACGCATGAATTACCTGCGCGCCACCTTCTGGGCGGCGACCATCGGCAAGATCATCGCCGGGGCGGGCGCCCTGGCGGCCCTGTTTTACGAGCCTCTGCTGGCCGCACTGTTCGCCTTCATCTTCGTCGTCGGCGAGCTCGAATACCGGGCGGCGCAACGGCGCGAACGGGAGGAAGAGCATTTGCGAGCGGTGCTGGCCCGGCTGCACGCTTCGCTGCCCGAACCGCCAGTGCTGTCGCGTTAAGCGCCGGCCGATCCCGGCAAGCTCCTTGCCGGATGCAGCTTGCGTGACCAGTGCAGTTCGGGTTGAACCCCCGGAGCACTTCGCCCGCCCTGCTGACGCGATGAAAACCGCTTACCCGCTGTTCGCCGCCATTTTCGTGGCGGCAGTGTCGCCCCCACTTCGTGCCCAGTCCTACACCTGGACCCTGCTCGCCGGACAGCCGCCTCTCCCCGGCAGCACTGACGGCGCGGCTGGCGCCGCGCGGTTCTACAACCCCAATTCCCTCGTCGCCGATCCGGCCGGCAACCTCTACGTCACTGACACGTTCAACCACACGGTGCGCCGGATCGCCGCGGATGGTACCGTGTCCACTCTCGCCGGTACGCCTCGCACGTCCGGCCGCACGGACGGCACCGGCGCCGCTGCCCGCTTCTATTCCCCCAACGGCATCGCGATCGACGCAGCCGGCAGCCTCTACGTCGCCGATCGCTCCAACCACGCGATCCGCCGAATCACACCCGGTGGCGTCGTCACCACCTTTGCCGGCCTGGCCGGCACATCCGGCACCGCCGACGGTCCCGCGGTCGAGGCGCGGTTCAACCTCCCGGCCGCAGTCGGTTTCGATGCCGAAGGCCGGCTCTGGGTGGCTGACGAGGGCAACCACGCCATCCGCCGCGTCAGCGCGGACGGCACGGTCGCCACGATCGCCGGACTGCCGGGCACTCCGGGCACGCTCGACGGCCTGGGCGACACCGCCCGTTTCCGCTTTCCCAGCGGCATCCTCGCGATCGGCGGCGGCGAAGTGCTCGTCGCCGATTCCGGCAACCACACGATTCGCCGTCTCTCGCGCGACGGCGCCGTCACCACGATCGCCGGCAGCCCCGGCGTACGCGGCACCGCCTCGGGGACCGGCGCGGCCGCCCGCTTCAGTTATCCCACCGGACTCACGGCCGATGCCAGCGGCAACGTCTACATCGCCGACGCCTCCAACGACTGCATTCGCCGGCTCACACCCGCGGGCGCCGTCTCCACCTTTGCCGGCAGCCCCGACGTGCGCGGCAGCGCCAACGGCACGGGTACCACCGCCCGCTTTTACAGCCCGTTCGGGGTCGCTTACGCACCCGATGGCAACCTCTACGTGGCCGACACCCTCAATCACACCATTCGCCGGATCACGCCCTCCCAGGCTGTCAGCAACCACGCCGGCCCCGGCGGCGGGTTCGGCAACATCAACGGCACCGGCAGCGCCGCCCGTTTCAATTACCCGCAGAATCTGGCCATCGACGAGGACGGGATTCTCTACGTCGCGGACTGGCGCAACAATGCCGTGCGCCGGATCACGCCCGGCGGCGCCGTCACCACGGCGCTCAGCGCGCCCAGCCCGCACGGCATCGCCGTCGGCGGCGGCGTCCTCGCCGTGAGCAACCGATCGACGCACGTGATTCGCGCGGTGATCCTCGATTCGCCCGGCTTCGTCGACATTGGCCTCGCCGGCCAGTCCGGCGCCACCGACGGCCCCTACGCCAGCGTCCTCTTCAATCAGCCGCACGGACTGGCCATCGATGACCGCGGACGCCTGCTCATCGCCGACACCGGCAATCACTCGATCCGCTTCATGTACTCGGACGGCGAAGGCCTCCGGGTGATCACGCTCGCCGGATTGTCCGGCAGCTCCGGTTCGGCCAACGGCATCTTCACCGATGCCCGGTTCAATCTGCCGCGCGGTCTCACCGTCGACCACGGGGCCAACATCTACGTCGCCGATTCCGGCAACCACACGATTCGCAAGATCACGCCCCAGCTCGCCGTCACGACCGTCGCGGGTTCCGCCGGCAACCCCGGCGCCGTCAATGGCACCGGCGCCGCCGCCCGTTTCTCCGCGCCCAACGCCATCGCCGTCGATGCGGCGGGCAACCTCTACGTGGCCGACACCGGCAACCATGCCATCCGGCGCATCACACCGGACGGGGTCGTCACCGCCCTCGGAGGTGCGCCCGGAGCGTGGGGTTTCGCCGAAGGCACCGGCACCGCCGCCCGCTTCGACGAGCCCACCGGCATCGCGATCGACGCCGCCGGGGTTCTCTACGTCGTCTCCTCCGGCGCCAACGTCATCATGCGCGGCGCCCTCGACTCTCCGCCCGTCATCACCGCCCAGCCCCAGGCCACCGTGGTCGCCATCGACGCGACCCTCAGCCTTGCGGTGTCCGCCTCCGGCGGCGGCTTGTCGTATCAGTGGAAGCGTGACGGCACGAGCCTGCCGGGCGCAACCGCCCCAACCCTGACGATTCCCCGCGCCCAGGTCTCCGACTCCGGCCGCTACACCGTCGAAATCAGCAACTCCGCCGGCGCGATTGCCAGCGACGCCGCCACTGTCTCCGTCCAGGCATCGGTGCAGGCGAGCCGTATCGTCAACCTCGCGATCCGCTCGCAGGCGGGGACGGGCGCGGAGACCCTCATCGTGGGAGTCGGCATCGGCGGCGGCGGCACGCAGGGCACCCAGCCGCTGCTGATTCGCGGCGTGGGGCCGACGCTGGGAGCCTTCGGCGTCGCCGGCGTGCTCAACGACCCGCAGCTCTCGCTCTACGCCGGCGCCAACCGGGTGAACGAGAACGACAACTGGGGCGGCGACAGCCAGGTGGCTGCTGTGGCCGGTCGGGTGGGCGCCTTCGCCCTCCCCAACCCCGCCTCCCGCGACGCCGCACTTTACCTGCCCGCGCTCGCCTCCGGCAGTTACAGCGTCCAACTCACCGGCGGCACTGGCGGCGGAGGCGGCGTCACCGGCGTCGTCCTCGCCGAAATCTACGACGCCACCGCCCCCGGCTCCGCCAGCCCCACCACCCCCCGGCTCACCAACGTCTCCGCCCGCACCCACGTCGGCACCGACGGCGACATTCTAATCGCCGGCTTTGTGCTCGCCGGGGAAACCTCCCGCAACGTGCTCATCCGTGCCATCGGCCCCACCTTGGGCACTTTCGGAGTCACGAGCGCCCTCGCCGACCCCAAGCTCGAGCTCTTCGGCCGCCACGGCAAGATTACCGAAAACGACAACTGGGGTGGCACGCCCCAGCTCTCGTCGACCTTCTTCTCTGTCGGCGCCTTCTCACTCTCCGCCTCCTCCCGCGATGCCGCGCTGCTGATCAGCCTCGCTCCCGGCAGTTACACCGCCCAAATCAGCGGGGTGAACAACACCACCGGCGTCGCCTTGGTCGAGGTTTACGAAGTGCCCTAGCAGCCCGTCGGACTTGGAAAATCACAATTGGGTAATCTGCGGTCTTTGCCGGCCACGCGCCGGCCGAGTCGGACGGGCTGCTCAACGCCGTGCGGTGCACGGCCGGTGGCACCGGAATTGCGAGTAGTTTTGGTCAGGATACGATTTGGATCGGCAGTTTCTACCCCGTGACGGCGAGTTTTCGCCCGGCGCCGAGGCGATGAAGGCGCATGAGGTTGTAGGCCAGGCACGCCAAGGTCCACTCCGCGGACAGTCGCTCCCGCTCCCGGGAGCCGCCGGACCCGGGGGGGGCGCTCCGCCGCCGGGTGGTAGTGCCACCCCTTAATTACGCACGATTGCGTATTCCCAAAGTGGCCCATCTGATGCTACTTAAAGCAGGTCTTATTCGCTTCAGATAAATCATGCATACCCAAACACTCCGAAAACTGCTGCCGATCGGCGCCTTACTGGCTGCCGTATCGTTGTTTAACCACTCCGCCTTCGCCCAAGCCCAGTTTGCCGGGACGTACTTCGGTACCGTCAACACCCGGGTTACGGCCCCGGTGATTGGCACGCTCGAGTCCGGCTCCGGCCCGTACATCGCCACGGTTCGCGCCGACGGCAGCGTCGACGTCAACGGCGTGGTCACCGGCACCATCAACGCCAGCGGGACCATCACGTTCACGGGCGGGCCGGCGCTGAGCACCTTCAATATTGTCACCGCCAGCATCTCGAACGGCCAGTTCTCTTCGGCGTACGGCGATTTTGTACCCGGCAGCAATAATACCACGCAGTTCCGATTCAACCCCAGCACCAGTTTTCAACCCGCGACCGGCGGCGGTGGCGGGGGCGGCGGCGGCGGGGGCGGCGGGGGCACGGCCCCTTCAATCACGAGTGGCACAACGGTCTCCGTAGCCCTCGGGCAGACTTTCGTCTACCAGGGCGCCGCGACCAACTCGCCCACCGGTTTCAGCCTGAGCAACGCCCCGTCCTGGATCTCCCTCACCAACGCCACCACGGGGGTCGTCACCGGCACTCCTCCGTCCGGCGGCACCTTCACCTTCGACCTTTCCGCCACCAACGCCGCCGGCTCTGACCGCCGCACCATCACGGTCAACGTCAGCGGCGGCTCCGGCGGCGGAGGCGGCGGCGCCACCGGCGGCGAACTGCTCGCTTATTTTTCCTTTAACAACCCGGCCAACCTGCTCCGCGACGACACGGGTCGCGGTTTCAACCTCACTCCGTTCGGCCGGGTCACGCCGGTGGCCGGCCGGGCCGGCGGCGGCATTCAGCTCACCAACTCCCGCCTGCGCGCCGCGGTCAACCAGACGTTCAGCGTCCGCGCTTACACGATCTCCTACTTCGTCAAGGTGACCGGCGCCGGCAATTGGAACCCCCGCATGGTGGCCGTCCAGATCCCCGGCACCTCCACCCATTACTACGGCACCTACGTCAATGGCTCCGCCGCCGGTAACCGTCAGTTCGCCTCGTACCACCTCACCAATCGCGGCGCCCGCATCATCCTTTCCAATGCCACCACGGGGCGGCTGCCCACCAGCAGCACGGCCGACTGGCAGCATGTGGCGGTCACCCACGACGGCTCCACCGTCACCCTCTACCTCAACGGCACCGCCGTCACCACCCAGGGCAACGCCGGCGCCATCGACCAGTTCACCAACGCCATGCTCATGATCGGCGGCTCCGACAACGGCCTCGACCTCTTCACCGGCCAGTTCGACGAAATCCGCATCTACAACCGCGCCCTCACCGCCGCCGAAGTCGGAACCCTCCGCAATGGCGGCTCCGTCGGCGCCGCGGCCTCCGGGGTGAACACCGCCGGTGCCCTCCCCGCCACCGTCATCGCTGCCCCGATCTCGCTCACCGGCTATCGCAGCCGCGTCGGCCAGTCGTTCGAATTCAACCTTACCGGCGCCAGCAGCGGTGCCGTCTGGGGCACCGATGTCTACACCGACGACTCCTCCGTCGCTCGCGCCGCCGTGCACGCCGGCGTCGTCGCGGTCGGCGAAACCAAGACCGTCACCGTCACCATCCTCCCCGGCCAGAGCAGCTACCCGGCCAGCACCCGCCATGGCGTCACCACCTCGTCCTGGGGCGGTTGGGGCGGCAGCTTCTCCTTCGCCGGTTCCTCCGGCACGCCCGTCGTGGCCGGTGCCGCCGCCGTCGCCCCCGCCCTTCCGGCGGACTTCCGCGCGCCGGCGCTCAACGTGATTCTGGGCGGACGGTTCGTGCTCCCCGTGCCGGTCAGCGGCAGCGGCCCGTTCACCTACCAGTGGTTCCTCAACGGCACCGCCATTTCCGCGGCCAACGGCGGCACCGCCAATCCCTTCGTCGCCAACACCGTCACCGCCGCCAACGCCGGCACCTACACCGTGCGTGTCGCCGGCCCCGGCGGCACGCAGACGTTCTCCGCCGGCACCCTCACCGTCCCACCCAACGCCGACGCCCCCCAGATCGTGCTCCAGCCCTTCGACAAGATCGTCGCTCCGGGCGGCACGTTCGCCCTCGCGGCCTCCGCGATCGGCCAGGGCCTCAGCTACCAGTGGCTGCGCAACGGCAACCCCATTCCGGCGGCCGCCGGCGGCACCAACCCGATCCTCCTGCGCGAAAACGCCGACTCCACCGACACCGGCGCCTATTCCGTGCGCATCACCGGCGGCGGCTCCACCGTCACCAGCACGCCCGCCACGGTCACCATCAACGAGAACGCTTCGCGCCTCAGCAATCTCTCGGGCCGTATCTCCATCGGCGGCGCCGACACCGTCATCCCGGCCGTCACCATCTCCGGCACCGGCCGCAAGCGCGTCCTCGTCCGCGCGATCGGACCCGGCCTCGCCGCGTTCGGCGTCGACGGCACCATGGCCGACCCCAAGTTCGAGGTCTACGACGGCCAGACGAAGATCGCGGAAAACGACAACTGGTCCTCCACCATCGCCTCCGCCTTCTCCGCCGTGGGAGCCTTCGGACTGCCGGCCAACAGCCGCGATGCCGCGGGCGTGTTCGAACTCCCCGCCGGCAAGGGCTACACCATCCATGTGGCGAGCGCCAACGGCCAGGGCGGTGTCGTGCTCTTCGAGGTCTACGACCTCGGCAACGTCGGCGGCGGCAGCAAGTTCACCAACGTCTCGGTCCGCGGCCCCACGGGATCCGGCGACAGCACCCTGATCCTCGGCCTCACCATCGACGGCGTGGGCAAGCGAACCCTGCTCACCCGCGGCGTCGGCCCGCAGCTCGCGGCCTTCGGCGTCGACAACACCATCGCCGATCCCAAGCTCGAGATCTACGACCGCGACCAGCGCGTGGTGCTCGCCAACGACAACTGGTCCGCCGCCGACTTCGTCTCCGAGATGCTCCAGGCGCGCGAATTCGTCGGCGCCTTCGCGCTCGAGGGCGACTCGGGCGATGCCTCGACCCTCGCGCTGCTGGATCCCGGCAGCTACACCATGCAAATCACCGCCGGCACCGGCACCGCCAGCGGCGAGGCCCTGGTCGAAATCTACGAGGTGCCCTGAAGCCTCCCGCCTTTTCGGCGCGGCACCCTCGGGCTGCCGCGCGCGAGAACTGAAGCGAACCCCCGGCGTCCGCCTGTGGCGCCGGGGGTTTTCTTTGCCTCCATCGCCGACACGCGGTTCGGGCGCGGTGGGCGCGCCCGGCGCCGTGCGCGCCGGTCCTCACCGCAGATCGGCGGTGGCGGCCAGTTGCCACGACTCGCCTCCGTCGGGCGAAAACAGCACGCGGCGCCGGCGCGCGGGCTGGTCGTTGCGATAGAACCAGTGGGTGGACCAGGCGTCGTACGACACGAACAGCCGCCCGCGGCGATCGATCGTCAGCCGGTGGTAGAACACGCTGTATTCGGAGAACGGCGACACCACCAGCACCCGCGGCGCCTCCCAGGGCCGCCCGGGGCGCTTGCGCTGGTACGCCAGCGTGGCGTGCGTGGCGACCGGATGCGGCTCGACCCGGGTGCGCCAGAGACGGAAGACCGCGTGCAGCGTGTCGTCCGGCCCGCACACCATCCCGATGTAGGTCTGGTTGATCCCCTCGCCCGTGACGGCGGGCGGCGTCCAGCCGGCGCCGGCATCGTCCGGGGCCAGCGAGTGGGCATAGGGAAACGGCCGGCCGTGCGTGCCGCCGAGCACGTGCAGGCGGCCGGCGGAATCGAGCGCCAGGCTGGGCGAATTGTGGATGTCGTTGGCCGGCGGTCCGTGGCCGACAATCGCGCGCGGCCCGAGCCGCCCGGAGACGCGATCATAGCTGGCGGCGGCCGCGGGCACGCCCGGCACCTTGAGCGCCGGATCCGTGGCCTCCCCCCAGACCACGTGCACCCGATCGCCGCGCGACGCGACCGAGGCCGGCGGCCCGGAATGCGAGGCCAGCCCGATGCACTCGCGCGTGAGCAAAACCGGCGCGCCGGGCTTCAGCACCCCGCCCTCGAAACGCGGCAGGAAAAGCTCGAGGTCGTTCCGCGATCGCCAGAAGAGCTTCGGATCCTTCTCGGTCAACGTGTACCGCAGGATCGCCGGCGGGCCGCTCGGCTGGTTGTGACCAGTGAACACCTCGAGATCAAACGACCGCGCCGGCCGGCTGCCCGCCGGCAGCGGCGCCGCGGCAAAGGTGCGCCCGCCATCCGCCGACACGTGCAGCACCGCGGAAGCGCCGTCCCGCGACAGCGCGTAGACCCGATCCGCAGCGTCGAAGGCGATCTTGGTCGACGCCGGCGCGCCGCGCGGTCCGAGCGGCGTCTCGGTCCAGCGGCCGTCCTCCAGTCGCGCCACGCCGGTCTCGGTCCGCACGAAGGGGCGGTTGCGGCCGTCAAAGTGGAGCTGGTTGTCGACCGGGAAATCCGGCCAGTATCCGAACTGCTCGTTCTCGTGGGCATAGGGGCGCAGCACCAGCGGCAGGGTCAGCGGGCGCGCCGCCGGCGCCTCCCCGCCGCTCACCTGCACCGTGGCGTAGGTGGAATACCCGTCGTCGTCCGCCGGCGTGGCACGCACATGGATCCGGCGGGTTTCGCCGGCGGCCGGCGCCACCGCGACCACCGGCACCGTCGCCGCCTGCCGCGGGCCGAGACGCACTTCCGGCGTGCCCAGTTCCACCGGCCACGGAGCCGCCGGATGCTCCAGCGCCAGCCGGATCGTGCGCGGGCGGGCCGACGAGTTGCGCACCTGCACCGGCAGTTCGAGCCGCGCCCCCGGAGCGCCGTATGCGATGCGCCGATACGGCGTGAGGAGCCAGCGGTTCTCCGGCAGCGGAAACCAGGCCGCGGGGTCGGGAGTCCAGAGCGCGGCGTCGGGATGCTCATCGCGCTCCTCCCAGCGGGTGACTCCGTCGATCTGCACCGTGGCGCTGGCGACCGGCAGGTGCAGCCGCCAGGGCGCGGCGCCCCGCTCCGCCGCTGGAAACTCGTGCGCGGCCGCCCCGGCGGCATCCGGCGCCAGGGTGGCGAGCAGCCGGCCGGCCGCGTCCAACACCTGGGGCGCCCCGGCGCCGCGCGGCAGCCGCGACAGCTCGACGCGGAACGCGCCCCGCCGCGGCAGGAAACACAGGTCGGCCGCACGGGCCGCCTCGGCGAAGACGATCGGCTCCTCGTGCCGGGCGTCGCGATGCCCGCGGGCGGTCTCGATGAGGTACTTCGCCGCGTTGGTGCGCAACCGCCAGATCACCTCCTCGCCGTAGCGGTCGTTGGAAACGGTGAGGTTGAGCACATAGACCCCGCGGCGCTCCACGCGGGTGGCAAGCCGCACCTTCTGCACCACGCCCGGTCCGCGGCCGCGCGCACCACCGCCATCGGGAATCCGTTCCTCCTGCAGCACCCGCCGGTCCGGCGCCACGAGGAGCGCGCGCAGCTCGGTGTGGACCTCGCGCCGGTTGAGGTCGCGCTTCTCGAGTTCGATCACGAACTCCCCCGGCTCGACGAGAAAATGCGCGCCGCCCGCCCCGCCGACAAACGGCATCGTCGCGGGTGCGCCCGCCGCCCGCGCGCCGGGGCCCGCAGCGGACCAACTCAGGAAAAGCGCGCCCGCGACACGGCAGAACGCGGGCCGGAGGAAATTCGGAAGGCGGTGCATCTCGGATCACCATTAAGCCGGCCGCTTCGCCTGGCACAAGGTGGAGTCAGGGCGGCCCCGCCCACCTGCAGGTGCGGGTTCGCCCGCTTTCCGACGGGCATGCCGCGCCCGGTTGGGAGCAATGACTCCGCCGGTTCTTTCAGGCCAGTTGACCAGTTCGGTGGCCAATCCCTAGCTGCGGTCTTCGTCGCCTGCGACCTCCACATGGGAGCGGGACTACTGGGTGAGGCAGCGTAGGCACGTACGAGGTAGTATGCCTTTGGTTTTTTTCCTGAAAGAACCGGCGGACAGACTGTATTTCGGATCGCCCGCCGCGGACTTGAGCGAAATCGCGTGAGCCCGCGCCGCACCCGTTCCCGGGTTGCCAGCGCCCGCGATTGCTGCCACCTCCCTCCGTCACCCACCCCGCCTCCTCCCGTCGTTCCAGAGATCGCCCTCCCCCCACCCGTGCCGCTCACCTCCCCCGCCCGCTCCTTCCTCCGCTGGTGGCTGACCTCCGCCCTCGCTCCGCTGCTCGCCGCGTCGCTCGCCGCGCAAACCGGCACTCTCTATTCCATCGACGGCACCGACGGCCCGCCCACCAACGAGGAGACATTCTACCTCGAATTGATCAACCGCGCCCGCGCCCATCCCGCCGCCGAGGGCGAGCGCCTCCGCACCACCACCGACGCCGACGTGCAGTCCGCCGTTGCCTTCTTTCGCGTCGACACCGCGATGATGGCGGAGGAATTCAACGCGATCGCCGCCGCTCCGCCGGTCGCGTTTCACGCCCGGCTGCTCAACGCCGCCCGCCTGCACTCCCGCGATCAGTTTTCGAACCAGTTCCAGGGCCACACCGGCTCCAACGGCTCGACGCTCACCAGCCGCCTGCAGGCCGCGGGATATCCGTTCGCCAGCGCCGGGGAAAACGTCTTCGCCTCCGGCCGCTCCGTGTTCCACGGCCACGCCGGCTTCCAAATCGACTGGGGCGAAGGCCCCGGCGGCATGCAGACCGGCCGCGGCCATCGCGTCACCATCCACAACCCCGCGCTCCGCGAAGTCGGCGTCGGCGTGGTGCTCGGCACCAACGGCGGCGTCGGCCCGCAGGTGGTCACCCAGAACTTCGCCTCCCAGCAGAACGCCACGCCCCTGCTCACCGGCGTCGCCTACGCCGACCTCTCCGGCGACGAGTTCTACTCCCCCGGCGAAGGATTGGGCGGCCTCACCGTCACCGTCAGCGGCGCCAGTTTCTTCGCGCGCACGGCGCCGTCCGGGGCGTTCAGCGTGCCGCTTCCCGGCAACGGTACGTTCACCGTCCGGTTCAGCGGACTCGGCGTGGACGAGAGCGGCACGGTCACCGTGACCGGCGGCCGCAACGTGAAGCGCGACCTCAGCGTCGCCTTCACCGCCCCGACTCTCGCCGGCCCCGCCAACCCGCCGGCCGGGGCGGCCGCGACGTATTCCTTCGCCGCCGCCCGCGGCGCCAGCCGCTACGAACTGGAAAGCTTTCGCCGCCTGCCCGGCACCCCGAACGAACCCGCCGAAGACACCACCGGCGCCACCCTCGACGTGTCCGCCGGCTACAACGTCCTGCAAAACGCAATCCGCGCCCAGGGTGCCTCCGCCTTCAACCTGCGCGTCCTCGGCGGCCGCACGCAGACGATCACGTTGACCCGCACCTTCCTCGCGCGCCCGGGCGCGGCGCTCAGCTTCGCCAGCCGGCTCGCCGCCGCCACCGCCAACGAAACCGCCCGCGTCCAGGTCAGCACCGACGCCGGCGCAACCTGGACCGACGTCTACACGCAGAGCGGCGCCGGCTCACCCGGCGAGCCGGGCTTCACCGCGCGCACCGCCAGCCTCGCCGCGCTCGACGGGCGCGTCTTCCAGGTGCGGCTCGTGTACGCGTTTACCAGCGGCTCCTTCTTCGCCAGCGGCTCTGCGGTCGGCTGGTACGTGGATGACCTGCGCCTGCTCAACTGCGACGAACTCGCCCCCGAGACGCCGCGCGACCTCGGCGCGGCAACCCGCGCCGCTTTTACTCCCGCTGCGCCGCGCACCGACTACCTGCTGCGCGTGGCGGCTTTCAACGGCCAGCACCGCCTCGGAGCCGGCGAACTCCTGCCGATCACCTCGGGCGAAACCGGCGCCCCCCCGGACGGCGGCGGCGGTTTCCTCGCCAACCTCTCCGTGCGCACCCGGGCCGGCCGCGGCGACGAGACGTTGATCGTCGGCTTCGCCCTCCGCGGCGGCGCCAAGCCGCTGCTCGTGCGCGGCATCGGGCCCACTCTCGCCGTGTTTGGCGTGACGGGCGCACTCTCGGATCCGCGCCTCGATCTTTTCCCGGCGGGGGCCGCCGCGGCGACCGCCGGGAACGACGACTGGGAGGAGTCGGCCGCGCCCACCTTCGCGGCGGTGGGAGCGTTTGCGCTGCCCGCCGGCAGCCGCGACGCGGCCCTCGTCACGACCCTCGCCGAGGGCAGCTACACCGCCCAACTCGGCGCCGGTTCGACGACGGGCGATGCCACGTCGGGACTCGCGCTGGTCGAACTCTACGACACCGCCGGCGGCGGTCCGGCGCGGCTGGTCAACGTTTCCGCCCGCTCGCCGGTCGGCACGGGCGCGGACCTCCTCGTCGCGGGCTTCACCCTCGGCGGCGCCGACGCCCGACGGCTCCTGATCCGCGCGATTGGTCCGGCGCTGGCCGGGTTCGGAGTGCCGGGCACGCTCGGCGATCCGCAGCTCGACCTCTTCCGCGCCGGGGAAGCGACCGCGGTGGCAGCCAACGACAATTGGGATTCCACGCACGCCGCCGAGTTCGCCCGGGTGGGAGCATTTGGACTCACGCCGGGCAGCCGCGACGCGGTGCTGGTCGTGACCCTCGCCCCCGGCGGCTACACGGCCCAGGTGAGCGGGGTTGGCGGCACCACCGGCGTGGCGCTGGTCGAAGTGTACGAGTTGCCCTGAACGGACTCCCGGGCGGTGCCTTGCCCCGCGGGGAAACCGTGGCCCGCGACGGGGAACCGGGCTCCGCAACCGGGAGCGACCGCCGCCAGACGGCGGCCGTCCACCCGCCTTCCGCCTTGTGCCGCGGTGCGCCCTCCGGTTCCAATGCGCCACCGCCGCATGAAAACGCCCTCCCGCCACCTCGCCGCCGGCCTCCTCTGTCTGCTGCCCTGGATCGGCTGCGCGCAAACCCCGCTCTGGACCCGCCTCGAACTCGAGTTCCGGAGCAGCAAACCCTACGCGAACCCGCTCTACGACCTCCGCGCGTTCTCGGCCACCTTCACCTCGCCGACCGGCCGCACCGTCCGCCGCCACGGCTTCTGGGACGGCGGCGATCGCTTCAAGGTGCGCTTCGCCCCCGACGAGACCGGCGAATGGACCTACCGCACCCAGTCCTCGGATACGGCCAACCCCGGCCTGCACGCGCAGGCGGGCCGCTTCACCTGTGTCGCCCCGCAGAGCCCGCTCGCGCTGTTCCGCCACGGCGCCCTGCGGCGGGCTCCGGGACGCCACCACCTGGTCCACGCCGACGGCACGCCGTTCTTCTTCACCGCCTGCACCGCCTGGAACGGCGCCCTCAAGTCCACCGACGAGGAATGGGACACCTACCTCGCCCACCGCGGGCAGCACCATTACAACGTGATCCAGTTCGTGACCACCCAGTGGCGCGGCGCCGAAAAGGACGGGCGCGGCGAGGTCGCGTTCACCGGCAGCGGGCGCATCGAGCTCAACCCCGCCTTTTTCCAGCGCCTCGATCGCAAGGTCGACCGCATCAACGACCACGGCCTGGTCGCCGCCCCCGTCCTGCTCTGGGCGCTGCCCACCGGCGCCGGCCGGCATCTCAGCCCGGGCTACCATCTGCCCGACCCCGAGGCCATCCTGCTCGCGCGCTACCTCGTGGCGCGGTACGGCGGGCATCAGGTGATCTGGTTCCTCGGCGGCGACGGCAAATACATCGGCGAATACGAGCAGCGCTGGAAGAACATCGGGCGCGCGGTGTTCGACGGCGACGACGGCCGCGATCACCCGGGGCTGGTGGCGCAGCATCCGCAGGGCAGTTCGTGGATCGGCGAGGTCTACCAGGACGAGGCCTGGCTCGACATCGTCGGCTACCAGTCGAGCCACAACAACGGCCAGCGCGTGGTCGACTGGATCAACCGGGGCCCGATGGCGACGCTCTGGCAGCGCCTGCCGCCGCGCCCGCTGATCAACCTCGAGCCGAACTACGAGGAGATTCATTTCCGCATCACGGCCGAGGACGTGCGCAACGCCTCCTGGTGGAGCGTCTTCGCCACCCCGCCCGCCGGCATCACCTACGGCGCCAACGGCATCTGGCCCTGGATCCAGCGCGAGGGCGAGTTGATCGAAAACCACGGCAACCCCGGCGGCAAAGGTCCCTCGACCTGGCGCCGCAGCATCGATTTCCCCGGCAGCCACCAGATCGGCCACCTGGCCGCGTTCCTGCGGCGCTTCTCCTGGTGGGATCTCGTGCCCGCCCCCGAACTGCTCCGCGAGCAACCCGGCGACCAGGCGTTCAACCACTTCATCTCCGTCGTGGCCACCCCCGACCGGCGCACCGTGCTCGCCTATGTGCCGCGCCGGGACGCCGTCCGCCTCCGCCACCCGAACGGACTCGTGTATCGAAGCCAGTGGTACGACCCCGTGGCCAACCGCTTCACGCCCGCCGCGCCCGCCGCCGACGCCGGCCTGCTCGTCTTCACCCCGCCCGCCGCCCAGGACTTCGTCCTCGTGCTCGAGGCCAGCCCACCCCGATGAAAATTTTCTGGCAGCTTCTTCCCGCCCTCCTCCCGACGGCACTGGGCGCCGCCGCCGCCCCTTGGGACCGCGTCGAGATCCTCCGCACCGCACACGGCGTCCCGCATGTCCGCGCCGCCACCGTGCACGCCGCCGGCTACGCGATGGGCTGGCTCCAGTGCGAGGACCACGGCGCGACCACCCCCGCGCGCCTCTGGGCCGCGCGCGGCGCCACCGCCCTTGTCCACGGCCGGCGCGCCCTCGACGCCGACTTCGACGCCCTCCGCCGCCGGGCCCGCGCCCTCGAGACCTATCACCTGCTCGAACCCGAAACCCGCGAGTACTACGAGGGCTTCGCCGCGGGCGTGAACCGCTACCTCGAACTCCACCCAGGCGATTTCCCCCCCCACTTGCGGTCCGGCTTCACCGGCCAGGACGTCGCCGCCCTGCACATCGGCGCCGGCCCCCCCGCCGCCCGCGTCCGCCGGCTCTTCGCCGCGCTGCGCAGCCCCACCGGCTCCGCGGAGCCCGCGGCCCGCGATCCCGACGACGAACCCGAGGACGCCTCCAACGCCTGGGCCCTCGCCCCCAGTCGCACCCAGTCCGGTCGTGCGATCCTGCTCCGCAACCCCCACCTCGCCTGGAGCGCCGGCTACTACGAGGCACACGTCACCGTGCCCGGCGTGGTCGATTTCTACGGCGATTTCCGCATCGGCGGCCCCTTCAGCGTCGTGGGTGGCTTCAACCGCCACCTCGGCTGGGCCACCACCAACAGCCAGGCCGGGGACCTCACCGAAATCTACGCCCTCGCCCTCGATCCGGAAAGACCCGACCACTACCGCCTCGACGGCGCCGCCCACCCCCTCACCCGGATCGTCCGCACCGTCGCCTACCGCGACGGCGCCGCCACCGGCCGTGAGACCCGCGAGTATTGGGAAACACCCTACGGCCCCGTCGTGCACCGCACGGCCGAAAGAATCTACGTCGCCCGCACCGCCGGCGACGGCGAGTTCCGCGCCGGCGAACAGTTCTTCCGCCTGATGCGCGCCACCTCCGAAGCCCAATGGCTCGACGCCATGCGCCTGCGCGCCCGGACCACCCAGCACTACACCTACGCCGACCGCACCGGCACCATCCTGGTCCTCTCAAACGCCTCGCTCCCCCACCTCCCTCACCCGCCCGGTCGCGGCGCCCCCGTTCCCGTCACCTCCCGGGCCGGCATCTGGATCCGATACGTGCCGTTCGACGACCTCCCCCTCACCCGGAATCCGCCCGGCGGATACGTCCAGAACGCCAACGACTCCCCCCACTTCGCCAACGTCCGCGCTCCCCTCGTCCTCGCCAACCGCCACCCCAACCTGGAGCCGCCGAGCCTCGGCCTGCGCGGCCAGCTCTCGCTCGCCCTGATCGGCGACGACGCCCGCCATTCCCTTGAGGACGTCGTCCGCCTCAAGCACTCGACGCGGATGCTGCTGGCGGAACGCGTGCTCGACGACCTGCTCGCCGCCGTGGACGCGGCCGCACCCGCCGGCGACGTCGCCGCCGCGGCCGGCCTGCTGCGGCGCTGGGACCGCACCACCGCCCCGGACTCCCGCGGCGGCGTGCTCTTCGCCGCCTGGTGGCGGGACTATGCCCGCGGCCGCACCGCGGCGCAGCTCTACGCGCAGCCCTGGACGCCCGACGATCCTTTGCGCACCCCGCGCGGCCTGGCCGATCCGGCGCGCGCCGCCGCCACTTTCGCCGCGGCCGTGGCCGAGACCGCCCGGCGCCACCGCCGCTGGGACGCGGCGTGGGGCGAGGTCCACCGCGTGCGCCGCGGCGAGGTCGACGTCCCGGTCGGCGGCGGCGCGAGCAACCTCGGCTCCTTCCGCGTGCTCACCTTCTCGCCCGCGGAGGACGGCCGGCTCGTCGCCAACGGCGGCGACGGCTGGGTGCTGGCGGTGGAGTTCGGCGACGAACCACGCGCGTATTCGGTGCTCGCCTACGGTCAGAGCCCAAACCCGGCCTCGCCCTGGCACGCCGACCAGGCCGCGATGTTCGCCCGCGGTGAACTCAAGCCCGTGCGCTTCCTCGCCGCCGACGTCGATCGCCACGCCGTCCGCCGCTACCGGCCGGGCGCGCCGCCCGCGGCCCGCCCCCCGCCCTGAGCCCTGCCGCCTGCACGCCGCGCGCAGGCGCTCGTGGCGATCAGGTCGAGTGTGCCTCCCGGGGGGAATCGCGCGCGATCGCGGCGAGGCCGCGGGCGAGGCGGGCGAATCCCTCGGCGGCGGTGTCCGGCGAAAGCGCCCCGTACGCGACGCGAAGGTGGCAGCCTGGCGTGCAACCGAAGGCGTTGCCCGGGATCACCGCCACGCCGTGTTCGCGGATGAGCCGCTCCGCGACGGCGAGCGGCGCCAGCGGCGTGCGGACGCGCACCATGAAATAGAAGGCTCCCGCGGCCGGCGGGACCTCGATCACCCCCTCGGCCACAAGCGGCGCGAGCGCCCGTTGCACCAGCGCCCGGGCCGCGGCGATGGCCGGGCGCTGCCCGCGCACGTAGGCCGCCCCCGCCTCGAGCGCACCGAGGGCCGCGTACTGCGAGACGACCGGCGGGCAGATCACGATCGTGTCCTGAATCTTGCGCAACGCGTCCTCCAGCGCCGCCGGATACACCAGCCAGCCGACGCGCCAGCTCGCCAGGCCGTGCGATTTCGACAGCGAATGCAGCGCGAGGGTGTGCGGCGCCGCCCCGGGAATCGCCGCCGGGGAGCAATGCGCCGCCCCGTCGTAGGTGAAAGCTGCATACGCCTCGTCGCTGAGGTGAAAGATCCCGTGTTCCGCGCAGAGGGCGTTGACCGCGCGCAGCGCCGCCGCGGGGTAGACCGCGCCGGTCGGGTTGTTGGGGGAAACCGTCACGAGGGCGCGCGTGCGCGGAGTGATCGCCGCCCGCAGCGCCGGCAGGTCGAGCTGGTAGTCGGCGTCCGTCGGCACGAGCACGGGCCGGCAACCCGCCATCGTCACCGCCATCTCGTGATTGAAATAATACGGCACGGGCAGAACCACCTCATCACCGGGGTCGGTGATCGCGAGGAGCGCCGCGAGGAAGGCGTTGTTGCCGCCGGCCGTCACCATGATCCGGCCCGGCCGGCCGGGGCCGGCCTGAACGCCGTGATCGCGCGCCATCGTTTCCGCCAGTGCGTCCACCAGCGCCGGCACGCCGTCGACCGGCTGATATTTATGATTCGCCGGCTGCCCCCAGAAGCGGGCGACGGCCTCCTGCGCCTCCCTGGGCGGCGGATAGCCGACCACGCCCTGGCCCAGCGAGATCGTCCCGGGATGCGCCCGGATGAGATCGGCCATGACCGGGATGATCGGGGGCTGCACGACGCGGAGGCGGCGGGAATCGGTCCAGGCGGGCATGCCAGCAGGGAGCACGGCGCCGCGGACCGCGGCGAGCAAACTCCGCCGCCCGGGGCTCCGGCGGCGCCACCCGCTCCCGCGCCCGCACCGGTGGGGGCGGCCCGCTGATCCCGCAACGATCCTGCCGCCCCGATCGCGTCCCGCCGCCGGCCGGCGGCCCGGGCCCGGCTACGCCGGCAGCGCCTCGCCCAGGAAACGCAGGAAGTTTCCGTGCAGGATCGCGGCGATGTCCGCCCCGGCGTAACCGCGGGCGCGGAACAGCGCCGGCAGCTTTTGCAGATCCGCAATCGTATCCAAATCCAGAGGACTCTGCTCGCGGCCGAATCCGCCGTCGAGGTCCGTCCCC
>CAZDGC010000019.1:55209-70717 GCA_964504885.1 uncultured Opitutus sp.
GATGCGGTCGATATGATCGACCAGGTGATTGAGGCTCACGCCGGTCTCCTCGGGCCGGGTGCGGAACTTGATCCAGCCCGGCACCAGCATCCAGGCGTCGAGCGCCCCGCCGATCACCGCGCCCCGCGCAATCAGTTCGCGCAGTTGTTCGTCCGAAAACTGCCGGTGATGCGGCACCAGGGCGCGGCAGTTGCTGTGGCTCGCCCAGACGCGGCCGGCAAAGTGATCCAGCGCCTCGCGGAAGCTCTCGTCGCACAGGTGAGTCGCGTCGAGAATGACGCCCAAACGCTCCATCTCGCGCAGCAGTTCGCGGCCGCGGGGGCCGAGGCCGCCCGTCGCGTCGGTGCCCTGGGCGTAGGTGCCCGGTCCATAGTGCGCGGGCCCCAAGGCGCGCAGTCCCTGCGCGAACGCCCGTTCCACGTGGCCCAGCGTCACCATCGAATCCGCCCCTTCGAGCGACAGCACGTAGCCGACCGGCAGCCGTGCGGGGGCGGCGGGCGCGGCGAAGGTGCCGTCCGGTTGCCGGCCCCACCCCGCCAGGTGCCGCGCCAGCTCGGCGCGCGTTCGGATCGGCGCCATCTCCCCCTGCTCCTCCATCGCCCGGTACCAGGCGAGCTGCCCCTGGGTCTGCGCCCAAGCCTGCGCGGGGGAATGCCAGCCGGGCAGCGGGTTCGAGGGCTTGACGTAGCGGCCGATCAGCGTCGCCACCACCAGCCCCACGCCGCCGCCCCGCAGTTCCGGCAGGCACACCGTGCCGTTGCCGCGGTCGCGCAGATCGGTGCGGCCCGCCTCGCGCGCGCGAATCTCGCCGATCGGCCGCGTGAGGTCGCGGTTCCACTCCAGCGCGTTCATGCTCAGGTCCAGATGGGCGTCGACGATGAACATGCCGCCACCGTGGGCCGCTCCCCCGACCCGGTCCACGCGAAACCGCCCGGCCTAACGCGCGACCAGCAGCGGAGGCATCGGGCGCGAGGCGAACCTCGCGCCCGGCGCCAGCGGGCACCCGCGGAGAAATTCCGCCGCCGGCAGCATCCGGCCCCCCGGCCGCTGCAGGCGCCGGACGCGCAGGAGGCCGTGCCCGGTCGCAAGCCGCAGGCCCAGGGCATCCGCGCCGACCACCTCGCCCGGTTGCACCCCACTCGCCCTCTCCGCGTCGGCCAGCGGCGGAAGCGCCTCCGCCAGGCCGAACTTGATCGGCTGACCGAGACACTCGGCGGCGCACCCCGGCCAGGGGAAGAGTCCGTTCACCCGCGCCGCCAGGACGGCGGCCGGAGCGGCGAAATCGAGCGCTCCGTCCTCCTTGGTCAGCTTCCGGCAGTAAGTGGCGGCCGTTTCGTCCTGCGGCGCGAAATCCAGCGCGCCGGCCGCAAGGCGCGGCAGGGCGCGCGCCACCAGGGGCACGCACGCCGCCCCCAGCCGGGCGTCGACGTCCGCCGCGGTGTCGAGCGGGCCGACTTTCGCGCGTTCGACGTCGGCAACCGGCCCGGCGTCGAGGCGGCGCACGATGCGCATCAGAGTGACACCTGTCTCCCGCTCCCCGCACGCCACCGCCGTCTGAATCGGGGAAGCGCCGCGATAACGCGGCAGCAGGGAGGTGTGCAGGTTGAGCATTCCAAACCGCGGCGTGGCGATGAAGTCGTCGCGCAGGATGTGCCCGTAGGCCATGACCAGTCCAAGGTCGGGGGCGAAGCCGGCCAGCTCGGTTCGCACCTCCGGGGTCAGTTTTTCGGGCTGAAGGACTGGCAGTTGGTGAGCCAGTCCCCAGGTCTTGATGGCGTTGGGCTGAATCTGCTGACCGCGGCCGCTGGCGCGATCCGGCTGGGTGAACACCGCAACGACTGTGGCGACCGCCCGACCCTCGCCGGTCAGCCAGTTCAGCAGGGGGAGCGCAATCGGATCGGAGCCGAGGAAGACCAGACGGAGCGGGGACGACATTCGCGATGGTCATGGCCGGCCGCGGCGCGATTCAAAGCAAAAGCAGTTGCCCGGAAACGGCCGGGAGCGAGGTCCCGGCTGGCGGTCCGGTCGCCACCGGGGGGGCCACCCGCTGCGAACCGCCGCCGGCGCACCGCCAGCGGGAAAGGGCGGAAGAGTCCCTCCTCCCCGCCCACGCGTGTGCGCCTCCGGCCCGCCCACGGTGGGCCCGTACTGCCAGCTCGCCTCCCGTGGCGGCATTTGCCTCGCTGTCCGGCCACCATGTCGTCAACGCCGCCCGCACCCGCCGCCCACGATCCCTATGCGGCGCTGCGCGTGCCGCATTACCGCGACTACCTGCTGGGGAGTTCGTTTGCGTTGCTGGGAAGGCAGGCGGTGACGGCCGCGGCGATCTGGCAGGTTTACGAGTGGACCCGTTCGGCGACGGCGCTGGGCCTGGTGGGCCTGGTCAACGTGCTGCCGCTGCTCGCCCTTTCGCTCCCGGCAGGCGCGCTGGCCGACCGTCACGACCGCCGCCGACTGATCGCCCTGGGTACGGCGGTGATTGCGGTCATCACTGTCGCCCTGGCGGCGCTGGCATTCTGGCACCGGGCGATACCCGATCTGGCCCCGTTGCGCTGGGCCAACGAGGCACTGCGCGGCACGGCGCTGTTGTTTGAACGGACCGCCGATCCGCAGTCGTTGCAGTTTGACCAGCCGGCCCTGCCGCTCGTCTTCGGGCTGCTGCTGGCGAACGCCTGTGCGCGGATCGTGATTTGGCCGGCGCGGGCGAGCATCACGCCGCTGCTGGTGCCGACGCCGGCGCTGAGCAACGCGATCACCTGGAACACCAGCAGCTTTGAAATCGCCACGGTGGCCGGCCCGGCGCTGGGCGGGTTCCTGATCGCGTACACCGGCACCACGTCGGTGTACCTGCTGGGCGCGGGGCTCGAGGCAGTCTTCCTCGTCGCGCTCGCCCGCGTGACCTATTTCCAGCCCCCGGCGCCGGCGGCCCTACGGCGCTCGTGGCGCGACTTGCTGGCCGGGGCGGAATTCATCTGGCGCCGCAAGGTGATCCTCGGGGCGAGCAGCCTTGATCTTTTTGCGGTGCTGCTCGGCGGAGCCACCGCGTTGCTGCCGATCTTCGCCGACCAGATCCTGCAGGTCGGCCCGGTGGGCTTTGGCTGGCTGCGCGCCGCCCCGTCGCTCGGCGCGCTGGCCATGGCGCTGTGGCTCGCCCACCACCCGCCCCTCGCCCGTCCCGGTCGCGCCCTGCTCTGGTCGGTGGTGGCGTTTGGGGCCGCCACGATCGCGTTCGGCCTCTCCCGTTCGTTCTGGCTCTCGCTGCTCGCCCTGATCCTGACCGGGGCCTTCGACAACATCAGCGTCGTCGTGCGCCAGTCGCTCGTGCAGTTGCTCACGCCCGACGAACTGCGCGGCCGGGTGACGGCGGTAAACCAGATCTTCATCGGCTCCTCCAACGAGATCGGAGCGCTGCGGGCGGGCCTGATGTCCGCGTCCATCGGACCCGTGGCGGCGGTGGTCTGGGGCGGACTGGGCACGGTGGCGGTTGCGGCCCTCGTGGCCCGGGCGGTGCCCCCGTTGCGCCGTCTCCCGCCCCTGTATCAGCTCCGGCCGGACGCGTGACGCCTCGCCGCCGCCGGGCCGGAAAGAGGGGCGGGCATGGATCCGCCGCGCATCCGCCGGCGAATTCCTGCGTCCTGCTGCGGCCCGCCTTTGACAACCGTCTCCGCGCGGGACCAACTTGACCCTCTGCCCTCGACTGACTCCTCCGGATCTCGCCGGGAGACAGGATGACGCCACTGGGACAGCTTTCCTCATATCCATGATGATTCCATTCGCCTTCAGACGCCAATCCACCGCTCTGACCGCCGTCCTGATCGGCCTGCTGATTGCCGGTTGCGGCGAGCCCTCCGCGGGCGGGAGTGGCGCCAAGTCCGGGAAAGGGGGCAAGGGTGGCGGGGCGGCCCCGGTCCTGGTTGGCAAAGCCGAGCGCAAGGTCGTCCCCCTTGTGATCGAGGCCATCGGCGCCGTGGAACCGATCCGCACCACCGCGATCCGTTCGCAGGTCACCGGGACGTTGCTCCGGCGAGTGATTCAGGAGGGCCAGGACGTGCAGGTGGGCGACCTGCTGCTCGAGATTGACTCGCGCCCCTTTCGCAACGCCCTCCAGTCCGCCGAGGCCGACCTCCAGAAGTCGCGTGTCCAGCTTGAGACCGCCCGCGCGCAGGTGGCGCGTTACCGCACGCTGACGGCCGACCAGATGGTGTCCAGGGAGCAGTTTGAGAAGATCACCGACACGGCCCGCGCGCTCGACGCGGAGGTGCTCGCCGGCGAGTCGCGCGTCGCCAACGCCCGCCTGCAACTCGAGTACTGCTCGATCCGCGCCCCCCTCGCCGGCCGGACCGGCAACATCAACGTCCACGAGGGCGACATCGTGCGCGCCAACGACAGCGGCACCCCGCTGCTGACCATCAACCAGCTCAGCCCGATCAACGTGGCCTTCGGCGTGCCCCAGCAGCATCTCGCCGCCCTCTCGCGGCTGCGCGCCGGCGGCGGCCCCCTGAAAATTGCCGTCGTGCCTCCCGGCCTCGACGAAAAGCCCGAGCACGGCGAGCTCACCTTTCTGGACAACACCGTCGACTCCTCCACCGGCACGCTCCGGCTCAAGGGCTCCTTCCCCAACACGAGCCACCGCCTCTGGCCGGGACAGTTCGCCACCGTCACCCTCACGCTCGCCTCCCCCGAGGTGATCGCCGTCCCGGGCAGCGCCCTGCAGACCTCGCAGCGCGGCCAGTACGTCTACCTGGTCAAGCCCGACCTGACGGCCGAGCTCCGCCCCGTCGTCGTCGAACGCAGTCACGGGCCCGACGCCGTCATCGCGCAGGGACTCGCCCCCGGCGACGTCGTTGTGACCGAAGGGCAGTTGCGCGTCATCCCGGGCCGCCCGGTGGAAATCAAATCGGCCGGCGAGGGCCGCGAGACCCGCGCGGCCCAAAGCGCGGGCGGTGGCGCGACGGGAAAAGGGAAGAAGCAGCCGGAGAGGAAATCGTCATGAACCTGCCGGAGCCCTTCATCCGTCGTCCGGTGATGACGACCCTCATCACCGCCGCCATCACCCTGTTCGGCTGGATGGCGTATCGGAAACTCCCGGTGAGCGACCTGCCCAACGTCGACTTCCCGACCATCTCGGTCTCGGCGAGCCTGCCCGGCGCCAGCCCGGAGACCATGGCCGCCTCGGTGGCCACCCCGCTCGAGCAGCAGTTTTCCAGCATCGCGGGCATCGACTCGATGACGTCGATCAGCTCCCTCGGCAGCACGCAAATCACGCTGCAGTTCAGGCTCGACCGCGACCTCGACGCGGCCGCGCAGGACGTGCAGTCCGCGATCGCCGCGGTCCAGCGCCGCCTGCCGCGCGACATGCCCACGCCGCCGACGCTCCGCAAAAACAACCCGGCGGACGACTCGATCATGCTGCTGGCGCTCACCTCCGACACCCTCACGCTGTCGGAAGTAAACGAATACGCCGAAACGATGCTGGCGCAGCGCATCTCCACCGTGGACGGCGTGTCGCAGGTCAACGTCTTCGGCGCCCAGAAATACGCCGTGCGCGTGCGGCTCGACCCCCGCGCGCTGGCGGCCCGCGGGATCGGCATCGACGAGGTGCGGGCGGCGCTGGACAACAACAACGTCAACCTTCCCGCCGGCGTGCTGGATGGCGCCCACAAGTCGACCACGCTGATGGCGACGGGCCAGTTGCGGAGCGCGGAGGGCTTTCGCAAGGTGATCGTCAGCTACCGCAACGGGGCCGCGGTGCGGCTGGCGGACGTCGCGACCGTGGTCGACAGTGTGGAGAACGAGAAGGCCGCGAGCTGGTTCGATCAGCGGTTCATCGACGGCCGGGAGGTGCCCGAATTCGCCCTCGGCACGAAAACGAACCGCTCGGTCATTCTCTCGATTCAGCGGCAGCCCGGCACCAATACGATCGACGTGGTCGACGGCATCAAGGCGCTGCTGCCCGCATTCCAGGCGCAACTGCCGGCCTCGGTCCGGCTCGACCTTTATCTCGATCGCTCGCTCGCCATCCGCGAGTCGGTGCACGACGTGAAGTTCACCCTCGTGCTCGCCATCATCCTCGTGGTGCTGGTGATCTTCCTCTTCCTGCGCACCCTGTCCGCGACCGTCATCCCGAGTTTCGCCATGCCGATCGCCATCCTCGGCACGTTCGCGGTGATGTATTTCTGCAATTTCAGCATCAACAACATCTCGCTGCTCGCCCTCACGCTGTCGGTCGGCTTCGTGGTCGACGACGCGATCGTGATGCTGGAAAACATCGTGCGCCACATCGAGCTCGGCGAGACGCCGATGGCGGCGGCGCTGAAAGGCTCGAAGGAGATCGGGTTCACCATCCTCTCGATCACCATCTCGCTGGTGGCGGTGTTCATCCCGGTGCTTTTCATGGGCGGCATCCTCGGCCGGCTGTTGCACGAATTCGCGGTCACGATTGGCGCCGCCATCCTTGTGTCAGGCTGGGTTTCGCTGACGCTGACGCCGATGCTCTGCAGCCGCTTCCTGAAGCCGATCCAGCACGGCAAGGTCCATGGGCGCTTCTACCTGGCGATCGAACGGGTCTTCAACGGCGCGCTCCGCTTCTACGAGACGACGCTGCGCGCCTCCCTCCGCTTCCGCGGCACGGTGCTGCTCGTTTCCTTCGCCACGCTCGGGCTCACCCTCTGGCTCCTCGTGATCGTGCCGAAGGGGTTCATCCCCACCGAGGACACCGGACGGATCATGGTGTCGCTGGAGGGGGCCCAGGATGTCTCGTTTGAAGCCATGACGCGGCACCAGCAGGCGGTGATGGCGGCGGTGAAGCAGAATCCGTACGTCACCAGCGTCTCATCGTCGATCGGCTCCTGGGGCCGCAGTGGCGGCGGCTCGAGCAACACCGGGCGCATGTACATTGGCCTGGTCGATCGCAAGGCGCGGCCGCACGCGAGTGTGGTGGCGCAGCAGTTGCGCCAGCAAACGGCCGGCATTCCCGGCGTGAAGGTGTTCCCGCAGGTTCCGCCGGCGATCCGCATCGGCGGCCGCGGCTCCACCTCCGTCTACCAGTACACGCTTTACGGCACCGACCTCGATGAGCTCTACCGCATCACGCCGCTGATGCTGGAGCGGGTGCGCGAGATTCCCGGCCTGATCGACGTGAACTCCGATCTGCAGATCACCAGCCCGCAGTTGATCGTGGAAATCGATCGCGACAAGGCGTCGTCGCTGGGTCTGAACGCCCAACTGGTCGAGGACACCCTCTATAGCGCGTTCGGTTCGCGACAGGTATCCACCATCTACACCTCGACCAACCAGTACGCCGTCATCCTGGAACTCGATCCCAAATTCCAGCGCGACCCCGCCGCCCTCTCGCTGCTCTACCTCCGCAATCGCGAGGGCCGGCTCATCCCACTGGAGGCGGTCTCGAAGATTCGCCCGACCGTGGGGCCGCTGACGGTCGCACACATGGGCCAGGTGCCCGCGGTCACCCTCACCTTCAACCTCGCCGCCGGCACGGCGCTGAGCGAGGCCACCACCGAGATCGAGCGCATCGCCGCCGAGGTGCTGCCGGCGACCGTCAGCGGCACCTTCCAGGGCACCGCGGCCGCATTCACCAGCTCGCTGCAGGGTCTCGGCTGGCTCCTGCTCATCGCCGTCCTCGTGATCTACCTGGTGCTCGGCATCCTGTACGAGGACTTCGTGCACCCCGTGACGATCCTCTCCGGCTTGCCCGCGGCCACCTTTGGAGCGCTGCTCACGCTCCTGGTCTTCCGGCAGGAGCTCAACATCTACGGTTACGTCGGGCTCATCATGCTCATCGGGATCGTGAAGAAGAACGCGATCATGATGATCGACTTCGCACTCGCCGCGCAGCGGCAGCACCGCCAGACGCCCGAGGCCGCCATCGTGGAAGCCTGCATCGTCCGATTCCGGCCGATCATGATGACCACCTTCGCCGCCCTGGCGGGCACCATGCCGATTGCGCTTGGCTGGGGCGCGGGCGCCGATTCGCGACGCACCCTCGGCCTCGCGGTCGTGGGCGGACTCGTGGTTTCCCAGGCCCTGACGCTCTACATCACGCCGGTGTTCTACCTCTACCTCGAGCGCTTCGCCAAGCATCTCACCCCCAAGCCGGTCGAGGAGTACGAACGCGAGGCTCGCGAGGCCCAGGCCCACGCTCACTCCGCGGGCGCCGCGGTCGGGAAGTAGGCGCCCCGGGCGGGCGACTGCACCCCGCCCGCCGTCGCCGCTGCGACTGCGGCGTCGCGGACGCGCAGCGACGCCGGCGTGAGCTTGCCCCGCCGCCGCCGCCCCGTTTGGTAGGCCCGTGGACACGCCCATCGACTCCCCCGCCTCCCGGCTCGCCCGGCAAATCGAGTTCATCGTCGAGTGCGACCGGCTCAAGGAAGTCTTCCGCCAGACCGTCAATCTCGGCAGCCGCCGCGCCGAAAACGACGCCGAACACTCGTGGCACCTGTGCCTGTGTGTCCTCGTCCTCGCGGAGCACGCCAATGCGCCCGGCCTCGACGTCCTGCGCGTGTTGAAGATGCTGATCCTGCACGACCTCGTCGAAATCGACGCGGGGGATACGTTCGCGTATGATACCGCGCGGATGGTCGACCAGCACGAGCGCGAAGCCCGCGCCGCCGATCGCATCTTCGGGTTGCTCCCTCCCGAACAGGCGCACGATTTCCGCGGGCTGTGGGACGAGTTTGAAGCCCGCACCACCCCCGAAGCCCGGTTCGCGGCCGCGGTGGACCGTTTTCAACCGATGCTGCTCAACTGCCGGACCGAAGGCGCGGCCTGGCGGCGGCACGGCGTGACGCACGACCGCGTCGTCGCCCGCAATCGCCACATCGCGGACGGCTCCCGCGAGCTCTGGCGCTATGCCGAGGCCATGCTCGCGGAAGTAGTCGCCACCGGGCACCTGCCGCGCGGACCACAGGGCTGATCGCGACCGGCTCGTCGCGTCACCGCCCTCCCCGCCCGCCCCGTCTGACTCGGCCCGGGTTCCACTCCACTCGGCGGCAGGGCCCGCCGCCGACCCCGCCGGACCCGAAGAAAACCGGACCATAGTCGCGAATCGCCTGCATTTGCGCTCGAAATGGTGGCTCGATTGCACCATGACAGAGTGTCCTCACATTGAAGGGTTTCTCATGTCATTGCGCCTATTTCTAATGACCGTGCGACTGGCCGCTCTGGCCGCGACCTTGATGGCGCCGACCGTCATCGGGCAGATTGTGCTTTCCGGTACCTATAACGGACAAACACTTAACGACTCGGTCATCGTGAACGCCTCCACGACGGCAACCTTCACCGGCGGCACCACCTTTACCGGGCCCACTGCCACTCTTGGCAATAGCTCGCAACTGCAGTGGCAACAATCCGGAACTCTGAGCGGCAAGACCATCACCTTCGGTACCAGTGCCACGCTGTACATCGCGGGAACCAATAGCTCGCTTACGCTCGACCCGACCACCACCGCGTCCGGCGATTTGCGCATGTACTCCGACAGCAGCGCCGGCACGACCCTGCACAACCAGGGCACGCTCACCCACACCGCCGCCACCTCAGGACAGCTCTACGCCCGCAACCTGACCAACAGCGGCAGCATCACCGTTTCCTCCAACTCCCTCCAGGTAGGCACCGTCGCCGCCGGCTACACCACCACCAACTCAGCCGCCGGCACGATGACCGCCACCGGCAGCGGTACGATTCTCTACCTCGACGGCACCGTCGACAACAACGGCACCCTCACCGCCACCAGCTCCGGCCAGCTCCGCTTCCGCGGCACCAACACCACCGCCAACCTCGGCAACATCGTCCTCTCCGGCGGCGGTCGCGCCCTGCTCGCCGGCACCCTCGACAACACCGCCGCGACCCTCACCTCCCCCAGCGGCGGTCCCTTCGAACTCTTCGGCGGCCGGGTCTCCCAAGGCACGATCGCCGGCGGCGCCCTCACCTTCACGACCAGCGGCGGCACCCTCGATAACACCATTCTCACCGGCAACGTCAGCGTCCCCGCTTCCGCTTTCGCGTACATCAACAACTCCACCGCGTTTTCCGGGGGCAACGTCACCTTCGGCACCAGTTCCTACTTCTATCTCTCCGGCACCAACGCCACCCTCACCCTCGACCCGACCACCACCGCGTCCGGCGATTTGCGCATGTACTCCGACAGCAGCGCCGGCACGACTCTGCACAACCAGGGCACGCTCACCCACACCGCCACCACCTCGGGCACCCTCTACGCCGCCAACCTGACCAACAGCGGCAGCATCACCGTTTCTTCCAACTCCCTCCAGGTCGGCAGCACTTCCGCCGGCTACACCACCACCAACTCCGCCGCCGGCACGATGACCGCCACCGGCAGCGGTACGATTCTCTACCTCGACGGCACCGTCGACAACAACGGCACCCTCACCGCCACCAGCTCCGGCCAGCTCCGCTTCCGCGGCACCAACACCACCGCCAACCTCGGCAACATCGTCCTCTCCGGCGGCGGCCGCGCCCTGCTCAGCGGCACCCTCGACATCGACGCCGCCGCGCTCACCCCACCCACCGGCGGGCCGTTCGAGTTGTTCGGCGGCACCGTCTTCGGGGGCATCATCGGCAGCGGCGCCCTCTCCTTCACCACCAGCGGTGGCTACCTCAAGGACACAATCCTCAGCGGCGACGTCATCGTCCCCGCCAGTGCCTACGCCTACATCAACAACACCTCGTCGTTCACCGCCGCCAACCTCACGTTCGGAAACAGCAGCTACTTCTACCTCTCCGGCACCAACGCCACCCTCACCCTCGACGACGCCACCACCGCCTCCGGTGATCTGCGCATGTACTCCGACGGCAGCGCCGGCACCACCCTGCTCAACCAAGGCACACTCACCCATACCGCCGCCACCTCCGGACTGCTCTACGCCCGCAATTTAACCAATAGCGGCAACATTGCCGTCTCCTCGAACTCCCTCCAGGTCGGCACCACCTCCTCGGGCTACACCGTCACCAATACCGGCACGATGACCGCCACCGGCAGCGGCTCCATCCTCTACCTCGACGGCACCGTCGACAACAACGGCACCCTCGCCGCCGCCAACTCCGGCCAGCTCCGCTTCCGCGGCACCAACACCACCGCCAATCTCGGCAACATCGTCCTCTCCGGAGGCGGCCGCGTCCTCCTCGACGGCACCCTGGACAACTCCGCGGCCACGCTGACAACGCCCAGCGGCGGACCTCTGGAGCTGTTCGGCGGCCGGGTCTCCGGCGGCACGGTCGCCAGTGGCGCCCTGAGCTTCACCACCAGCGGCGGCTATCTCGACAACACCTCCCTGACCGGCAACGTCACGTTCCCCGGCAGCGCCTACGCCTACCTCAACAACTCCACCACCGTGGCCGGCGGCAACCTCTCCTTCGGGGGCAGTTCCTTCCTCTATCTCTCCGGCGCCAACGCCACCCTCACCCTGGACGCCACCACCACCGGCGCGGGCGACCTGCGGATCTATTCCGACGGCAGCAACGGCACGACGCTGAACAACCAGGGTTCCCTCACCCACACGGTTTCCAACTCCGGCCTGCTTTCCGCCCGCAACCTCACCAACAGCGGCAACCTCACCGCCACCGCCGGCAACCTCCAGATCGGCTCCACCTCCGCCGGCTACGCCACCACCAACACCGGCACTATCACCTCCTCCGGCAGCGGTGTCATCGTCTACCTCGACGGCGCACTCCAGAACACCGGCACCCTCGCCGCCGCCAACTCCGGCCAGCTCCGCTTCCGCGGCAGCAACTCGTCCGACCGTCTCGGCCAGGTCAACCTCTCGTCCGGCGGCCGTGCCCTCCTCACCGGAACCCTCGACAACCAGGGCCGCACGCTTTCCGCCCCCACCGGCGGTGCCTTTGAACTCTTCGGCGGCACCCTCACGGGCGGCACCCTCGCCAGCGGCTCCCTCACCTTCACCACCAGCGGCGGCACCCTGGCCGACGTCTCCTTTGCCGGCCTCTTCGCCATGTCCGGAGGCAGTTACAGCTACTTCAACGGCACCAACCTCCTTTTCGGCGCCAACCTCTCCCAGGCCGGCTCTTCGTTCCTGTCGCTCAGCGGCGTCAACACCTCGCTCACCATCGACAGCGACTCCGCCGTCACCGGCCAGGTGCGAATTTACTCCGATGGCGCCGCCGGCTCGACCCTCACCAACTCCGGCCTGATTCACCACACTTCGACCAGCTCCGGCGAGGCCCACGCCACCGCGTTCACCAACCTCGGCACCATCACCGCCTCCGCCGGCACGCTTGCCCTCGGCAGCAGCAGCGCAGGCTACTCCTTCACCAATCAGGAGGGGAGTCTGGTTCGCGTCACCGGTTCCGCCTCGATCAACCTGCGCAGCCCGGTCGGCGAAGACATCGCCAACTTCGGAACGATCGACGTCCAAAGCGGCACACTCCTCACCAACAACCGCCTGATCAACCAGCCCGGCTCGGCGCTTCGCGGCGCCGGCACCATCAGCGGCAGCTTCACCCTCGCCGGCGGCACGCTCGCTCCCGGCAACAGCGTCGGCACGCTCACGGTCACCGGCGGCAACCTCTTCGTCACCGAGCCCTCGATTTTCGCCGCGGAAATCGACGGCGGCGCCGCCGATCTGCTGCTGTTCCAGTTCCCCACCGACACGATCGATCTCGGCAGCGGGCTGCTCACCCTCAGCCTCACTCTGCTCAGCCCGCCCACCGCCCCGAGCTACGATCTGATTCGCATTGGCTCCGGCGGCAGCGGCATCACGGGCACGTTCGCCGGGCTGCCGGGCACCGGCGCCACCTTCACCTCGAACTACGAGGGCACCCCCTACGTCTTCGCGATCAATTACCAGACCAACGCCGTCTCGCTCCACGTCGCCGCCATTCCCGAGCCCTCCACTTACGCTCTGCTCGGCCTCGGCGCCGCCACCCTCGCCTACCTCCGCCGCCGCCGGCGCTGAGATTACCTTGCGACCCGGTGGCAAACGGGGCGAGCCGCGCCTTTCGCGCCGGCGTTCGGTCCCGGTTCTCTCCCGTTCTCCCGTCCCTGGAGGGCGGCGCTCCGTCGCAGCCGCCTTCCACCAGACACCGGGGGCATTTGACAACCCCCGCAACGCACCCTCGCTACTGCACCCTTTTCGCACCGCCACCGTCCCCATCGCTTCCCGTTCGCTTCCCATGCCCGATCGCTCCGTTCTCGCCTCCCGCTCCTTTGTCCCGCGCGCCGCCGGGGTCGTCCTCCTGTTCCTGCTCGCCGTCGGATCGCGCGCTGCGGCACCGGAGCCCGCCAGGAAGCCCGTGGTCCTCAGCCCGTTCGAAGTGAAGAGCGCCCAGGACTACGGTTACCGCGTCGGCTCCGCCGTTACCGGCACCGGCACCGCCGGGCTCATCCGCGACACCCCCCTCAACATCAGCATCGTCGCCCAGGAACTCGTCACCGACCAGGCCGGCAACCAGCTCGTCGACGTCCTGCGCAGCGCGAGCTCCGTCGCCCTCCACGTCAAGGATGAGTCGATGATCCTCATCCGCGGCTACACCGGTCCCCAGTTCGTCAACGGCCTTCCCGCCGGCAACGGCCTCGCCCTTTACGACGTCGACCGCATCGAGGTCGTCAAAGGCCCCAACGCCGTCTTCTCCGGCATCTCCAACCCCGGCGGCACCGTCAACCTCATCAAGTTCAAGCCGTCCTTCGAGCCGCGCCACTCCGTCGACCTCAGCTTCGGCTCGTTTGATCACCGGCGCGCCGTGCTGCGCTCCTCCGCCCCGCTCCTGGCCGACACCCTCGCCTACAGCTTCGTTTACGGACACACCGACGAGAAGAGCTCGATCGATCACATGTTCACCCGGGAGCAGTTCTACAGCGGCGGCCTCTCCTGGCGTCCGTGGCCCCAGCTCACCTTCACCGCCCGCTACAGCCTGCTCGACCGCGAGGCCGGCCGTCGGCCACATACCGTCGTCAGCCATCCGCTCTTCCAGCAGCGCGACCGCGAAGCGATCCAACTCTTCGATCGCCTCGGGCTTCCGCGCCCCGCCAGTTATCCGCAGCTCGAGAACGGCGCGGTCCGCACTCCCGCCGGCGTTCCCCTCACCACCGGCCGCACCGTCGCCGAGGGCGTCGACGCCTACATCGCCCGCACCCTCGGCCCCAACGTGCCACCCTATCCCGGCGTCTACTCGCGCGACTTCTTCCCCTCCGACGCCTTCAACTACAACGGCCCCGAGGGTCGCGACAACTACCAGAATCAGACTGCCGGCTTCGAGGCCGAGTGGGTCGTTTCGCCCTTCCTCGCCCTCCACGGCGTCTTCCAGCAGGTCGACAGCCACCGCATGCGGCGCGAGTTCAACGGGCTCCGCCCCATCGCCGGCCAGCGGCTCCGCAGCACCATTTCCGACTTCAAGCCCGGCGGGCTCACCTTCTCCGCCAAATTCGAGGCCGCCTACAAATTCGACCTGCGCCAGGCCGGCCGGCACGATCTGCTCGCCGGCTTCCAGCACGATGGCGGCAAGGAAGTCATCAGCCCCATCACCGTCGGCACCTCCCGCGCCTACGTCTACACTCCCGGCGACCCGGCGTTTCCCAGCCTGCTCCAACTCCTGCGCGATCAGTACGGCGCCGGCTACACCGAGCCCGGCGTCGTCCGCAAAGGCGGCAGCCATTCCAACGCCACCTTCGGCGTCCTGCAGTCCTCCTTCCTCCGCGATCGCCTTCGCACCCTCGTCGGCGGGCGCTGGATCACCAACCACCGGCCGACCGACGACAATCGCGACGGCCGCGACGAGAATTTCAAGACCAGCAAGGTCGTCCCTCAATTCGGCGCGCTCTATCGCGTCACCCCGCAGTTGAGTCTCTACGGCAGCATCAGCCGCACCTTCGTTCCGCAGCGCCAGCAGACCGCCGACCTCGAGGCCATCCGCGCCACCCAGGGTGATCCGACCTCGCCCAGCTACCGCCCGCCCGCCGTGGTGCCGGTCCGTTTCCTCGCCGCCGACCTCCTCGGCCGCGGCTGGGAGGGCGGCGCCAAGCTCGATCTGCGCGACGGCGCCCTCCTCGGCACGCTCACCTACTTCAGCAACGAAGAGTCCTCCAAGCTCGACCTCGATATCGCCAACCAGGTTCTCTACCAACTGCCCGGCGCCACCGTCCGCGTCGCCGCCGGCCGCACCCGCGCCCGCGGCCTGGAAACCGAGTGGGTCTGGACCCCCCGGCGCAACTACCAGGCCCTCCTCAGCGCCAGCTACTTCTTCGAGAAGAACGAACTCTCCAATCCCGCCGAACGCCGCGAGGTCGGCTCGCACCTCGAGTCCGTCCCCCGCTACACGGTCAACTTCTGGAACAAATACACGTTTACCGACGGCCTCCTCGACGGCTTTCACGTCGGTGGCGGAATCAATGTGATGGGCGAGACCTACATGCACCCGAGTTGGACCATCCCGATCATCGGCGAACGCGTCATCCTGTTCGACGCGATGGTCGGCTACGCCACCAAGCTCGGCCGCATCCCCATCAACTTCCGCCTCAACG
>CAZDGC010000019.1:70727-71233 GCA_964504885.1 uncultured Opitutus sp.
CAGCACTATCTCCACGGCACGTTCCAGTACGGCGAGCCGCGCACGCTCATCGCCAGCGTCGGCCTGCAGTTCTGAGCGGCCCACACCCTGCCGTGGACGCCGACGCATCGCCGCCGGCGACCGTCTGTCGGAGTCTGTGTGAAGGCTTCCGTTCCCGCCAACGAGAGCGAAGGGACTTTTGCCCACCCCGGACCAGACCTGCTTCCAGCCGACGCGCCGGATTGCGCCAACCAACGGCTTCCCCCTTGACCAGGCGGATGGCGAGGCATTGCCTGCCGCGGTCGTGAGACCAGCGTGTCACCCGCCTTCCGCTCCCACGGGGCGTCATGCCGCAGCCCGTTCTTGGGGCCATCCTTGGAGACCAAACTGGTCTGATTCGCGCCTCGAACGCCACTTTTTCGCCTGGGGATACAGCCGGGGAACCTTGGCGTTGCCTCCGCTCCCCCGCCACCCGACCGCGGACCCCGGCAGGAGCCGGGTTCCTCTCGCGTAATCCGACGATGATC
>CAZDGC010000020.1:0-70552 GCA_964504885.1 uncultured Opitutus sp.
GTCACCATGCTCCGCATCGCCGCCATGAATCTCCTCCTCCACGGCGTCGAATCCGACACCCTCCACAATCAGGATACGCTGGTCTCCAGCTTCTCGGAGCGATTCCCGCATCTCGCGGCCGATCACTACACTATCGCCCTCGCCAATCCTCCGTTCAAGGGCACGATCGACCACGAAAGTACCGACCCCACTCTCAAAAGCCACGTCAAGACCCGGAAGACCGAACTCCTCTTCCTCGTCCTCATCTTGCGGATGCTGAAGAACGGTGGCCGCGCCGCGGTAATTGTGCCCGACGGTGTGCTCTTCGGCTCCAGTCAGGCCCATGTGGGCGTCCGCAAGATGCTCGTGGACGACCACCAACTCGAAGCCGTCATCTCGCTCCCTGCCGGCGTCTTCAAACCCTATGCGGGAGTCTCCACTGGCATTCTTGTTTTCACCAAAGCAGGTCGGACCGACCAGGTCTGGTTCTACGACGTCGAGGCCGACGGGTACTCGCTCGACGACAAACGCACCAAACTGTTGCCCGACGACAAACTCGGCGCCGCGCCGCAGGCGGCGCTCTCGGCCGAGGACCACGCCCGCAACAACCTCCCCGATCTGGTAAGACAATGGCGCGCGCGTAGTCCGAAACTACCAGGGGAGCGCACCGGCCAGCACTTCTTCGTCCCGGTCGCCGAGATCCGCACCAACAACTACGACCTCTCGCTCAATCGCTACCAGGTCACGAAACACGCGGAGGTCACCTACGACCCGCCGAAAGAGATTCTGCGGCGCATGCGGACGCTAGAGCAGGACATTCTCGCGGACATCGATGCTTTAGGGGAGATGCTTCGATGAAATTGGTTCACAAGAAACTTGGCGACGTATCGAGATTCATACGGGGTATCACATTTAAGCCTACTGACCTATGTGACCCCAAAGACGAAGATGCAGTCGTGTGTATGCGCACAAAAAACATCCAGTCTGAATTGGATGAGTCAGATTTGATCGCCATTCCTCGAACATTTGTGAAACGCGATGAACAGGTTCTTGAAGAGGGCGATCTCCTCGTATCGAGCGCAAATAGCTGGAATCTCGTTGGGAAAGTTTGCTGGGTGCCGCACCTGGATTATGAAGCTACCGCAGGAGGGTTCATCTCAATCCTTCGATGTGACCGAGGAAAAGTTGATCCACGTTACTTCTATCATTGGGCCGCATTTGGACGTACCCAAGAGCAGCTGCGGAACTGTGGCAGACAGACCACCAACATCTCCAATTTGGATTTTGGTCGCGCGGCTAACCTCGAGATCCCCCTCCCTCCTTCCCTCGACGAACAACAGCGCATCGCCGCAATCCTGGACAAGGCGGACGGAATCCGCCGCAAGCGCCAGGAGGCACTGCGCCTGACCGACACCTTCCTCCGCTCCGTCTTCCTCGACCTCTTCGGCGACCCCGCCACCAACCCCAAAGGCTGGCCGATCAAACCCCTCAGCGATGGCGTAGCTTCATTCGAAGGTGGCCGAAACCTCATGCCCACAGAGAACGACCGCTCCGATCGGATTCGAGTGCTTAAAGTCAGTGCGGTAACCAGCGGCGAATACCGGTTGGACGAAAGCAAGTCGTTCGCGGAGGACGAGGAGGTGCAACCCGAGCACATGGTCCGGGAAGGCGACCTACTGATCAGCCGTGCCAACACCGCAGATCTGGTGGGAGCGGTGGCCTTCGTCTGGAAAACCGAGGGTCGTGAGATGTTACCCGACAAGCTTTGGCGGTTCGTATGGACTGAACCCAAAACGCTCGAACCCCTGTTCATGCTGCACATGGCACGTTCATCGTACTTTCGTCAGCAGCTCGTTCAACGCGCCACGGGCACAAGCGGATCGATGAAGAACATCGGAAAATCCAAGATGCTGGAGATCCCCATACCTCTTCCACCTATCGCGATCCAAGAGACATTCGCGGAGGCCGCCCGCAAAGCACAGGCCAGTATCGTTCGAATCCAGCAGGCGCGCGAAGAGAGCGACGCGTTGTTCTCCGTTCTCCAGCAACGCGCCTTTCGCGGCGAACTCTGACGACCCCCGACGGAAAGGAACCGCATGCAGCTCACCCGCCTGACTATCGAAAGTTTCAAGGGCATCCGCGACCGGGTGGAGGTGAACCTGCGCCCGATCACGCTGCTCTTCGGCGCCAACAGTGTTGGCAAAAGCACACTACTCCAGGCCCTCCTGTACTTCCGCGAACTGCTCGAACGCCAGAATGTGGATGCGGACCGACTGCTCGTCAGTGGCGCCTGCATCGACCTCGGCGGCTTCCGGCAATTCGTCCACAAACACGACCTCGGCCGCAAGGTTCGCATCGGCGTCACCGCCACGGTGGACGACGACAGTTTGCCACTTTACCCAGCCCACGATCTGCCGTCGGACCTCACGGTGCTCTCCGATATCACGGCGACACCGGTCGATACGGTTGCGATCGAGGTTGAGGTCTCCTGGGACGCCAGCACCAACCGCCCCTGGATCACCACCTACTCGGTTGCCGTCAATGGCCGCCCAGTCGGCACAATCCATGCCGAGCCCAATCTTGAGGCCCATCTCACGGCGCTCGATCGCGAGCATGATATCTTCAGAGGCAAAGACTCCGCTGCGGAGGAGTATGCGGAAGAATGTGTCCTTCCGTCATCGTTGGAGGAACTCCGCACCGAACTCTCCACCCACACCACTGACACGCCCGAGTGGAGGATCCCGCTCGGTCGCCAGGTCATCCCAGCCTGGGGGAAAGCCCTGCCCTTCAATCGCGTCGATGTGCTCATGGCCGATCGAGCCGAAGGCCTGAGCCTTGCCCTGGCCCATTCGGCAATCAGCTCGATCATGGTCGGCGCCGGAGAACTGATTCTCCGCCAGCTCCAGCGCCTGCGTTACATCGGTCCGCTGCGCACGATTCCGGCGCGGGGCTTTCTCGCCCAGAGCTCGCCCAGCGCCGACCGCTGGGCCGACGGTTCCGCTGCCTGGGACCTCCTGCATCAATCCGTCGCCGGCGTGGAATCGCCCGAACTGCTCACCAAGACGAGCGCGACGATCGCCGACACCGATAAACTCAACCTGGGGTACCGGCTCGATGGCCGAGCCATCCTCGAAGTCCCCGCCCGGGGATTCGCCCTCAACTCCCTGCAGGCCCTTGCCCAGTCGGCAGAAGACGCCGACGTCGAAGCTCGCCTCAAGTTGGTGCTCGACGATCTGCGTTCGCAGCCCCGCCGCACCCAGCTCGCGCTGATCGACCTGAAGAGCGAAACTGAAGTCGGCCCCATCGACATCGGCGCCGGCGTCACCCAGTCGATCCCGATCGTGGTCGGCGTACTCGACACCCGAGCCGGCATCGTCGTCGTCGAACAACCTGAGTTGCACACTCACCCCGCCGTGCAATGTAGCCTTGGGGATGTGTTCGCCCGCGCAGTCGCGGCCGACCAAGACAGGCTCTTTCTCATCGAAACCCACTCGGAGCACCTTCTCCTCCGTCTGATGAAGCGCATCCGGCAAACCGCCAGAGGCGAGGCAAACGATTCGGCCCTGCAACTTCGATCCGCTGATGTCGCCGTGGTCTTTGTCGAGCCCTACGAAGGCCGCACCATCTTTCGTGAAATGCCGCTCAACGAACGTGGTGAACTCGTGAAGGCCTGGCCCGGTGGGTTTTTCGAGGAGGATCTCGACGAGATGTTCTGACGCCATGCTCCACGAAATTGCCATCACCCCGAGCGTGTTCTACCGCGAGACCTACGCGCATCCGAACGTATGCGACGCCCACATGCAGGGCATTCGTGAGGCGCTCCTGGAATACCTGCTCGTGCGGGACCTGCGCAGCAGCGCTTGGCAAACCGAACTGCTGTCGAAATTCGGCGAGATGACCGCTCCCGCCAAAGAACTAATCAAGAAGTGCATCAAGCGAGGGAGGTTTCGGACGTTTCCCAGTGCGATTGAGGAGGCCCCCATCGATGCCGCCGGGTGGTGTCGTGAAGCTCTGGCGACATACCAACAGGAGTCCATGGCTGGAATTCTAGCATGTCCGACCGGCAAGGCGGCTTACGCAGGTGAACCGTTGGTTGCCTCCGTCGAGAGACACACCGGCGCAGGCTGGTGGCAGCAGTGCGTAACGAGTTGCCATCCCGACGGGCCGCGTGTTCCGCGAACCACTCGCGCCTACTTGGATCGCCTTGGGAACATACTGCGTCACGCGAAACACATTGCCTTCACCGATCCCCACCTGGATCCAAGTCGCGCAGGTTACCGCGAATTTTTCGAATTACTCAAAGCGACAGCACGACCTCACGGACCAAAGGCACTGGTCGAGATTCATCGCGTGCGTTATGTAGGGTCAGGCTCCAGTCGCACTTTTCCAGAAAGAGCGGAATGGGAGCAGCGATTTCGGAGCACACTAGACTCCGCACTGGCAGCGGTCGGTGTGAGTGTGGAGGTGTTCATTTGGAATGAAGAGCACGACCGACATCTGATCTCCGACCTCCTCGGCCTGCACGTTGGCAACGGTTTCGACACCACTACCGCTCCAAATGCCGTCTCAACCTGGACGCGTCTTTCGTCCCGGGATCGCGACAGCGTTCAGCGTTCGTACGATCCACAAGCCCGTTCTTCCTCTCTTTACCACCGATTCAACATTGGAGCATGAGGAATCCACCAACACACCCATGATTGAGGCCTCACGCGTCTCCAAATCCTACGCCACGCCTGCCGGCCCCGTGCCCGTGCTGCGCGATCTCGATCTGCGCGTCGCGGCCGGCGAGTCCGCCGCCATCGTCGGCCCCTCCGGCAGCGGCAAGACCACGCTCCTCAACCTCCTCGGCGCCCTTGACCAGCCCACCTCCGGCTCCCTCCGCATCGACGGCGCCGAACTCGCCTCGCTCGATCCCGCGGCCGCCGCCCGCTTCCGCAACCGCACGATCGGCTTCGTCTTCCAGCTCCACTACCTCCTGCCCCAGTGCACCGTGCTGGAAAACGTCCTCGTCCCCCGCCTCGCCGGCGGCTGGGAGGAGGACGCCGCCACCACCCGCGCCCGCGCCGAGGCCCTGCTCGCCCAGGTCGGCCTGCAGGACCGCCTCGGCCACCGGCCGTATCAACTTTCCGGAGGCGAACAGCTCCGCGTCGCCATCGCCCGCGCCCTGATCAACCAGCCCAAGATCATCCTGGCCGACGAACCCACCGGCTCCCTCGACTCCGCCACCGGCGAACGCATCGCCGATCTGTTCCTCCGCACCCAGGAGGCCGCGCGCGTCGCCCTTGTCGTTGTCACCCACCACCCGGGCCTCGCCCGGCGCCTGCACCGCACCTACCGGCTAGTCGACGGGAGGCTGGAGGGATGACTCCCGCGCGCTATCTGCTCCGCAGCCTGGTGCATCACCGGTACGCCCACCTCGGCGTGCTGGCCGGCGCCATCCTCGGCGCCACCGTGCTCCTCGGCGCCCTCTTCGCCGGCGATTCCGTCAAGGCCTCGCTCCGCCAGCTCGCCGAACAACGCACCGGACGCGCCACCCACGTGCTCACCTCCGGCGACCGTTTCTTCCGCGAGGCCCTCGCCGCCGACTTCGCCGCCGCCGCCGGCCCCGGCGTCCGCACCGTTCCCGCCATCCTCACCCGCGGCACCGCCGTGCACGCCACCACCCAGGCCCGCGCCCACGCGGTGCAACTCGCCGGCGTCACCCCCGCGTTCTGGGAACTGGCCCCACGGCCCGCCCGCGTCGCGTTTCCCGCGGAGGACGCCGTCATCATCAACGACACCCTCGCCCGCCGCCTCAACCTCGCCCGCGGCGACACCGTCGTGGTGCGTTTCCCCAAGCCCGGCATCCTCGCCGGCAACGCCCCCATCGCCGGCGGCGAAACCACGCTGCAAACCCTGCGCGGCACGGTCGCCGCCATCGTCGGCGACACCGGCTTCGGCCGCTTCAGCCTCGATGGCACCCAGCTTCCGCCCGCCACCGTGTTCCTGCCGATCGCGCGCCTGCAGCAGGCCCTCGATCAGCCGGCCCGCGCCAACCTGCTCCTGATCGAGCGCGGCCCCGCGGGCACGGCGGGCGCGGCCACCGATCTCGCCGCCGCGCTGGGCCGCGCCGTGCAGCTTGCCGACTACGGGCTCGCCCTGCGCTGGCTCGAGACGCCCCGCGCCTTCGAGCTCACCTCGACGCGCATCTTCCTCGACCCCGAACTCGACGACGCCGCCCGTGCCGCCTGGCCGGACGCACAGCCGGTGACGTCGTATCTGGTCAACGAATTCAAGGTGCGCGACCGCACCGCGCCCTACTCGATCGGCACGGCGACCACCCCCGGCGCCGCGCCGTTCCTGCCCGCCGACCTCGGCCCGCGCGAGCTCGTGCTCAACGACTGGCTCGCGCAGGACCTCGCCGCCGGCGTCGGCGACACCGTGCGGCTCGCGTATTACCAGGCCGCGGACGGCGGCACCCTGGTCGAACGCACCGCGGAATTCCGCGTGCGCGCCGTCGTCCCCCTCGCCGGCCTCGCCGCCGACCGCGCCTGGATGCCCGAGTTTCCCGGCATCACCAACACCGACAGCCCGCGCGAATGGAACCCCGGCCTGCCGCTCGACCTGACGCGCATCCGCGATCAGGACGAAAAATACTGGGACGATCACCGCGGCGCGCCCAAGGCTTTCCTCTCCCCCGCGGCCGGCCGCGAACTCTGGTCGACGCGCTGGGGCACGCACACCGCGCTCCGCGTCGCCGCGCCGCGCGAACGCGAAGCGGAACTCTCCGCCGCGCTGCGGCAGGCCCTGCGCCCGGAGATGAACCAGCTTCTGCTGCGCGACTTCGGCGCCGCCGCGGTCGCGGCGGCCGCCCCCTCGGTGGATTTTGCCGGGCTGTTCGTGGGCCTGAGCTTCTTCCTCATCCTCGCCGCGCTCGGGCTGGTGGCGCTGCTCTTCCAGTTCTCGCTCCTGCAGCGCAACCGCGAGGACGCCCTGCTCGGCGCCGTCGGTGTCGCGCCGCGCGCCGTGCTGCGCTGGCGCCTGCTCGAAGGAGGCACGATCCTCCTGCTCGGCGCCGCCGCCGGACTGCCGCTCGCCGCGCTCTACACGCGCGGCATCCTGCGTTTTCTCGCCACCATCTGGTCCGGCACGGGCGGGGGCGCCGCCTTCGCCTTCGCCGCGGGCCCGGCCAGCCTCGCCGCCGGCCTCGGCGGCTTCCTGCTGCTCTCCCTCGGCGCCATCTGGCTCGCCGCCCGCCGGCTCGCGCGCCGCGCCCTCTCGATCCGGCTCGCCGCCAGCGCGGAGGAGAGCGTCGCCAGCGATCGGATACGACAGAACTCCCGCCGCCTGGCCGCCGGCGCCGCTTTCGCGGCGGCCGTGGCCGTGGCGCTCTCCGGGCGCGGTCTGCCGGCCCAGGTCGCGTTCTACCTCGCGGGCTTTGCGCTGCTCGTGGCCGGCCTCGCGCTGTGCCGCGCCTGGCTGGCCGCCGCGCCCGCGGCCGGCGCCGCCGCTGCGATCGACCCCGCCACCCTCGGCCTGCTCAACCTCAAGGCGCGGCGCACACGCAGCCTCACCGTCGCCGGCCTCATCGCGACCGCGGTCTTCATGGTGCTTTCCGTCGCGTCGTTCCGGAAGCAGATCGGCAGCGACTGGCTGGAGCGCGGGAGCGGCACGGGCGGATTTGCGTTCTGGGTCGAGACCACCGCGCCCCAGAACCCGGCCCGCGACGGCACCGACGGCCGCTTCGAGATCTTCACCGCGGCCGCCGCCGACCTCGGCGCCGTCGTCCCGCTGCGCGCCGGCGCCGGCGACAACGCCAATTGTTTCAACCTCAACACCACCGCCCAGCCGCAACTGCTCGCCGTCGATCCGGCGAAGCTCGCAGGCCTCCAGGCGTTCCGCCCGCGCGTGCCCGACCGTGGCCACGAGCGTGCGCGAGTGGACGCCGCCGCTTCCCCCTGGTCCCTCCTCCGCCCCGCACCGGGAGGCGACGCTCCGCTCCCGGCCTTCGTCGACGCCACGACGCTCCAGTGGGCGCTCAAGCGCAAGGTGGGCGACCTCCTCACCTACACCGACGAAAACGGCCGCGCCTTTGCAGTGCGCATCGCGGGCACGCTGGCGGACTCGGTTTTCCAGGGTTATCTCCTCGTCGACGAAGCGGCCTTCCTCGCGCGCTTCCCATCGCACGCCGGGTATTCGGTGTTCCTCGTCGACGCGAAGGATCCCGCTAAGATCGCCGCTCTTCAGCCGCGCCTGCAGGCGGCGGCGGGCGACGCCGGCGGGCGGGTCGACACCACGCGCGACGTGCTGGCGGCGTTCCACCGGATCGAGAACACCTACATCGCGATCTTCAATGTGCTCGGCTCGCTCGGCGTCGTGCTGGGCAGCCTTGGGCTCGCGATCGTCGTGGCCCGCAACCTGCGCGAGCGACGCGGCGAATTCGCGGTGATGGCGGCCATCGGCATCCCGTCCGCCGTGCTCGGCCGGCTGGTGTTCGCTGAATTCAGCCGTCTCGTGTTCTGGGGCCTCGCCATCGGCGCCGCCGCCAGCGCCATCGCCGTGTTTCCCAACCTCGCCGGCCTTCCGCCGGCCCCCACGCTCGCCCTCGTCGCGGCGCTCCTCGCCGGCATCGTCGGGCTCAACCTGCTCAGCGGCTGGCTCGTCTTCCGCTGGTCCCTGCGCGATCTCCGCCCGGCGCTCGCCCAGGGCGCGGAGTGAGGGAGCGCGGACGTATCGCCCCCGCGCGGGGCGATCGTCCGCCCGCCCGCCTGCCCGCACCTTTCATCCTGAATTCAGGGTGACGGCGCGGTTGAAATGCGCCGGGTTCGGGGCATGGTCGGCCCAACGCTATCCCCGATGGCCGATCCCCTCCCGAATCCCACCACCACGGTAATTGCCGAACTGAACCGGCGCCTGGCCGAGGTCCCGTTTGTCCCGTTCACGATCGTGATGTCCAACGGCGATCGGCATGAGGTGCCGACCGCGGATCACCTGACCATCACCCGACTGCTGCGCCAGGTGGTGTTGGAAACCGACGAGCCGCGCATCGTCGACATCAACCCCCTGCACGTCGCCAGCATCGAACGCGCCGGCCGCCCGGCCGCGTGAGAGGAGCGCGGACGTATCGCCCCGCGGGCGATCGTCCGGCAACGCCTCGTGCCGGCCCTGCTTCCTCCCGGTTCGCAGCGGCGGGACGCCGCCGCCACTTGGCAGATCCCGCGCCGACTGGCGGCGCTACGCCCGCGCTCCCGCCTGCTCAGCGGTTGAACGACTTGGTGAAATCGGTCGCGACCTGCTGCACGACCTTCTTCTCGCGGCGCGATTCGGCGATGAGCTGGTTGAGCTTCGCCTCCCAGGCCGCGCTGTCCATCGGCAGCTCGATGGTCTGGTTGATGAGCGACGAATAGAGGAGAACGTTGGCGAGCTCGACCGAGCCCATGCCCTCGGCGCCGGGCGCGATCAGCGGCGTGCCGTCGAGGATGGCGTCGACGAAATTCTGGATCAGCGTCGCGTGCGGGTTGGCGGCGTTGTCGAAGGGGATTTCGACGTTCCAGACCTCGGGCTTCGCGAAGCCGCTCTTCGAGGTCTTGCTGAACTCGATCATGTCGGCGTCGTTGCGCGTGAAGAACACCTTGTTGTTTTCGAGGACGAGCTTGCCGCGCGTGCCGCAGATCTCGAAGCGGTTGGTGCCGGGGGCCTCGCCGGTGGAGGAGATGAAGACGCCGGTCGCGCCGTTCTTCCACTCGAGGTAGGTGGTGATGTTGTCCTCGACCTCGATGTCGTGGAAGCGGCCGAGCTGGCAGAAGCCGCGCACGCGGGCCGGCATGCCGCACAGCCACTGGAGCATGTCGAGCTGGTGCAGGCACTGGTTGAGCAGCACGCCGCCACCCTCGCCCTTCCAGGTCGCGCGCCAGCCGCCGCTCGCGTAGTAGGCCTCGGTGCGGAACCAGTCGGTGATGATCCAGTTCACGCGCACAATCTCCCCGAGTTCGCCGCTCTCGATGAGTTTGCGGATCTTCAGGTAGCGCGGCTCGACGCGCATCTGGAACATGCCGGCAAAGACCTGCTTCGGCCGCTCGGTCGCGCAGGCGATGAGGCGCTCGGCGTCGGCCTTGTGCGCGGAGATCGGCTTCTCGACCATCACGTGCAGGCCGGCCTTGAGCGCGGCGATGCCGAGCGAGGTGTGCAGGAAGTGCGGCGTGGCGACGACGATGGCATCGATCTCGCCGGAGCGGATCATCTCCTCGGCGTCGGTGTACGTCTTGAGGCCGGGTTTGTCCTTGAACGCCTCCAGGCTCGGCGCGAACGCGTCGCTCACGGCGGTCAGGGTGCAGCGGGAAATCTTGTTCTCGAGGAGGTAGCCGGTGTGAAACCGCCCGATGTTGCCGAGGCCGACGATGCCGAGACGTACGTTTTTCATAGAAGGGTCGGCGACTATCGCCGCAGGCAAAAACGCCCCGCAACCACTTTCTGCGGCCGCGAGCGCCTGCCACTGGATGGCGGCAATTGACGACGCTGCCCGCTACGGACGGAGTCGCGCGACCCGGTTGCTTGGTTGCTCCGTGGCGGGAAACTGAACCACCGAGCAACGGAGTAACGGAGGAGCGGGGCGATTGCGGAGGGGGGCAGCGTCGTCAACTGACGCAATCCGAGATTCGCCTCGGTCTCACGCGGCAGGCGGCGGCGCCATTGACCGCCACGCGGCGCGACCCTTTCCTTCGCCGCCATGTCCCTTTCCCTCGTTGTCCTCGCCGCCGGCATGGGCTCGCGCTACGGCGGACTGAAACAAGTCGATCCCGTGGGCCCGGCCGGCGAAACCGTGCTCGACTACGCCGTGTTCGACGCCCGCCGCGCCGGTTTCACCCGCGTGATCTTCGTCATCCGGCGCGATTTCGAGGCCCTCTTTCGCGACACCATCGGCGCCCGCTACTCCGGCCGGATGGAGGTCGACTACGTCTTCCAGTCGCTCGACGCCCTGCCGCCCGGCCACGCCGTGCCCGCCGGCCGCGAAAAGCCCTGGGGCACCGGTCATGCGGTGTGGTGCGCCCGCGCCGCGCTGCCGGGCAATTTCGCGGTGATCAACGCCGATGACTTCTACGGCGCCGACTCGTTCGCGCGCCTGGCGGCGTTCCTGCGCGAGGCCCGCGGCGGGCAGTTCGCGATGGTGGGCTTCCGCCTCGCCAACACCCTCTCCGAACACGGCGCGGTTTCGCGTGGAGTCACCGTCGTCGCGGCCGATGGCGGGCTGCAAGCGATCGTCGAGACGCACGGCATCACCGCGGATCAGGTGGGGCCGGGGCGACGCTACACCGGCGCCGAACTGGTCTCGCTCAACTGCTGGGGCTTTACGCCGGCCCTGTTCGCCGGGCTCGATGCGCAATTCGCGGCGTTCCTGCGCGACCACGGCGCCGAGCCCAAGGCGGAGTTCTACCTGCCGGCCGCGGTGTCCGCGCTGGTGGCGCCAGGCGCCGCCACCGTCCGCGTGCTGCCGACCACGAGCACGTGGTTCGGGGTGACCTACCGCGAGGACAAGCCCCGGGTGCAGGCCGCGATCGCGGAACTTGTCCGCGCCGGCCAGTACCCGGCGAACCTCCTGGGCTGAGGACTCGCGGCGCCGCGGGCGCCCGGCGCGTTTCCCGCGCCGCGAACCGCACGGGCGACGGTTGGATGCCGACCCCGCCGAGGCGCCCTGCTTGTGGGTCGGGGAAAAACCTTTCGCCAGACAGCCGGAAGGCGCACTAAACTGCGGATCATGCGCCTCGCGGTGATCTCCGACACCCACGACCGTTACCTGCCGGAATTCCCGGAGCGGCTGCGCGGTGCCGATGAGATCTGGCATCTGGGCGACGTGTGCGCACCGGCCGTCCTGGTCGAGTTCGAACAACTCGGCGTGCCCGTGCGGGTGGTGGCGGGCAACTGCGACGCGCATCCCTGGCCGGCGACGCTCGATCTGGTGCGCGCGGGGCTGCGCTGCCACCTGGTGCACATCCCGCCGCGGCACGCGCCGGCCGGAGCACATCTCGTGTTGCACGGTCACACCCACGTGCCGCGCGACGAGATCGATGCCGCCGGCGTGCGCTGGCTCAACCCGGGCTGCATCACGCGGCCGAACCGCGGGGCGCCGGCAAGTTTCGCCTGGCTTGAACTCGAGTACGGCCGGCCGCCGGAATGGCGCCTGGTGCGGGTGTGAAGACCGGGCCGGCGCAGCGGCGACTTTCCCGTTGCCAGCCCGGCGCGGGACCGGATTAAGAAGAGGAGGAAAGGCCGCCGCGTCGGGAGCGCCCGCCCCCTCCCGCGCCGGCGGAGTTACCGCCGCCCCTTCGTGAACCGCAAACACTGGCCCAACGTGGTCACCGCCTCGCGCCTCGCGCTGATGCCCGCGGTGCTGGCCTCCGCCCTCGCGGGCTCGCGACCCTGGTTTGCCGGTCTCATCGCCACCGCACTGCTCACCGACGCGATCGACGGATTCCTCGCCCGGCGGCTCCAGGCGTATTCGGATTTTGGACGCAAACTCGACAGCGTGGCCGACTACGTGACGATGCTCGTCGGGGTCACGGGCATCGCGCTGCTGTGGCCGGAGATCGTGCGGCGCGAGCTGCCGTGGGTCATCACCGGGGTGACCGCCTTCTTCGCCGTCATCGTCTACGGTCTTGTGCGGCTGGGACACGTGCCGTGCTACCACACCTGGGCTTCGAAGGCCGGGGCGATCGTGTGTCCGTTCACGCTGGTGCCGCTCCTGAACGGGTGGACGGCGGCGCCGTTTCACGCCGCGATGGTGTGGCTGGTGATCACGGGAGTGGAGGAGATTGCGATTGCGATGCTGGTGCCGCGGCATTCGGGCGAGATGGCCACGGTCTGGCATGCCTGGCGGCAGAGGCGGGAAGCGGCCGCGGCACGCGACAAGGCGCTCGATTCCGGCGCGTGAATCGTTTCACTGCCGCCCCGAGTGAGCCCCGAACAGCAGGATCTCTTTGGTTTTTTTGCGCCGCAGGCCGGCGTGCACCGCGCCCCACCCGCCCCGGCGGCGCCGGCACGCCCGGGGTCGACCGGGGCGATCGCGCCGGTGCCTGCGGCCGCGACCGTGGCGGCGCCAGGGGAGGCGATTGTCTTTGAACGCAGCCACCGTGCGCAACACTACCGGCTGACACTGCGGCGCGACGGCACGGCGGTGGCGACGATTCCGGCCCGGGGCACGGAGCGGGAGGCGTGGCGGTTTGTGGAAACGCACCGGGCGTGGCTGGAGCGCGCGCGGGAGCGCCAGCGGCGGCGACCCCGCGCGGCGGAGGTCTGGACCCTCGGCACCCACGTGCTCTGGCGCGGGGAGCTGACGGAGGTGCGCCCCGCCGCCGCGGGCGAACGTCCGCAGGTCTGCCTCGCGGCCGATGTGTTTCGCGTGTCGCGGCTCGACGGCGATCTGCGGCCGACCCTCGAGGCGCATTTCGCGCGGCGGGCCCGGATCGAGCTGCCGGCCCGCACTTGGGAACTGGCAGCCGTGACGGGCATGGAGGTGAAGGAGGTCACGGTGCGCAACCAGCGCTCGCGCTGGGGGTCGTGCTCGGCCCAGGGCACGATTTCGCTCAACTGGCGCCTGATCCAGACGCCGGATTTCGTGCGCGACTACATCATTTACCACGAGTTGATGCACCTGCGGGAGATGAACCACTCGGATCGCTTCTGGGCGCGGGTGGAGGAGGTCTGCCCGGGCTGGCGCGACGCCGAGCGCTGGATCAAGCGCAACGGCGCCCTGGTGGGGCTGTAGGCGCGGCAGACGCGGCGGGGATCGCACCCTCGCCGAGGGGCGCAAGTCGTGGCGTTGCCGCGAAGCGGAGGCGTGCGAACCGGCAGGCTGGTCATTCTGCTCGCCGCGACCCGGGGATGGCCGACGAGGTCATGGCGCGGAGGCAGTGTCGGGTGGTTCATTCGAGCGGTCCCTGAAGCGACGCGCTCAGTAGGTGCCCTTGATCCCGACAGTCCAGACGGCGCCGAAGCGGTGGTAGGACTTGAGCCGGCCGGGTTCGTTGGAGTAACGCACCAGCGGTGCGTCCAGGAGATTGGCGCCGCTCACCGTCAGCTCCAGGCGCGACGTCAGCCGGTAGGTCGCCGTCAGGTCGAACATGACCCGCTCCTTCGTCCACAGATGCTCGTTGTTGGCGTTGAGTTGGTAGTGGATGGCGGAATTCCAGGTGCTGCGCAGTTGGAGGTTAAGCCCGCCGAGCTTGAAACCGACGCCGCCTTTCGCGGCTTTCGGCACATACCACCAGCCGGGCCCGTCGGTCGTCACCCGGCTGACCGAGCCGAAGACGCTCAACCCCCGGAGCACGCCGGGCAGGAACACCAGTTGCTGCGTGTAGCTCACGTCCACGCCGCGGTTGCGAACGCTCGCCGTGCCGTTGCGGAACGTGCTGAAGTCGTAGCTGGCATATTCGGGAAAGTCCTCATAGCCGGCTTCGGCGGCCGAGACGATGCTCCGCCGCTCCAGCATCCGGTCGATATCGAGTACGTAGGCCGTCACGTCCAGGGAGCCGGCGGGCTCGAAATAGTACTGGAGGCCCGCCAGGTACTTGACCGAGGTCTCCGGACGCAGGGCGGGATTGGGCACGGTGACGATGCGGTTGACGTCGTCGATCGAGGCCGCGCCCGACATGTTGTTGTAGTTGGGCCGCATGATCGACTCGCAGAAGCCGAACTGCGCCGTGAGCCGGCGACTGAAGTCGTACTTGGCCCCGCCGCTGACAAACAGGTTGTCGTAACGCCCTTCGCGCCACGACGCGACGCCATCGCGATAACGGTAGCGCTCGTAGTCGATCGTGTTGGGAGTGTACCCCGCGGCGGCGGCCGCGGCCGCGGTGCGCAGGTCATAGACACTCGCGCCGGAGGTGGTTTGCTCGTAACGCAGCCCGCCCAGCAGCCGCAGGGCCCGCCAGCGCGTATCGCCCTCCAGGTACGCGGCGTCGATCCGCTCCTCGATGCGATTGCGGCTCGTGAGGTTGAGATTGCGGTAGTTCGTGACGGTGTTGGGGGAAAAATACCCCGGGTTCGTCAGAAACAGATCGTACATCGCCTTGCGGTCGGGATAGAGCCAGCCTTGGGCGCCGATGTTGCCCAGCCCGGGATCGAAACCGCCCACGGCGTCGGCGATGAGGGCCGAGCTGGGCGCACGCTGGTTGTTGGCCGGCCCGACGTACGTCCATTGCTGACCGCGGCCGGCGACCTCGAATTCGCTGCTCCGGGTCTTGAGCCCGACCTTGAGCGTGACCGGCACGGCCAGGGCGAGCGTGGCCCGGGCGTCGACGTAACCGATGAGTTGTTTGGTGGCCGCGGTCTTGTCGCCGCTGGTGCTGATGTTGTTGGCGTAGGTGTCGGCGAGGTTGAAGTTCGCGAGATCGGACCAGGGCAGGCCGGCGCGCTGGGAGACGGTCCAGTCGGGGGAGTTGTTGTCCGGGCGGGTCGCGCTCCAACTCATGCGGGTGAGCCGGGCGTGCGCGTTGCTGAAGCGCCCGTTGGCGGCACTGCGGATGTCGACGTTGCTGTCGGTCAGGCTGCCGCCCAGCGTGACCGCGTAGTGATCGCGTTTGTATTCGAGGCGCGGGCCGAGCGTCAGGCTGTCGGAGATGCGCTCGCGATACGCGCCGCCGGTGCTCAGCCGCGTGGTATTGTTGGCGGTGGCGTTGGCGACGAGTGAGGTGTCGGTCGAGGTCGGCGCGATGGTGGCGAGGGACGCATTGAGCGAGAAGGTCCGGCCTGTGACCTCGCTCTCCTGCCGGCTGTAGGAACTGCGCCAGGAGAGGACCAGATTGCTGCCCAGCTTCGCGTCGGCGTTCAGGCTGGCGCTCGCGCGGTCCTGGAATCCGGGCGTCATGCCCCAGGCCAGCGAAGTGATCACGGCGCCCCGCGCCGGGGTGCCGTAGTCATAGGTGTGCGTGAGCGAACGCGCCTCCGTGTAGGACGCCGAACGACTGAGGCTCACCTGCACGCCGAGGCGGTTGCCGAGGAAGACGTCCGCATAGTCCAGCATCGCATTGGGCGTGATGCGGCGGTGGCTGGTCTGAGCGGGATCCCGGACGCGGCCGGTGCTGAGGTCGGCGGAGTTGCCGGAGAGGGCGAAACGGTAGGTGAACAGGCGGCCCTTGCGTTCAAAGGCGTTCTTGCTGCGGAGATTCACGGCGCCGGCGGGGGCATCGGCGTCCATCGAAGGCGTGAGCGTCTTGTTGACCTCGATGGACTCGATCGCACTCACCGGGATGGTGGCCGATTGGGAGAATTCGAACTGGCGGGAGTTCTGGTTGAACTCGCCCGAGCCGACGTTCGAGAGCCGGTTGCCGTCCAGGGAGACCGAGGCGTATTTCGGATCGAGCCCGCCAATCCGGATCGCATTGCCGTCGCTGCCGTTGTCGAGGTAGTCGAGCTCGACCCCCGGAATGTACTTCATGAATTCCGCGAGGTTGTCCTTGCTGAGATCGCCGAAGTTGTCGGCGGCCAGGACGCTCTTGGCGTTGATCGCGGCGCGTTGATCCATGATCGCCTTGGCGTTGCCCGCGCGTTCCCCGGAGACGACGTATTCGCCGAGCCGGACGATCGCGTCCTCCTTGTACTGCGCGGCCGCCTCAAGGTTGAAATCCTGCACGATCCGCTGGCCGGCCGCGAGCGTCAGCGTCGCCGTGCCGGTCTGGTAGCCGGTGTAGCTGACGACCACCGTGACCTCCCCCGCCGGCACGCGGGTGAGCAGGAACGAGCCATCGTCGCCGGTGAAAACCATCGCCTCCTGGCCGGCGAGCCGCACCTCCGCATTGCGGACGAATTCGCCGCGGGCCGGAACAAACACCCGCCCCGTGACCGTGCCGGTGGCGGCGGTGGCCTCGGCCGGATACGCCGGTGTGAGGGCGAGGGCGATCCAGGCGCCCAGCATCGCCAGGGGGGTCCGCTTCGCGGACCGGGGCGCCGGCCGCGTTTCGCGGACGGGTTCGGTGGCGCGGGGCGCCGTGCCGGCTGCCTCGCGCGAAACCGCCGCGGGCCGGGCCCGTTTGACCAGCAGCGCCCCGGTCGCGGCATCCTCCACGACCTCGAGGGCGGTTCCCGTCACCATCCGGTCGAGCACCTGCCGCGCGGTGAACTCTCCCCGGACAGCGTTCGTGGTGACGTCGCGCACCGCATCGACCAGGTAGATCACCTGCCGGCCGGACTCGTCCGCAAAGCGCCTGAGCGTCTCCGCGGCCTCGCCGCCGGGAAAGTCAAACCACTGGCGGGGCGAACCGGCGGCGGCGGCCAGCGCCGTGGCGGAGCCGAGGATCGAACAGGTGGCCACGGCAAGCGCCGGACCGGAGGAAGCGGGGGAGGAAATCATCAGGAGCAGGGGGAGTGCCCCTGAGACGCAACGGCGGACGAAACGGGTTATCGTCGCGCGCATGATTTCTTGCCCGTCGTGCGGGCCGGTTCAGGGCGCCGCGCGCAACACCACGGTCCGCTCATCCCGCCGCTCCACCGCAATGGTCCCGCTATTTTCGAGCAGGCGGAGAAAACCCTCGACGTTGTCCGCCGCAAAGGTGCCGCCGACCGGGCGCGCCGCGAGTATCGGGTCCTCCACTACGATCTGCAGCCGGTTGCGCCGGTTGAACTGCGCGGCGACGGCGCGCAGCGGTGTCTCCGCAAACACCAGCTTCCGTTCCTGCCAGGCCATCGCCACGCGCATCGCTTCCGGGGTGACCGTCTCGATGCCGGACGGTGCGGCGGCCTCCGGCAGGCGTTTCGCCGCGAGGGTCGGAACCACCAGCCGTTCATGGGCGCCGAGAATCGCCGCGGGCGGTGACGGGTGCCGATCCGAACGCGCCGGGTCTGGTTCGGCCGCTCCCGGGAGCACGCCGGGGCCCGTCTGCCCCACCCTGCCGACGGCCACCCTGCCCTCGGTCACGAGCACCTCCACCGCCTCCGGCGCGAGCCGCACGTTGAACGCCGTGCCGACCGCCCGCACCGCCACACCGCCCGCCTCAACGACAAACGGTCGCGCCGCATCCGGCACCACGCTGAAATGCGCTTCGCCGGCCAGCAGCGCCACGCGGCGCTCCTGCGCCGAAAACCGCACCTGCGCTTCGCTGCTCGCGTTGAGCTCCAGCGTGGAGCCGTCGGCGAGCAGCACACGCTCGTAGCCGCCCGCGGATGTCGCATGGCGGGCGGGATTCGATCCCACCCGCGGCCACTGCCACGCCGCGAGCGCCGCCACGGCCAGGACGGCGGCCACGGCAGCGGCGATCTGCACCCGCGACTGGCGCCGCGTCGCGCCGGGCGCCCTGGCCGGCGCACGGCCGGTGACGGGAAACTCCACCACGGGCTGCAACTCCGCCCGCACCTGTGGCATTTTCCGCAGCAGCGCGCACGCCTGTTCGAGTCGCGCCACTGCCGCGGCGTGTCGCGGATCCTGCCGGCACCACTCTTCGAACTCGCGGGCCCGGGCCGACGAAAGCCCTTCCTCGCGCTCCGCCAGCCAGTTGGCCGCGACGTCCTCGATCGTGTCGGCGTCCTCGCGTTCCGTGCTCATGCCGTGCCCTCCCTCCTCACGGGCAGGGGAGCCTCCATCAGCCCCCGTTCCGCAAAGAATGCCGCGCATCGCCGCATGCCCTTGGCCATGTGCACCTTCACTGTCTCCGGCGAAATGCCGAGCTGGGCGGCGATCTCCTTGTACGACAGATCGTCGAGATAGCGGAGCATCATCACCTGGCGGCAGCGCTCGGGCAGCGCCCGCACCGCCTCGGCCAGCACTTCGAGCTCGTAACGCTGATCGACCTGATCCGCCGTCCCCGGCTGTTCCTCGAGGATGGACAACTCCCACGGATCGGTCGCCGTTGCCATCGGCAGCACCCGCCGCCGCCGGAACAGATCGAGCGCGGCGTTGCGCGCCGTGGTGAACAGCAACGCCCGCGCATGCCGCACCTGCCCCGCCGCCCGAGCCTTCAGCAGACGGGCATAACTTTCCTGCACGATGTCGTCGTAATCGCCGAGCGAGGGAAACCGGGCCTGCAAGTACGCGCGCAACACCGGCTCGTGCGGTTGCACCTCCTCGGCAAACCAACGCGACTCCCCGGTGCTGGTGGAACGGACCTGGTCAGACGGGAGCATGGCGATGCGGCGACGCGGATTGCATCGATCTCCCCCTGGGGCAAGTCGAGGGGATTCTCGGGAAACCGACCCGCCAAGGGCTATTTTCGTTTTCGGATAACCCGGAATCGCTCCGGCTGCGTCTGCTTGATCTCGAGGTGGCCAAGCGAAGGGCGAGTGTTCATTCCGGCTCGCCTGGACGCGCGGACGGCCCGGTTTCCGGAAAGAAGTCCGCTTCGAGCAATCGGAACGACCGGTTTCCGTGCCGCTGGGCCGTGAGACAAATTTCCCCGGGACGCCGCTCGAAGGCGACCGGGTAGGAAACGAGGTTTTCCCCGCGCAGGATCACCACCGGCTTCGACCAAGTGCTTCCGTCGTGCCGGCCTGCCAGCTACGGCCCTCGTCGCGCGAGATCACCGTGGTCACAAGGTTGCGATTGCGATTCCCCACCCGCAGTTGGAGCGGCACCACGATCGATCCGTCCGACGCCTGGGTCAGTTGGATCAGGCTGCGACAATAGGGCGACACGTGATGGAACAGAGCCGAGACCTCCTGGCGATCGATCCAAGTCTTTCCCCCGTCGACGCTGCGAATCGCCCAGACATCGGCCCGCTGTTCGGGCAACGGCTCTCCGGTGTCCCGATCCCAACTGAGTTTTCGACTCGTCGGGTCACTGTAGATGAGGACCAATGTGCCGCGCCCGGTCCGGATCATCGGATCCGCCCGCGGCACGCCTTCGTCGCCGGCAGCAGCGACCATCGGCACGAGTTTCCTCAAGGTTTCGCCATCGTCCCGGGTAACCTGGAAAAGCCAGCCAGGCTGTAGAGCCGGCTGCTGACCAATTCGACCAACACCCGTAAAGGACGGTCGGAAGGAATCGCCCGCCCCGACTTCCAACGCGCCTCCGCCCTGGTTGCGTCTTTCTGCAGTGTCTCGAATTCCTCGAATCCAAAGCCGGGCACAGTGCCCCCGGTGGCTTCCCGCAACGCCACTCGTATCTGACCGCGACTGGCATCCGCGTTGAGCAGCAACGTCCCGCCGCCAATCAGCAGCGGCCGGGTTTCAAGCCGCCCGCCGGAAGGTCCGGCATCGAGGGAGGCGAATCCGTGCAGACGCCAGGTAGCCCGGCCGATTGTCAGGCGCTTCGGCGGTATCGCGCCGCCGTGCCCGGTATTGAGCGCGGTATAAAGCATCCACGTCTCATCCGCCATGTGCGCCGCCGTGCTTGTCAGGCCCAGGATCGCTCCGCCATCGAATGTCCCCGGCGCACCGCGGGGAATCACGTTCCCCCGCGGATGGGTCCGCGCCCAGTTCTCGCCGTCGGCGCTCGTGACCATCTGCACATCAATCGGACCGTCGTCCCGGCTCTGTCCGAGGGACACCTTGGTCCCCGACGGCACCCGGTGCATAATTCGGAAGAGAGTCGGGAATCCGATATATCCGGTGGCATGGGGCACCACGCTCATGTTGTAGACCTCGGTGCGTTGCGTCTCCGTCCACACCCAGCGGTTGTCCTCCTCGTCAGCGTGAAACACCAACTTGGGCTCGCTCCAGTCCAGGAAATCCCGGCTCCGCGTCAGCCAGACGACCCGACCCGGCACCTCCTCCGAACGCTTCTTGAAGAACGCGAGGAATTCTCCGGTCCGCGGATTCTGGGTCAGCGACAGGGTGTCGCTGCCTTGGAAGAGCGGCTCCTTGCTCAGCTCCTGCCAGTTAATCCCATCCGCCGAACCAACCCCGAAGTAGCTGGACTTGGCATAACCCAGCATTTTCAACCGCTTCGCGGGATCACGCTCGAATCGATCCTCCACGACGGCTGGCGAATGAAAATCCGTCACGATGTTGTTCTCCTTTGAGCCGCGGTACTCGTGGAGCCCAAGCGCGGGCTTGTCCCAATGGAGGCCATCGGACGAGGTCGCATACAGGACCAGATCCCGGCCGCCCTGCCGCAACTGCGGCGCCGGAGGTTCGCCAGGCTCCTGGGAACGCGACATGTACCACAACTGGTAAATGCCCGTCACTGGATCCCGGTGGACCGAGCCGTAGGTGTAGACCCGCACGCCTTCCCATGGGCGATCCGGCTCAAGCACCGGAGCCGGGCGGGTCCGCGCCGGATGAATCGTGCGCACCACACCGTGCCGCGCCGCGATCGCGCTGTCATCGACGAAGAGCAACGGTGCGTGTTCCAGCCGGATGGCCTCCGCCCCGCCCGGCGCATCCCGCGCCAGCACCGCGACCGCCAGGCTGCCGAAAATAGCAGCCCCCCGGCAGACACGCGTCAGCCGGGAAGCCAGTTCATTGTTCTCGGGCATTGCATCCCTGTTCAGCATGTTCCCTTGAACGCCACCGGTGCCCGCGCGGTGCAAGCCGACCTTTTCCGGATTCCGGACATGACCCCTTCGGCTCGGGCCCCGCTCAGTCGGCGATCAAGGCGATTGCTCTTGCCACCTCCGGATTGGCGCAGACTCGCGGCGGCTTGCCGCTGGCCGTCACGAGACGCCGGACATTGAGCGTCTTCGTCAGCGCATAGGGATGCGGTCGCTCTGGCTTCGGTGGACCAAGCGGATCGGAGAAATAGACCAGCCCGGTGTAGTCGGCCGGATGCCTGCCGTCTTCCACGTACAGTCCGTCGATCGTGACCGCGCGCGGCATCGAACACGGATAGCCGAAATTGTGAGTGCCATCGTTGCTCAGGGCGAACATCACCAGGCTGGTCGTTTCGCCCGCGTCCGGGATCCAGCGGCAGTTGCGGATCCACACGTCGCCGTCCCACGGCGAGCCGTAGTCCGAGCGGAACCGGATCAGGTGCCGGCCGTGCAGCACGGAATCCTCGACGACGAGCCGGCCGCGCCCGACGGCATTGAGCCCGGCATGGCCCAGCGTGCTGCGCCGGATGACCAGGGAGCCGGAGACGCCCTGGTGCACGTCCATCCGCGACAGCACGCAGTCCTCCAGCAGGATGTTCTTCATGAAGTTGGTGGCGATCACGCCCCAGCGGCTGCGGTCGTGGATCTGCTCCCCGGGCATGTGGCAGCCCAGCATGCGGAAGTTCACCACGAGCGAAACGCTGTAGCCGTAGGTGCCCATCGACACCGGCCGGCCCGCCGCGCCGATGGTCCGGTACGTCCTGCGCCCGTCGATCGAGCAGTTGCGCAGCGTGATGTGGGCGCACTGCCGGATGTTCAGGAAGCCATCGTACGGCCGGCCGACCTCGGTTTCGCCGGTGACGCGATGGATCAGATCCCGGACCTCGGTGTTCGAACGGCTGATACGGAGGTTGCGGCTCCAGTAGTTGTAGCCCTTTTCCTGCGGCATGCGGTTCGCCACGTGAGTGAAGACGCCCCCGCGCAGCAGCAGCGGCTGCGGATCGATGGGCCGGGCCTCGGCCCGGGTGACGACCTCGTACTCCCAATCCACCCCACCCTCCAGCGACCCATCGCGGCGCAGGATGAAGACCTCCTTCTGCGCGGTGCCGGCATTCTGGTTGAGGCCGCGGCGGATGAAGATCCGGCGATGTGCGTTCTCCACGAGGACCAGGAGGTCGTTCGCCGGCCGGAGGTCGAGCCGGGTCTGGCCTTGCGCCAGGCGCTCGATCGCGAGCGGCACCGGAGGCAGGAGGGAAACAACCTCGAACAGCGGGGCCCGGTGGTTCTCGACGCCCTGGGTGTCGTCGATCAGGAGGCGCGAGGTGTTCCAGTCGGTATCGGTGGCGATGAGGGCGGTGAGCGCCCGGCGGCCGAGGTGGTAGGTCGCCCTGGGGTTCGAGCGCACCGGCAACCCGTGTTGGTTGGCGTGGGCGTGCGCGGCGCAGATCGCCGGCAGGTCGTCGGTGACGCCATCACCCACCGCCCCGAACGCCTCGTATGTGACCACGCCCCCGGTCGCCCGACCCCACGCCGGCGCGGCTGACAGCAGCAAAGCCGCGCCGGCCGCCACCAAGACCGTCCACCTTCCCGGCCGCCAGGGTGATTTCGTCGCAGACAGCCGGGTGCAGGAGGCGATGGGACTGCTCATCAGGATCGGATTGAGTGCACCGGAGACGCAGCGGCGGCCGAAACGGGTTATTCACCCGTCGATGATTTCCTGCCTGTAGGTATCCGGTGTGCCAACCCTCGGTCGCGGATCAGGATCAGTCTCCGCCCGCCCCGTCCCCCCGGGGCCGCCTACCGCCAGTCGAGCAGTTCGACCTCGAAGATCAGCGTGGCCTTGCCAGGGATGGTGGGGGGCTTGCCCTTTTCGCCGTAGGCGAGCCAGTAGGGGATGATCAGCGTGCGCTTCTCGCCGCGCTTCATGGTGAGGAAGGCCTCGTCCCAGCCGCGGATCACGGCGCCGGTGCCAACGCGAAAGGTGAAGGGGGCGCCGCGGCGGAAGGAGCTGTCGAAGGACGTGCCGTCGAGCAACCGGCCTTCGTAATGGGCGATGACCTCGCTGCCGAGCGAGGGCGTGTCCGCGCCGGTGCCGGCGGCGCGCACCACCCAGCGCAGGCCGGACGGGCGGCGGTTGGCGTTCGGGAATTGCTGCACCAGCAGCAGCTCGTCTTCGGTGCTGTACTGCGGGTTGCGGCGGTCCATCGCCTCGCGCATGGCGCTGTTGATCGGGCGGTCGCGCGGATCGTGGCGCGCGAACCAGCCCGAACGAGCCACAAAAGCGATGGTGGCGAGCACCGCGGCAAGCAGGAGCAGATAGAAAAAGTTCCGCATGGAGAAGAGGCCCGAGGCTGTAGTGGTGTCCGGCGAATTGGCAAATCTGGAGGGCGAGAAGGGGTCATGTCCGGAATCCGGACAACGCCACCGGTGCCCGCACGGGGAAAGCCGACCTTTTCCGGATTCCGGACATGACCCCTTCGGCTCCCCCCGGACGACCGGTCACGTGCCGGCGGACGATCGCCGGCGGCGATACGTCCGCGCCCCGCGCTCACTTGCCCAGGCAGTACAGCTTGGTGCCCGTGCGGACGTAGAGGTTGCCCTGCGAGATGGCGACGCTGGAGCGGTGGCGGGTGTCGTCGCCGGCATCCTTGAAGTTTGCGGTATGCAGGATCTTGAACCCGCTGCCGCCCGCCTGCACGACCGAGACGTCGGCGTCGAAGTTCATCACATAGATCCTCCCGTCGGCGGCGGTGGGCGAGGCCTGAAAGACGGAGCGGCCGCCGAGGTCGCCGCTCCAGACGATGGCGCCGTCGGCGGGGTTCACGCAGAGGAGCTTCCGCTTGGTGCCGTTGAGCACGTAAAACTTCCCCTCGTAGAACAGCGGCGTGGGCACGTCGCTGGTGAGGTCGCGCTCGTTGCGGGTGGGTGCGGCCTCGGCGGCGTCCTCGGTCGGCTGCACGTGGCTCTGCCAGACGAGAGCCTGGCGGTGGGTGGCGGTGCCGCTGAGGCCGGCGCGGACGGCGTAGACGGGGGCGTTCTTGGGCGCACAGGCGAGCAGCACGCCCGCGCCGTAGGTGGGCGAGGGGACGAGTCGCCAGTGGCCGATCTTGGTCGGGTTCCATGTGCCCCAGCGCCAGAGTTCGCGGCCGTTGGCAGGATCGTGCCCGGTGATGCAGTCGCCGCCGATTACCACGAGCTCCTCGCGGCCCTGGTGCACGAGCGGCAGCGGCGTGCTGAACGCCTCGCGCGACTCCGCCACGGCCTCGGAGGGTCGCAGGCTGCGCCATACGTCCCGGCCCGTGAGCGGGTCCAGCGCGAGCAGGTAGGACTCGTTGCCCGTGGGCTTGCCCCGGCCGCGCACAGCGACGTCGCGCTGGAGGATCTGCATGACCAGCCGGCCGTCGTGGAGCAGCGGGCTGGAGGAAAACGTCCACTGGAACGCGAACGGCCCGAGGTTGCGCTCCCAGAGTTTTTTCCCGCCGACCTCGAACGCGGCCAGCTCGCCGGTGCCGAAGAAGAACACGACGACCTTCCCGTCGGTCACCGGCGACGGCGAACAGGAGTTGCTGTACTGGCCGTCGGTGGTGAAGGCGCTGATGTCGGCGCGCCAGAGCTGCCGGCCGGTGCGGCGATCGAGCGCGATCGCGCACTGCTGGCCGGACTTCGTGTCGGCCGCGGTGACAAACACGCGGTCGCCCCAGATGATGGGCGTGGCGGCGGAGGAGCCGGGAAGGTCGACGGCCCACTTGACGTTTTCGGTCTTCGAGAACGTGACGGGCAGGCCCTTTTCGGGGCTGGAGCCGTTGTGCGCCGGACCGCGCCAGTTCGCCCAGTTGCCGGCGGAAAGCGCGGTGGTCGTGAGGAGGAACGCGAGCGGGGCGAGCAGGTGGTTGGGGCGGCGTTTCATGGCGGGACGGAGGCGGCGTGGGAGGACGGGGATGGAGCAGCCCGTGCGAGCCCGCCGGGGTGGGCGGGGCCGCGGGGCGCGAACGGTCGCTGGGGACTCCGCAAGCTCGGCGCAGCGGGGTCAAGTGCAACACGCCGCCCGCCCGGCGCACCGGCGCTGCTCCTGGCCAAAGCGGGCAGGCGGTAAGGCCGACCGGCGCCATTAATCCCGCCGGGGCGCAATTCGCCGGTTGCTTCTGCCGGGTCCGGGCTCCGCCCGCGGGCTTGCCGGCGGCGGCGAACCCGCGCACACCTCTCTCCAGCCGTCATGAAACCCCTCACTCGTCGCGAATTCGCCCGCACCTCCGTCCTCGGCGCCAGCCTCCTCGCCGCCCCCAACCTCATCCCCGCCCGCCTGCTCGGCGCGGGCGCTCCCAGCAACAAGGTCCGCGTCGGCCAGATCGGCTGCGGCCGCATCGCGCGCGACCACGACATGCCGAACGTTTTTCACTCGGACCTCGCCGACATCGTGGCCGTGTGCGACGTCGACTCGCGCCGCGCCGCCGACGGCAAGGTGCGCGTCGAGGGGTTCTACAAGGAAAAGAATCTCCCCGCGCCGCCCATCTCCGTGCACGGCGACTACCGCGAGTTGCTGTCGCGCCCCGACATCGACGCGATCTGCATCAGCACGCCCGATCACTGGCACGCCGAGCCCGCACTCGCCGCCGTGCTCGCAGGCAAGGACGTCTACCTGCAGAAGCCGATGACGATGACCCACGCCGAGGGCGTGATCCTGCGCCGGGCGCTGGAAAAGACCGGCCGCATCTTCCAGCTCGGCAGCCAGCAGCGCTGCAACAACCAGCAGTTCCGCAAGGCCAGCGAGTTCGTGCGCAGCGGGCGCGTCGGGCGCCTGAAGCGCGTCGAGATCGGCCTGCCGATCGACCCGACCGCGCCGGACAACCCGCCGCAGCCCGTGCCGGCCAACCTCGACTACGACCGCTGGCTCGGCTGCACGCCCCGGCAGCCCTACACCGAGCAGCGGGTGCATCCACAAAAAGGTTACGACCGCCCCGGCTGGCTGCGCAACGACGCCTACTGCCTCGGCATGATCACGGGCTGGGGCGCGCACCACTACGACATCCTGCATTGGGCGCTCGACTGCGAGCTCGGCGGCCCGACCCGCATCGAGGCCCGCGCCGATTTTCCGAAGAACACGATCTGGAACGTCCACGGCGCCTACCACATCGAGCTCGACTACCCGGGCGGCGTGCGCGTCGCCGTCTCCGACAAGTTCCCCAACGGCCTCAAGTTCATCGGCGACGACGGCTGGATCTTTGTCTCGCGCGGCAGCGTCGCGACCAAGGACCCCGCGGTGCCGCGCGGCCGCCTGCGCCCGCTCGACGCCAGCAACGACAAGCTGATCGATCCGAAGGGCGTGAAGGTGCAGTTGCCGCAGTGCTCCGAACACCACCTCAACTGGCTCGAAAGCGTGAAGTCGCGGAAGCAGCCGCTGGTCCCGGCGCCGGTCGCCCACCGCGGCAACGCCGCCTGCATCGTGAGCTGGATCGCGATGAAGCTCGGCCGCCCGCTCACCTGGGATCCCAAGGCGGAGAAATTCGTCAACGACGCCGCGGCCAACGCCCTGCTGGTCCGCCCCGAGCGCGCGCCCTACGGTGCCACGCGCCTCGCGGCCAAGTCCGGCCTCGCCTGAGGCGCGCCCGCGGAGTCCCGTGAGCGCCGCCTGGACGGAGCAACCGGTCTTCTTCCTCGATTTCGAGGGCAGCCGCGCCTCCGGCATCCTCGAATTTGGCGTCGTCGAAGTGCACCGCGCCGCGGTGGTGTCGGCCCGCACGCGTCTCTGCCGCGCCACCGGCGAGGTGCGGCCGGAGGACGCCGCGGTGCACGGGCTGCAGGCGGAGACGGTGGCGGCGCACGCGCCGTTCGCGGACGAGTGGCATTACTTTTCCAGCCTGCGCGAACTCGGCCCGCTGGCGGCGCACTACGCGGGGGTGGAGAACGGCCTGCTCAAGTCGGTCTGGCCCTACCCGCGCAGCGTGCCCGACTTCGCGCGGCCGGGGGCGCGCATCGTCGACTGGGGGCCGTGGATCGACACCGCGCGACTCTACGCGCAACTGCTCCCGCGGTTCGAGTCGGGGCGCCTCGAGATGCTGGTGGCGGCCGCGGGCCTGCAGGCGGAGCTCGATGCCCTCGCCGCGGCGCACTGCCCGCCGGCCCGGCGGCGTTACCATGCCGCGCTCTACGACGCGCTCGCGGGGGCGCTGCTGTTGATCGCGCTGGCCCGCGATCCGCAGGTGGCGGCGTTGTCGACCATGCAGCTCCTCGCGCTGAGCACGCTCGACCCCCGCAAGCGCGACGCGCTCCAGCAGTCGGAGCTGTTTCCGTCGTAAGGTGCGGCAGCCACGCGCCGCACCTCACTCGATCGGATACCGCTTCAGCCCGGTCTTCTGGGCGAGCACGCGAAGCACGAAGATCGGATTGGTCTTCAGGTAGCGCCGGGCGAGGCGCCGCGGTTCGGTGCCGAGGCGGAAGAGCCATTCGAGCCCGCTGCGCTGCATCCAGCGCGGGGCCTGGCGGACGCGACCCGACAGGAAGTCGAAGGCGGCGCCGACGCCGATCATCACTCCGGCATCCAGCTCGCGCCAGTGCGCGGCCATGAACCGTTCCTGCTTGGGGGCGCCGAGGCCGACCCAGATGATGTCGGGACGGACGCGCGCGACTTCCGCCTGCCAGGCCCGGAACTCGTCGTCGGTGAGCGGCCGGAAGGGGGGTTCATACGAGCCCACAATTTGCACGCCCGGAAAGCGCTGCTCCAGCCGTTGGGTCAGCGCCGCGGCCACCCCCGACACGCCCCCGAAGAGATAATGCCGCAAGCCCACGGCGCGGCCGGCATCGCAGATGTCGAGGAGCAGATCCGGCCCGTAGACGCGCTCCACCCCGGGGGGGCCAAGCCAGACCAGCGGCATGCCGTCGGGCGTGGTCAGCCAGGACTGGTTGTAGGCCCGGCGCAGCTCCGGATCGGAGCGGGACTCCGTGACGCCAAAGGCCGTTGCCAGGCAGACATAACCGCGGCGCAACTGCCCGCGCGTACCCAGGATCAACGCGCGGGTCTGGGCGAGGGTCAGGGCGGAGACGCCAACGCCGAGGACGTTGTAGCGCGCGGGCTCATCAGGCATTGGCGGCGAAACGAGCAGGTGCGGAGGGGGTTGGCAAGACTCGGGCGGACGGGCCGGAGGTGCGAGACAACTTGCAGCGCCGGCCGAGTTCCGCACCGTGGCCGCATGCCACGAATCCGCCGCCCTTTTCGGTGCGCCTGCGCGGCCCCCGCGGGGGCGGGGGGCGCGGCGGGGTACGGCGAGCGGGAGCGGCGCGCATGAAGTGGCGGGAGACTCGCGGCTGGCTGCGCGCGGACCTGGAGCGGCTGGATCGCTTCCGGCCGGACGGCGGTGGATCGGCCCGCTGGACTCCGGCGCACCTGTGCGTGGCGCTGTATCGCCTCACCCAGTACTTCAGCCGGAACGGCCACCGGTTTCTCGCCCGGCTGACTTGGCAGGTGAACCACTTTCTCACCGCGGCGGATGTGAGTCCCGGGGCCGATCTCGGACCCGGGCTGGTGATCCTGCACCCTGCGGCCGTGATGATTCACGGGCGGGCGGGCCGGAACCTGACCGTGGTCGGGCGCGGCGGCTTCGGGGGCGGATTGAGCCTGAAGGATGTCGGGGCGGGCCCGGGCTTCGCCTGGCTGGGCGACGAAGTCACGCTCGAGATGGGGGCGATGATTCTCGGACCGCAGCGGATCGGGGACCGGGTGCGGATTGGGGCGAACTGCACGGTGATCCAGGATTTGCCCGACGATGCGGTGGTTGCACCGCTGGCGCTGCGGGTGCGGGGCGCGGGAGCATGATGCACCCCTACCCTCTCGCGACGCTCTGGCGGGACTGGCAGGACGACCTCGCGGCGTTCGTGCGCGAGGGTCTGGCGCCGCGGACCGGCTGGCGCGGGCGGGCGCAACGGCTCAGTGCCGCCTTCATGCCCCCGGTGCTGTGCTGCCTGCTCTACCGCCTGTCACATGTCTGTTGCAGCCGGAGCTGGGCGCGGCTCGCGGAGCTGGTGGCGCTGCTCAACCAGGCCGCGTTCGGCGCGAGCATCAGTCCGGGGTCCGAGATCGGCGGCGGATTGTACCTGCCGCATCCGGCTGCGGTGGTGCTGCAGGTGCGGGCGGGACGCAACCTGCGCGTTTACGCCGGGGCCAGCGTGCATTGCCGGCCGCTGCGGCCGCTGGATGGGCTGCCGCTCCAGGGCGCGCCGGAGCTGGGTGCGGCGGTGCGCGTCGGCGCCAAGGCGGTCGTGGCCGGGCCGGTGCGGATCGGCGACGGTGCGACCGTCTCGTTCGATGCAGTCGTAGGGCAGGATCTCGGTCCGGGCGCCTCGGCGCTGCAGTCGCCGCTGCGCAACTACCGGATGGCGGTCGCGGAAGGGAGGGCCGGATGAGTGGGCGTGTCCCGCGGGTGAGCGTCATCCTCAACACCTGCAATTCGAGCCGGTACCTGGACGAGACCCTCGACAGCCTGCTGGCCCAGACGGTGACGGACTGGGAGGCGATTGTCTGGGACAATTGTTCCGGGGACGACACGGTGGCGCGGGTGGAGGCGCGGCGCGATCCGCGGTTCCGGGTGGAGGTGGCGCCGCGGCCGATGACGCTGGCGGAGGGGCGCAATCAGGCGCTCGACCGGGCGGTGGGAGAGTGGCTGGCGTTCCTCGACCACGATGACCTGTGGCAGCCGGGGAAACTCGCGGCGCAACTGGCGCGGGCGGCGGAGGCCCCGGATCCGGAGCGGGTGGGCCTGGTTTATGCGCGGACGCGGTCCTTCTCGGAGCGGGGCGATGAAGGGGAGATGATCTTCCGCTACGAAGGGCGCCCGCTGCCGGAGGGGCGGGTGCTGACGGTGCTGCTGGAGGAGGGATCGATCATCCCGTTGTCGTCGGCGATGATTCGCCGCCGGGCCTGGGAGGCAGTGCGGCCGATACCGGCGCACCTGCGTTTTGCGGAGGACTACTGGCTGTTTCTCGCCCTGGCGGAGCGCTTCGAGGTGCGGTGCGTGCAAAGCGAGCAGTGCCGCTACCGGGTGCATGCCGGGAGCACGACCGCCCGGCACCGGCACCTGTCGCACATCGAGTCGCTCGAACTGCTCGAGGCCTGGCGCGACCACCTGCCGGCGGCCCGGTACCGGCGGCGCCGTCGGATTTACCACACCCTGTGGGCGGTGGAGCTGGTGCGGCGGGAGGGCCGCTGGGCGGCGGCGCTCGCGAAGATCCTGCGCGAGGGTTCGCTGCCCTTCCTGGTGCGCGGAGGGCTGTCGCACCTGGTGCGGACCCGCCTGCGCCGGCGGCGGCCGGTGAGTTGAGAACCGGCCATGAAGGTGCTCCACGCTTACAATCTCCACCGCGGCGGCGGGGGCGCCGACAACGCCACGCGTGCGACCATTGCGTTGCTGCGGGAGCGCGGGGTCGAGGTGGCGGTGTTCGAGCGCGACAGTGCGCAACTGCCGGCGTCGGCGGCGGGCCGGCTGACGGCCTTCGTGCGGGGACTCTATTCGCGCGAGGCGGTGCGGGCGTTCCGGACGCACCTGGAGGCAGAGCGCCCGGACCTGGTGCACGTGCACGAGTTGTACCCGTTGATTTCGCCCTGGGTGCTGCCCGAATGCGCCCGGCGCGGGCTGCCGGTGGTGATGAGCGTGTACGACTACCGCCTGACCTGTCCGGTCCACAACCACTTCCACCGGGGCCAGGTCTGCACCCGGTGCGTGGGCGGACGGGAGTTCCAGTGCGTGCGGCAGAACTGCCGCGGCCGCTGGGCGGAGAGCGTGGCGTTCGCGCTGCGGAACCTGGTGGCGCGCCGCTGGCGCCTGTTCGCGCGGAATATCCAACTTTACATTACACCGACGCGTTTCACCGCCGACTGGCTGACGGCCCACGCCGGGGTCGCGGCGGAGGCGGTGTGCGTGGTGCCCTGCGCGATCCGGCTGCCGGGGACGACGGTCGATCCGGCAGCGGGACGGTACGCGGCGTTCGCGGGCCGGTTCGTGCCGGAGAAGGGCGTGGAGGTCGCGGTGGCGGCGGCGCGGCAGGCGCGGGTGCCGCTCTGGCTGGCGGGAGATGCGGACACGCATCCGGCGGTGCGGCCGGGAGACGAGGTGCGGTTCGTGCGGACGCGCGGGCCGGAGCAACTGGCGGAGTTCTACCGCGGGGCGCGGGTCCTCGTGATGCCGAGCATCTGGTTCGAGACCTTTGGCATCGTGGTGGGCGAGGCCATGAGCCATGGCGTGCCCGTGCTGGCCTCGGGGATCGGCGCCCTGGCGGAGACCACTGTGGACGGTGTGACCGGACTGCATTTCCGGGTCGGAGATGCCGGGGATCTGGCCGGCAAACTGCGGCGGCTGTGGGAGGATGACGAACGCTGCCGCGCCCTCGGGGCGGCGGCGCGGCGGCACATCGAGCGGACCGCCTCCCCGGCGCGCCATGTCGAACTCATGCTGGCGGCCTACGCGCGGGTCCTGGGCCGGGCGGTGGGCTGAGGCTCGCCCCCGCCGCCGCCGGGGCGGGAACGCCTGGCGCCGGCGGGGCACCGGGGCGGGGAACGGGATCCGACCTGCCCGGGCGGAGGTTTTTCCGAGTCCGGCCTTGTGTCCGGCCGCGGCCCTTCCGATGAACCTCGGCCCATGAGCCGGACGAACAATCGAAGGTGGGGTCGGGCGGCGGTGGGCGGGCTGCTGGTGCTGCTGGCGGGATGTCGCGCGGGCCAGTCGGCGGCCCCCGACCCGGTGGCCGGGCTGCCGCGGCGCGAAGGCTGGACGGTCGGCGCGGAGCCGGTGATCCAGGCGGGGGATTTCCGGCCGCAGGCGCTGTGGGCGGACCCGTGTGTGTTGCAGGAGGGCGGTCGCTACGTGATGTACCTTACGAGCAGCACGCGGGAGCCGTTCAAGCCGCCGGTGCTGCCGTTCCGGGCGGAATCGGACGACGGCCTGACGTGGCGGCTGAATCCGGCCACGCCCCTGCTGGAGGCGGATGGCGGGGAATTCGTGAGCCTGGAGACGCCCTCGGTGGTGTATTTCAAGGGCCAATACCACATGTACACCAGCGCCATCGCGCCGGCGGGAAAGGTGCCGATGATGGCGATTGGCCACGCGGTCTCGCCGGATGGCGTGACGTGGCGCCGCACCCCGGGGGCGGTGCTGCGGGCGACCGGCACGGTGACCGACTGGAACGGCTTCCTGGTGGGTGAGCCGGGGGCCGTGGTGGTGGACGGCCGGATCCGGGTCTACTTCTCCGCGGTCGGGGCGCGGACGGGCGGCCAGCCGCCGCAACTGCAGACCATCGGGGTCGCGGAGAGCGACGACGGGGTGCGGTTTGGCGCCCTCCGCCAGGCCTTCGGTCAGTCGGACCTGTACCCGGCGGGCGCCGGCTACGTGGGTTATTCCACGCCCGCGGCCCTGTGGCACGAGGGGAGACTGCACCTGTTCTACGACGTGGCGCACTTTCAGCAGGGCCGCAACCCGGAGTGGCAGCAGGTGGCGCTGCACCATGCGGTATCCACGGATGGAGGACGCACGTTCGCGCAGGACGCGGCGCCGTTCCTGCGCCGGGGTGAGCTGCCCTGGACGACCGGCCAGGTGCTGGCGCCGACCGTGCTCGTGGACGGCGGGCGGCTCCGGCTCTGGTTCGGCGGGCATGTGCGCAATCCGGATCTCGCGCCGCTGATCCGCCGCGGCTTCAAGGGTCGGGAGTTCGGAATCGGCCACGCCACGGCGCCGCAGTCGTGGCTGCAGGGGCCGTGAACGCCGGCGCGGCCGGGCGCAGGGACGGCATGAACGTATTCATCACCGGGGGCACGAGCGGCATTGGCCTGGCGCTGGCCCGGCGTTATGCCGGGCGGGGCTGCCGCGTGGGGGTGTTGGCGCTGCCGGGGACGGAGCCGGAGGGAACTGCCGCCGGCGGCCTGGCGGGCGTGGTGCGCTATGAGGGCGACGTGCGCGATGCCGCCGCGCTGCGTCAGGCGGTGGAGACGTTTGCGGGAGGTCGGCTGGACCTCCTGATCGCCAGTGCGGGGATCAACCAGGGCTTTGCGCCGCGCGAGCATCCCGACGTGGCGCTGGAGCGCACGGTAATCGAGGTCAACCTGCTGGGCGTGCTCAACGCCTTTGGGGCGGCGTTGCCGCTGATGGTGCGGGCGAAGCGGGGCCAGCTCGCGGCGATCGCGTCGGCCTCCGGCCTGTTCGGCGTGCCGGGAAACGCGGGCTACACGGCGTCCAAGGCGGCGGTGATCAACCTGTGCGAGGCCTATGCCGTGGAGCTGGCGCGGCACGGCGTCCACGTAGCGTGTTTTGCGCCCGGCTTCGTCGACACCCCCTTGATGGCGGGCAATCCGGAGCGGATGCCGTGTTTGCTGTCGCCGGACCAGGCCGCGGAGCGGATTGCGGAGGCCCTCGAGCGCCGTCGCGAGTGGCTGGTCTTTCCCCGCCCGATCGCCGTGGCGGCGCAGTGCCTTCGGCTGCTGCCGCGGGCCTGGTATCGCGCGCTCTTCCGGCGCGCCTACGACCGCCGGATGCGGCGGTTGCGGGCGGGGGACGCCGCGTCCCCCTGAGCAGTCCGGACTAATTGCCGCGGGTCATCGCCCGGCGGATCAGCCAGTCCCGCCAGCGGTCCGGCAGGTGCGACAACAGCCAGGCGAAGCGGGCGCCTGGGCCGACGCGAATCCGTGTGGGGGGGCGCGGCAGGGTGGCGGCGCGATGAACCGCACGGACCACCGCCGCGCCGTCGGGGGCGTGGGTGCGGGCGCGTTCCGCTTCGCCGACCATCCAGGCGCAGGCAGCGGCATAGCGCTGCCGCAGCTCCGGTGGCCAGGCTGCCTCGCGCCGCCGAAAATCGGCCAGGGAACGTTCCCAGATCGCGGTTCGCACTTCGCCGGGCTCGATGACCGTAACGGGCAATTGCTCGGCGGAGAGTTCAACTCGCAACGCATCCGCCACCGCTTCGAGGGCGTGTTTCGAGGCGGCGTAGGGGCCGAGCAGCGGATACGAGACGAGTCCGGACGCCGAGCTCATCAGGATGAGCCGGCCGCGCCCACGGCGCACCAGGGGCAGCAGCGCCTGGGTGACCGCGATTACCCCCAAGACATTGACCTCCCACTGGCGGCGCCAGTCCTCCAGCGACACACCCTCGACCGGACCGGCCACCGCGAGGCCGGCGTTGGGAACGAGGACTTGGAGACCGCGTTCTCCGAGGGCGGTGGCCAGCGTCGCGCGGGCGGCTTGGATCGAGGAAGCCTCCGTGACCTCGAGGACGAGCGGGTGAATCCGGCCGGGGGTAGGTTCGGGCGCGACCGGGGCGGCAGCGAGTTCGCGCACTCCCGCCCAGACCGCCCAGCCGCAAGCGGCGAAATGCAGGCTCAGGCTCCGGCCAAGCCCGGAGGACGCGCCGGTGATGAGGATGGTCGGGGCGTCAGCCATCGAGGGAGACTCAAGCACGGCCGGTTGCAGGGGAGGCGGGCCGGCGGGCCCAGTCCCGCGGTTCTCCCCAGCGCGGCGGACTGCCCCGGGCCATGCGGATGAAGTCGGCCAGTCCACGGGCGATTTCCCGCACGACTTGGCCCGGCTGGTCGCGGCGGATGAGCGCCAGGAGCACGAAGCGACCGATCCAGTTGACCGCAAAGGCGGGCGCCAGCGTCAGCCAGTGCCACGGGCGGGCGTGCCGTGCGAACACCCGGAGCTGGTTCCGCGTGCCGTAGTAGATGCGTTTGGGGTTTCCCAGGTTGGTCTTGGAGGCAAAGCCCTCGCGGTGCCAGATGCGGGCGGCGGGCACGTAGACCAGACGCCCGCCGCGCGCCCGCACGCGCAGCGAATAATCGGTGTCCTCCGCGTAGGCGAACAACGACTCATCAAGCAATCCCACGCGCTCGATCGTGGCGCGGCGCAGCGCCAGGACGCAACCATTGGCAAACGTGATGTCGCGACGGCGATCGTATTGCCCCCGGTCGGTTTCACGCCGCCCGACGTTGACCCCGATCCCGGTCCAGAGGGAGAGCCGGCCGCCGGCGAACCAGAGCACTTGAGGCGCATCCCAAAAATAAATCTTGGGGCAGGCCACCGCGACATCCGGCTCGGCGTCCAAAGCCGCCACCAGTGCGCCCAGCGCCTCGGGGTCGACGATCGTATCGTTGTTCAGGAGCACGGCGTGGTCGGCCGCGGTGCTGAGCATCCAGCGCAGGCCCGTGTTCATGCCGCCGGTGAAGCCGAGATTGCGACCGGTTTCGAGCACCGTGACTTCAGGGAACATCTGGCGCAAGCGGCCGGCCGTCCCATCCGTGGAACCGTTGTCCACCACCACGAGGTGAAACGCGGCAAACCTCGACCGACGCAGCGAGTGGAGGCAGTCGGCCGTGACGTCGCAACTGTTCCAGGTCAATACCACCACGATGACGCGACAGCCGCTGGAGTCGTCGTCGCGGCGTCGAGTCGGGTCGCGAGGTGCGTCCGGGGAGATAGGGGGGGGACTCCCTTCCGGCGGCGGCGGGACCATGCCGGCTTGTTCCAGACGACTCCGGCCGGCGCAAGGAAAGTTTGCCGGGCTTGGCAACTCGACTGGCCCGGCACCTGCTTTCCGGTGCCTCGTTGCTGCATCCTGCAGCCGTTCTAATTTTACTTATGAGCTGTCTTTTCGCTTGTTTTCGTTTGGGGTAGGGGTAAGCCCTTGGGTCCCACCGCGGTCGCTCCCACCACTCCGTCGCGACCGCTGCTGACGGATTTACCCATAAATCTGAGGATCAGGACGTTCCATGAACACATACTCATTCCGATTCCCCTGGTTGGCCGCCCTCTTCGTCGGGGCGTCGCTCGTGCTCGTTCCGGCCAAGGCGCAAACGCAGGTGACGACGCTGGGTGGCACGGCCGACGGCTATCTCGGCGCGTTGGGCCAGCAGATCAACGCCACAAGCTGGTTTGGCTTCGCTTTCACGACCGGAGCGAGCAGCGGCGGTTACACCTTCAACAACTTTACGGCACGATTGATTGAGCTGGGCGGCGGGGGCCACGTAAATCCCTCCGCGCTCCTGCTGAAATCAAACGGCTCGGGTCTGGTGGACACCAGTGTCCCGGCGGAGGGGACCTTCGGGATTACGCCCACCGCCCTCAACCCGGCCACCTACACGAACGCGGTGTTCACACCCACGGCATCGCTGACCCTGCTTCCGAACACGACCTACGTGCTGGCGGTCACGCCATTTGCGGCCGGCTCGTGGGACTGGGCGGCCACTTCGTCGGCGGCGACGGTTTCGTCGGGCTGGAGCATGAATGCCGGTGTGATCGGGCCGTACGACAACGGCACTCAAACGGGCAACAGCATCCTGGCGGGCTCGGCGGGATTCCGGTTCATGGCGTCGATCGACGCCACGCCGATTCCGGAGCCGGAAACGACGGCCCTGCTGGCGGGGCTGGCGGCAGTTGGCGCCGCGATGGCGTATCGCCGGCGGAAGCGGGCGGTCTGAGTGGTGGGCACATTGGAAGCCGGGGTGGCCCGGACGTGCGCGCCCGGCGGCTGCGGTCGCGAGTGGCTCCCTGGCGGAGCGGTCCGCGAGGGGCGGCGAATCGACCCACCCGCTGAACGCCGGCGGGGAGCCGCGGGGGCGTGGGCGGACCGGGGCGGTGCGGGTGGCGGTTTTTCATGAACGCGAAAGTGATCATCCTCTGCGGCGGGCGCGGGGTGCGGGCATTTCCCTTCACCGAGTACCTGCCCAAGCCGATGCTGCCCATCGGCGGGTCGCCCATCCTTGTCCACCTGATCCGAAGCTTCGCGGCCCAGGGATTTCGCGAGTTTGTGCTCGCCGCCGGGTATCGAAAGTCGGTGTTGGACGACTATTTCCACGCCAAGGATCTCGGGGTGAAGATTGAGATTCTTGATACGGGTGAAGGGGCGGACACGGGGGAGCGGATTTTCGCCTGCCGGGAGCATGTGGGGGAAACCTTTCTCGCGACTTACGGAGACGGATTGTGCGACATCCCGCTGGCCCGCCTGGTCGAGTTTCACCGGGAGCGGAAGGTCCTCGCGACCGTGACCTGCGTTCCCCTCTTTTCGCAATACGGCGTGATCGAGACGGATGCCGGCGGGGTGGTGACTTCGATGCGGGAGAAACCGGTGCTGCCCGATCACTGGATCAATGCCGGTTTCTTCGTGATGGACCGGGCGGTGTTTTCGCACTGGAACGGCCGCAATCTCGAGCGGGAGGTCCTGAGGCACCTCGTGCAGCAGCACCGGCTGGCGGCTTACCGCCACCTCGGGTTCTTCAAGTCGATCGACAGCTACAAGGACCAGCAGGAGTTCGACGAAATCTTCAACAGCGGCCACCTGCCCTGGGTGGTCCGGGAAGCCAAGGCCTCATGAACTTTTGGAGTGGACGCAGTGTCTTTGTCACCGGGGCCGCCGGCTTTCTCGGCACGGCGCTCACCCGGGAGTTGGTAGCCCGGGGGGCGCAGGTTAGCTGCCTCATCCGCGACTGGGTGCCGCAGGCGCCGTTCTTTCAACGGCCGCTCTTTCAGCAGGTGGCGGTGGTGCGCGGGGAACTGGAGGACTACGCCGTGCTGGAGCGGGCGCTCAACGAATACGACGCCGAGACCGTGTTTCACCTGGCGGCCCAGCCGCTGGTCGGCGTGGCAAACCGCAATCCGCTCGCGACCTTCGAGGCGAACATCAAGGGCACCTGGAATCTGCTCGAGGCTGCGCGGCGCAATGCCTGCGTCCGGCGCGTCGTGGTGGCGTCCAGCGACAAGGCCTATGGCGATCACAAGGTGCTTCCCTACGACGAAGGTTTTCCGCTGCAGGGGCGTCATCCGTACGATGTTTCCAAAAGCTGTGCCGACCTGATCAGCCTGGCCTATCATCAAACCTACGGGTTGCCCGTGAGCATCACCCGGTGCGGCAACCTCTTTGGACCCGGCGATCTCAACTTCAGCCGGATCGTGCCGGGCACGATCCGCTCGGCACTGCTCGGCGATCGGCCGGTCATCCGGAGCGACGGGTCACCGAAGCGGGACTACGTCTACATCGGGGACATCGTGCACGCCTATCTGACGTTGGCGGAACAGATGGAGCGGGCGGAGGTCCGGGGGCAGGCGTTCAATTTCGGCACTGGCGAGCCCCAGAGCGTGCTGGAGTTGACGCGATCGATTCTCGCGGCGGCCGGCCGGGCGGATCTGGAACCGGTGGTGCGCAATGAAGCGACGGGGGAGATTGTGCACCAGTACCTGGATTCCCAGCGCGCCCGCCGCGAGCTGGGCTGGGCGCCGGGCGCCACCCTGCAGGCGCGCCTGGGCGAAACCATCGCCTGGTACCGGGAGTACCTCGGCCGGCCCCCGGCAAACGGAGCGATTTCAGGGTGAACCCGCGGGTCTTCATCGGCATCCCGACTTTCAATCGCCCGCACTACCTGCGCGCGACTATCGCCAGCCTGCGCGCGCAGACGCTGGGAGCCTGGCGCGCCATCGTCAGCGACAACGACTCCCCCCCGGCGGCGGCGGCGGCGGCGCGGGCGGCGGTGGAAGCCGCCGGGGATCCGCGGCTCTCGTACGTGTTGCAACCGGAGAACGGCGGCGAATACGGCCAGGGCCGCTTCTTCTTCGGGGCCGCCCGGGACGAGGACTACTTCGTCATCCTACACGACGACGACCTGCTCCGTCCCGACTATCTGGAGACGGCGCTGCGCACGCTCGACCGCCGGCCGCACCTGGCGTATTTCCACTGCGCGCCGGCGGTGATCGATGCCGACGGCCGGGAGTCGGCCGAACTCACGCGCTGGTATTCCGCCTATCACGGCCAGGAGGGCGTGTCCGCAGGGGAGATTGTCGTCCTGGATCGCCTGCTGCGCACGGGCTTCACGCCGATCTGCGGCACCTGCTTCCGGCTCTCGCGGCTGCGGGAGTCGGGCTTCGTCGATCCGGACCTGGGGGGAAACTATCCCTTTGAGCTCAACGTGCTGCTGCGCCTCGGGGAACGCGGGCTGCGCGCCTGGTATTCGCCGGAGCGCCGGATCGTGTTCCGGGTGCACCCGGGGGCGCTGCGCAACGCGGATCGGCTGATGGAGAATGCGGGGGTCGTCGACGCGATGATCACGCTGCTCGGGCGCCGGCGGTTCACCGGTGCCAACGAGCGCTTTCGCCGGCGCCTGCTCAGCCGGCTGCACCGGGCGCGGGCGGTGATGGAATTGCGGGCGGGCCGGATCGCGCCGGCGCGAGCGGCGCTCCGGGAGGCGGTGGCGCACAACCGTTTTTCGCGCGGCACCCTGCTGGCCGCCGCGTTCCTCCTCGCCCCGCGGCTGACGGCGCGGCTGCTCCCGCCGCCGCGGCCGGTGGCCTGCCCGCCCGGGCTGGCGCCGGCGGCGGCCGCCGCCCGGTTGCACCCGAGTGGCCTGTCCCGATGAAGACGACGTTCCCCCTCCTGCTCCCGCTCGCCGGTCTGGCGCTCGCCGCCCTCGGCGCCGGTTGCGCCGGCGGTCCGGCGGCGGTCGAGCCGCCGGCCGAAACGGCGTATTCGCTCCGGAAGTACCGCAAGGAGTATGTCATCTCCCCCGGCGATCAGTTCGAGGTGCTGGTCCAGCGCACGCCGGAGCTGTCGCGCACGGTGGTGGTGCGGCCGGACGGCATGATCACCCTGCCCACGCTGGGGGACCTCCAGGCGGCGGGCCGCTCCTTCGCCGAGCTCGATCAGGAGATCACCGCCCGGTTGGGGGCGCGGCTCCAGCATCCCGAGGTGGACCTGATCGCGATCGACGTGCCGCCGGCGGTCGTCTACGTCGTCGGCGAAGTCACGGCGCCGCGGGCCGTGCCGTTGCGCAACGCCCGGACGGCGGCCGAGGCGGTGGCCCAGACCGGCGGTCTCCGCCACACTGCCCACCGCGATGTGTTTCTGATCCGGCTGCAGGACGACGGCCGGATTGCGGCCACCCCGCTGCGCTCCGCCACGTCCGCGACCTCGGCGCGTTACCTCGCGCTCGAGACCACGCTGTTGCGCGCGGACGACATCCTGGTGGTGCCGGAGAGCGCGCGATCGCAGTTCGTCCGGATGGTCGACGACTTCGTCAACAAGCCGCTGTCGGGTCTCAACTCGATCCTGGGGCTCTACGTGAACTACCGGCTGACCGAGCAGCTCGATGCGAACCTCGATCAAATCCGCCGGCTGAACCCATGAACTTCGAATCTCCCGATCCCGCCGGTCCGGTCCGATCGACCGATGTCTTCGACGTCCGGAGCGCCCTGCTCCGGATCTGGGACAGTTGCCGCATTCATGCCTGGCTGGTCGTGTTCTGCCCCCTTCTGACGGTCGGGCTGATCACGTTTTACGTGCTGAACTGGCAGCCGATCTACGTGGCGGAGGCGGTGCTGCTGGCGGAGCCGGAGCGCGACAGCTCCCGCGAGCAGTTTTATTATTTCTGGAACATGTTCCGGAAGGAGGATGTGAAGAGCGAAGTGAGTCTCATGACCTCGACCGCGGTCGTCGCCGAGGTCGTGAAGAAGCTCAACCTCACGTACGACGACGTCTATCATCCCTTCCTCAACCACGCGGCCTACCTCTGGACCCAATCGACGGTGGGCCGGACCTACCGGCGGGTGAAGCAGTGGTTCTTCCCGCCCAAGCCAGGGCCGTATGTGCCCACGGAGGCGGAGGTCGATTTCGCCCGCACCGTGGCCGACTTCAAGGAGGGGGTCTCGATCACGCCCGTGCCGGAGTCGCACGTCGGCGCCCTGACGCTCAAAGGCCCGTCGCCGCGCGTGGCGGAAATCGCCAACGCCCTGATCCACACCTCGCTGGAGCACCGCCGGCGGCGGTACATCGAGGAGGCCACCCATGCTTACAACGCGGTCAAGGCGGAGACCGACAAGGTCTATGCGGAGCTCAAGGCGCGGGAGGAGAGCCGGCGGCAGTTTTATGCCGACAACGGACTGCTGATGGAATTGGAGCGGGAGAAGATCGATGTGACCAACTACGCGTCGCTCGAGGCCTCGCTCGGCACGTTGCGGACGGAGCTGGCCGGGCTGGAGCAGAAGAAGGCCCTCCTGCAGCGGTTGCTGGCCAACGAGCCCAGCGAAACCATCACGCAACGCACGGTGCAGCGCAACCCGCTGCGCCAGGAGGTCGAGCGGCTCAAGACCACCCTCGAAGCCCAACTGGCGGACAACCTGGTGCGGTACCGCGAGGACGCCCCGGAGATCGTCGAACTGCGCAAGCGGATCGCCGCCTTCGACGGACTGCTCAAGAGCATGGCCGAGGAGGCGAGCCACTCCAGCACCCGGGCGGTCAGCACGACGCGCGAAGCACTCGACAGCCAGCTCAAGAACACGGAGGTGGAAATCGCCGGCAAGCGGGCGACCCTCGAGGCCAAGGAAAAGCTGCTCTCGACCCTCCGACCGCGCCTGACGGAGATTCCCCGGCAAATCATCGAGCTGCGCCACCTGGGCCGCGAGGAGTCCGGGATCGAGAAGAAGTACGTGATCCTGCAGGAGCGCCTGATGATGGCGGAGGTCTCGATCTCCGCGGCGCGATCCGCTCCGGCCTCGCTCAAGGTGGTGGATTTCGCCGAGACCCCGTCCAAACCCGCCTGGCCACAGAACAAGCTGCTCTTCCCCGCGGCGTTGCTGCTGGGGCTGTTCGCCGGCGTCACGCTCGCGGTCTGCCTCGACCTGCTGGCGAGCCGCGTCACCGAAGCGCGGCTCAAATCCCAGGCGGCCGAGTACCCGCTGTTCGGGACGATCCGCGAGGTGCAGGGTGAACCGGTGCTCGACCTGCAACTGGCGCGGCTGCGGGTGCGCAGCCTGCCGGAGTGACCGCCATGCCGACGCCCCACCTTCCCGCTTCCCGCTCGTTGCCCGAACCTGGCGGCCGCGCCCTGGCCGTCGGGAAACCTCATGCCCTCGCGGAATCGGCCGGATTCGAGGCCATCTTCCGCCTCTTTCTCGCCGTGCCGGCAGACCCCCGGCTCGCGGCGCGCGACACGGCGGTCACACTGGCGCGGGGCCTCTCGGCCCAGGTCGACGGCCGGTTGCTGTTGATCGATGCCCGTCTCGACACGCCGGCGCCGAAGGTCGTCTCCGACCATCCCGCCGAGCGGGGCCTCAGCGACCTGCTCGCCGAGCAGTCGCCGTGGCGGGAATCGCTGGCCGTTCCGCTCGAAGGCAATCTCGCCTTTCTCCCGCGCGGGAGTGCGCCGGCCCTGGCGCCGGCGCAGACGCGCGCACGGCTGTCGGCGCTGCTCGGCGAGCTGAGTTCCCTCTATTCCGTCGTCGTCCTGCTCGGCGGGCCGGTGGAGACGTCGGTCTCGACGCGGGCGATCGCGGGTTTCGCGGAGAAGTCGCTGCTCCTCGTGCGCGAGGACGACACCACCATGCATGAGTTGGACCGGAGTCGCGAGCTGCTGCTGGCGAGCCTCGTGCCGCAGGTGGAAGTGGTGCTGGTGAAACCGACCCTGACGTGGTCGCAACGGATCTTTGGTCCGCCGTGCGAAGCGATGGGTGCGCTGGCCTCCGGCGTCCGCCGGGGTGTCCGGGCCATTGGGCAGCGGTTGTCGCGACTCAAGTCGGATCAGGGGGCGCGGACGACGATCCCCTGGCCGCGGCGAGCGCCCATCGAGGAAGCAAACAAGGGTTCCTGAGATGGCTCCGTCGAGCGCGGGTGACGGCCGGAGGGTGCTCGAACTGGCCTGGCTCCTCTCCTTCGCCGGGGCGGCGGCCGGGGCGGTGCTGGCGCTGTTCCTGGCGCCGGCGCACGTTCGGTTCGCGCTGGCGGGCGGCCTGGGCCTGCTGGCGGTGTTTGTGGTCTGCGGTAATGTGCGCCTGGGCCTGTTGTGGGCGCTGGTGCTCACGGCGCCCCTGGGGCTCTGCAAGCGTTTCCTCACGACGCCGAACATGGGCGGGGCCTCCGGGATCCAGATCGATGCGTGCGATCTCTTTCTGTTTCCCCTCGCGTTCCTGATTCTGCGTGAGATGCACGTCGGGCTGCGCCGGCCCTCGGGGTTTTCCTTCCCCACCACGGCGCGGTGGTGGCTGGCGCTCAGCGTGGTGGGAGGGCTGACGATCTTGACGGGGCCGTTCCGCACCCTTGCGACGTTCGAGGTAATCCGGATGCTGAAGCTCCTGCTGCTTCTGCTGGTGGTGGCCAACGAAGTCTCCCGGCTGCGGCAATTCCGGCATGTCTGCGCCGCCCTGATGCTCTCGCTCGTGGTCCAGTCGAGCCTCGCCGTCCTGCAATACGTCCTGCAGCGCCCCCTGGGCATGGAGGCGATTGGCGAGGCCAGCGCGGAAGCCGTCAACGCCCTTTCCCAAGGCACGCTGCAGACGCGCGAGTTTGTGTACCGGGTGAGCGCGCTGCTCGGGCACGCGAACTTCCTGGCGACCTTCGTGGCGGCGCACCTGCCGCTGGGGCTCGCGCTGCTGTTCACGCGCGCGCCCCTGCGGCTGCGCCTCCTCTGCGGCGTCGGCCTGGTGCTGGGGGCCACCGCCCTGATCCTGACGCTGTCCCGCACCGGCTGGCTGGCGGCCGGCGCCGCGCTGATCGGCGTGATGGTACTGACCCTGTTTCACCCCCGGCTGCGCGTGCAGTTTCCGCTGGGGCGGGTCGGCTTCTTTCTGGGCGTGGCCGCGATCGGGCTGGTGTTCTCGGGGAAAATCGGCGCGCGATTGTTCCAAAGCGACGAAGGGGCGGTGGATTTCCGCTGGGAGATGCTCGACGTGGCGTGGAAGATGGGTGAATCGAAACCGATTCTGGGGCGCGGGCTGAACAGCTTCGTCTTTCAGATGCCGCCGTTCACGCGCTACCTGAGCCCGGAGGGGGTGACGGAGCGGTACGGGACCACCTGGCCGGTCGTCCACAACATCTACGCCCTCTTCTGGGCGGAACTCGGGGCGATCGGCTCCCTGCTCTTTCTCGGTTTCTGCGCCAGCCTGCTGCGACTCGCCTGGCGCGCGCTGAAGTCACGGGACGAGGAGGCCTACGCGCTCGCGGCGGCCGGGCTCATGGCTTTCGTGGTGTTCCTGCTCGACTGGCTGGCGAGCTTCACCCTGCGGAACGACAACATGGCGCGGGTCCTGTTCATCTTCATCGGGCTGGTCGCCGCAGTGGTCCGCTGGAATCGCGCCCCCGACACCGCCGGCCGATGAACGCATCCGTCGAGAGCGGTCCGGGGCGGATCCTGGTGAACGCGGTCAGCCAGATGGGCGGCCGGCTCATCCTCACCGGGCTTCGCTTTCTCATCGTCGTGGTGATTACGAACACCGCCGGGGCGGGGGCCTTTGGCGACTACTCGCTGCTGCTGAGCCTGCTGGTGTTTGCGGACTTCCTGGTCGACTTCGGGATGACGGATGTGGCGGTGCGTTCGCTCAGCCAGGACCCGGGGAGGAAGGGAGTGATTCTGGCCGGACTGATCCGATCGAAAGTGCTCCTGCTGGTGGCCGCGGGCGCGGGGCTGGCGGGAGCGCTGCTGGCCCTGAAGGGACCGTCGCACCTGCTGGCCGAGGGGCTGGCGGCGTTGCCCGCGGTGGTGTCCTACGCGGGGGTGCTGGTTTTCCGGGCGGTGCTGAAATCCCGCTGGCGGATGCAGCGGGAAGTGCTGGCGGAAGTGGCGGGGGTGCTGGGGGCGCTGCCGCTGTACTGGCTCGCGGCGAAGTCCGGGGGCTCGGTGGCGGTCCTGATCGGCTGCTACAGCCTCTCCCGGCTGCTGAGCCTCGGCGTTCTCCTCGCGGGCAGCCGGGCGGAGCTGGGGCCGGTGGCATGGGATGGCGCAGTGGAGGAGTCGCGCGCGCTCGCGCGGCAGGCCTCCCCGCTCGGGGCGTCGCTGCTGCTGGTGTGCCTGTATGATGCCCTCGATCCGATCGTCCTCTCGCAGTTTCGCTCCGCCGAGGAGATCGGCTGGTTTTCGGGGGCGATGCGGTTCGTCGCGCTGCTGGCGATGTTCATTTACCCGGTGGCGGATTCGGCCCTGCCGCTGCTGGCGGCGCGGTGGAAGGACGCGCGCGCGGCATTCCGGGAAACCCTCGCCACGACCATCCGCTGGGTCGCCCTGCTGGCGGGAGGTGGATTTTGTCTGCTGCTGGGGGCTTCGGATTTCCTGATTGGGCTGCTGGGGCGCGAAATGCTGCCCGCCGCCGACGTGCTGCGCGTGCTGGCCTTCGCCACTGTCGGCCGCTCGCTCATGTCGGTCATCCCGCCGGTGCTGATCGCCGCGGGCGGAATCCGCTACGCGCTCTGGCTCGCGGTCTTCGGGGTGCTCGGCAAGGCGGTGGTTCTGCTGTGGCTGGTGCCGCGGCACGGCGCGCTGGGCGCCGCCTTCGCCAACGTTCTGGGCGAAGGGTTGAGTCTGCTCGCGGCGTCCCTCGTGGTGCGCCGGCTGACCGGGTTTCCCGTGCCGTGGGGGCCGGTGTTCCTGGCCGCGCCGGCCTGTGCCGTGGCGCTGGGGGCGGTGGGGTGGCTGGGCCTGCTGGGCGGACTCGGCGGTGGTCTCCTGGCGGGCGCCGGATACGCGCTGATCGCCGGGGCAACGGGTCTCGTGCCGCGCGACCAGGTGCGGGAGATGCTCGCGCGGTTGCGCCGGCGACTGCCGGCGGCGGGAAGGGAGTCCGCCAGCCGATGAAACCCGGGGCCACTCCGCTGTCTTCCGCGCGCATCGCCCTCGCGAGCCCCGGCATCGGGCTCGTGCAGCGGGGCTTCGAACGCATGTTTTCGGATCTGTTCGACGTGCTGCGCGACGAGGTCGACATCACCCTGATCAAGGGCGGCGGCCCGGTCTCGGCACGGGAATGGGTGCCGCGATTTCTGCCCCGCAACGGCCGGTTGCTCCGGGCCGTGCCACTGCACCTCCTCATCGGGCGCACGCGGATGCACGTGGAATGCCTGACCTTTGCCCTCGGCCTGCGGCGGTGGCTGCGCGCGGGCCGGTTCGACCTGGTGCATGTCATCGATCCGCCGCTCGCCCGGCTGCTGTTCAAGTTGAGGGCGCGCCTGCGCTTCCCCTGCCGGCTGCTCTTCACGGAGGGCACCGCGATGCCGCCCTCCGACTACCCGCCGGCGGACCACGTGCATCACATCTCTGCGGTCATGTACGAGGAGTCCCTTCGTTTCGGCTACCGCCGCGAAGACCAGACGCTGATCCCCGCCGGCATCCGGCCCGACCGCTTTGCCCCGACGCGGGATCGCGCGGCCCTGCGCGCGAAACACGGCGTGTCGCCCCAGACCTTTGTTGTCCTGAGTGTGGCCGCGCTGAGCCGCGCGCACAAACGCATCGATCATCTCGTGGAAGAGTTCCAGCGCCTGGATGGCGACTGCCTGCTGTGGCTCGATGGCAGCATGGACCACGGCGATCCGGATCTGCCCGCCTGGGTGCGCAGCCGCCTGGGAGGCCGCTGCCGGATCACCCGCGTGCCATCGGCGGAAGTCGGCGAACTCTACCACCTGGCGGACGTGAAAGTGCTCGCCTCGATCCGCGAGTCGTTCGGCCTGGTGATCCCGGAGGCGCTGGCCTGCGGCACGCCGGTGCTGGCCCACGACTCGCCCCATTTCCGCTGGCTCGTGGGGGCGCCGGAAAACCTGGTCGACATGACCAGGGCGGGAGCTCTGGCCGCGCGGCTGCGCCTCCTGCGGGATTCCCCGGCGGAGCGGACCCGGTTGTGCCGGCGGGAGGAGACCCTCGGCTGGCTGGATTGGCGCCACCTGCGGCCCCAGTATCTTGCCCTCTACGCCAAGGTGCTTGCCTCGCCCGCGAGCCCGTGGGGATGTCGTCCGGGAGATTCCGGCCGGATATCCCCGGGCGGACTGAGTTCGATCTGAAACCGACTTCCGTGGACCCGTCCCTTCCTCCCTCCTTCCTTGCGGTCAGCGGCGCCGGCCGTGCACCGGCCTCCTCGGCCGGTCAGTTGGCGACCTCCGGCCCCGCACTGGGTCCAGCGGAACTCGCGGCGGTGGCGGAGGTGTTTGCCAGTGGCTACCTGGGCATGGGCGAGGAGGTCCGGCAGTTCGAGGCCGAGCTGGCAGCCTTCCTGGGGGGCGGCAGGGAGGTGGTGGCCACGAGTTCCGGCACGAGTGCGATGCACCTGGCGTGCGCCGTGGCCGGCCTCGGACCGGGCGATGAAGTGCTGGTTCCGGCCCTCACCTTCGTGGCTTCCTTCCAGGCGATCGCGGCGACCGGCGCCCGGCCGGTGGCGTGCGACATTCTGCCGCGCAGCGGGCTGCTCGATCTGGCCGACGCGGAACGACGCCGCACCCCGCGCACGCGGGCCGTCCTGCCGGTCCATTATGCCGGATATGCGGGCAATCTGGACGAGATCCTGGACTATGCCCGCCGCCACGGGCTGCGCGTCATCGAGGATGCCGCCCACGCCTTCGGCAGCCGGCGCGCCGGGCGGCTGGTGGGGTCGTTTGGCGATCTCACGTGTTTCAGCTTCGATCCCATCAAGAACATCACCTGCGGGGAGGGCGGCGCGGTGGTCACCCGCGAGGCGGAGACCGCGCGCCGGCTGCGGGCGATGCGCCGGCTGGGCATCGAGGCGAGGCCGGCCGATCCCGCCGCCGATCCCTGCGACCCGGCCGCGTTCGGCTATGATGTCGCCGGGCCCGGCTGGCGCTACCATCTGCCCAACCTGCTCGCCGCGATCGGCCGGGTGCAGTTGCGGCGCTTCGAGACCGAACTCCGTCCGCACCGGCTGGCGCTGGCGGACTTGTATCGAAGCCAGTTGGACGGAGTGCCGGGGGTGACGCTCCTCGACACGGAACCGGGGGTCGTGCCCCACCTCTTCGCCCTGCGGGTGCCGGCGGCGCGGCGCGAACCGCTGCGCGAACACCTCCGGCAGGCCGGATTCGGGACCCTGGTGCAGTACCCGCCGGCCCACCGCTTCACCCGGTTCCGCTCGGCGTCGCTGCCGGAGGCGGAACGCTGGTTTCGCGAGTCCTTCACCCTGCCGCTGCATCACGGGGTCTCGCCCGCGGCTGTGCGGGAGATAGGCGGAATCATCCGGACCCACTTTTCCCCTTCCCGCTGAATCCCGCCCATGGCCAATCCCGCCAAACTCCTCCTCGCCCACGGCTTTCTCGGGGCGCTCCGCGTCACCGAATTCATCATCCGGTACGCGTCGGCGACGGGGCGTCAGCCCGTGCTCGACCTGCAGGCGTTTCCCTGGGCGGCCCCGCTCGAGGCCGGCGCCGCCGCGATTCGGGAGGAGTTGCGCGAGGTGCTGACCGAGCGGGAGAAGATCCCGAACTTCCAGGACGTCTCGGAGCCGCAACGCGTGCTCACCCAGGACTCCGGCTGGAAAACCTACTTCTTCTTCCTCGCCGGGCAGCCGGTGGTCGCGAACTGCGCGCGCTGTCCGCGGACGGCGGCGCTGCTCCGGAAAGTGCCCGGCATGCACAATGCGCTCTTCTCAATTTTGGCCCCGCACAAACACATCCCCGAACACCGCGGTGTTTACAACGGGCTGCTGCGGTTTCACCTGGCCCTGATCGTCCCCCGCGAGGCCGGGCGGGTCCGCATCCACGTGGATGGCCGGCCGTATCATTGGACCGAGGGGAAGGGGTTTCTCTTCGACGACTCCTTCCGCCACGAGGTGTGGAACGACACCGAGGAGGAACGGGTGATCTTGATGGTGGATGTGGAACGGCCCCTCTGGGTTCCGCTGCGCTGGCTCAACCGCGCCGTCCTGTGGGTGCTGGGCCGCACGTCGATTGCCCGCCGCCCACTGGAGAAACTCAACCGGCGCGCCGACATCGAACTGCCGCCTCCCGGCGCCGCCGCATGAAGCGCTCGTCACCCCGCTGCCGCGCCGCCCTGCCATGAGGATTGCCATCATCGGCGACCGCGGCATCCCCGCGCGCTACAGCGGCTTCAGCACGCTGGTGGAGGAACTGGCCGTGCGGCTCGTGGCCCGGCACGGCTGCGACGTCACGGTGTATGGCCGGCGCCCCTACTTCGACTCGCATCCGCCGGCCTATCGCGGCGTCCGCCTCGTCTGGCTGCCGGCCCCCGGGGGCAAGAGCTTCGAGAGCATCGTGCACACCAACCTGTCCGTCCTGCACGCGACCGCGCGCGGCCGGTTCGACCTCGTCTTCATCGTCGACCCGGGCAACGGCCCCTTCTGCCTGCCGCTCAAGCTCCGCTCCGTGCCCGTCGTCTATCACACCGACGGCCTGGGCTGGAAACGCACCAAGTGGAACGCGCTCCAGCGGCGCTACTACCAATGGTCGGAACGGGCGACCTCGCGCCTCGCGAACTGGCTGGTGACGGATTCGCGCGCCATGGTGGAGTATTACCGGAAGCACTACGCCGTGCCGTGCTCGTTCATTCCCTACGGCAGCGTCGTCGGCGCGCCGCCCGACGACACCGCCCTGGCCCGGCACGGCCTGCGGCCCGGGGAGTATTACCTGCTGGTGGCGCGGATGGAGCCGGAGAACAACTCGCTCCTGGTGATCCGCGAATTCAAGCGCACCCGCACGCGCCGGCCGCTCGTCGTGGTGGGCGGTGTGCCTTACGAGTCGCCCTACGCCCGGGCCGTGATGGCCGAAGCCGACGAGCGCGTCAGAATCATCGGCTCAGTGTACGACTCCGGCCAGTTGAACGGACTCTGGCGGAACTGCACCGCCTACCTGCACGCCCACGAGGTCGGAGGAACCAACCCGAGCCTGTTGCGCGCCATGGGCGCGGGGTGCGCCTGCCTGGTTCTCGGCGTCGATTTCAATCGCGAAGTCGTCGGCCTCGACGCCCCCTTCTTCACCCGCGACGCCGGCAGCCTCTCGCAACAGGTCGATCAACTCGATGCCGACGAGGAGGCCCGGTCGCGGCTGGCCGCGGCGCTGCAGGCGCGCGCCCGGGAAGCGTACCGCTGGGACGCCGTCGCGGCCGCTTATGCGGCGATGTTTCGCGACGTCATCGCCTGGCGACAGGGAAGACTCGACCGCGCCGCGCTGGCCGCAGCGGAGTATTATCGCCCGCGGGAGTTCGGCCCCGGCGCGGAGGAGTGGAGCGCACCGGGAGCCTGACCGGGGAGCGGAGCAGGCCGCCGACCGGCGATAAGGGAGCCTCACAAGCCACGGCTACAGGCATTACTTCGGGTGCTGGCTCGCGGCGAAGCGTGTCGCCGGTTGATTAGGGATTGCGATGCGGGTGATAAGTTACTGAATTGCGTTTGTTCCCACTCGGGTGGCCCGCACCCGCCCTTTTCGTCATGCTCCCTAATCGGTCGAACGGCCTTGCCAATGCGTTCGCAGTCGCCCTGCTGCTGGCGAATTTGCTGCTGTTCGTGTTGTTGTGGCGGCTCTGGGCGCTGACTCCATGGAGCGATGCGGAAGTGCACGTCCGCCTGGGCTCGTACCTCGGGGTGGTGTTCATCGGTCTGTTCTATGTTTCGCGGCGCCTCTATGCGCAGCGGGCGCGGATCACCGCCCTGCCCGTGGTCGATCGCATCGCGTTCTCGCTGCGGCTGGTGGTGGGTTTTCTGCTGGGCGCGGCGCTGATTCATTTTGCGACGGGTCCGCAACCGCCGGAACGGCTTTTCATCCTGGCATTCATCGCCGCCTCGTTTCCCTTCAATTTCCTGATGTTGCGACTGCTGCCGGAGATGCTCGTGCGGCGGTTCTTTCCCCGGCATCAGCGCGGCCGGGTGGTGCTTGTGGGCGCGGGGGCGCTCCCGGCCTCCCTGCGCGACTACCTCGATCGCTCCCAGGCGCTCGGGATCGAGATTGCGGGGTACCACAGTGACGCCCCCTTGCCCGGGCTGCCCTGGCCCTATTTGGGGACGGTCGACGCGCTGCGGGGAGGCGGTCGCGCCGGCGGGCCGGCGCCGGATTGCGTGGTCGCTTACAACTTCGACCACACGGCGGCGAACTTCCGCGACCTCGTGCGGCATTGCGCCAGCGGTGGCATCCGGCTCCAGGCGTTTGCACGCCTCGCCAACCTCGATGCCGAACCCGTGGAGCTGGTGGCGGACGGCGACCTGAATTTTCTCGTCTTCATGAAGGAGCCGCTCGAGGACCCGCTCAACCGGCTCATCAAGCGGGCCCTGGATCTGGCGGTCGCAATTCCCGTGGTCTTCCTGCTCCTGCCCTGGCTCACCCTGCTGGTCTGGATCATTCAGCGGCGATATTCGCCCGGCCCGATTCTCTTCAAGCAGGTGCGCTTCGGCGCCAACCGCCGCCCCTTCCAAATCTACAAGTTCCGCACCATGCACCAGGCGGCCAGCGACCTCGGCCGCGAATTTGTCCAGGCCCGGGCCGGCGATCCGCGCGTTTACCCGCTGGGCGATTTTCTGCGACGCTCGAGCCTCGATGAATTTCCCCAGTTCCTCAACGTCCTCAAGGGCGAGATGAGCGTGGTCGGTCCGCGGCCCCATCCGATCAAACTCGATCAGGACATGGAAGGCGCGTTCCTGGCCTACCGCTCGCGGCACTTCGTGCGGCCAGGCATCACCGGCTATGCCCAGGTGCTCGGGCTGCGCGGCGAGACCCCCCATCCGGGCCTCATGGTCGAACGGGTGCGCCGCGATCTGCAGTACATCAGCGGCTGGTCGCTGACCTTCGATCTCAAGATCATCCTGCAGACCGCGTGGCAGATGGTGTCACCGCCGGCCCGCGCGTACTGAAGCGGCAGCCTGGGCTCGTCAATCGGAGAGTGGCCGTCTCAAGTAGCGCGATCATGTCGAGCAGTCCTGCGGTCACTCCCGCCAAACGTCTTCGCTTTGCCGCGATTCGGGTGATCCGCCGGGCCGGGCTCCTGGCGGCCGCGGACTACGGCCGGTTTCAGCTCCGGCGCTGGCAGACCGCCGCCGCCAATCGCGATTTTCTCGACCGACATCCGGAATTTGTGCCGCCGCCGGAGGATCTGGCGTTCGATGCCTACAACCACGTCGACTGGCATCGCTACCACGAAGGCGGGCGGCTGCACGCCGCGTTCTTTGCCCGCATCGTCCGGGAGGCATTGCCCGACACCCTGCTGAGCGTGTTGGAGTGGGGTTGCGGCCCCGGGCGCATCATCCGGCACCTGCCGGCGCAGCTCGGGGGACGGCTCGCGGAGCTCGTCGGGACCGACTACAATCCGCGCACCATCGCCTGGTGCCGGAGCGCGCTGGCGCCGATCCGATTCGAGGGGAACGCGCTCCTGCCACCGCTGCCCTTTCCTGATCGCCGCTTCAACGTCACCTACAACTTCTCGGTCTTCACCCACCTGTCGGAAGCCGTCCAACTCGCCTGGGCTGCGGAGCTCCATCGCGTACTCCAGCCCGGCGGTATCCTGATCTGCACCACGCAGGGCCGCGGCTACTGGCACCTGCTGGCCTCGGATGCGGAGCGCGCCCGCTTCGATCGGGGCGAGGTGGTGGTGCAGGCCGGTTACAAGGAAGGGGCGAAGTGGTATTTCGCGGTGCATCCGGAACCGTACGTCCGCCAGCGCCTGCTGAAGGATTTTGCCGTGGTGGAACGCATCCCGACCCTGGAATCGGACGGCCTGCCGGCCGACCTCTGCCCGCAGGACGTCTGGCTCGCCCGCAAGGCGGGCGGGTGATGCGCCCGCGCCTTGCCTTTGGCGCGGGGGGCGCGACGCTGACCGTTTCCCATGGCCCTGGTCAGTCTTCTCGATGTCAGCCTGAGCTTCGGCGGCGCGCCGCTGCTCGATCGCGTCAACCTCCAGATTGAGCGCGGCGAGCGCGTGTGCCTGGTCGGGCGCAACGGCGCGGGGAAGTCGACCCTGATGAAGGTGATCGCGGGCGAACTGGCACCCGACGCGGGGCAGGTGATCCGGTCGCCGGCGGATCTGGCGATCGCGACCCTGCGGCAGGAGGTGCCGGCGGGCGTGCAGGGCAGAGTGCGGGCGGTGGTGGAGGGCGCGGGCGGGAGCTTCGAGGAGCATCACGACTGGGAGCGGCACGAGCGGGTGGAATCGCTGCTGGAGAAGATGGGCCTGCCGCCGGAGGAGGAATTTGGCGCGTTGTCGGCGGGGCAGAAGCGCCGCGTGTTGCTGGCGCAGGGCCTGGTGGCGCAGCCGTCGCTGCTGCTGCTCGACGAGCCGACGAACCACCTCGACCTGGAGTCGATTCGCGGATTGGAGGAGTTCCTGCTCGGGTGGGGCGGGGCGCTGGTGTTTGTCACCCACGACCGGGCGTTCCTGCGGCGGCTGGCGACGCGCATCGTGGAGATGGATCGCGGGCGGCTCATCGGCTGGTCGTGCGACTACGACACCTTTCTGGTGCGCAAGCAGGCGGTGCTGGAGGCGGAGGAGGTGCAGCGGGCGCAGTTCGACAAGAAGCTGGCGCAGGAGGAGGAGTGGATCCGCCGCGGCGTGCGGGCGCAGCGGTCGCGGGCGCAGAACCGGATTCACGCGCTGCAGGCCATGCGGGCCGAGCGCGCGGCGCGGCGCGAACGCACCGGCACCGCGAAGCTGGCCGCGCAGGAGGCGGACCGCTCGGGGTTCAAGGTGATCACGTGCGCGGGCGTGAGCTTCCGCTACGGGGAACGCTGGCTCGTGCGCGATCTCGATCTGCGCATCGAACGCGGCGACAAGATCGGCATCGTCGGCCCCAACGGCGCCGGCAAGACCACGCTGCTGCGCCTGCTGCTCGGGCAGCTCGCGCCGCAGGCCGGCACGGTGGAGCACGGCACACGGCTGGAGGTCGTCTACTTCGACCAGTTGCGTGCCCAGCTCGACGAGTCGATGCGCGTGCAGGATGCCGTGGCCGATGGCAACGCCACCGTGACGATCAACGGCCGCACCCGGCACGTGATTTCCTACCTGGAGGATTTTCTCTTCGAGCCGGCGCGGGCGCGGACGCCGATTCGCTCGCTGTCGGGCGGCGAGCGCAACCGGCTGCTGCTGGCGCGCCTGTTCACCAAGCCGGCCAACGTGCTGGTGCTCGACGAGCCCACCAACGACCTCGACGCCGAGACGCTGGAGCTGCTCGAGGACCTGCTGGTGGAGTTCGGCGGCACCGTGCTGCTGGTGAGCCACGATCGGGCCTTTCTCAACGAGGTGAGCACGAGCCTGGTGGTGTTCGAGGGCGACGGGGCGATTTCCGAGTACATCGGCGGTTACGACGACTGGCAGCGCGAGGCGAAGGCGGCGGCGGGGCGGGGTGGAACGGGCCGGGTGAGCCCGCTGCGCACCCCGAAAGATCGGTCCGATCCGCCGGTTTCGTCCGTTCCCGCTCCTTCCACAGCGGGCCCCGCAGGCGCCGCCGATCCGCGCCGCAAGCCCCCCAAGCTGACCAACCGGGAGCGCGCCGAGCGGGAGGCGCTGCCGGCACGCATCGAAGCGCTGGAGGCGGAGCAGGCGGCGCTGACGATCAAGCTCAGCGATCCGGTCTTCTTCAAGACCGCCGGCGCCGAGGTGGCGCGGGCAACGGGGCGGCTGCAGGATCTCGAGGCCGAGATCGCCGCCGCCTACGCGCGCTGGGCGGAACTGGAGGAGTAGGCGGCGCGCGGATCGGCGGCGCCCGCGCGAAGCCCGCGCACCGGCCGGCCGCTCCGCCGCTCCGGAGTCCGCGCGCTCAGGTCCGCACCTTCAGCTCCGGGAACTCCCGGCTGCGCACCTTCGCGATCGGCTCACCCGCCACCTCGATGCGCGCGAAATCAAGCGTCCCCAGGCCGGCCTGCTCGGCCAACACCAGGTGGTTGTCGCCCGGGCCAAAGGGAATCGTGCCCCGCGGCGCCCGCACATTCGGAAATCCCATCACGGCCGTGCCGACGGCGTCCGTCGCCACCGGGTCAAAACCGCAGATGATCACCCCCGGCCGCGCGATCTTCTGATCCACGCCTTTCACCCAGGGCCCTTCCGACCAATTCAGCGTCGTAATTCCATCGATGATACCCAGGTGGATCGGCCGCGCGGTGCACACATCAGTGATGATGCGCGGCACGCGGTAGCCCGCGTCCTTCGGCTCGAAGAACTCCCGCTTGGACCCGGGCGGATCAAACACCGCCGGATTGTCGCGGCCCTCCCAACCCTTCAGGTTGTGCAGCCGTCCCCGACCCTTCAGCCCCTGCTCCGACGGCGCCTCGTCGCCGTAAAGTGCGTTGGGCGTGATGCCGAAGAGGTTCTTCATCGTCAGCGTAATGCCGGTCGTGATGTGCGTCTTCAGCTTGCAGAGCGACACGAACACGTCGCAGTCCGCGTACGAGTGGTTCAGCTCGAAACCGTCGAACAGATGCCCGCCGGTCGGCACCTTGAACGACGCGTACTGCTTCGCCTGCCCCAGATTCCGCGTGCACTCCGCCTCCACCCGGCCCATCGCCTGCAACCCCCGCCAGTCGAAACCCGCCTCCACCAAGGTCTGGTCGAGGGGCTGGGGCCGCGTCGACGACTCCAGGTAGCGCACCCGCCGCGCCCCCGCCGCCAGCAGCGCCGCCGTCAGCGCCATCACCGTCGCCGGATGCGTCATGTAACTTTCCCCCACCGGCCGGCCCAGGTGCGGCGTAAACTTCGATCCCGTGAGATTGATCTTCACCGCCACCGTCTTGTCCTTCACCAGCCGCCCGAGCCCGCCCAGCAGGTCGAAGCTCCGATCCAGCGCCGCCCGCACCTCCGGGCCATAACCGCGACAACGGACAATCGCCACGCGGGTGTTGCGGCCGGCGGGGGCGACTCCGGCCGCCCGGACGGCCGGTCCCAGGGCCGCGCCCAGCAGCGCGCCCGCCCCGACCTGGAGAAATTCGCGACGACGATAGGAATGGGGCTCGTGGGTCATGCCTCCTGCTTGGTGAATTTTCATGCCCAGGGCCATCCGGAACTTGCCGCCCGCACTTGGGTTTTGACGCCTGAAACCAAAGCCGTTCCCCTGCGCGCGACCATGACGCGCCTGTTCCCCGCCGTCGCCGCCGCGCTGGCGGCCGCGACCGCCACCCTCGCCGCCCCGGCCGGTTCCTCCGTTCCGATCCTGCCCCTGCCCCTCGACAGCTACCGCGAGCCCGCGGGCGCCGGCCTGTGGGAGGTGCTCAGCCACCGCGTCCAGGTGGAACCGTTCAACCTCGTCGCGCTGCTGATCTTCGGAAGCGCGATCCTCCACACCTTCTTCGCCGCGAAAATCCGCCACTGGGCCCATCTCGTCGAGGAGCGGCACGCCGCCCGGCTGCAGCAGCGCGGTCCGATCACGGACATCGATGGCGACGGCCGGCCGGACGAGGTGAGCTTCGGCGGGCAGGTGCTGCATTTCTTCGGGGAAATCGAGGCCGTATTCGGCCTCTGGGTGATCGTGCTGGCCGGCGCCATTACGTGGATGAAGGGCTGGCCGGCGGTGGTCGGCTACATCAGCGGCAAGGTCAGCTACATCGAGCCCCTCTTCGTCGTCATCATCATGGCCCTGGCGGCGACGCGGCCCGTGCTCGATTTCGCGGAGCGCTGCCTGCGCGGGGTGGCGGCGCTGGGCGGCGGCACGCCGGCCGCCTGGTGGCTCTCGATCCTGATTCTGGCGCCGCTGCTCGGCTCGTTCATCACCGAACCCGCCGCGATGACGATCGCCGCCCTGCTGCTCGCCCGCCAGTTCTACGAGCTCAAGCCGAGTCCGACGCTCGCCTACGGCACGCTCGGGCTGCTGTTCGTCAACATCTCCGTCGGCGGCACGCTGACCAACTTCGCCGCGCCGCCCGTCATCATGGTGGCGGCCCCGTGGGGCTGGGATCTCGCCTTCATGTTCAAGCACTTTGGCACCCGCGCGACGATCGGCGTGGTCAGCGCCACCCTGCTCTACTTCGTGATCTTCCGCCGCGAACTCCACGCGCTGGCCCGGGTGGCCGCCACCCGGCCGGCGGCGCCGGTCCGCCCGCCCGTGCCGCTCTGGATCACCTGCGTGCACGTCGGGTTCCTCGCCTTCACGGTCTGGCAGGCCCACTTCCCGGTGATGTTCGTCGGTGCGTTCCTGTTCTTCCTCGCCTTTGCCCAGGCCACCGCGCACCACCAGAACCCGATCGATCTCAAGCCGCCCGTGCTCGTCGGCTTCTTCCTCGCCGGGCTCGTCATCCACGGCGGATTGCAGTCGTGGTGGATTCAACCGGTGCTCACCCGCCTCGGCGAGGTACCGCTCTTCTTCGGCTCCACCGTGCTGACGGCCTTCAACGACAATGCCGCCATCACCTACCTCGCCTCGCTCGTGCCCGGCTTCACCGACGAACTCAAATACGCCGTGGTCGCCGGCGCGGTGACCGGCGGCGGCCTCACCGTCATCGCCAACGCCCCCAACCCCGCCGGCCAGGCGATCCTCGCCCGCTTCTTCCCGGAGGGCGTCGCCCCGGCCAAGCTCGCCCTCGCGGCCCTCGCCCCCACCGCCATCATGTGCGCGGCCTTCCTGCTCGCGCGGTAGCGGCGGGGTGCACCCCCTGCCATGACCCCCCCGCTCTCCGCCGCCGTTCTCCTCCTCCTGTTGCTGCCGGCCGCCACCGCGGTCGCCGCCGACTCCGCGCCCCGCCGCCTCACTCGCGCGGAGCTCCGCGACAAAATCCAGGGCGCCTGGGCCGGCCAGATGGCCGGCGTGGCTTATGGCGCCAGGACCGAGTTCAAAGCCCGCGGCTCCCGGTACGAGACGGAGATCAAACCCGAGCCGCTGACCAACGCCCTCGGGCAGGACGACCTCTACGTCGAGATGACCTTCGCCCACGTGCTCGACACCGTGGGACCCGACGCCACCGCCGCCGACTTCGGCGCCGCGTTCCGCGACTCGCAGTACCGCCTCTGGCACGCCAACGCCGCCGCCCGCCGCAACCTGCAGCGCGGCCTCCTGCCCCCGCTCTCCGGCCACCCGCGCTACAACGCGCACGCCGATGACATCGATTTCCAGATCGAGGCCGACTTCATCGGCATCATGTGCCCGGGCCTGCCCCAGGCCGCCCACGATCTCTGCGACCGCGTCGGCCGCATCATGAACCACGGCGACGGCCTCTACGGCGGCCTGTTTGTCGCCGGCCTCTACGCCGCCGCGTTCTTCGAAACCGATCCTCGCGCCGTGGTCGCCGCCGGGCTCGCCGGCCTTCCGCCCGCCAGCGCCTACGCCCGCCTCGTGCGCGATGTCCTCGCCTGGTCACAGGAACACCCGGACGACTGGCGCGCCGTCTGGCAGCAGGTCCAGGACCGCTGGGATGTCGACGACGGCTGCCCCACCGGCGCCCTCAACCCCTACAACATCGACGCCAAGCTCAACGGCGCCTACATCGCCATCGGCCTCCTGCACGGGCGCGGCGACTGGACGCGTACGCTGGAAATCTCGACCCGCTGCGGCCAGGACTCCGACTGCAACCCCTCCAGCGCCGCCGGCGTGCTCGGCACGATGCTCGGCTACGCGGCTCTGCCCGCCGCGCTGCGAAGCGAACTGGAGGTGATCGCCGACCGGAAGTTCGAATTCACCCAGTATTCGTTCCGCTCAATCGTCGCTTCCACCGAACGCCGCGCCCTCGCCCAGATTCAGCGGGCGGGCGGCACCGTGACCGACCGCGAAGTGATCCTCCCACGACAGGCGCCGCGCCCGCCGCCGCTGGAGCAGTGCGACTTCGGCCGGCCGGTGCGGCTCGTCGAGGCCCGCAACCCCGCCTGGACCTGGCGCGGAGCCTGGCAGGAGCAGAAGGATCAGCGCACGACCTCCGCCGCCGGCGCCGAGGCCGAACTGCGCTTCCACGGCACCGGCGTCGCCCTGGTCGGGCCGTTGTCGCAACAGGGCGGGCGCGCGGACGTGTTCATCGACGGCCGGAAACACGAACTGGTGGCCGACGCCTACGTGGGGCCCAACCTGATCGATCAGGATCTGTGGCGGGTCTTCGATCTGCCGCCCGGCGAGCACGTGCTCCGGCTCGTCACGCGCGCCGAGGCCGATCCGCGGAGCAGCGGCCGCACCGTCGGCCTGCGCCGGGCGGTGATCTACTCGCGAACGGAGACCCGGTAGCGATCGCCGGGCGCCCCCGGGTGCATCTGCCCGTTGGCGGCCTCTCCGCCTCGCTCCCGCTTCTCCCGCAGCGGGCCGCCCCCCGGAAATCGCCGGTTGACGCGGGGGCCGGCGGGCCGCGAGCCTCCGGGCTTTCCCTTCGAACCCTCCGATGATTCGCGTCTTCGTTTCCGGGTGTTACGACATCCTCCACGCCGGCCACGTGCAGTTCTTCACCGAGGCTCGGGCGCTCGGCGATCACCTCACGGTCTGTTTTGCCTCCGCGGACGTGCTCTGGCTACACAAACAGCGGCGCAGCTCCCTGCCGGACGAACACAAGCGCGCCCTGCTGGCCGCCCTGCGCATGGTCGACGACGTCGTGGTCGGCACCGGCACCGAGCCGGGCATCGATTTCCGCGAGCACTTCCTGCGCCTGCGGCCGGATATTCTCGCGGTGACGGAGGACGACAAGTACGGCCCCCTCAAGCGGGCGCTGTGTGCCGAGGTGGGGGCGAAGTATGTCGTGATGGCGAAGACGCCCCCGCAGTTCCCGCCGGTGTCGACCACCCAGATTGTGCGGTTCATCCGGGCACCCGAGGTGGCGCCGTTGCGGGTGGATTTCGGCGGCGGCTGGCTTGATGTGCCGCGGCTGGCCCGGCCCGGGGCGTACATCGTCAACTGCGCGATCTCTCCGACCGTCTCGCTGCGCGACTGGCCCTACGAGCGCAACTCCGGCCTCGGCGGCTCGGGCGCGTGGGCGTTGCTCAACGGCCGCGACGGCATCAGCTCGGAGCTGGATCTGGGCGTCGGCTGGCAGGATCCGGCCGTGGTGGCGGAGACCGGCCTGTGCGTCTGGCGCAGCGGCCCGCGGCCGGAGCTGGAGATCAAAACCAGCGGCGACTTCCTGCGCGGGCGGCTGGCGCTGCGCTGGACGGGCACCCCGCACGACACGCCCGGCATCGTGCACGGCGCCCGCGATTATGAGGCGATCGCCCGCGCCGGAGCGACCGCGCGGGAGGCGGTGTGGCGCAGCGATCCGGCGGGCCTGGCCGACGCCGTGCGGCAGTCGTACGCCGTGCAACGGGCCGAGGGGATGGGCCCGCTGCCCGGGGATCCGGCGGCGGAGGAGGAAGCGCCGGGCGCGCTCGGCTGGAAATACTGCGGCGGCGGCTTCGGCGGCTACGCGGTGTACCTGTTCGCCGAGCCGGCGGCGCGCGACGCCGCCTGCGCCCGGCCCGGCTTCCGGCCGATCGAGCCCTACGTGGCGGCGCGATGAGACGCGCGCCCGCGTGGATCCTCTCCGTGGCCGCCGCCGCTTCCGGCGCCGCGCCCGCGACGTCCTCGCTCCCGGATCTCGCCACCGTGCCGCCGGACTTGACGGTGCCGGCGGCGCAGGCGAGGCCGCCGGCGCCCGGCGTGCGCAGCGTGCAGACCACCGCGGGCTGGGAGGGCACGGCGGTCCATCACACCCTCTACCTGCCGGTGGACTGGGCGCCGGGCCGGCGTTATCCGGTGCTCGTCGAATACGCGGGCAACGGCGGCTACCGCAACGCCTACGGCGACGTTTCCGAGGGCACGGTCGAAGGCTGCCGCCTCGGCTACGGCCTCAGCGCGGGCCGCGGCTTCCTCTGGCTGTGCCTGCCGTTCATCGAGGGCGCCGGGGCGCAGCGGCGCAACGCCCCCCGGTGGTGGGGCGACGTCGCGGAGACCAAACGCTACTGCCTCGCCACCGTCCGCGACGCCGTGGCGCGCTGGGGCGGCGACCCGGACGCGGTGGTGTTCAGCGGGTTCTCGCGCGGTGCGATCGCGGCCAACTTCCTCGGCCTGCACGACGATGAGATCGCCCCGCGGTGGCGCGCCTTCTTCTGCCACAGCCACTACGACGGCGTGAGCGAGCGGTGGCCGTACGCCGGCGCGGATCGGGCCTCCGCGCTGGCGCGGCTCGCCCGGCTGGCGGGGCGCCCGCAGTTCATCAGTCACGAAGGTTCCACGGCCGCGACCGAGGCGTGGCTGCGCTCGACCGGCGTCGACGGCCGCTGGACCTTTGTGGCGATCCCGTTCCGCAATCACTCCCCGGACTGGCTGTTGCGCGACCTGCCCGAACGCCGCGCCGCCCGCGCCTGGCTGGCCGCGGTGGTGGCGAGGTGAAGCGGAAACTTTCCGCTTCTGCCGAAACGAGCCACGGCGTTTCCGGGGCGGGCGACGCTTGACCGTGGCCCGGCGCGTCGGCGCCGGGCCGTTCCGCCGCGGGCTTCAGCCGCGGGCAGGCGGCTTGAGCTGCAGGATCAGGTTGGCGAGCGTGATGAGCCCGCCGCCGGCCAGCAGCGACCAGGTGGCGCTCTCGTTGGGATAATGGATGGCGGCCCAGATCGACAGCCACGCCGGCAGAAAGAGCGCCAGGGCGGAGCCGAAGATCGGCTCGATGCAGTAGATCAGTCCCGCTTCGGTGGCGGTGATCTTCGGCTGCCAGGCGTTCATCAGCGAGAAGGCGCCGATCGTGCAGAAAAGGGTCAGCGCCAGGGTGAACGCCAGCCACACCGGCGAGCGCCACGGCGCCAGCAGCGCCGCGGCATCCGGCGCGGTGACGCCGGCGAGGACCGCGAAGATCACCGCTTCGGTGGCGAACATCACCCACGTGATCTTCTCCGGCCGGTTGCCGGCGAAATCGCGCCGCTCCAGGGTGAGAATCTGCCCCATGAAGAAGAGGGAGCTGAGCAGCGTCTCCCACTCGCCGCGGCCGAGCGCCAGCCCCCCGCCGCCCCGCAGTTGCTCCAGCGGATTGAAGCGACCGAGTACCGCGACGCCGGCGAGCACGAGCGCGCAGCACGCCCAGACGCGCACCCCGGGGTCGCGGCGCGAGCGCAGCGCAATCCACACCGGAATCAGGATGGCGTAGAACTGGGTGAGAAACGCCGAGGTGCTGGCATGCGTGAACTGCAGCCCGTCGTTCTGGAAGAGCATGCCGGCGGCGGCGAAGAGCCCGAGCAGCACGCCCTGGTGCCATTCACGCGGCGTGGCCCGCCAGGCGTCGCGCGGCCGCCACGCCAGCAGGATCAGCACGGCCAGCAGGAATCGCGGCGCCACGGTGTAAATCGCCGCGAACCACGTGCCCGCCTGCGGCACCAGTTGCGCGTGCAGCAGGGTCAGGGCCTTGATCAACGGAAAGCTCAATCCCCAGAAAAGGTTGGCGACCAGCAGCAGCAGGATCGCCCGGCCGTGGTCGGCGGAAGCAGCGCGGGCGGCGGAGCTCATCGGATCGCGGAGCGACGGGCGGGGTTCACTCCGCCTCCGGGCGGCGCAGCGGGCAGAGGCGCCGGAGCTCCTGCTCCAGCTCCGCGACCCTGACCGGCTTCGTCAGATAGCCGTTCAACCCCGCCGCCAGGCCCGCCGCGCGCCGCTCGGGGCGTGCATCCGCCGACAGCGCCACCACCGGCAGGCCCTGCACCGCCGGCCCGGCGTGGCCCGCGCGAATCGCGAGCACCGTGGCCAGCCCGTCCATCTCCGGCAGGTGCATGTCGAGCAGCACGAGATCGAAATCCTCGCCGCGCACAATCAGCAGATCGAGCGCCTCCCGTCCGTGGGCGGCGAGGACCGCACGGCAGCCGAGGGTCTGCAGCATGCGCCGGGTGAGGTGCTGGTTGACCGCATCGTCCTCGACGACCAGCACCCGCAATCCGAGGGCGGCCGCCGGCGCGGCAGCTTCCGGTTCCCGGGCGAGCGCGCCGGCGACCAGGGTGAAGAGCGAATCGTGGTGGACCGGCTTGTTGACCAGAAAACGGCAATGCCGCCGCAGGGCGGCGCGGAGCTCGTTGGAGAGCCCGATCGGCACGAGCCCGATCATCCGCCCGGGACGCCAGCCCGGCGGCTGGGCGGGACGTTCGGCCAGCGCACGCGCCAGCGGCTCGCCCACGTCGACCAGCGCCAGATCCCAGTCCGCCGCGGGCAGGGGGTCGACGGTGTCGCACTCGCGGACCGAGGCATGCCAGCCGCACAGCAGTCCGGCGATTTCGCGCCGGACCGGCCCCGGCGGCGCGGCGAGGAGGATCGGCCGGCCCTCCAGATCCTGCACCGGCCGGGTCGCGTTCACAACGGGCACCCGGATGGAAAAGGTGAAGGTCGAGCCCTGGCCGGGTGCGCTCGCCACCCCGATCTCCCCGCCCATCAGGCCCACCAGGTTGCGGCAGATGGCGAGGCCCAGGCCCGTGCCGCCGTAGCGGCGCGTGGTGGATTCGTCGACCTGCGAAAAGGCGCGGAAGAGCCGGTCGTGGTGTTCGGGCGCAATCCCGATGCCGGTGTCGCGCACCGCCAGGACCAGCGTGCACCAGACGGCCGGCGGCTCCTCCGGCCCGCCGGTCGCAACCGGCGCGGCGGGCGGGGACGGCGGCGGGGCGCTCCCCCGCGCCAGCGTCACTTCGACCTCCCCCTGCTCCGTGAACTTCACCGCATTGCCGACCAGGTTGAACAGCACCTGCCGCAGGCGCCCGCCGTCGACCAGCACGGCGGCCGGCACCGCCGGATCAACGCGGTGAATCAACTCAATGCCCCTGGCTCCCGCCCGCGCGGCGAGCAGATCGAGCGCGTCCTCGATGCAGTCCCGCGGATCGCAGGGCAGCGGATCGAGCTTCAGCCGGCCCGCCTCGGTGCGCGCAAAGTCGAGGATATCGCCGGTGAGCTGGATCAACGCCTCCGTGCTCATCCGGATCGTCTGCACGTATTCGCGCTGCTCCGCGCTGAGCGGGGTCTCCAGCAGCAGGCTGGTGAAGCCGACGATGCCGTTGAGCGGGGTCCGCACCTCGTGGCTCATCGTGGCGAGAAACTGACTCTTCGCCCGGTCGGCCGCCCGCGCCAGCTCCGCCGCCTCGCGCTCGTGCGCCTCCGCCAGCCGCCGGAGCGCCTCGTCCTGCTCCCGGCGCCGTCGCCTCACCCCCCACGCCAGCCCGGGCACTCCCAGCGCCAGCCAGACCCCGACGGCCGCGAGAGCGCCGTTCTGCCAGACGTGGCCGCGCTGCCACACCGCCCAGCCGGCCCCGAGGCCGGCCAGGCCGATCGCCAGCGGCCCGAGGAGCCACCGGCGCGGGCGGAAGGAAGGAGCGGCCATGGCGCGGAGCAGGCGGCGGGCAAAAAAAAGCCGCCGCGACGGGGCGCGGCGGCGAAAGTCGAAAGGAACGGCCCGGCGGGCGTTACTTCACGAGGTTGTTCGAGACCAGCTTGGTCATCTCGAACATCGAGACCTTGCTCTTGCCACCGAACACCGCCTTGAGGGCGTCGTCCGCGTTGATCTGGGTCTTCACCTTCTTGTCCTGAAGACCGTGCTTCTTGATGTAGGCCCAGAGCTTCTTGGTCAGCTCGGTGCGGGGAAGCGGATTCTTGCCCACGACAGCAGCGAGCTTTTCGTTGGGAGTGACCGGCTTCATGAACGCGGCGTTCGGTTTACGGGCAGCTTTTTTAGCCATGATGGTATTTGGGTTTTTGGAATGTTTCCCTCTGAGACGAGATCCCTTCTAGAAGGAAAGATCGGCGATTGCATAGGAAAATCTTCACCCCCTCCCCGGGGGGCTCCCCGCGGCGGTCTCCGCCGGGCGGTCGTCCATCTGCACGAACTGGCGGTACAGCGCCGCGTAGGATCCGCCCCGCGCGAGGAGCTCCGCGTGGGTGCCGCGCTCGATCACCCGGCCCTGATCGAGCACGAGCACGAGGTCGGCGTGGCGGATCGTGCTGAGGCGGTGCGCGACCACGAAGCTGGTGCGTCCCCGTAAAAGGGATACGAGGGCGCGCTGCAGGCGGGCCTCCGTGCGGGCGTCGATCGCGCTGGTCGCCTCGTCGAGGATGACCAGCCGCGGATCGGCCAGCAGCGCGCGCGCGAAACACACGAGCTGGCGCTCGCCCACCGAGAGCGCCGCGCCCCGTTCGCCCACCGGGGTGTCAAAGCCGCGGGGCAGGCCCTCGAGAAGATCCCGGCAGCCGAGGCGCTCCGCCACCGCGCGCACCTCGTCGCGCGTCGCCTCCGGCCGCGCGAGGCGGATGTTGTCGAGCACCGTGCCGCTGAAGAGGAAGTTCTGCTGCGGCACGATCCCCATCTGCCGGTGCAACGAGCGGCTGGTGAGCGTGCGGATCTCGCGCCCGTCGATCCACAGCGCGCCCGCGACCGGCAGGTGAAACTTGGTCACCAGGTTCAGGATCGAGCTCTTGCCGCTTCCGGTGTGGCCCACCAGCGCGATCGCCTGCCCCGGCTCCGCCGTGAACGTCACGTCGTGCAGCACCGGCCGCGCCGGATCGTACCCGAAGGTCACGCGATCGAACTCGACCCGCACGCCGGCCACCGCGCCACCCCCGCGGGCCGCCGCCCCCCGCGGATCGGGCAGGTCGGTCGCCTCCGGCGCATCCTCCCAGTCCGGCGGCGCATCGATCAGGCGGAACACCCGCTCCGCCCCGGCCATCGCCACCAACGCCTGGTTGTACTGGTTGCCGATGATCGCGATCGGCGCGAAGAACTGGTTCGCCAGCAGGAAGAACGTGATCAGGTCGCCGATGCCCATCGCGTCGTGGAACACCCGCCACCCCCCGAAGAGCAGCAGGATCGCCACAAAGAACTGGCTGTTGAGCTCGAGCAGCGGCGTGAGGATCGCCGAGGTGCGCGCCAGCGCGACGCTGAAACGCGAGTGGTCCGCCAGCAGCTCGCGGAAAAGCCCCGCGTTGGTCTGCTGCCGCACGAAACCCTGCGTCACCCGGATGCCGTTCACCGACTCCGCCAGCGTCGCCGTCACCCGGCTGAAGCTGTCGCTCGCCGCCCGCGAGTAGTGGCTCAGGCGCACCCGGAAGTGGCGGTTGAGCACCCAAAGCACGGGCGCGAGGCCGAGCACGACGAGGAACAGCACGAGATCGGACCACGCCATCACCGCGGCCGCAAACAGCATCTGCCCGCCCTGGATGGCGCTCACGAAGAGCACGTCCTGGATGCCGACGCGCAGCGCCTCCACGTCGCTCGTCACCCGCCCGATGATGCGCCCCAGCTTCACGCGGTGGAAGAAGCTCATCGGCTGCCGCTGCACGCGCGCGAACACCTCGGCGCGCAGGCGGTTGACCACCGTCTCGCCGATCTCGAGCGCGTAACGCTGGCGGAAGTGGAACAGGCCGTCGGTCGTGAGCGCGAGCAACGCATAGCCCGCGACCCCGAGCGCCAGGCCGCGGACCTCCCCGGCCGCGATCGGGCCGGTGATGACCAGCGACACGATCCACACCAGCCCGGGGAGCTGGGCGGCGCGGATGATCGTCAACGCCGACAGCGCCGCCAGCTTGCGGCGCGCCGGCGCAGCGTAGGTGAACAGGCGGCGGATCAGCGACCACTCCAGCGGCCGCTGCAGCTCCTCCGGCTCGTCATCGTCGCGCCGGCGGCGGATGAGGCCGACGTCGCGGACGGGCGGGGGACTGGCGCCGGGCGCCGTCATGCGCGGCCTTCCCGGAGCCCGAGTTGCTGCAGCCCGCGGTTGTCGACGAGCTGAAGATTGGCCACGTGGAGGTACGGGCCGTCCTCCCGCATGAGCTGCTCGTGCGTGCCGCGCTGCACGATCCGGCCGTGCTCGAGCACGACGATGAAATCGGCGCGGCGCAGCGTGCTCAGGCGGTGGGCGACGATGAAGGTGGTGCGGCCGGCGATGGCGCGATCGAGGGCGGTGAAGATCTCCTGCTCGGTCTCGCTGTCGATCGCGGCGGTGGGATCGTCGAGCAGCAGGATCGCCGGCTCGAGCAGCACGGCGCGGGCGATCGCCAGGCGCTGGCGCTGGCCGCCGGAGAGGTTGTTGCCCCCCTCGCCGAGCACGGTGTCGTAGCCCTGCGGCAGGTTGACGATGAAGTCGTGCGCGGCGGCCAGGCGGGCCGCGCGCTCGATCTGCGCCGGCGTCGCCCCGGGGTGACCGAAGGCGATATTGGCGGCGACGGTGTGGGAGAAGAGGAAGCTCTCCTGGAAAACGAGGCCGATGTTGCGGCGCAGGTCGTCGAGATCGATCTGCCGCGCGTCGATCGCGTCGATCAGGAGCCGGCCGGCCGTGGGATCGAAGAACCGCGGCACCAGGCTCATCAACACGCTCTTGCCCGCCCCCGTGGCCCCGAGGATCGCCACGCACTGTCCCGGCCGCACGTGCAGATCGAGGTCCCGCACCACCGCCTGCGCGCCGTCGTACGCGAAGGAAACCCGCTCGAAGCGCACGTCGCCCTGCAGCCGCGGGCGGCGGATCGCGCCGGGGGCGTTCCTCACCTCGATCGGCGCGTCGAGGATCTCGAACACCCGCCGCGCGCCGATCAATGACTGCTGCACCGAGTTGATGAGGGTCGCGACGTTGTTGACCTGCCCCGAGAACTGCTCGAGCAACCCGGCGAAGACCACCAGCCCGGTGCCCAGCGGCAGCCGTCCCTCGATCACGAGCCAGCCGCCGTAGCCGAGCAGCACCATCATGTTGATCCGCGTGAGAAACCCGATCGCCGGCGAGAACAGGCTCACGCGCCAGAAAATCACCCGCTGCTGCGCGAGCACGGCGTCGTTCGCCGCCTCGAACCGCGCCCGATCCTCCGCCTCGCGCCCGAAGGCCTTCGTCACCGCGATGCCCTGCAGGCTCTCCACGAAGGTCTGCACCATCCGCTCCACCAGGGTGCGGTTTTGCGCATACTCCGGTTGCGTCCGGCGGGTGTGCCAGACCGAGAGCGCCGCCAGCAGCGGCGTCGTCGCCAGGCAGGCGAGCGTGAGCGTCGGGCTCAACTGCACCATGTAGGCGAGGTAGACGGTCAGCGAGATCGCCATGATCACGCTCTGGATCAGCACCTGGTCGACAAACATGCGTACGCTCTGCACGTCGCTCGTCACCCGCGTGATGATCGAGCTGGTGGTGTTGGCGTCGAAGAAGCGGAAGCTGAGCCGCTGCAGCTTGTCGTAGACCTCGCCGCGCAGGTCGACCACCAGCCGCTGCTGGACGAGCCGGTTGACCGAGACCGTGTAGGTGAAATTCAACCACGCCCGCGCCCCGGCGAGCAGGAGGATGGCGCCCGCGAGCAGCGCCAGCACCTGCAGGTGCGTCCACTCCGCCGGGAGGGCGCGCAGCAGGCGGCTGGCGTCCCCGGGCGTACCGTCGAGCTGGTGCTTGATGTAGTCGATGCCGACGCCGGTCAGGCTGAGGCCGCTGAGGCCCAGGGTGAGCAGCACGAGCTGGACGCCGAGCACCTGCAGGCAATGCAGCCGGTAGCGCCACGCCAGCGCGAACAGGCGCCGGACCAGCGCCCCGTTCGAGGGCGCGGCGGCGGACGCGGCAGGCAGGGCGGGCGCGGCGGGCATGAGACGCGCCACCGTAGCGCGCGACCCGCCTGGCGCACGGACTAATTTGCCGCGTTACCGCGGCTGCACCGGCGGCGGTCCGGAGGGGCGCACGCCGGGCGGGGTCATCATCTGCGACGCTGGCGCCCCCTGGTGGAGCTGCTGGGTGGCCTGCTCGCGCAGCGCGCGGCGGCGGGCGACTTCGGCGGCGACGGCCTCCAGTCGCCGCTGTTCGTCGGCCGGGGTGGGGTTGAGCACGACGGTCTGCGTGACGGCCGGCATCACATTGGCGGACGGGGGTGCCGGCATCGCCGTCGCCGGGGGCGGCGGCAGCATCTGTGCCACGGAACCGGCCGAGACGACCTTGGGTTTGCGCATGGCGAGCGTGAGGGTGCGGCCCTTGTGCTCGACGGTGAGCGTCTCGGCCGCGGCGTCGTGCTGTTTGGCCACGACCTCGAACTCGGCGTCGCGCTCGTTGAGTTTCACCCAGGTGCCCCTCTTCTTCGCCGGTTCGTAGAGCCGGAATTGCACGCCGCCCCCCATGTCCATCAACCCGCGGAACTCAATCGGGGCGTCGGTCGCCGCCGCGGCGGCCGCAGGGGCCGCGCCAGCCGGGGGCAGGAAAGGGGATTTCGCCGCCACCTGCGCCGCCGCGCCGGCCGGCACGCCGCCGGCGAGGGCGGCGAGGGCGACAAGGCGGATCGACGGAGCGCGCAGGACCATGGCGGAGGGCGCAACGTATGCGCCGGCCCGCGGAGGCGTCAAGCGACGCAGCCCGCGAGCGCCGTCCGCGAACGTTTGCCTGGGATTCACCGGCGGGTCGGCGGAACCGCGCGCCCGCGGGCAGGCGGCGAGCAGCGCCCGACGCCGCCGTGCGTCCCCTTTCGGGTTGCCCGCGCTCCGCCGCCCGCGAAACCTCCGCCGATCTTCCACCCCGCCAACCCCGCTCCCGGCATGCGCTCCCTGCTTCCGCTCCTCGTCGCCACCGCCGCCCTCACCGCCGGCCTGCGCGCCCAGCCCGCCACTCCCGCTTCCGTCAAGGCCCCGCCGGCCCCGGCTCCCGCCGTCAACCCACTTGTCTCCCGCATTGCCCTCGGTTCCTGCCTGAAACAGGACCGCCCCGCGCCCGTGCTCGGCATGGTGCGCGAGGTTCAGCCGGATCTCTTCGTCTGGCTCGGCGACAACATTTACGGCGACACCGAGGACATGGCCGTCTTGGAGGCCAAGTACGCCCAGCTCGCCGCCAAACCTCCCTTCGCCGCGCTCCGCGCCGAGGTGCCGATGATCGCCACGTGGGACGACCACGACTACGGCGTCAACGACGGCGGCCGCGAGTATCCGAAGAAGGAGGCCTCCAAGGAGGTCTTCCTCCGCTTCTGGCAGGAGCCGGCCGACAGCCCGCGCCGCCGGCATCCCGGCATCCACACCAGCTACCGCTTCGCCGATGCCGCGGGCAAACGCACGCTGCAGATCATCCTCCTCGACACGCGCACCTTTCGCACGCCGCTGACCCGCAACACCACCTCGTCCTACAAAAACGACTACCGGCCGGACTCGAATCCCGCCAACACCTTCCTCGGCGAGGAGCAGTGGGCCTGGCTCAAGGAGCGCCTGCAGGAGCCGGCCGATCTGCGCCTGATCGGCACCAGCATCCAGTTCGGTCACGAATACAACGGCTGGGAATCGTGGACCAACTTCCCCACCGAGGTCGACCGCATGGTGGCCCTCATCGTCGCCACCCGCGCCCACGGCGTGATCTTCCTTTCGGGCGACGTGCACTGGGGCGAGATCTCCGTGCTCAAGGCGCCGAAGTGCTACCCGCTCCACGATCTCACCGCCAGCGGACTCAACACCGAGTGGGACATTCTCGAGCCCAACCGCAACCGCATTGGCCAGGCCTGCATGGATCATCATTTCGGCTGGATCGAAATCGACTGGGCCCAGGCCGATCCCCGCGTGGCCCTGCAGGTCCGCGACGGCACGGGCCGCGTGCGCACCAAGACCACCGTTCGCCTCAGCCAGCTCCGGTTCTGAGCCGG
>CAZDGC010000021.1:0-21329 GCA_964504885.1 uncultured Opitutus sp.
AACAGCTCGAGATGATCGCCCGGCCGCACCGGGACTTCGATCCGATCGCCGGGGACGCCCGTCGTCGTGTTATGGATACAAGCGAGGCGGGTGCGCGGTGGATCCAGCGCCGGCGGGACGGTGCCATCTGGAACGATCGCTTCGACGCTGAGGCGGCCGGCCTGCTGGTCGAGGAGACCGGCTTCCGCACGCGCGTCACCGCCGCGGCCTTCGCCCCGCGCCCGGTCGCCCCGGCGCCCCTCGCGGCCGCCGGCGGGGCCACCGCGCCCGCTGGCATGGTGCGGGTGCCGGGCGGCCGGTTCGTGATGCACGTGCAACACACGGCCCGCTGGCGCGAGGGCGGCTGTTACCACGAACCCAACGAAACGAGCCACGCCGCCCAGCCCTTCTGGCTGCCACCCTTCTACCTCGATCGCTGCGCCGTCAGCCGCGCCGACTTCCAGCGCTTCCTTGCCGCCTCCGGCTACCGGCCCGCCGACGACCAGAATTTCCTCCGCGACTGGTTGCGTCCGCAGCCGGCCGACCCGCGCACGTGGCAGCCTCCGGCCGGCACCGCCTCGTGGCCGGTCACCTGGGTCGATCTCGACGATGCGCGCGCCTACGCCGCCTGGGCCGGCAAGCGCCTGCCGCGTGAGGAGGAGTGGCAGTTCGCCGCCCAGGGCCCCGACGGCCGGCCCTGGCCGTGGGGCCAGACCTGGGACCCAACTCGCTGTCACCACGGACACCCGACGCCTTCACCGGTCGATGCCTACCCGCAGGGTGCGAGCCCGTTCGGCTGCCTGGGCATGACGGGCAACGTCTGGGAATGGACCGAAAGCGAGCGCGACGACGGCCATACCCGCTACGCCATCCTGCGCGGCGGCTCGCACTTCGTGGTGCCGACCTCCTACTGGGGCAAGATGTGGTACGCGGCCGAGGGCGCGCAGCCCTGCGACGCCCACGAAAAGATTCCGCTGCTCGCCCCCGGGCTCGACCGCTCCGCCAACTTTGGTTTCCGCTGCGCCGCCGATCCGGTGCCGTGAGCCCGGGCTTCGTCACCGCCGTCGCGTGCGCCGCGCGCAGTGAGCCCTCTGGAGTGATTGGGTTGGGCCCGGCCGGTGGGCGCGCGGCCCCGCGCTCGCGTCGGCAGCGGCTCACCACCCTCCGGAAGTGCGGACGCAACCGCTACGCCATCCAGGGCCGCGCGCGCTTCTTGTCCGCGACGGCCGCCAGGGCGCGCGCCGCGAGGTCGGTGTTTTCCACCACCTGGAAGTCGAACATTCCGACGCAAAGAAAATCCGCGCCGCTCTCGAACGCCCACTGGAAGGCCAGTCGCGGGTGAATGGCACCCGCCGCCAACACCTTGAAGGCGATCCACGGCTGCTTGAGTTTCGCCATGTAGGCGATCGTCTCCTTCGCATTGGTGCACCACATGTTGTCGTGGTGCATCCCGTGCTCCCCGCTCCGGCCGCTGATTTCATCGAACGGCCGCCGGTTCTTCTCCGGCGTGGCCGACCAATAGGTGTCCTGGTGCAGCGTCTTCACCCAGAAGTCCGGCTCGAAGCCCGCCTTCACGCACGCCTTGACGGTGTCGAGGCTGTGCGCCCCCAGGCCACATGGCACCTGCCGCGCCTGCATGAACTTCAGCCCGGCCTCGATTTCGCCAAGTTTGCCCAGCTTCACCAGCTTGTCGCAGATCCCGCCCTGCAGGTAGATCGCGTGCGCCCCGTTGTCGACCGAGCGGCGGATGCTGTCCCGCAAGTCGCCCGAAGCGCAGTCGGAGATCCACTGGATCTTGCCGCCCTCGAGGTTCCAATAGTCGTTGATCACGCGGTCGGCCGTCGGGTTGGTCAGCACGGTGTTCACACCGCGCCGCTCGGCGAGACGGAGGGTTTCGAAGATCTTTTCGTCGGTGTGGTAGGCCTTCAGCAGCGGCGAGACGTAGATCAGATCCCGCGAGTGCGCCCAACCCCCGATGAGATTGCCGCCGCAAATCACGCGGCTGATCTCAAGACCCTTGATCTTGCCCCGCGGCAGATCCAGGGGCGGCGCGGTCTTCGCCCCCGGCGCCGGAGGCCGCCCAGACTTCATCTCCGCTCCGAGCACCTTCTCCTCGAAGCTGCCCAGCATCGCCGCCGCCCCGCCCGCGGCCAGGGTTCCCCGCAGGAACTTACGCCGATTCAACGCCGTGCTCATGATTGCGTGCCTCCGGTTGCTCGGGCGCCCCGCCTGCCGGGCACCAGCCCGATCAGTCGCGCGCCTCACCCCTCTCCCTTACCGCCGCGTGCCCGGCCGCTCAAGCCACGAGCCGGCGGACCAGTCCGGACCGTCGACGATATCATCGCCCCGCGCCAGCGCCATGCACGCGACTTATGCCGGGTTCCGAGAGCACGACAGTGTTGTGCTCCCAGAGGACGAGGCTCCCAGCCTCGTGTCTTTTCCAAGGCCGGAGGCCTCGTCAGTCGCTGGCAGGCTTCGCGCCGCGCGGCGGAAATCGGCCGAACTCCAGGACGAGGCAAGATGCCTCGTCCACGTTGGCCGGCAAGGCCGCAGGGCCGCCTGAATCGCAGCCGGGTCCATTCCCCGAAGAGCTTGCTTCGTACTTGGCGGCGATTCCACGAGCCCGGTCCGCGGAGCGGTCGCTGGGCCGTGATGCCCCGGAGACATCTGCTCCGGGGTGGCCACGCGAAGCGCGGGTGTTCACTGGGACCGTCCTGGCGCCCCGTCGGATGCCCGCCGCTTTCGTCGTGCCCTCCGCCCGGCCGCCGCCAACCTTTCCTCCATGAACCTACGCGCCTGGTTTCCAACCTACCTCTACTGCGCGCCGCTGCAGCCGCGCGGCCTCGATCGCCTCAACCGCGAACTCGCCGACGAATGCCGCCGCCTCCGCGACTATGACCGTGCCGGCCGCCGCTGGTCGGCGACAAACTACCCGGGCGGATACACCAGCTACGCTTCGATGAACGAGCTGCATCGCTTCTCCAGCACCTTCGCCGCCCTGGAGCGGAAACTGCTGCGCCACGTGCGGCGCTTCGCCCGTCGCCTCGACTACGATCTGCGCGGCCGCACGGTGCAGCTCACCGATCTCTGGGTGAACCTCATGCCACCCACGGTCGCCCACCCGCTCCACCTCCACCCGCTCTCCTTCATCAGCGGCACCTACTATGTCGCCACCCCGCCCGGCTGCCCCGGGCTGAAGTTCGAGGATCCGCGGCTCGACCGTTTCATGGCCGCGCCGCCGCGCCGGCCGGACGCGCGAACCGACAATCGGACACATGTCACCTACCCGGCCGAGGCCGGCAACGTGATCCTGTTCGAGAGCTGGCTGCGCCACGAGGTTCCGCCCAACCGCGCCGACGCCGAACGCATCAGCGTCAGCTTCAATTTCAACTGGTCGTAGGAGGGAGTCAGCCGGAATGGCGCCAAGATGAAGCTGCATGCAAAGTGGCAGCGGTGTCCCGCCGCTGCGTTGTCCAGAGTGCGCAGAGCCGAGACGGCTCTGCCACTTTCGCCATGTCTTGGAGGGCGTCCGAGAAGCATTTCCCCCGGCATGTCGCGCCCTCCAGTCCCGCCTTGCGGCGGCCTTTTTCGACGCCTTCTCAACGCCATTGAGGCCTGACTACGTGACCGAACGCATCTTCCTCGCCCTTGCGCTGCCGGACGCAGTGCGCGACCTCCTCGCCACGCTCGCGCAGCCGCTGCCGGGTGTGGCCTGGACTCGCCCCGCGCAACTGCACGTGACGCTGCGTTTCCTCGGGGACGTGCCCGTTGATCGAATCGAAGGGCTTTGCTCCCGCCTCGACGCGATCCAGGTTTCCGAGTTTCTGCTGCCACTCGAAGGCCTGGGCACGTTTCCGCCCCAACGCCCGGCGCGCGTCGCCTGGATCGGCGTCGGCACCGGCCACCCGCGGCTCTTCCAACTCCGCCAGCGCATCGACGACGCCGTGCTGGCCGCCGGCCTCACCCCCGACCTGCGCCATTTTCACCCGCACGTCACGCTCGCCCGTTGTACCGAGCGCGCGGCCGGTCTCGCGGGCTGGCTGCACACGCACCGCGACTTCACCGCGCCGCCCTTCCGCGTCGCAGCCTTTGACCTGTATTCCAGCGAACTGCGCCCCGGCGGCGCGGTGCACACGCTGAAACAGCGCTTCCCGCTGGCGAAATAGCCGGTCCCCGCCATCCTCAGCCCGCATGCTCATCGTCCGCCGCATGGTCGATCGCCACCGCGCCTACACCGCGCTCCTCCTGCCCGGGGAGCCGCCGCGCATTTTCCCGACCACCGACCACGAGCACGCGCGCATCCTGCAGATCTACAAACAGGACCGACCCTACGAGGGCATCTGCAACGACTTCACCGACTTCGCCGCCGACCCGCGAGCGTTGTGATCAAGGGGAGATCATGGGGTCGGCCTCTGTGGTATGTGATCGGCTGGCGGCTTACAAAAAGAACGCCGATCTCAAGCGCCACTTACCACGGAGGCTCACCTTCTATTCAGGCTCCCCACTTGCATTTGGGAGCCCGCGACAAGGTATGCCGGCAGCTATGCGGATAGCAGCGGAACCAGCTACAACCTTGATGCATCGTTCGTCCCCATACCACAGAGGCCGACCCCGTGGAATTCCCCCTGAACGAACGCCTGCTCCGCCGTGTGGGCGTTGGCGCCACGACAGGACGCGCTCCTATCCCGAGCGAATTTCCTGCCGCAGGAACACGACGTACGAAAGCCCGAAGCACGCCACCGTGAGGCCAAGCATCAGGGTCAGATAGGGCAGCACCACGAAGATCGACTGGTCGAGCGGCAGGGGGTTGCGGAAGCGCTCCATCGAGAACTTCTCCAGCGGGCCCACCAGGGTGACGTTCTGCCGCGCCCGGCGGAAGGGATCGAGGATCGACGAGGTCGCCTGCGAGTACAGCACCACCGGCGAGGCCAGGCTCGCGGCGTCCTCGGCCTTCCGATACGCCAGCATCTGCCGGGGGTCGCGCGGGTTCTCCACCGGCGCGATCGCGTTGGCCACCAGGCTCGCCGCGAAGCCGATGAAGAACGAAAAGAAGATCCAGACCGCCACCGCCGCCAGGGCCGAGGTCGCCAGCGACCGGAACACGATCGAGAACAGAATCGCCAGCCCCATCCAGAAGGAGATGTAGGCCACACTCACCGTCACGTACACCGCCAGCCGCCCCCACTCGTCACCGCCCGGCACCACGCCAATCGTCAGCAGCCCGAGCCCGCTGATCAGCAGCACCGTGCTCGTGAGCAGGATCGCGATCGTCGTCACCCCGGCGAGGAACTTGCCGTTGATGACGGCGTCGCGAAAGATCGGCTGCGCGATCAGCTTGGAGAGAGTGTTGTCGTTGCGCTCGCGGTTGATGGCGTCGAAGCCGAGCAGGATGCCGATCAGCGGCCCGAAGAAGGCGATGAACTGCACCAGCGAGAAGAACTGCCCCGAGGTGGTGAAGAGCAGGAGAAAGACGTGGGACGGCTTCGCCACGCCCTCCAGCTCCGTGCGGAGGTTGGCGCCGGCGAGGTAGGTGGTCACCACCGATACCATCAGGATCAGCGCGAACGTGATCACGAAGCGCGTCGACGTGAAGTGATCCGACAGTTCCTTGCGGAAGATGGTGCCCATCGCTCAGCCCTCCTGAAAATACCGCATGTAGATTTGCTCGACCGTCTCGCCGCCGGGGGCGCCGTCCGCCGCCGGGCGGGCGAGTTCCTCGCGCGTGCCGCAGGCCACCAGGCGGCCCTGCTTCATGATGCCGATCCGGTTGCACGTGCGCTGCACCTGGTCGAGCAGGTGTGACGACAGCATGACCGTCATCCCCCGCTCGCGGCGGAGCGACAGGATGAGGTCGAGGATCTTGTTGATGCCATCGGGGTCGAGGCCGAGCGTCGGCTCGTCGAGGAAGATGAGCCGCGGGTTCTTGATCAACAGTTCCGCCAGGCCGAGCCGCTGGCGCATGCCGCGCGAAAACTGCGCGGTACGCTTCTCGCCGACGTCCGCCAGCCCCACCTGGGCGAGCGCCGCCTCGATCTCGCGCCGCGCGACGTCCTCCGGCAGGCGGTTGAGGCGCGCCACGTAGGCGAGATTCTCCCGGGCGGAGAGTTCGCCGTAGAAGCCGACGTTCTCCGGCAGGTAGCCGACCTGGCGCTTGATCTCCAGGGGCTGGCGCACGGGGTCGAACCCGAGCACACGCGCGGAGCCGGCCGTGGGCTCGGTGAGCCCGAGCAGCATCAGCAGCGTGGTGGTCTTGCCGGCGCCGTTGGGTCCAAGGAAGCCGAATACATCCCCCTCGTTGACCTGCAACGTCACCTCATTGACCGCGGTGAAACGGCCGTAGCGCCGCGTCAGGCCCTGGGTCTCGATGACCGCCGCCATGGCTCAACGCCGGCCGAGCACCTTGAACACCGCCGCCAGCCCCGCGATCACCAGCACGATCAACCCGACGCCCACCCAGCCCCAGGTGGTGTCGGCCTTGATGGTGATGCGGAACTCCACGTCGCTGCTCGCCTTTTCGCCCTGGGCCTGGACGTTGACCGAGTAGTCGCCGACCAGCGCCTGTGGCCCGGGGGTGAGGCTCATCTCGACCTGCTTGAAGGCGCCCGGCTCGAGATTCTTGATCCTCTCGGGCTCGAACTTCACCTCCCAGTTCTCGGGCTTGAACGCCTGGAGCGAGACTTCGCCCTGCGGCGCCGAACCGCGGTTTTGGACGACGATCGACACGGTGGCTTTTTTGCCCTTCTCGGTCACGAGCGACAGCAGGCCGCTTGGCGTGCCGGCCTTGAGGCCGTAGGTGCCGGTGATGATCACCTTGAGATCCTTTTCGACGCGCCCCTTGGGCGAACTCGCCTCGGCGCGAAACTCGTACTCGCCGGCTTTGGCGTTGTAAGGCGGCGTCACCTGCATCTCCACCGTCTTGCTGGAGTTGGCGTTGATCTGCAGCGACGCGATCTGCTTCTGCTCGTAGGCGGGCTTGAACGACGTCTCCCAACCCGGGGGCGCGATGCCCTTGAAGTTGAAGACCGCGTCCTGCTCGGTGTCGTTGCGCACCTCGAGCGAGAACACGAACTTGTCGTCCGACGGCCCGCGCAACTCGGGGATCGTCGTCTCCATCGAGATCCGCTCCCGGCCGCGGGGTTTCTCGCGCACGGTGACGGTGAGCTGCGTCGTGTCGGTGAGCGCGCCGTCGGGTGTGCGGGCCTGGACGGTGAACCGGTGCGCGCCCGGCGGCAGCCGCGTGGTGGCCGGCGGGCGGAGGAGATCCTCGGGCGGGCGGGGCTTGCCGGTGAGGCTGAGCGTCTGCTCGGCGCCGGCCGCAACAAACACCCCGCCCACGACGGCGCTGAACTTCTTCAACTGCACCTCCCAGCCCGGCGGCTGCGCGGTGATCTCGAGCAGCACAGTCTCGTCGCGCCTGCCGCGGTTGCGCACCAGGAGGTCGACGCTGAGGGAATCCTCGGGCTCGAGGGTGACGCCGGGATATTGAAACGCGGCGGTGAGCCCGCGCGCCGGGCGATCGGCGTCGCTTTCCGCGGCGCGCGCGGCGGTCAGCGTGAAGCACAGGGCCGCCAGCGCGGCCGGGACGATCCAACGACTCGAGTTCATCAGGGTACGGTGACGGAGTGAGGGAAGGGACGCCGCCGGACCAAGGCGTTTACCTCGAGTCCGACGACGGACGGCGTAAGAAAAAAATCACGCCGCGTCTGTCAAGTGGTAGCGACTCGCGGTCGCGGCACGCCATTCGGCTTGTGCCCGCGCGGGCGGTCTGTTTGCACCCGGATGCCGGACAGGATCCACGCCGGTACTTCCCTTCTCAGCCCACTCGTGAGCAACCCACTGCACGGCATCAGCACCACCGAGCTCTTCCTCGTCGCGATGCTCGTCATCTTCACGGTGCCCTACCTGGTCTGGCGCCTGGGGCGGACGGAGTATTACGCCCCGCTGGTCGTCGTGCAGATCATCGCGGGCATCCTGCTCGGGCCCGGCGTGCTGGGGGCGTGGCTTCCCGACTACTACCACAGCCTGTTCACGCCGCCGGTGATCCAGAGTCTCAACGGCATCGCGACGTGGGCCGTCATGGTCTTCGTCTGGATCGCGGGCCTCGAACTCGACCTCCACGAGGCCTGGCGCCACCGGCGCGAAAGCGGGATCACCGCCGGTCTCGCCCTCGGCGTGCCGCTGCTGCTCGGCGCCGCCGCCGCCCTGCCCCTGCTCGGCTTCACCGGCTGGCTGGGGCCGCAGGGGACCTCGTGGCAGTTTGTCCTCGGCCTCGGCATGGCCTGCGCCGTGACCGCCCTGCCGATCCTCCTCCTGCTGATGGAAAAACTGGCCATCCTGCGCCAGCCCCTCGGGCAGCGCATCCTGCGCTATGCGAGCCTCGATGACCTCGCGATCTGGGGTGTGCTGGGATTGATCCTGCTGGATTGGCAGCGCGTCGGACGACAGGTCGGCTTCATGGTCGGGTTCGCGATCGTCGCCGCGGGATTCCGCTGGTTTCTACCCCGGCTGCCCGAACGCGACCGCTGGTACGCCGGGCTGATCTGGCTGGCGGCCTGCGGCCTGGCCGCGGACTGGTCAGGACTGCACTACATGGTGGGCGCCTTCGTGGCGGGGGCTGTCCTCGACTCCCATTGGTTCAATCAGCAGAAGCTGGACGACCTGCGCCATCACGTGCTCCTCGTGATCATGCCGGTCTTCTTTCTGAGCACGGGACTGCGTACGAACTGGGAGGTGGGCGGCGCGGCCGTGTTCCTGGCGGGCGCGTGGCTGCTCGCCGCGTCGGTCGCCGGCAAGCTGCTCGGCGTGCACCTGGCGGGCCGGATCCTCGGCTGGGCCAGGGGTGAGGCGTCGCTCATCGGCTGGCTGCTGCAGACCAAGGCGCTGATCATGATCATCTTTGCGAATGTCCTCCTCGACAAACACATCATCACCAGCGCGACGTTTACCGCGCTGCTGCTGATGGCCGTGGCGAGCACGATGCTCACCGTGCCGATGGCCTCGCCGCGGCTCGCCCGCCTGCGCGGGAGTGGGCCGGCGCCCGGCTGAAGCCGGGCCGCCCGCTCACTTCAACAGCCGCGGCAGGAAGGTCGTGATCGCCGGCACAAACGAGACCAGCGCCTGCACCACCAGCATCGCGGGCAGGAAGCGCATGACGTGGGGGATCATCTCCGCCATCTTCACCCGCCCCACCCCACTGCCCACGAACAGCGTCGTCCCCACCGGCGGCGTCACCAGCCCGATCACGAGGTTGCACACCACCATCACTCCGAAGTGCACCGGATCGAGCCCAAGCTGATCCCCGATCGGCTTGAGCACGGGCACCACGATCAACAGCGCCGGCCCCGCATCAACCAACATGCCCACGATTAACAACAGGAGGTTCAGCGCGAGCAGCACCACCACGACCTCGATCCCGCGCACGACCCCGGGGTCAAGTCCGCCCGCCACGCCCTGCACGAGACCCTGGCACGCCGACAGCAGCGCCGCGGCCAGCGTCTGTGGCACGTACCCCACGCTCAGCACCCACGAGAACAGCCCCGCCGCCGAGATCAGGAAACTCAGCGTCGCCGTCGTCTTCGCCGCGTTGACAAAGATCCGCGGCAGCTCGCGCACGCCAATTTCACGGTACACGCCCAGGCTGACCACCAGCGCGTAAACCGCCGCCACCGCCGACGCCTCCGTCGCCGTGAAGACCCCCCCGAGGATCCCGCCGAAGATGATCAGCACCAACACGAGCGCCAGCACCGCCCCCACCGCGCTCCGCGCCACCGCCCGCAGTGGCTGTTTCGCCCGCCGGGGCAGATCCTGGCGACGCGCATAACGCGCGCTGAGCACCATCAGCGCCACCCCCAGGAGCACCCCGGGCCCCACGCCACCGAGAAACAGTTTCTCGATCGAGACATTGGCGAGCGTGCCATAGATGAGCAGCACGATGCTCGGCGGGATCAGCGCGCCGGTGATGCCCGAACACGCCGCCAGCGCCGCCGCAAACGCCCGCGGGTACCCCTCCTGCTCCATCGCCGGAATCATCAGCCGTCCGATCGCCGCACACGTCGCACTCGACGCCCCCGACACCGCCCCGAACATCTGCGCCGACACCGTCGTGACCATCGCGAGCCCGCCGCGCCGGTGGCCGAGCAGCGCGTTCGTAAAGTCGGTGATCTTCTTCGACAGCCCACCCTCGTTCATCAGGTCGCCCGCCAGAATGAAAAACGGCACCGCCAGGAACGGATAAAACGACGCCATCGCGCGGCTCATCTCCAACCCCACAATGATTGGGTCAATCCCCCCGTACACCAGTGCCGCGAGCGACGAGATCAGAATGCAAAACACCACCGGCACATCCAGCAGCAGCAGGACGACGAAGGTGGCGAGCAGGACGAGGGCCATGGCTCAGTCCCCCCGCGAGGCCGCGTTTCCCTCGTCCGCCGCGGTCGCCGCCGGCTCTCCTGGCGACCGCCAGTCCGCAATCAGGTTGCGCACCTGATAAAACAGCAAAAACACGCAGCCCACCGGACAGGCGGCATAGACCCAGGAACGCGGCATCCCGGTGGCCGGCATCACCCAGTCGGTGATCAAAAACACCACCCGCCCGCTCCAGTAAAACAGCAGCAGGATCATCGCCAGGCACAGCAGGTGGCCGCCCGCCTTCACCGCCCGCCGGCCGCGCGGGGGCAGCGCCCGCACGAGGTAGTCAAAGGCGTAGTGCATCCGGTCGCGCATCGCCGCGCCCGCGCCGAGGAAGGTCAGCCACACCAGGAGCACCATCGCCAGCTCGTCCGCCCACGACAGCGAAAACTGCAGCACGAACCGGCAGAAAACGTTCACGAACACGAGGCCCGCCATCGCCGCGAGCACCCCGCAGAGCATCAGGTCGAGCCCGGTGTCGAGCGCCCGGACCGCCCGCGAACGCGGCGGCGTCATGGCCCGCTCCCCTCCGCCCGGATGCGCGCCAGCAAGCCGGGGTCGACGTCCGGGTGCCGCCGCAGGAAATCGTCCCACACCGGCCGCACCTGCGCCACGAAGGCCCGCTTGTCGGGCACGCGGTTGATCGTCACCCCCGCGGCCTCGATGGCCGCGAGCGACGCCGCGATGCCGGCATTCCAACGCCGGTCATACTCCTCCATGATCCGCGCCGGCGCCTCGCGGATCAGCGCATGCAGGTCCGGGTGTTCACGCGCCAGGCGATCGAGCCAGTCGCGGTTGGCCACGAGCACGTGCTGGTTGCCGAAATGCTCCGTGAGCGAAAAATTCCGCGCCCCCGCCTCGAAGAACTTCTCCGAGACAAACACCGTCGCGTTGTTCTCCGCCGCGTCGACCACGCCGGTGCGCAGGGCCTGGAACAGCTCCCCGGCCGCCAGCGGCGTGGCGCTGCCGCCCATGGCGTTGATCGCCCGAATCATCACCGGCGCCTCCATCACGCGAATCTTCATCCCGCGCAGATCCGCCGGGCCCGTCACGGCCACGCCGCGCGCATTGAACAGATTGCGGAAACCGCAGGAGTAGAAAGCCAGCCCCTGCAGCCGGTGCCGGCGCAGCCCGTCGAGCAGTTCGCGACCCGCCGCTCCGTGCAGCACGCGTTGGTGATGTGCCTCGTCGGCGAACAGGTACGGCAAATCGAGCAGGCTGAAGGCCGGGTCGAGCGTGGTGACGACCGACGAAGTCACCTGCACCAGCTCCAGGATGCCAAGGTAGCAGTTCATCAGCAGCGCGCCCTCGTCGCCGATCACGCCGGAGTCGAAAAACTGCACCCGGATGCGTCCACCGGAACGCTCCTCCAGTTCACGACGCACGAGACTGGCCGCCTCCCAGACCTTGTTGGCCGGGTTGGGCTGCAGCGCGAAGCGCAACACGAGTTCGGGCTTCCGCGCACTGGCGGTGGGCGGAGTCGCCGCCGCCCCAAGGCGCGCGCGGCCAACGGTCAGCAGCGCCAGCACCAGAAGACCGCAGACGAGGAGGCGCCCCCTCCCGCGCACGGGCGCGAAACTCTCCCCCTGTAGGAGCGGGTTCATCCCGCGAAACCAAGTGCCCCCGTTCGTCCCGGCTCCTCGCGGCGTAAAGCCGCTCCTACAACCGGAACAATCTTTCCACATCCTCATGCTGTGCGATCGTGCTCCGGCCCTTCGTAATAGTCGATGCTCGGCCCGAGGGCGATCCGCAGCGGCTCGGTCGCGCGGGCCAGTTCCGCCACCACCGCCGCGTCGAGGGGCTTCAACACCGCGCCGATGTTCTCCCGCAGGCTGGCGACGTCGCGCGCCCCGCAGAGCGAACTCGTGATGCCCGCACCCGCACACGCCCAGCGCAGCGCCAGCTCGGCCGTGGGCACGCCCAGCCGCCGCGCCACCGCACGCACGGCCGCGATCGCCGCCGCCGTCTCCGCTTCGCAGCCGGGCGTGCCGTGCCGCGACAACGGCGTCGACCGACTGGAGAAATGCCGCGTGCGCCGCCGCCACTCCGGCAAATCCGCGAGGCGCGCATAACGGTCCGACAGCGCCCCCTGCAGCAGCGCCATGTAACCGAGCACGCCCACGCCGTGCTCGCGACAATACGGCAGCACCTCAAGCTCGATCGCGCGCGTCAGCAGGCTGTAGGGCAGCTCGTTGACCACGATGGGCACGCCGGTGGCGCGCGCCTCGACGAGCTGGCGGCACCCGAAGTTGCTCACCCCGATATGGCGGATCTTCCCGGCCCGCCGCAGTCCATCGAGGGCGGCGAAGGCCTCCGGCACCGACGGGAGCGGCACCTCCTCCTTCGTGAAATGCCGGATCGAGTGCGCCGTGATCGGCCAGTGCACCAGGTAGAGATCGACGTAGTCGGTCCCGAGACGGCGCAGGCTCGCCTCGCAGTGTGCGACCAGCATCCGCGGGGCGGTGTGGGCCGGACTGATCTTGGTGCCGACGATCACCCGATCGCGCGGCACGCCGCGCAGGGCGGCGCCGAGGGCGAGTTCGCTCGCGCCGGCGTTGTACGACTCCGCGGTGTCGAAGAAGCCGCACCCGTGCTCGACCGCGCAGCGCACGACGGCATCGACGTCCGCCTGGCGCTGCGGCCCCCAATAGTCCCCGCCGCCGAAAGACCAGCAACCGATGCCGAGGATCGGCAGAAACAAATCCGAATCGCCACACCGGCGCACCGGCACCTGCGTCAGGGTCGCACTCACGGCCGGCGCCCTCCGGCGATCGTGTAGACCGCGCCCGCCTCGGCGGTGAACTCCACGCCGCCGGCCTCGATTTGCCGGGTCGCGACGGGGCGGCCGTCGCGTTGGAGCTTGACCGCCGCGCCCGTGCGCAGCCGCACCGGCCCGGCGTGCGTCGCCCGCAGCGTGGCGGTGGCGAGGCGCCCGTCGCGCCAGGAGAGATCCACCTCCCAGCCGCCGCGCGCCCGCAGCCCGCGCACGGAGCCGGTGGGCCACGCCCGGGGCAGCGCCGGCAGCAGTTCGAGCTCAAAGCGCGTCGTCGTGCCGGGAATCGGCACGTGCGACTGCAGCAACATCTCGGCCACGCCCGCGGTAAAGCCCTGGATCGCCTGGTTGCCCTCCAGCGACGGCACGCGGTCGCTGTCCTCCGGCGCCGGGTGCTTGCTGATGTCGGTCTGCATGCGGTGCAGCACCCGGTAGGCCTCCTCCGCCTGGCCGAGCCGCGCGTGGAGGTTGATCTTCCACGCGCCCGTCCAGCCGGCCGGATCGTTGCGGATGACGAGCGTCCTGCGCACCGCCTCCGCCAGCTCCGGCGTGCCGCGGCGGGTGATCTGGTTGCTTGGATACGCCGCATAGAGGTGCGACACGTGCCGGTGTTTGGGATCGAACTCCAGGTACGGCTCCAACCACTCCATCAGCGTGCCGTCCGCGCGGATCTGATCGGGCGGCAGGCGCGGCAGCACGCGGGCGATCTCCGCCCGCAGCTCCGGGTCAACCCCGAGTTGCTCCGCCGCGACGGTCACCTGGCGGAAGACATCGCGCAGCAACTGGGTATCCATCGCCACGCCCTGCGCGATCGAGTTGCGCTCGCCGTTCGCCGGCCTGGCGTCGCCGTGCCGCAGGGCGCGACCGTTGACGAGCACGAAGCCGTTTTCGGGCGAACCGGAGGGCGAGGTCACGAGCCACTGGCCGTTGCGGTGCGGCACGAGGAGATCGAGCCCGAACTCCGCCGCGCCTTTCAGCAACGGGTAGATGCGGGCGAGATAGGCGGGGTCCGGCGCGTACAGGTAGTGCTCCCAAAGGTGCTGCACGAGCCAGATCCCCATCGTCGGCGCCATGCCGTGGAACACGCGGTCGGTCATGGCGGTGTTCATCCAGACGTCGGTGCCGTGATGCGCCGTCCAGCCCCGGGCGCCGTAGTGGCCCCGGGCGGTGCGCGCCCCGCTGGCCGCGAGGTCCTCGATGAAGCTCAGGAGCGACTCGGTGGTGCTCGCGAGGTTCGTGTTCTCCGCCGGCCAGTAACACTCCTGGAGGTTGATGTTGAGCGTCCAGCGGCCGCGCCACCGGCCCTTGAGGTCGTCGAGCCAGATATTGTGGTTGTTGAACGCCATCGTGCCCGGGCGCGAATCCGCGATCAGGAGGTAGCGCCCGTACTGGAAATACTGGGCGGTGTAGAACGGGTCGATGCCCCCGGCGCGGAGGCGGTCCATCCGCGTCGTGGTGTCCTCGTCGGCCGCCGGGGTGCGGCCGAGATCGAGCTGGCAGGCGCGGAAGAGCGGCTGGTAGTCGGCCACATGGCGCCGGCGCAGTTCCGCGAAGGACCGGCCGGCAACCGCACGGACGGTGTCGGCGCAGCGGGTGTCGGGGCTGGCGGTGAGGTCGTTCCAGTTGACGTAGTTGGTGGCGCCGGCGAGTACGAGCGTCACCGCGTTGGCACCCTCGAGGCGCAGCGCCGGGCGGCCGCCGTCGGTCACCACGCGCACCGTCCCACCCTCGGCCTGGGCGCGCACCCGGGCCTGCCAGCGCATGCGGCTGGGGATTTCCGGATTGGGCTCGGACACGCCGCCCTCGAGCAGGATCGTATCCGCTCCGAGAGCACGGCCGGTGGCGGAGGAGTGGAGGCTGCTCAGCCCGACGGTCAGAGCGAGCCGGCCCGGGCGATCGCAGGTCAGGCGCATGACCACGACTTGATCGGGATAACTCGCGAACACCTCGCGCGTGTAGCGAGCGTCGCCGATCGCGTAGCTCACCCGGGCGATGGCCTCGTCCATGTCCAGCTCGCGCCGGTAGTCCCGCACCGCTTCGTGACCGTCAAAGCGCAGGTGCAGGCGACCCATCGCCTGGTAGGTCTGCACGACGGGAACCGGATAACTGAGCAGATTGGCGGCGAGTTCGGCGGCGGCGCCGTAGCTCCCCTCGGCCAGGAGGCGCCGGATCTCCGGCAGCGAGGGCAGCGCCTGCGGGTTGATCGGGTTGTAGGGCTGGCCGGTCCAGAGCGTCTCGTCGTTGAACGGGACGATCTCCTCGCGCACGCGGCCGTAAACCATCGCGCCGAAGCGGCCGGTCGCGAGCGGCAGGGCCTCCCAAAACTTGGTCGCCGGCGTGCGGTACCACCACGCCATCGGCTGCGCCGGGGCGGTCACGCGCCCGGCGAGGGTCGCGTCGGGCGGGAGGTTCTCCGGATTCGGCGCCGGAATCGACTGCGCGAGATCCTGATCCGAGCCGGCCGCAGCCGACGCGGCAGTCGCCGGCAAGGCCAGGGCAACGAGGAAGCCGGCCGCGAGCAGCCGGAGAAGGAGGTGGATGGCGTTCATCGGCAGCGAAAGGTGAGCAGATCGAAACACGTTTCCGGCGACAAGCGTGCACTCCCGAGCCCCGCGGCGGCGGGCAACCCGGCTCCCGAAAGTGTAACCCAATAGGTTACACTTTCTCCGGCCCGGGACGTCGTCCCGGCCGCCGCGGTCACGCCTGCCTCCGCGATGCGCCGTCCGAGGCGCTGGTGCAGCCCGCGGCATCGTCTCGTCAGGGTTCGCCGGCGAGACCGCCGCGCACGACGCCGATGGTGAGAAGCACATTCGCGAAACGGCGCTCCTCGCCGGTCGCAATTACGAGCGCCGTGGCCGGCAAACGGGCCTCGGCGTAGAACTCGTGGCGGGGCCGCTGGCTGACCACGACTGGAGCGGGCAGCAGTTCACGCAGGCGCTCGTGCAGCGGCACGGAGACACCGTCGGGCGCCGCCATGAGCAGTGCGGCCTCGACCGGCACGGTCTCGGCCAGCACCGCGAGGACGTCGGTCACCGAGACGAGGCCGCGACGGAGGTTGAGGAAGACGCGCGTCGCCGACGGCGGCGCTTCGGTGCTGACCGGGTAGTTGCCGTCCGCCACCAACACGCGGGCGCCATGTCCGGCGCTGCCCAGGGCGTGCAGGATTTCGGGATGCAGGAGAGGAGTTTTCAGCACAGCGCCGTCACTCTACCCCAACCGGTGCCCGACCGCTTGTCCGGCCGGGCGATTACGACTGCGATCTCGGGCGATGACGCGCGCGGTACGCGAGCGGCGTGGTGCCATAGGCCGCCTTGAAGCTGTGGTGGAAATGCGACAGCTCCTCGAAGCCGCACTCGAACGCGATGGCCGTGACCGAGCGCTCCGTCGAATCGAGCAGCCGCGCGGCGTACTCCAGGCGCAGTCGGTGCACCTGCCGCCGCCACGATTCGCCGGTCACCTCGCGAAACAACTCGGTGAACCGCCGGCGCCCGAGCCCCACGCTGCGGGCGGCGTCGTCGAGTGAGACGGCCGTGTAGAATTCGGTCTGCAGCCGCTGCGCGTACCGGGCGACGCGGGCCGCACTTTCGTCGGATCGGTCGATCGGCAGCGTGCCGCCGCCGCTGGCCCGGATCGCCAGGACGGCGAGATCCGTGAGTCGCGCGATCAGCAGCGCCTCCCAGCCAATCCGCCGCGCCTCCTGTTCGAAGAGCATTTCCTGCACCAGCGCCCGCACCCGCCGGGCCGCCTCGTTGCCCGTGCCGTGCAGATCGAGTGGCAGCATGCCGGTCTGCGCCAGTTCGCGGGTGAGATCGGCACGCAGCAGCTCCGGCCGGTAATGAATGGCGTAAAGCGTGACCGGTTGGCCAGTCAGGTCGCGCTGCCGGTGCGGCACCTGGGCGGCGATGTGGAAAAGCGTATCCGCCGCCACCGAGTACTTGGCGCCCTCGCTCTCCCAGAGCGCACGACCGGCGATGAGGAGGTGAAACTTGGCGTAGGGATCCTTCATCTCGCCGAAGAACCCCGGCGCGTGCCGGGCCTCGAAGACGACCAGGCCCCAGTCCGGCATCGGCACGCGTTTGGGGCTGGTGTTCAGCTCGTCGGGGCGGGAGGGCATGGCGCAGGGCGCGAAACGTGCCGCCCGCTTTGGCAACCGCGCCGCCAAACCGCAAGCAGATCGGGTGGGCCCGCGCCGGCCGTCTACCGAACCGAATTGTCCGGCACGCCGGTGTGGGGCAGGTCGAGCGGGTCGCGATTCGCGAATCACTGCCCCCCGAACCTCGGGGTGCGGCGGCCTGTTTCGCCCCCCGGAGCACACGCAGCATTCCTGTCTCGCGAGGGCTGCGACTCCTACTCGCCGGTTCACGCGTCCATGACCGGCACGTCGTATCGGATGATGGCGCGATCGCTGGTCACCAGCACCAGACCTTCTTCCAACGCCTGGGCGATCAACAAACGATCAAAGGGATCCCCGTGCCAGGGCGGCAACTTCATCGCTCGGTCCGCGTGCGCAATCGTCACCGACAGTTCCTCGAAGCCGGCGGCGAGCAACCTCGCCGCGTAATCCTCCGGCAGAGTGAGCTTCTTGCGTGCCATCTTCAGGCCCAGCTCCCAAACCGAAGCCGCACTCAGGAGGACCTCGTTGTCCGGCGACCAAATCGCCTTCCGCGTCTCCTTTCTGAGTCGATCGGGAAACGCCGCCCACCAGACGACCACGTGGGAATCGAGCAACAAGCGCATGGGCCGCTAGGGATTTGAAGTAGCCGGCGGTTCCACCACCAGACCCTCGAACAAGGGACTCTCGATCGAAGCCTCGAGGCCACTGTCGCCCGGCAGCCAGCAATCCGCGGCCTCCCAGGCTTGGCCGACCAGCATCCCTGGCTCCCGCGGCGCGCGCGCCTGAACAAACGGCACCAGACGAACCAAGGGCTTTCCCGCTTTCGCCAAAACCACCTCCTCGCCCTCCACCACCTCGTCGACGATGCGCGACAAGTGCGTCTTCGCCGCCTGGATATTGATCACCTTCATCACTCCAGAACCAGACCAAGTCTGGTCTGATGTCAACTTACTTATTCAAAGCATTTTAAGCAATCAGTATCGGCATATCCAAGAGTCTTCCGCCAATTTGAACCGCGAGTTCAGATCTGCAAGCCGCTACTGGAAATCCTCCGCGGGGAGCGGTTCACCCCGGTCCGCCCGCCCCTATTCGATCGTGATCAGTTTGTCCTCCTTGGGGTCCACCTCGATGCGCACGTCGCGGTATTCGTCGAACAGAAGTGCATGGTGCATCTGCCAGGCGATGGGGCCGGCGCGGCCGGCGGCGGGGTCGTGGAAGCTCGTCGTGGCGATGGCGCGCGTGCCGGGCGGCTGGGCGACGGCCATCCGGGCTGTTCCGGTCTTCGCGTTGACCAGGATTTCCACCTGCGCCCACGTGCGTTCGTCGAAACGAATCTTCACCCAGCGGGTGAAGTGCACGCCGGCCTTGTTCATGCCGGGCCGGTAGTCCCAGTGGCCGCCGCTGGGCACCGCGAGTTGGATGCCGCCCAACGCGTCGAGCCCGAACTCCCCCGGCGGCGGGCGCTGGCCGAACACGAGCACGCCGGGCTGATGGTTGCCGGAAGTCTGGCGCACCTGGAAAACCAGTCGGTAGTGGGAGTAGTTCCGCTCCGTGTAGATCACGCCGCGGCCGGCGCCCGTGCTGGCCATCGCCCCGTCGCGGACGACCCAGGAGCCGGCGGGTGCCTGCACCCAGCCCGCGAGCGATCGACCGTCGAAGAGCAACGGCAGGTTCCGGAGTTTTTCCGCCACGGTCGGCCGCAGCGGTTCGCGGGGCGGAACCTGGGCGATCGGGAAATAGGGCACTGCCGGGCGGGCAATCGGCACCCAGTCGGGATTCGGCCGCGCCTCGTGGACCCGCAGGCCGCGGATCTCGTGCGGACCATGGCCGGTGCCGATGGCGAGAATCGCCTTCGGCAGGGCGAATTTCTCATGGCGGCCCGTGAGAGTAACGCCATTGCAGGACACGAGTGCCTGGTCACCCACGACTTCGAGTCGCATCGCGTACCAAGTGTCAGTCTCGAACGCGACCATCTGGTTGGCGATCGTGGTGAATCCGCCCGGGCTCCAGACGTCGCGCTCCAGTCCGACGCCCCACGGGCGCTCCCGGCTGTCGGCATTGGCCCAAGCGGAAACCGCGTAGGCCCGCGGATCGAGTTCAGGGTTGAGCGCGGAGACGCGACACACGGCCTTCTGGCCCGGCACCTTTTGAAAACGAAATTCGAATTCGACGATGAAGTCCTGAAACTGCCCCTCGAGGGCGAGCACCGGCATGTGCCCGGAGGTCCAGTGGCTCGCGATGCCTTCGGGCGTCCGATGCCATTCCTGGTGCCAGGCGCGCGCGCGCCAGCCGGGCTGCGCCGGCTGGAACTCCTTCGTGTAGGTCGCGGGGGCGGAAAAGTCCTCCTGCAGCAGCAGCCGCCCCGGGAGCGCGAGTCGGGTGGCGCGCGCGCGCCGGTCGCGCCGCTGCGCTTCGAACAGGCTCGGAAGGTCGGCGATGGGCGTGCCGTTTGACTCGAAGACCGCGGGGGCCTCGGTGCTGTAGCGGGAGACATGGCCGACCTCGCCGACGGTGCCGATCGCCCAGTTGGTGAACGGCCCGGGCGGATCCTGCACGAGGGCGCGGCGCACGGTGCAGTTCCACAGCACGATCTGCGCGCCGGTCCAGCCGTGGCCGGTGCCGGAGCTGGTGCGGTTGATCACATTGAGATCCATGTTGCTGACGATGCGGTCGTACAGCGTGCCGATGTTCCAGCGGTGGTGCGGCCCGGAGTCGTTGTTGGGCACGACCTCGGTGGCGAGGCAGGCGTGATACACATTGGGCCCCGGGGAACGCGCCCCGCTGACGAAGTCGTGCCGCCCGCCACGAGTCAGGCAGTGCTGCACGAGGCAGCGCTGGCCATTGATCGGAAACGAATACCGGCGCCCGCCCTTCGGCTCCGATTTCGGATCGAGCATCTGGCAGTGCTCGACGGTGATCCACAGGCACGAGATCGAGCTGATGCTTACGGCCGCGTAGCCGAAGTTCTGCACCACCACGTGGCGCGCCCAGGCGTTCTTCACGTGAGTGAAGACCACGCCGCGCCAGCCGTGCTGTTCGTCCATCTCCGACGCGTAACGCGAGCTCAGCCGCAGGTGCTCGATGCCGCACTGTTCGATCCGGCCGGACGACGCGATCCGCACCAGCGCGGCGCGGGCGTATCGCGGATCGACGGGTTCGACGATCGGGGCGTCGAGATGCACGGTGTCGCCCTCGACGCGCGTCACGCGCCGCTCGGCCTGGTGCTGGTAACCGGAGGCCTTCCAGCCGTATTTGGCCATGCCGAGGAGTTCGATCCAGGCCTCGGTCGGCTGATGGTGAACCACCACCCAGTCGCCGGCGCGGAAGGCGTGGCCGGCCTCCACCTGCACGCGCGTGGCCCCGATCGGAACATAGGAATCGACGACGCGCCGGCGGGTGGCCTCGTCGAGTTTCACGCCGCCCGCGCCGGAGAATTGAATCAAGTCGTACTGCTTCGTGCCGGTGGCGCGGAAGTGGGTGCCCTCGGGACCCGTGCCGTCGCCGCGCAGCACGATGCCGCCGGCCGTGATGCGCACCTGGCGCGCGAGCTCGTAGGTGCCGGCCCGGAAGTGGATCGCCCCGCGGAAGCCGTCGGCCTGCAGCGGCAGGGCGGCGACGGCGTCGATGGCGGCCTGCACGTGGGCGGTGTTGTCGCCGGCCACGGGCGCGACGGTGCGCACCACGGGCACGTCAGGGATGGGCGCGTCGCCGTTGGCATAACCCACCCCGCTGAAGTCGGGGATGACGTCGCCGCGTTCGTTGGCGGTGTACTGCAGGCGCCCATCCGCGCCGAGGCGGACGAGTGACGTGGTTTGGGCCGAGGCCGCGAGTGGGAGGGCACAGGTGACGGCGGAGGCGAGGAGAGCGAGCGGGTGGCAACGGCGGCGGAGCATGAGTGGCGAAAGGGGGGAGGCGGGTACGGCAGGGTCCCGCCTCTCACGAGGCGGGCCACGACGCAAGCAGCGGGCCACGAAAGACGCCGCAGGCCGCGCGGGGAGAGCTCAGAACCGCACCGTATTGGTCCACTGATACGAGCGCGGCTGCTGGTACCAGGTG
>CAZDGC010000021.1:21429-69609 GCA_964504885.1 uncultured Opitutus sp.
TCAGAACCGCACCGTATTGGTCCACTGATACGAGCGCGGCTGCTGGTACCAGGTGGCGTTGAGGTTGCTCGGCGTGTTGAAGCCGGTGGCGGCGTTGGGAATGATCCGGATTTCGTAGCGGTTGAGGACGTTGTTGACGTTGAGCTGGGAGGACCACTGGAAGCGGCCGAGCCGGCGCGTGTAGGCGAGGATCGCGTTGAACTGCCGGCCGTCCGGCGCGTAGTAGAGCGTGCGGCGGAGGGTCAGGGCATTGGCCGGAGTCAGCGGCGTGGCGTAATAATAATACCCGCGGTGCTTCCAGGAGAGGGCGACGGTGCCGCCGACGCTGAAGCCCTTGAGCCAGCCCTCGCGGTCGAAGGTGTAGTGCGAGGTGAGGTTGGCGCTGCGCTCGGGGTAGCCGGTGGTCTTGTCGCCGATGCGGGTGGCGACGATCGTACCCGGAGTGGTGATACCGGCACGCGCCTTGTCGAGCTGGAGCTGCGAGATGGGGAGCAGGCTCTCACCGGTGAGGATGGGGCCGTTGGCATTGATGCCGGCGGCGTTGTTGGTGCCGAGCAGAATGTTGGCCACGACCGAACTGCGGTTGATCCGGCCCGAAGTGGGGTCGGGATTGGCGAAGTAAAGATTGGTGGCGCCGGGGGTGCTCATCATCGCAACGGTAAGGGGCACGGCGCCCGGGGCGGAGGGCGCGACGACGGTGGCCTGCGCGGCGGTGGTGGCGCTGCCGTTGACGTACACCACGGTGCCGTTGCGGTAGGTGACCTGGCCGGCCGCGTTGGCGTAGAACTGGTCGTTGTAGAATTGCTCGTAGGACTTCGAGGAGCCGATCTCCCCGTCGTTGACGGCGGCGCCGAAGCGCAGGCGCCAGTTGCGCGTCGGCGCGGCGGTGAGGCGCAGCTCGGCGCCGCGGGTGACGCGGTCGATGCTCACGTAGGAACCGCCGCCGCCGCCGTTGAGGCCGGCCGGGTTGATGGCGGAGGCGAGGGAGCCATCGATCGAATAGAGGTCGCCCCGCGCGGTGGTGCGGAAGACCGCCACCGTCCCGGAGAGCGTGCCGCTGGCGTTGTTGAGCTTCAGGCCGAGCTCGCCGCCGCGGCCATGGGCGCTGCCCGGCGGATCGCCGCGCGGATCGGAGCGGTTGGCCACGTAGGGCGGCTGCACGGAGTCGGAGAAGTTGAGGTACGGGTGCAGCCAGCGGTTGACGTTGACGTCGACGCCGACGTTGAAGTTGGCCCGCGAGGAGAGGGCGAGGTAGCGGGCGCGCACGCCGTCGAAGTGCTGGAAGCGATCCGAGATATAGTCGCCCTGGCGGAGGCCCATGAGGGTGTTGACGCGGCCGCCGAACCACTGCGTGTAGTTGGTGGCGTAGACGCCGCGGTTGAAGATTTTCGTCTGGATGTAATTGCCGCTGCGGAACGGCGTGCCGAGCGGGTTTTCGGGGGTGACGAGGTTGGCCTGCGGCGGGTTGACGAGGGCGCGCACGTAGTTGACGCCGTCGATGACCATGCGGTCGCGGCCGGGGTTGTCATAGGGGTACTGCACCGGGCCCTCGTTGACCGACCAGCGGATCTGTCCGAGCGGGGTGCGCCCGGAGTTGGCCGAGGTGATGGTGGTGCCCGGGGCGACGATGATGTTCCAGTTGACGTCGGCCTGGTAGAAACGGTACGCGACCTGATCGAAGTCGGAGCGGATGTAGTCGGCGCCGATCAGGGTCTGCGTGCGGGCGCGGCCTTGGAAAAAGTCCTTGGTGATCAGGGCGGCGGCGCGGCCGGCCTTGGTGCGGGCGGGTTGCCAGGAGTCCTGCGGGGTGAGGCCGGCGGCCCATTGGTCGGAGGTGTTGGCGCCCGCGCGCGGGGCGAAGAAGGAGAACCCGGGGTTGATGCGCCGCGAGGTGTAGGCGTCGTAGCCGGCCGCGACCTGCGTGGTGAGCCAGTCGCGCCACTTGGTGTCCACGGTGATGCTGGTGTAGTCGTTGGTGACGGGCTCCTGGTACATCACGCCGGCGGCGAAGGAGTCGACGTTGTCCCAGTTGAGGCGGCCGCCGATGATGGCGCCGGCCGGGTAGCGGGCGCCGGTCTGGGGATTGGTGTCGGTCTGCTGGCCGGTGGCGAGAATGTTCCGGAGGAGGAGATTGTGACGCGGGTCGCCCTGCGCGGTGAGGCGCGCGGTGACCGGCAGGCGGCGGCGGTTCATGGTGAACGAACCCGACAGGCGCACCGTCGTCGGCACCGAGTTCTGCAGGAGGCGGAAGGCGAGCTGGGCAAACTGGCCGTTGGTGCCGCTGCCGATGTTGACGCGCCGGCTGGACTGGCTCTCGCGCAGGAACGCGAAGCGCGCGGCGAACCACGCGTTGCCCACGCCGAGATCGAGTTCGGCGCGCTTGGAGCCGAGGTGGTCGATGCGGTAGAGGGCGGAGCCGCGCGGCCAGACGAGGAGGCGCCCGCCGGAGGTGAACCGGGCCTGCTTGGAGGTGACGTTGATCACGCCGCCGGCGCCGCCGCCGCCATAGAGCAGCGCCTGCGGGCCGTTGAGGACCTCGACGCGCTCGAGGTCGAAGCTGTCCGTGCGCCCGACCGCGGTGGAGCCGGGGTTGCCGAAGGCTCCCACCGGCATGAAGCTGTCGCGCTGCATCGCCGGCGTGTGCATACCGCGAATCTGGATGTAGGCATTGCCGTTGCGATCGCCGGGCTGGTTGTTGGCGCCCGCGGAGGCGCCGTTGTCAGAGCCGTCGGCGTAACCGGCGCCGGCGGAGTAGCCCATGATGACCTCCTCCACCGACGTCACGGCGATGTCCTTCATGAAGGTGTCGGTGAAGATGTCGGCTGAGACGGGCATCTTCTCCATCTCGACGTTGAAGCGCGTGATGGAGGCGGAGGTGAGCGCGCCGTAACTGTTGTCGGGGTCCGCCTGCACCTCGAAGGCACTAAGCTGGACAACCTCTCCCGCGGCCGGCGTGCCCGGCACGGGACGGGTCGCGGGGGTGGGCGCCGCAGCGGGGGCGCGCTGGGCGTGGGAGGGAATCAAGCTCGAGCAAAGAACGGCCAAGCCGAGGAAGGCGCGCCGAAACTGGAGAGCGATCGCGATGGGGGCAACGGGGTGTTTCATGGGGCGGAGCAGGTTAAACGAAACCGTGGTTGTGGGCGGCAACGGGTGCAGGCGAGCCCCCGCTCGGGCGCAGGGGGAACGATGGCAGACGGTAGCAGGCCAGCTTCGCCCCGGCTTGTCGCCCCGGGCAGTCGCGAGTGTGTTTCCGGGAGAAAGTGGCTCACCAACGGCCGGCCGCGCCCGGACCAGGTTCAGAGGGTTTCGAGAAGCCGGACCCGGTCTCATGCCGCAGGCAGAATCGTAGCCGCGCTTGAGCGGAGCGAAAGCGTGGCCGGGCGTGAGTCCACGTTGTCGCTTCGCTCCAACGCGGCCAGTCGTGTGACCGGCACGAAAGCGACTTTTTAGACGCCCTCTGACGCGCAACCTCGCTACGGACTCGCATGCAGCCGACGGAGGGTCTCGTGCCCGTATTTCAGCGCCGCTTCGTAGGCCGGATCGAAGCCCGGCTGGCCGCGCGTGCCGCGCTGCACGTCCTCCGGGTACACGTTGAGGTAATGGCAGCGGATGCGCTCGGCCGCCTGCATCACCTCCATCAGCGAGCCCGTGCGCCCGCCGGTGCGCGCCACCATCTCGAAAAACAGGCGCGTGGATCCGCTCCAAGCGAGAAAGGCCCGCTTCCGCGCGCTGTCCTCGGCATAACTGCGGCCGGAGAGTCCATTCTGGCCCACGTAGAGGCCGCGCGCGACGCAGAAGTCGCCAATGACGGTTGCCCGATCGCCGCCGCGCAAGCCACCGACATTGAGCGTCACGAGCAGCGGCGTGCGCGGCAGCAGCCGGAGGGAAGCGTCGATCCACTCCTGCACGGTCGCCAGCCAGAGTTCGTCGCTGAAGGTGCGGCCGTCGCTCGCCGGGGTCTGGGCGTAGGTGTCCTTGAAGGCGAGGTTGGCGGGGTTGTTCAGCCCGAAGCGGTACGGATTCGTCTCGGCGCCGGGCGTGACATCGGCGAACACCAGTTGCGGCAGGTCGCCGTACCGCGCGGCGAACTGCGCCAGGAAGCGTTCCGCGCAGCGCCGGTAGATCGGATCCCAGACCAGCGGAATCTCGGTTCCCGTCGCCGCGAGGTAGGCGTGTTTGGCGCCCTTCGCCCAGACCCAGCGGGGAGTGGGGGTCCTGTAATATGGTTTCGGCCAGGCGCCGCTCGTGACCCACATGAGGCGGATCGCGACGCTCTTGCCCGCGGCGAGCCACGGCGCGATCCAGGCGTCGAGTTCCCGCCAGTCACACTTGCCTTCCTCTTTCTCGACCTCGCTCCAAATCACCTGAAACAGCGCCCCGCTGATGTACGGGTTGGCGATCACGGCGCGGTTGTCGGCGAAGGCGTAATCGGCCTTCGCGTAGTACAGCAGGCCGGCGGCAGGCGCGCGACGCGGCGGCGCGGAGCGGGGCTCGGCAGCGGCGAGTCCGAGGCCCATGGTTCCGAGCAGAAACCAGGCGGCCACGGCGTGCGCCCGGCGAAAATCGGCCTGGGGTGTCCTCATAGGTCGCAGGATTCCGCGCTTTCGGTCGCCTGCCAAACCGCGAATTGGCGAACCCGTTGCCGTGCTGCCCTATCGCCCGGCGCCCTTCGCCCGAGCGAAGGCAGCCGTGTAGAACTTCCAGTTGTCGTCGCCGAGCCCGGTGTAGAGCGGATTCGGGGTGTGCGCTATGTCCGGGACCTCGCGGAACTCGTGCGCCAGGCCGAGCGCGGTGAGCTTCTCGTGGAAGCGGCGGTTGGTCGCGAGGAGTCCGTCCTTCGCCCCGACCACGATGCGCACCGTCGTGTGGCCCCGGATACGGTCGGCGTTCTTTTCCACCAGCAGCCAGGGGTTGTCCTCCGGCCGCTCCGGGGAGCGCGGACCGCCGCCGGGCGCCTTCGCGGGCGGGCCGCCTTTGGTGCCGCGCGCCGGGCCCGCCGGATCCCACATGGCGCCCGCCAGGATCGAGACCGTGCCGAAGAGCTCCGGGTACTTGAAGCCCCACTTCGCCGCGCCGCCGCCACCCATCGAGAATCCTTCAACCGCGCGGCCCGCGCGCGTGGCGATGGTCCGCCAGGTCGCGTCGATGTGGGGAATCAGTTCCTTGATCGTCACCGTCTCGACCGGGTACTGGCCGTCGACGTAGCTGCTCCGGATCATGCCGTTCACGTACACCACAATCATTGGCGGCGTCTTCCGCTCGGCGATGGCGCGGTGGTGCCGCGCCGCCATCTCCGGCACGCCCGCCTGGGAGCCGCCGATGCCGTGCAGCCAATACACGACCGGATAGCGGCGCGTGGTTTCCTCCTCGTAACCGGGCGGCAGATACAGGAGGTAGCTGACCTGGGTTCCGGCGGTGCGGCTGTCGAAGGTGCGGTAGTGCAGCCCGGGCCCCTCGACCGGCGGCATCAGCCAGGACGGTTCGCGAAACTGCTTCGGCGCGCGGCCCGGGGGACTCTTTTCCGCGCCGCCGGCGCACAGCGCGAAAGGGAGAAGGGCAAACAGGGTGACGGGGGCGATGGCGAGGATGTGCTTCATGGCGGAGGCCGGCCGCAGAGCGAGCCGGGCGACACCCTACGACACCACGGCTGCGGAACGGCAGCCGAAAGTGGCCGACACCGCGCCAGATCTACCTCATCACAATCGCGCGGTTCTGAGCGCGCTCTCCAGCGCAACATTCCATTATGCACCGCGCGCCCCGGGCTAATTCCCGCGGCGGTCCCGGGGGGGCGCTTGAACCGGCGGGCCGGCCGGGACACCACTTGGCCATGCCCCAACGGCGAACCGCGTCGACCCGGATTCGGTCCAAGTTCCTCCCGGCGTGCCCGCCAACAGGAAGCGGCGCGCTCCTCGCGTCGCAACCCGCCCGCGCTCTCCGCATCACAACCCTGCTCTGCGCGACGATGGCCGCGCCGGTCGCCACGCCAGATTCGAGGGCGGCCAACGCCCCCACCACCGCCGAGTGGGCCCGGCGCGTCGAGGCCGACTGGCGCCTCGCCGAGGAGATCGCCGTGCGCACCGCCGTCGATGTCCCGGTCACGACGCAGACGGATGCCGCCGGCGGGTGCGATGGCGTGAAGAACGGCGAATGGGGCTTCCACACGGGCGACACCGACAATCCCTGGTGGCAGGTCGACCTCGGCGCGGGTCAGGCGGTCGGGCGCGTCGTCGTCTGGAACCGCCGCCAGGCCGGCAATCGCGCGGCACGCCTCCAGGTGCAGCTCTCGGACGACGGGCGCAGCTTCCGCACCGTGTACCGCCACACCGGCCCGGTCTTCGGCGGCGTCGCCGACGGCCCGCCGCTGGTGGTGGACCTGAAGGGCGCGCGCACGCGTTTCGTGCGCCTGATGGTGCCGGGCAAGAACCGCCTGCACCTGGATGAAGTGGAAGTCTTCGCCGCGGACGCCCCCGAGCGCAACCTGGCGCTCCACCGTCCCGCCGACCAGTGCAGTACCTCCAACTGGTCGACGGCCCACGTCCCGCCGCAGCCGGTCGACTGGCGCGCGCGCGCCGACGAAACCCTCGCCGTCTGCGCCCGCCTCGACGCCGAATACGGCGCGGGTGCCACCGCCGCGATCGCCGCGCTGCACGCCCGGCTTGCCGCGCCCGCCACCGGCGCATCCGCGGAGGCACTGTTCCTCGAGGCGCGCCGGCTCCAGCGCGACCTCGCCCTGCGCAATCCGCTGCTGCGGGAGTTCGACGCGCTGTTTTTCACCAAGCGCGTGCCGGGCAGCTTCAACCACATGTCGGACCAGCACTACGGCTGGTGGTCGAAGCCGGGCGGCGGCCTGTATCTGTTGCGCGGATTCACCGGCCTGGCCCCGGTCGAGCAGTGCCTCACCACCGCGGCGTTCCCGGAGGCGGGGAGCTTCATGCGCCCGACCCTCTCCTACGACGGGCGCCGGGTGCTCTTCGCCTGGTGCCGCCATTACCCGCACCTCGCCGCGGAGAAGAACAAACTCGACAAGGCCAACGTGCCCGAGGACGCGTTTTACCACCTGTTCGAGATGGGCCTCGACGGCACCGGCCTGCGCCAGCTCACCCGTGGAAAGTACGACGACTTCGACGGGCGCTACCTGCCGGACGGGCGCATCGTCTTTCTCTCCACGCGGCGCGGCCAGGCGCTGCAAGTCGGCCGGGCGAGCGCGGCCCGCACCGTCGCACAGGCCGACTGCCCCGATTCCTACGTGCGCTGCGGTGGCGGCCCCGAGCGCCCCGTGGCCGTGTACACCTTGCACACCATGAACGCCGACGGCGGCGACCTGCTGGCGATCTCACCCTTCGAGATGTTCGAGTGGACGCCCGAGATTGGCCGCGACGGCACCATCCTGTACTCGCGCTGGGACTACGTCGACCGCGACAACATGCCCTACATGGGCCTGTGGGCGATCCGGCCCGACGGCACCGACGCCCGCCTCGTGTACAAGAACTACACCAAGGCGCCGCACTGCGTCTTCGAGGCCAAACCCATCCCCGGCTCGCACAAACTCGTCTTCACCGGCAGCGCGCACCACGCGCAAACCATGGGCAGTCTGGCCCTGCTCGACCCGAGCGCCGGGCAGGAGGGCGCCGGGCCGATCACCCGTCTCACGCCCGAGGTGGTGTTTCCCGAAATCGAGGGCTGGCCCAAGACCTCGTACGCCAACCCCTGGCCGCTGAGCGAGCGCTTCCACCTCGTCGCCTGGGGCGCCGAGGGTCTGCTGGTGCAGGGCCGGCCGGGCTGGAGCCGCTGGCATGACGTGCAACGCCCCCGCAACGGCATGGCGCTCTACCTCTACGACGCCGCCACCCGCACGCGCGAACTGCTGTGGATCGACGACGACATCACCTGCGCTGACCCCATCCCGGTCCGCCCGCGGGAAACCCCGCCGGTGATCGCGAGCCAGCTCCCGGTCGACGCCCCGCCGGAAGGGAGTTTCCTGGTCACCGACGTTTACCGCGGACTCGAGTCCGTGCCGCGCGGAAGCATCAAGACGCTGCGCGTCGTGGCGGTCCCCGCCAAGACCCACCCCACGATGAATTTCCCGAGCATCGGCGTGACGCGCGACGATCCGGGCAAGTGCGTGCTCGGTACCGTGCCGGTGGAGGAGGACGGTTCGGCGTATTTCCGCGTGCCCGCCGGCGTGATCGTGTTTTTTCAGGCGCTTGATGCGCGCGGCGTGGCGGTGCAGACGATGCGCGGCGCCACCCATGTGCAACCGGGCCAGACCCTCGGCTGCATCGGTTGCCACGAGCGGCGCAACGAGACTCCGGCACCGAAGCCGCTCCTCGCCGCGCGCCGTGAGCCGTCACCCCTCACCGCCGGCCCGGAGGGTTCCTGGCCACTGCGCTTCGACCGCCTGGTGCAGCCCGTCCTCGACCGCCAGTGCGTGAGCTGCCACCGCCCCGGCGCCGACGACGCCATCGCGGCGAAGGTCGACCTCACCCCGGCCAAGGCCTACGGCACCCTCGTCGCCTACGGCAAGCCGAGCGTGCACGACCAGGTGATGGCGGCGTACCATCGCGGGTATTCGATTCCCGGTGACGGCATCGCCGCCCGCAGCGCGCTGCTCGCCCTGCTCGACGCCCCGGCCGGCCACTACGCCGTGACCCTCGACCGCGAGGCCCGCGAGCGCCTGCTCACCTGGCTCGACACCTACGCGCAGCGGCAGGGCCATTTCAGCGCGGAGCAGGAACGCGAACTCGAGGAACTGCGCCGCGCCTCCGCCGCCCTGCTGGCGGAGCGCCCGCCGTCCCGCCGCCCCGACCTCAGCGCCCGTTAGCCGGGAAACCGGCGGCGCGGGTGTGAGGTCTGCCTCCCAGGGTCATGACGCGAATCGCGAACGGAAGACTTGGAGCCCCGGACTGTCGGCGTAGCCCTCCCGTCGCAGTCGAGTTGGAATCGGCGTCGCCGCCTTACCCAAGGGATTCGCAATTCGCGACCCCGTTGGATTGCTCCCAAGCTCGATCCGATCAAGAGGACCGCGCTCACGTTGCAGTCGCACCTGTTCGGCTTGCTCAACTACTTCGCGCATCCGATCACCAACGCCATCTCGGAAGGCTTCAACTCGAAGATCCAAGCGATCAAGGCCGACGCCCGCGGCTTCCGCCGCTTCCAGAACTACCGCTTTAGAATCCTCTTTCACTGCGGCAAGCTCGACCTCCCCCGGCTATATCGTGATTTTCACCCACGAAGTTCTCCGAAGAACCCAGAAACAGCATTATGGAAACATTAGACTGGATAGTAATCGCAGGTTATTTCGGCCTGATCGGATATGTCGCTTGGTGGTATGGACGTCACCAGAAAGACACCAAAGATTACTTCCTTGCCGGACGCAATGCCGGGTGGGTGGTAATCGGCACCTCCATATTCACCTCAAACATTGGCTCCGAGCACATTGTCGGTCTCGCCGGACAGGGTGCGGCCACCGGCATGGCCATGGCCCACTGGGAACTCCACGCGTGGGTGCTCATCATGCTCGCGGGTTTGTTTGTGCCATTCTACTACAAATCGGGAGTCGAAACGATTCCCGAGTTTCTGGAAAAGCGGTTCAGCGCCCGCACTCGCCTCATCCTGTCGTGCGTGTCATTGGTGGCCTATGTTTTTACAAAGGTCAGTGTAACAGTTTATGCAGGAGCGATTGTGTTTCAAGCATTGTTGCCTGACACCTTCGGTTCGCCTGAGAACGCCTTCTGGATTGGTGCGTTCGCCACCGTGATCATTACCGGCGCCTACACCGTGTTCGGTGGCATGCGCGCCATCATGGCCACCTCGACTCCGCAGGCAGTTATCATCCTGTTCGGCTCGTTCGTGATCACCTATATCGGCCTTGGCAAGCTCGGTGGCTGGGGCGAACTCGTCACTATGTGCAAAGCGAACGCCGACCAGTTCGCCCTCTGGCGTCCGTTATCGGACCCAGATTTCCCATGGCTGGGTGTTTTGATCGCCTCACCCATCATTGGCATCTGGTATTGGTGCACAGACCAATACATCGTCCAGCGTGCGCTCTCCGCCAAAAGTCTGGCCACAGCCCGTCGCGGCGCACTGTTCGGCGGCCTGCTGAAAGTGTGGCCGGTGTTGATCTTCCTCGTGCCTGGATTGATCGGCTGGGCGCTGCATCAGAGAGGCATCATCACGCTGCCGCCCAAAATCATAGGTGGCGTGGAGGTTGCGCCCTTTGACGGCGACCGTGTATTCCCGACCTTGGTCACCGCCCTGTTGCCGGCGGGCATTCGCGGCCTGATCGTGGCCTGCTTGCTGGCGGCGCTGATGAGTTCGCTGGCGTCACTGTTCAATTCCAGCGCCTCCCTGTTCACTGTGGATATCTATGAAAAATTGCGCCCGGGCCGCGATGAAAAGCACCTCCTCAACGTGGGGCGCGTGGCAACCACTGTCGTTGTGGGCTTGGGCATGATCTGGATCCCTGTCATGGCAAAAATCTCGGGCGGCGGGCTGTATCAATATCTTCAAAGCGTCCAGGGATACCTCGCTCCTCCAATTACAGCCGTCTTCCTGCTGGGTGTCTTCTGGCCTCGCCTGAATTCGGCCGGTGCTACTTGGGCACTCGGCGGGGGATTCATTCTGGGCATGGCCAAACTGTTCATCCAGGCGCGCTACGGCGCGGGCAAGGTCGAGGACCCAGCCTTTTTGGCAGCGATTGGTGACTTTAACTTCCTTTACGCCACGGGCGTGCTTTTCGCCATCAGCGCCGTAATCATGATCGTCGCCTCAATGATGACGCCGCCACCGCCAGAAGAGAAGATTCGCGGCCTCACCTACGGCTCCATCCATCATGACGCTGCGGGAGAAATCAAGGCCAGTTGGGATTTTCCGAACAAACTTATGGCCGGCCTCATCCTCCTGCTGGTAGGCGGAATGTATCTCTACTTCAGTTTCTGGTTGAAGTGACACAACGCCTCGCCGCAAGGACAACATCATCCGCACGTCCCCGGGAAACCGGGGCCTTTTCGGCCTTGCTCGCTTTTCTCGGCTGAATCCGGGCGTCAGTTGAGAAGCGGAAAGGGTTCAGGTCAAAACAGTTGTGATCGTTCCGACGGCGGCCGTTACCCCGAGACGGATTGGTGCCGGGGATCCGATCACAAATGTTTAAGCCTGACCCCCTCGGCTGGTCTGACCCCCTCGGCTGCTCTCCCGGAGTGATCCGAAAGAAGCCTCGCTGCTTGACAGCGAGCGACCGAAGGTTGGTCTCTGCGCATCGTGACTGCCACGGCTGACCTCCGAACTTTCGTCGGCGCGGCGCCGGAATCGGACAAGTTGCTGAGTTTCCGTCGGGATATCTTCCTTAACCGGCTCTTCGCCCTGCTGGCCGGCCAGGCGGACTTGAGGGTTGGGGGACTACAGGGGTCCGACTCCGTTTCTACCCAGCACCCTCCCCTTAAACCCCTCCCGGATCCAATCCCCCTGAAAATCCGGTTACCTTCCAGTAACGGCCTCGTCGATCCTGGCGAAACCCAACCGGACGCCGCGGACAGCGACAAGTACGGCACCAACGATGGCGCCGAGGTCCGCACGGGCACGGATCCGCTCAACCCGGTCAGCTTCTTCAAAGCCACACCGTAGGTCAATGAGTCGGGCCGCTTCATCATCGCATGGCCCTCGAAACCCGGTGCGTTTTACAAGATCGAATCCTCCGCCACCCTTCAGGGAAACTGGTCACCTGTCGCGGACAATGTGCCCGCGAATCCCTCCGGAACCACCACCAGTTACGATCTTGGACCGACCACTTCGCCGGACCGGAACTTCTTCCGTGTCTTGCTGAAGGATTAATGAAATACCATCCATGACCCTTCAGAATCCATTCACCCATCACTGGCAGGCCTTTCTGCTGTTAGGTCTGCTTTGCTGCCCGCTCTTGCAGGCCGCCTATCAGGTCGAGTCGCCCGCGGGAAAGGCGGCGGTGACGATCTCCGACGACGAGGGCGGCCTGCGTTATGCGGTCACATGGAATGGCAAACCGATCATCGCTCCCTCCGCGATTTCATTGGTCGAATCCAAGTGCCAGGAGACCGCCACGGAAATCATCGGGATCGACCGGACTTGGAAACCGGTCTGGGGTGAACGCGGCGAAGTGCGCGACCATGCGCGGCAGTTGAGCGTGAAACTCCAATCGGAGGGAAAGGCATTCGAGCTTCAAGTCCGGGCCTATGACGACGGCGTGGCCTTCCGTTTCGTCATGCCCCAGGGAATGGACGGAACGAATTTCCGCTGCGAGCACCGCTTCGATTCTTCGGCCCGCTACTGGTGGACGATCGGGGAATACGAGCCTCCGGGACCGGTGAAGCTGTCGAAGAACATGTTCGGCAAGGGCGCGAGACTCCCGTTGGTCGTCGATGCCGGGGTCTCCGGTTACGCCGCCGTGCTGGAGTCCGATCTCTATTCCGCCACCGCCTTCGGCACCATGCAACTCCGCGTGGCCGATGCCCCGTTGCGGCTTCTCACAGAGTCGAAAGGAGCGGCAGGCGCGAAGATCACCCCCTGGCGCGTGATCCTGCTCGGCGACAATGCCGGCGGCCTGCGCATGTCCACCACCGCGCTCAACGTGGCCGCGCCCACTCAATTGGCCGACACCTCGTGGATCCGGCCCAGCAAGGCGATGTGGGACTGGCGGGTGCACGACTACCGCGCCGAGGACGGCTTCACCTACGGCATCAACACCGGAAGCTATTTGCGCTTCATCGATTTCGCGGCGAAGAACGGCATCAATTACCTCCTCATCGACGACCACTGGTTCAGCGCCGCCCGCGATGGCAAGCTCACGGTGGCACCGGATCTCGACATCGATGTGGTGATGCGGCGCGCCAAAGAAGCCGGCGTCGGGATCGTTCTCTACTATGATCGTCGTAAAGGAGATTTCGGCGACGCCGCCTTGTTCCCCGACTTCGCCGCCCGCGGTGCGGTGGGCATCAAATACGGCTTCATGGGGGACAAGCCCGCCTTCACGCGATCAGCCATCGCCGCTGCCGCGCAGGAGGAACTCCTGATCAATTTCCACGACAGCCCCACGCCCATGACCGGCGTCGAACGCACGATGCCCAACCTCGTCACCCGGGAATACTGCCACTCCCAGCAGGACCGCCGCTCGGCCTTCACGCCGCAAGCCTTCCTCAAGATGGCCTTGATCAACAACCTCGCCGGGCCGCTCGACATGTGCAATGGCACCTACGGCTTGAATGCCATCACCCGCCGCGCCAAAGGCCCGAAGAATCCACTGAACTCGACGGTGGTGGCCGAGACCGCACGGACCTTCATCATCTACAGCGGAATCATCTCCCTGCCGGATGCGCCCGAGGAGTATGCGAAGAAGGCCGACCTGTTCGAGTTCATCCGCGAAATGCCCGTGTCCAGTGACGAGACGCGCATCCTGAATGCGGAAATCGGCCGCTCGATCACCACCGTGCGCCGCAAGGGCGAGGCGTGGTTCATCGCCAGCGCGATCGATGAACAAGGGGGCACCCTCGATATCCCGCTCGATTTCCTGCAGGATGGGAAAACCTATCAGGCCACCTGGTATGAGGACGCGCCGGACGCGCACTTCATCCACAACCGCGAGGCCTATCAGGTCCGGACGGGCACGGTGAGAAAGGGCGACATCATCCAAACCAGGCTCGCCCCCGGCGGCGGTCACTGCCTGTGGATCCGGCCTTGATCCGGCCGCACCATCTGATAGCTGCCCGTCTTTGGCGCAGGGGATCCCGAGGGGAACATGTCGCGAATCGCGAATTCCCGGCGACCGTTCGCGTTTCGCGACATGACCCCGTGGACGGCCCCAAACCCAGCAGGCCTACGTGGAAGCCCGCAGACAGGCCAACCTCAACCAAGTCGCCGTCGGGCGCATGGCGCACCTGCGAGAAGCGGAAAGGGGTCAGGTCAAAACCATTGTGATCGTTCCGACGGCGGCCGTTACCCCGAGACGGATTGGTGCCGGGGATCCGATCACAAATGTTTAAGCCTGACCCCCTCGGCTGATCCATCATCCTGCACTGGGACACGTCCAATGAAAAGGCGATCCAACGGGGTCACGTCGCGACTCTCGACGCCGGTTGGCGAACGCCAGCAACCACTCGCCGGGGATCACACAACCGAATGGCCCCAGCTACGGCCGACAGGAGCACGCCCGGCTTGGTCTCAGACCTTCTGCTGCTTCCACGTGCCGCGGCGGAAGAGCAGGGCGCTCCAGATGGCCAGCGCCGCAAAGGAGACCGGCACGGCAACGTAGACGCCCACCGGACCAAGCCCGCCCGGTCCGGACAGCAGCCAAGCGAGCGGCACCTGCCCCAGCCACAGGCAGAAGAAATTGAGCCGCGTCGGCGTCCAGGTGTCGCCGGAACCGTTAAAGGTCGCCTCGTAACACATGCCCGCCGCGTACAGCGGAAAGGCCAGACTGATGATCCACAGCGCCTGCACGGCTTCGGGGTAGACAGCGGGGTCGGTCGTAAACAGGCCGCAGATGAAACTGGAAAGCGCAATGAAGCCCACTCCCACGGCGCCAAGGAAGACCACGTTGTACCGCACCGCGTGGCGGATGGACTCCTCCGCGCGCCCCGACTGTCCGGCACCGAGGTTCTGCCCGACCAGCGTCGCGCCGGCATTCGCGAGGCCCCAGGCGGGCATCAGGGCAAAGACAACCACGCGGATGGCGATGGTGTAGCCGGCCAGGACCGGGCTGCCAAACTCGGCGAGAATCTTGAACAGACCAATCCAGCTCGTCGTGGCGATCAGGAGTTGGACGATGCCGTTGCCCGAGGTCCGTAGAATCGTGCTCAACGACTCGCGGTGCGGCCGCAGGTCGGGCAGCCGAAGCCGCACGCGCCCGGCGCGGGCGGTCAGATGCCAGATCTGATAAAGCACCCCGATGCCGCGACCGAGGTTGGTGGCCACGGCCGCGCCCGTAACGCCCAGTTCGGGGAACGGGCCCCAACCGTAGATAAAGCAGGGGTCGAGGAGGATGTTCAGGCCGTTGGCCAGCCACAACGTGCGCATGGCGATCACGGCGTCGCCAGCGCCGCGAAAGACGGCGTTGATGAGAAAGATCAGGAACACCGTGAGGTTGCCGCCGAGCATGAGGCGGGCGTAGCCGGTGCCGGAGGCCACGACCTCCGCCTCGGCCCCCATCAGGCGGAGGATATCGTCGGCGAACCAGCCCAGCCCCAGGCCAAGGACGGCCGAGACGCCCGCGCCGAGCACCAGGATCTGCCCGGCGGCCTGGGCGGCGAGGGCCGGGTTGTGCTCGCCAATGCGACGGGCAACGATGGCCGTGGCGGCAAAGGAGATGCCGATCGCCACGGCGTACACGAGCGACATCACTGCCTCCGTAAGTCCGACCACGGCGACGGCGGTGGCGCCAAGACCCGAGACCCAGAACACGTCCACGACGGCGAAAAGCGACTCCATGGACATCTCCAGCACCATGGGCACCGCCAGGAGCAGCAGGGCCTGCTTCAGGGGCAGCGTCGTGTAATCGCCATGGGTGCCCCGGATCGCGAGCCAGACGTTCCGCCAGAAACCGGCCGGAAAGCCAGCCGCGGAGGTGGCGGGGGAGGGTGCGGATTCGATCATGCAGCGAAAGGGAATAGACGCCATCTCCCTCCCGACTGAAACGTGGAGGTGACACCGGCAGGTCAAAAGGGACCGAAAGGTTCGTCCGGAACGGCCGACGAGGTCGAGGAAAAGGGGGAAAGTGGATACGTGCCCGCAGAACGCGATCGAGCCTGCCACGGTTCCGGTCCACGCCCGCCGGGAAGGGTTGCCACCGGGAGCGCTCGGGGGACACTCGGCAACCTTCCATGACTCACTTATGCCTGCGTTCCCGGTGGACGGCGATCCTCGCCCTCGCGTGGTGCGGCGCAGCCGCCACCACCGCGCCGGCCGCCCCCGGCGCCGCGCCCGGCCCGCGTTTCGCCTGCACCGACTACACGCAGGGCCGGGTGTTCCTCATCGCCGCGGACGGCACGATCGAGTGGGAATACCAGACCACCAAGTGCAACGACCTGTGGGTGCTGCCGAGCGGCAACGTGCTCTTCAACACCGGCCGCGGCGTGCGCGAGGTCACCCGCGCCGGCGAGGTCGTGTTCGACTACCAGTCGAAGAGCGAAATCTACGCCTGCCAGCGGCTCCCCGACGGCCGCACCTTCGTCGGCGAATGCAACGCCGGGCGTCTGCTCGAACTCGAACCTTCCGGCGCCGTGGCGAAGGAAATCCGCCTGCTGCCCCCCGGCCGCGATGGCGGGCACCTCTACATGCGCAACGCCCGCAAACTCGCCAACGGACACTACCTCGTCACGCACTACGGCGAGCAGGTGGTGCGCGAGTACGATTCCGCGGGGCGGACCGTGCGCACGATTGCCGCCGCCGGCGGGCCGCACAGCGCGGCACGCCTGCCCAACGGGCACACCGTCATCACCTGCGGCGACAAGCCTGGCGGAGCGCGGGTCTTCGAGGTCGACGCCGCCGACCGCGTCGTGTGGCAGGTGCAGGGCGACGATCTGCCCGGCATCAGCCTGAAGTTCATCGCCGGCTTCCACCGCCTGCCCAACGGAAACACCGTGATCGCCAACTGGCTCGGCCACGGCCAGTTTGGCCGCGCGCCGCATGTGATTGAGATCACGCCCGACAAACGCGTCGTCTGGACCTACGCCAACCACGAGAAGCTGCGCACCGTTTCAAGCGTGCTGGTGCTCGATCCGCCAGGCGGCGACGGCTGGCATTGAGTCACCGCAGCCGGGCAAAGAGCCCGATCGCGATCAGCGCCATGCCGCTATTGGGCAGCCAGGCGGCCGCGAGGGGCGGGACGATTCCCTTGGCCGCCAGCGAGGTGGACACGGTGGTGAGGACGTAGAAGAGAGCAAAGAGCCCGATCGATTTTGAGACGCCGACGGCGGGATTGACGCGCACGCCGGAGACCGCGAACGGAATGGCCATCGCGATCACGAGCAGCGGCGCGACGATGTCGGCGATCAGGCTGTGGTAACGCACGGCGTACGCGGGCAGCTTGGGGCTCCGTTCAACCTCGAGGTGCGCGATCAGCGCGCGCAGTTCCCAGAGCGAGAGGCGCGACGGCTTGCGGTCGATCAACAGCATGAGCTCCGGATCCTCTCGGTAGTGAGCCATGAACCGCTCCGCAAACGGCACCGACCCGGTCTGCTCGCCCGTCTCCGGCGCAAAGGTGAGCTCGCGCCCGTTGTGGAACACCCAGCCCCGGCGCATCGAATCGAACCACGCTTCCGCCGCGGTGAGCCGCAGGCGCTCGCGCCGCAAGGCATCGAGTTCCGAGACCGACACGCCGTAGCCGCGCTGCTGGCTCTTGCTGTAGCGGTTGAAAAACCACATCCGGCGCGCGTCGGGATTGTCGAACGCCACGCTGTACATCGCGCCGACTCGGTCCGGCGGCAGGGCGCGCGCCGCCGACTGGTGGCGGAACTCGAGCTCCTCCTTCATTTCACGCGACTCCTCGACCGACCAGGGCACGACGGTGGTGTTGAGCCAGCCGGCGAGGCCACAGCAGAGCAGCCCGACGAGCCAGACCGGCGCCATCATCCGCCCGAAACCCACGCCGGCGGCCCGCAGCGCGGTGAGTTCGCTGGCGCGGTGCAGCTTGCCCAGCACGAAGAGCAGCGAAACCAGCAGCGACAGCGGCAACACCACCGACAGGAAACTCGGCAGGCGCACGGCCACATACTTCGCCAGCACCCCGCCCCGCGCGCCCAGCTCGCTGAGCTGCCGGAAGTCGTCGTACAGCACCTGTACCAGCAGCAACCCACCCGTGGCCGCCAGCACGAGCCCGAGGATCTGCAGCCACTCGCGCAGAAGATGCCGGTCGAAGGTGTTCACGCGCGGGAGAGTTGAAGCGCTCCCTTCCCAGTCGGGAAGCACAAAGCGGCCGCCGATCGCGCCGGAGAGAGCGCGCGCGTCCCTTCCGCCGGCTACGGGAGCACCACCTCGCGGGCTCTCGGGTCGGGATTCTGCCGGTAAAACAACGCGGTGTGGCCGACAGCTCCGACGAGCAGGCACCGCCCTTCGTCGGCGATCTGCGCACTCAGGGCGGCACGTTCATCGCGATCCGCCCCGAGGAAGCGCAGCTTGACCAGCTCATGGGCGCGCAGGCGATTCTGCAGCTCGACGAAGAACGCCGGCGTGAGGCCGGCCCGGCCGATCTTGAGGTGATCGGGAAGGGTTTGACCCAGGGAGCGCAGAAAGGACTTCTGCGCGCTGGATAGGGGAAGTTCGTACATGGGGAGTAAGGCGGGGCGGCCGGCGGTACGGGGCCCGGACGACCGCGGGAGAACACCGACTAGCACGACCGGACGCCGCCTGCCAAGCCCGGCTTCCACGCCCGCGGCGATCGCCGCCGCGCGATGCCTCGCCCTCCGGCGCTGGCGCCACGGCCGCGTTTTCGGGTGCAGGGCGCGAAGGATTTCGCCTGACGGACGGCCCCGAACCTGCGCCTTACTGCGGGCGTGTCGCGTCCCATCACCGCCGCCCCCCGCTTTTCGCTGCTCACCGCCTTCGGCGTCGTCGCCGCCGTGCTGCTGGCCGAACTGGCCGCGACGTGGCTGGTCGAGAAGCTGTACGCCCTCGGGACCATCGCCGGGTTCTTCGAGGGATCGATCGCCGACGCCTCGGTCGACACCCTCCTCCTGATCGGCGCCAAGCTGCTCGGCACGGCCGCCGTGCTCGCGCTGTTCCTGGCCCGGGGCGGAGAACGTCTCCACGCCACGGGTACGCTGCGGTTTGCCCCCGCCACCCTCGCGCTGGCCTGGCTGCCGCTCGTCGCCGGGATCATTGTCGTGCTGTCGGAAATCGACAACCTCCTGCGCGCGCTGCTGCCGGGCTTCCTTTTCGATCGCCTCGATTTCGCGCCGGACCTCGACCTGCTGGTCTCGGTCGCCTGGTCCGGTCCCGTGCTCGCCGTGGTGGTTGCGCCGGTGACCGAGGAACTGGTTTTCCGCGGCCTCATCCTGCGCGGCCTGCTCGGCCGTTGGCCGGTGGCGCCCGCCGTCCTGGCGTCGGCGGCGTTGTTCGCATTGACCCATTTCAATCCCGCCCAGGCCCCGGTGGCGCTGCTGCTCGGCACCCTCCTCGGCTGGGTCTATGTGCGCACGCGGTCGCTCGGACTCTGCATCCTCGGCCACGCCCTCAACAACGCCGCGACCTACGTCGAGTCGTTTCCGTTCGAAGTGACCGGATTCAATCATGTGCCCGCCGTCGACGGGCCGGTCTTCCACCCATGGTGGTTCAACGCCCTCGGTCTCACGCTCCTCGCCGCGGGTCTCGGCTTCATCCATCGCCGCGCCCCGGCGCCCGCCCCTTGGCTGCTGCCGCCGCCCCCACCGCCCGTCCCCACCGCTCCCCCGCTGCTTTGTCCGCCCCCGCTCGCTGCGACCGCCGGCCCACTTGGCGGTTGTCAGCCCGCGGCTCCGGCCAACACTGCCACCGCCATGGCCGCCGATCTCGCCCAACTTGTCACCACCCTCGCCCAGCGCGCCCGCGCCGCCTCCCTGGTGCTCGCCACCGTCCCGCGCGAGCGCAAGGACGCCGCCCTCGAGAAACTGGCCGACCTGATCGAGGGCTCGTTCTTCGAACTCCTGCAGGCCAACCAGCGCGACCTGCTCTCCCCCGAAGCCGGCGCGCTCTCCGCCGCCGCCCGCGACCGGCTCACCTTGAGCGAGGACCGGCTGCGCCACCTCGCCGCCTCCGTGCGCGAAGTCGCCGCCCTGCCCGATCCCGTGGGCGAGGTGCTGGAGGAGACGACCCGCCCCAACGGCCTGCATATCCGCAAGGTCCGCGTGCCCATCGGCGTCATCGGCATCATCTACGAGGCGCGCCCCAACGTCACCATCGACTGCGCCATCCTCTGCCTGAAGAGTGGCAACGCCGCCATCCTCCGGGGCGGCAAGGAGTGTTTCCACACCAACCTCGCCCTCGCCGAGCTCATCCGGCAGGCCCTCCTCGCCACCCGCCTGCCGCCCGACGCTGTGCAGCTCGTGCCAACCACCGACCGCGCCGCACTGCAGACCCTGCTGAAGCTTGACACCCTCATCCACTGCATCATTCCGCGCGGCGGCGAAAGCCTGATCCGCACCGTCGCGCAGAACAGCACCATCCCCGTCATCAAGCACTACAAGGGCGTCTGCTTCGTCTACCTCGACCAGGCCGCCGACCCCGCGCTGGCCGAGGCCATCACCGTCAACGCCAAGGTGCAGCGCCCCAGCGCCTGCAACGCCGCCGAGCAGCTCCTCGTCCACCGCGCCGTGGCCGAAAAACTCCTCCCGTCCGTCGCCCGCGCCCTCGTCGCGAAAAACGTGCAGCTCCGCTGCGACCCCGCCAGCGCCACCCTGCTCACCGCCGCCGGCATCGCTGTCACCCCGGCCGTGCCCGCCGACTACACGACCGAGTTCCTCGACCACACAATTGCCGTGCGCGTGGTCGACTCGCTCGATGCCGCCATCGCCACCATCAACCGCGACAGTTCCAACCACAGCGATGCCATCATCACCGCCGACGAAGCCGCCGCGCGGCGTTTCCTCGCCGAGGTGGACAGCGCGACCGTGTACTGGAACGCGAGCACGCGTTTCACGGACGGCTTCGAGTTCGGCTACGGCGCGGAGATCGGGATCAGCACGGATCGCCTGCACGCCCGCGGTCCGATGGGCCTGCGCGAACTCTGCAGCTACAAGTTTCTCATCGCGGGTGCCGGCCAGGTGCGCGGATAGGATCGGCCATGACACCCGAGGATTTCATGCGGGCGGCGATTCGCGAGGCGACCGACAGCGTGCGCGACGGCCGCGGCGGACCCTTCGGCTGCGTAATTGTGCGCCGCGGCGCCATCGTCGCCCGCGGCCGCAACTGCGTCACCGCGACCAACGATCCGACCGCCCACGCGGAAGTCACCGCCATCCGGGCTGCCTGCGCCGCGCTCGGCACCTTCCGCCTCGACGACTGCGAGCTCTACACAAGCTGCGAGCCGTGTCCGATGTGCCTCGGCGCAATTTACTGGGCGCGGCTCGCCCGGGTGTTTTATGGCGCCACCCGCACCGAAGCCGCCGCCGCCGGCTTCGACGACGATTTTATCTACCGCGAAATCCCGCTCCCGGCCGCGGAGCGTACGCTCCCCCTGGATCCACTCCTCCACGACGAGGCGCAGGCGCCGTTCCAGGCCTGGGCGGCCCGGGCCGACAAGGTGCGGTACTGACGCGCCGCCGTTGCCGCGCGCCGCCCCGCTCGCGAACTTCCGTCTGGCTATCGTGGCCGCCCGGCGTTGCTTTTCGCCCATGCCTGTCCCCCCGCGTCCCCGTCGCGTGTTTTCCCTGCTGGCCTGCCTGGCGCTCGCCTCCGCCCCCCTCCTGACCGCCGCCGCGGGGGCGGTCCCGGCGGTCGAGAATTCGGTCGTCAAGGTCTTCGCCACCGCGCGCTATCCCGATCCCTATAAACCCTGGATCAAACAGGGGCCGCGCGAAGGCACGGGCAGCGGTGTCATCATCGAGGGCAAACGCATCCTCACCAATGCCCACGTGGTGCTCTACGCCAGCCAGGTGCAGGTGCAGGCCAACCAGTCGGGCGACAAAATCTCGGCCACCGTCGAGACCATCGCCACCGGCATCGACCTCGCGGTGCTCAAGCTGGACGACGAATCGTTCTTCGACACCCGGCCGCCCCTGCCCCGCGCCGCCAAGCTGCCGGCGGTCAAGGACACCGTACTCGTGTACGGTTTCCCCACCGGCGGCACCAACCTTTCCATCACCAAGGGCATCGTCTCGCGCATCGATTTCACCTCCTACAACTTTCCCACCGCCGGGCTGCGCATCCAGATCGACGCCGCGATCAACCCGGGCAACAGCGGCGGCCCCGCGGTCGCCGGCGACCAGATGATCGGGCTCGCCTTCAGCCGGCTCGGGGGCGGCGACAACATCGGGTACATCATCCCGGTCGAAGAGGTGGAACTCTTCCTGCAGGATGCAGCCGACGGCCGCTACGACGGCAAACCGGCGATGTTCGACTCGCTGCAGACCTTTGAAAACCCCGCGCTGCGACCGTTCCTCAAGGTGGGCCGGGAGGTCGAGGGCATCATCGTCACCGAGACCGACACCTCCGACCCGTCCTATCCGCTGCAGCCGTGGGACATCATCACGCGGATCGGCGACACTCCGGTCGACAACGAGGGCATGGTGAAGGTGGGCGACATTCGGGTGCGTTTCCAATACCTGCTGCAGAAGGTCGCGCGCAACGGGCGGGCCCCCCTGACGATCGTGCGGGCCGGGCAGCCCCTCGCCATCGATCTGCCGGTCTCACCCCTGCGGCCGATGCTCATCCCGGATCTCAACGGGGCTTATCCCTCGTACTTCGTCTATGGCCCGGTGGTGTTCTCCGCCGCCTCGCAGCAGTTCCTCGCCGGGCTGAACAGCGCCGCCGTACAACTCTCCGCGGCGGGCAGCCCGCTGTCGGTGCGCCGCGCCGACCGCCCGTCGTTTCCCGGGGAGGAACTGGTGGTGGTCTCGTCGCCCTTCTTCCCGCACAAGCTGTCGAAGGGCTATTCGCAGGCCCAGTCGCGCGTCGTGCTGACGGTCAACGGCACCCCCGTGAAAAACCTGGCGCATCTCGTGGAATTGCTGCGCGACGCAACCGGCGAATTCATCGTCCTCGACTTCGCGGGCCGGCGTTTCGAGACGCTGGTGTTCCCGCGCAAGGACATGGTGACCGCCACCGAGGAGATCCTGAACGACAACGGCGTGCGCGCCCAAGGGTCACCGGATGTCCTGAAAATCTGGAGTGCCGGGACGAAGTAGCGCCTTCGAGCGCCCGCCGCCAGGCGGGGAAGCGCCCCCGGGGAGCCCGGCCCGGCAGCACCGCGCCGACGCCGCACTTGCCAACCCGGATCTCCCGCTCAACCTTCGCCCCCTATGCATTTCGACCACCTTCAGCCCGCCCTTTCCGCCCCGCTTCCCCGCCTCGACGACGAGGAGGAGGACGACGACGAGGAAACCGAAGGCTGCGGCGAGAAGAAGGCCGCCGCGCCCGTCGCGCAGCTCATCCAGCGCAAGTTTCTCGAACAGCGGAAAATCTTTCTATGGGGCGCGGTCACTGACGCCACCGCCAAGGACATCACCGAGAAACTTCTCTACCTCGAGGCCACCAATCCGGGGCAGGAAATCACCTTTTACATCAACACGCCGGGCGGATCGATCACCGCGGGCATGGCGGTTTATGACACCATGCGCTTGATCACGTCGCCCGTCACCGTGGTCGTGACCGGCATGGCGGCGTCGATGGGTTCAATCCTGCTCAGCGCCGCACCCAAGGGCCGTCGCCTGCTCTACCCTCACTCACGGGTGCTCATCCATCAGCCGCTGATCTCCGGCCGCATGATTGGGCCGGCGAGCGACATCAATATCCAGGCCAAGGAAATGGAGAAGATCCGCGCGGAGCTGAATCAGATCCTCGCCACCGCGTCCGGCCAGCCGCTCGAACGGATCAACCGCGATACCGATCGCGACTTCTACCTGAACGCCCAGGAGGCCATCGAGTATGGCCTCGCCGATCGGATCGTCGAAAAGGTCTGATCCGGCGCCCGCCGGGCGCCTTTCGGCGCGGCAACGCGACCTGGCGCGACGGCCTCCCGCCTTGGAACCGGCGGTGCAGGCCGGCGCACGGGCAAACTCAGGTCTTTGCCGCCGGCGCCTGCAGCGCCGCCAGCTCGGTCTGCCACGCTTCCGCGAGCGCCTGGTCCCTCTCTCCCTGAGCCCGCCGGATCGCCTCTGGCAGCCACGCGAGGCGGACGGCCCCGGGCAGCGCGGCGTTGGCCAGCAGGATCCTCCACACGTTGAGGGCGGCTCCGGCGCGACCCGCGCGTTCGAGCAATTCCGCGGCGTCCCGGGCCAGGCCCCACTCGTTGGCCTCAAACTCCCGGAGCTGCGAAACGAAAGCGAGCGCGCGGCCGGCGGCCTCCCGGTTGCCGGCGTCGAGGTGCCGGCGCGCCAAGGCAACGCCGAGTGCCAGCCCCGGAACTTCCCGCTGGGCCGCTTCCGCCCGCGCGGTCGCCTCCTCGCGCCGGCCGGCCGCGTCGAGCAGCCGCACTTGCCGCAACACGGCGTAAGGCGCCAGGGACGCCGGCAGCTCTGCGCGTCGCTCAAGCTGATCCTCCAGCGGCACGGCGAACGGGCGGTAAAGTGGATCGCCGACCAGGATCGCCTGCCAGCTCAGAGCCGGCAGCGCCTCGTAGGCGGCCTCGACCAGGGTGGCGCCGCGCACGAGCGCGCGCAGGAGCAGGTTGGGATGATGGGTGAACTGCAGATACGGTTCGTGCACGTTGCCCACCGTGGCCGTCGCCCCACGCGCAACCATCGCCGCCGTCCAACCGGTCGCCGGCGCCCGCAGCGAGGACGCCGAAAAACTATGAATGTGTAATGCGACCGCCCCCGGGGCGAAGCGGAAGCCCGGCAGCAGGAACGGCCCGTCGGCCGTTCCCGAGTACCACCCAAAATACAACACCGGCGCATCGATCCGCGCCGTCGCCGGCAGCGTCGCCGGCTCGCGGTCGACCGTGACGTCAAATCCGAGCGTGTTGATCTGCCGGAAGGTATCCTCGAGCCAGCCATCGCCCGTGCGATCACGCTGCGCGAGATCGACATAGGCACGACCGAGCAGACCCGTGCGCTCGGCGGCGAGAGCGCGGTCCACCAGCGCTTGCGCATCGGCCGTGGACGGCCCATCGAGCCGCGCCACCCGTATGACCTGCTGGCGGGCATGAATGGAAGGTCGCTCCTGGCGGAAGAGCGGGTTCGCAATCCAAGCCGTGACCGGGTAATTCGGCTGGGCCAGCAGGCTCAGCTCGGAATCAACCGCGCCGGCGTTGGTGCGGAATTCCGTGCGCCGAGTCAGCGACGACACCTCGCTGAAGAAAGCCGCGTCGTGTTCCAGCTTCAGCGGCACCCCCCTGCATACCACCAGCGCTTCGACCCGATGCCCGTTGGCCGCCAGCTTCGGGCGCCCGAACGCATCATCAGCGGTCATCGGGATGGCATCGATCCAGCCTTCGCGCACCAACAGGCCGAGCAGCGGCCGCCAGATCGTCGCTATGAACTCACGCCAACCAATCGTCTCCGTTGCCGGCATGGGCAGGGTGATAAGGTTTGCCTCGGGTACGGATCGGGCGGCGGCGTAGTGCCGCGCGAGGCGCACCGAGTCCGGATCGTCGCGGTTGGCCAGGATCAGCACCCGCGCCACGGGTGGTGCCCCGTCACCCGGGGGCGAGCCCAGGCGCACCACCGGCGGCGTTTCCTGGCCGGCGAACGAAAGACACGCCGTCGGCAACGCAAAGAGGAGGGTCCAGGAAATCTTCACCGGCCATGACTCTGGGAGGCTCCGCCGCCGGTTTCGAGCGCACAATCGCGATGCCAAGGCGACGGACTGCACCTCCGGCAATTCGAACCTCAAGCCCGCCCCGAGCCCGGGAATCGTCGCAGCCAGTTCGACGGCATTCTCCCCCGCAGAGAGTTTCCGGGTGCTGCCAAAGGGACAAAACCGGCCCGATTCGTTCGAAATCCGGCCTTGATGGGCGCCAAACCAGCAAAAATCACGGTGCTGGTTCATCTCAATCTACCCTGAAAGCCAAAACCACCATGACTGAATATCCTGGGATTTGCCCCCAATTGACCCACTATTCGGGTGTTTTTTGGGGTTTTTTCGCGATTTTCGGGCGAATTCCCGGATTTTCGGATGCGCGGGAAATTGAACTAATTCGGATGTTGCGCGGGCGAGAGCGATTCTTTTGAACGACCCACCGCGATTTCGAACTAACGCATTCCAGCCAGCTCAACTCACAACCAAGGCATCCTTTGGACCTCAAACAGATCAAACAGATCATCGAGCTGATGAAGCGCTCGGAGTTGACCGAGTTCGCCGTCGAGGAGGAAGGCTTCAAGCTCAAGATTCGTCGCGGGTCAAATGGCCTGCCGATCGTCTCCACGGGGCGGGGCTCGAATCCCCCCTTCATTCAAGTCGACACCGCCCCGCCCTTCCCCACGCCCACCGCCGCCCCAGCCGCCGCCCCCGCCGCGCCTGCAGCCCCGGCGGGGGAGGAACCCGGCGTCACCTACATCAAGTCGCCCATGGTCGGAACCTTTTACCGGGCGGCTTCACCGGAAAGCAAACCGTTCGCCGAGGTCGGCTCCAAGATCGTCGAGAATTCCGTCGTCTGCATCATCGAAGCGATGAAGATCATGAACGAAATTCAGGCGGAAACCAAGGGTACCGTGCTCGAAGTCCTGGTCGAAAACGGCCAGCCGGTCGAATACGGCCAGCGCCTCTTCAAGATTAAGCAGTAACGCCCGCCGGCCCGGCATGATCCAAAAAGTACTGATCGCCAATCGCGGCGAAATCGCCCTTCGCATTGTCCGAGCCTGCCGCGAGATGGGGATCAAAACCCTGGCGGTCTACTCGGAGGCCGACGTTCAGTCGCTCCACGTGCAGTTGGCGGATGAGGCCATCTGCATTGGCGGCAACAAGAGCGCCGACTCCTACCTGCGCGCGGACCGCATCCTTAGCGCGGCGGAAATCGCGGATGTTGACGCCATTCATCCCGGGTACGGCTTCCTCTCCGAAAATCACAAGTTCGCCGAGCAATGCGAGTCGTGTAACATCAAATTCATTGGACCCAAATCAAGGTCCATCAAGATGATGGGCGACAAGGCGGTCGCCAAGGACACCGTGCGCAAGGCCGGGGTGCCCATCGTACCGGGTTCGGACGGTCCTGTGGACTCGGAGGCCGAAGCGGTCAAGATCGCCCGCAAGATCGGCTACCCAGTCATCATCAAAGCCGTCGCCGGCGGCGGCGGGCGCGGCATGCGGATCGCGCACAACGATGTCTCGTTCGCCAAGGAGTTTCACGTTGCCCGGGGGGAGGCGGAGAAAGCCTTTAGCAACGGGGCGGTCTACATTGAGAAGTACGTCGAGAAGCCCCGGCACATCGAGTTCCAGATTCTGGCCGATTCCCACGGCAAGGTTCTCCACCTCGGCGAGCGCGACTGTTCCGTTCAGCGCCGCCATCAAAAGCTGATCGAGGAGTCACCTTCGCCGTTCCTGACTTCTGACTTGCGCAAGAAGATGGGCAAGGCCGCGGTCAAGGCCGCCGAGGCGGCCGCGTACGAAAACGCCGGCACCATCGAGTTCATCGTCGATGGGAAGGGCAATTTCTACTTCATCGAGATGAACACGCGCATCCAGGTCGAACACCCGGTGACCGAGGAGGTGACCGGCATCGACCTGATCAAGCAGCAGATCCGCGTGGCCAACGGGGAAAAACTCGAATTCGACCAGGGCGACATCAAATTCGGCGAGAAACACGCCATCGAATGCCGCATCAATGCGGAGGACCCGGCCCGCAACTTCGCCCCTTCCCCCGGCACCATCGGTCTCTACTACGCCCCGGGTGGCCACGGGGTCCGGGTTGATTCGCACGTCTACAGCGGCTACACGATTCCCCCGCACTACGATTCGATGATCGGCAAGCTGATCTGCGTGGGTTCGACCCGCAAGGTCGCCCTCGAACGCGCCTACCGGGCTCTCAGCGAATACCTCATCCGCGGGATCAAGACCACCATCCCCCTCCACCGCGCGATCATGGCCGACCCCGTCTTCATCGAAGGCAAGGCGACCACCGCGTACATGGAGGACTTCCTGGGCCGCACTGCGTCCGACCTCTTCGCCTGACCAGCCCCCGGGCAGGCCACCTCACCACACCGTCCGCTCCAGCAGCCAGTAAAGACCCATCAGCGATATCATCGCTGACAGGGCCGGCACCCCGCGGGCAAGAAACGCCTCATTTTTCCGCAGGCGCCAGATTACGGGCAGGACGGCCCCCGCGATCGCGATCTGCCCGAGTTCCACGCCGAAATTGAAGGTGAACAGCGGCATCGCGATGCCAAGCCCCCCGGCGCCAACCCCGAGGTCGCGCAACACGCTGGCAAACCCAAACCCGTGGATCAGCCCGAAGCCAAACGTCAGCGCCCAGCGCCCCTTGGGCTCCCCACCCCGGCTGACGAGGTTTTCCACGCCCACGAACACAATCGTCGCCGCGATCAACGGCTCGATGACGCGCGCCGGAAGATACACCAGATCCAGCGTGGCCAGCGCCAGGGTCAGGGAATGGGCAAGCGTGAACGAGGTTACAATCCACACGATCGACCGAAAGCTCCGGCAGACCAGTAGCAGCGCGAACAGGAAAAGCAGGTGGTCATATCCAGTCCAGATGTGCTCGACCCCCAGCCAAAGGAACGCCCCAAAGCCGGGCAGCGCGTCCTCGGCCTCCTCGACCGTCTGCGGCGCCGGCCTCGCCGCCGGTTTCTCCTCCGAGGTCGCCGGCGCCGCGGCCGTCCGGGCCAGCGAAACCTCCAGCGTGGCATCCCGGGCGCTCAGGAGCTTCCGCGCCACCAGCGTTCCCGCTCCGTCGGCGATCAGCACGAACTGCCGATGACTCGCCGGCAGTTCAGCCAGCTTGGCCGCCCGCAACTCCAGCGTGCCCCCTTCGACCGGCGGTGCGATCAAGTGATGGAAACTCACGTTGTCGTCCGGCAGCAATTCCACCCGCAGATCACGAAAGGGCAGCACCGCCCCGCCACACCGGACCTCCCACAAGAGCGGCGCCAGAGCGATCAGGTGGTGCCGCACCGCCTCGAACTCCTCCGGGCCCCACTTCTCCGCTCGCGGCGCCGTCGGCGGCAACAACTCCTCCACATCGGCCGGCGCAAACCCAGTGGTCAGCGCGAGTCCCCCGGCCCGGAGCTCTCCCTGGGCGGTGCTCAGGCCGGGATCATGCGCCCGCAGCGTCGACGCCAGCACCAGGGCGATCGAGAAGATCACCCGCCGGAGCGAAGGGAAAGGATGGACTGCGCACACCGCGCGGGTACGAAGCGCAGCCCTCCCTGTCAGGCAAGGCAGAACCCGGCGCGGAACCGCCCGTCCTGGCCCCGTCGCGACCGAAAATCGTCGCGCCGCGAACCGCTTCCCCGCCATGCTCCCGGCCGTCCCGCCCATGAGTTCCCCGGAATGGCCCACCCCCGATCCTTCCGACGAATTCGGACTCGTGGCCCTCGACTTCAAACTGACGCCCGAGCGCGTCATCTCGGCCTACCGGCACGGCATCTTCCCTTGGCCCGACTCCCATCCGCGACGACCGATCCCCTGGGTCTGCCCGCCAGTTCGCGCCGTCCTGGACTTCCAACGCCTGCACGTGCCGCGCAGCTTGCGGCAGGCACGGCGCCGCCTCGCCTCCCTGCGCTTCACCATCGATCAGGCCTTCGAGTCCGTGATTCGCGCGTGTGCCGCCGCACCCCGTCCCGGCCAGCAGGGCACCTGGATCACGCCGCCGATGATCGCAACCTACCTGGAGGTCCACCGCCGCGGCCACGCCCATAGCATCGAGGCCTGGGACGGCACGGCGCTGGTCGCCGGCCTCTACGGAGTCACGGCCGGGGGCGTCTTCGCCGGAGAAAGCATGTTTCACCGCGTGGCCGACGGCTCAAAACTCTGCCTGCTCGAGCTGATCGCCCACCTGCAACCGCGCGGCGCAACCTGGATCGACATCCAGCAACTCACGCCCCACCTCGCCGCCCTCGGAGCGCACGAAATCCCGCGCCACGAATTTCTCCGCCGCCTGCGCACCGCCCAGCACCTCCCGCTGACACTCTTCCCGTGACTGCCCTGCGCGGCTACGCCGGCCGGCCCAGCACCACATCGCTCCACTCACCCATGACCCGGGCATTGACGCTCCAACGCGGGGCCGCGCGCTCAAAGGCCTCGCGCACCTGGCTGTTCTCCCGGGCGAGGATGCCGCTCAGAACCAGTGTCCCGCCGGCGGCGACGGCCCCGATGAGATCACGGGCATGACGCATCAGCACGTCGGCCTGAATGTTGGCCAGAACGATCTCCGCCCCGCGGTGCGCCAGGCCCGTCACCAAGTCCCCGGTGAAGAACCGCACGCGGCCGGCGAGCCCATTCAGCACGGCGTTCTCCTCGCTGACACGCACGGCCTCGGGATCGTTATCGAACCCGACCACGTCGCGAAATCCGAGCAGCACGGCGGAAAGCGCCAGGATACCCGAACCACACCCCGCGTCGATCACGCGCCCCGCCGTCCCGTGCTCCTCGGCGAGCGCCACGAGCCGCTCGACGCAGAGCCGCGTCGTCTCGTGATTGCCGGTGCCAAAGGCCAGCCCGGGATCCAGCCAGAGCACGGCATCGCCCTCCGGTACGACGTAACGCCCGCGCTCCCACACCGGAACCCAGTGCAACCGGTCGAAACGCCACGGCCGGAAATGCGCCTTGTAGCTGTCGCGCCAGTCGGCGTCCTGCAGTTCCCGCCGTTCCGGAGCGCCCACCGGCCGCACCCCCTGCGCCGCGAGCAGCGGCTCCAGTGTCCGCCACTGCGTCTCGGCGCCGGCGCGATCGGGCGCGATGCCGATCAGCCAGACCCGGCCGAGCACGACCTCGTGAAACACACTCCACGCCTCGCAGCCGTGTTCGAGCAGCACCTCGTCCGCGAGGGCCGCCGCCGCCACTGGAATCTCCACCTTGATCTCAAACAGTGCCACGCCGGCAACCTCGCGCCCCCCCGGGGCCACGGCAACGCCAATCCCCATCCCCTCCCCCGGCCGCGCCCACCGCCGCCCCGGCCCGGCTCTTGGTCACGTATTACGTGACAACGTCCTCCGTCGGCGCCGCCGCGGACGGCATTTTCCGTCCGGCGGACTAAGCCCCCGCTACGGCACGTTCGCTCAGCCGCGCGATCACGGCGGGCAGCAGCGCGTGCTCGGCGGCATGCACCTTTGCGGTCAGGGTTTCCAGTGTATCCGAGTCATCGATGCGCACCGCGGCCTGATCGAGGATCGGGCCGCCGTCCACCTCCGCCGTGACGTAATGCACGGTGCAGCCGGTGACTTTCACGCCGCGCCGGAAGGCCTGGCCGATGCCATCCAGCCCCGGGAAGCTGGGGAGCAGGCTCGGGTGCAGGTTGATGATCCGCCCGGCAAATGCCTGCAGGAAGCCGGGCTTCAGCACCCGCATGAACCCCGCGAGCACGACCAGATCCGGCTGCACGGCGCCCACCGCCGCGATGAAGCGCGCCTCCCCCTCGCCCTCCAGCTTGGTCTTGAACGGCGCCGGATCGACAAAGTGCGCCGGCACGCCGAAGCGCGGCCCAAGCGCCAGGATGCCGGCGGCCGGCTGATCCGAAACGACCGCCACCACCCGGGCGCGGCCGAGCCGGCCTTCCTGCTGGGCCTGAAGAATCGCCTCGGCGTTGGAGCCGCGGCCGGAACCGAGTATCACGATACGCATCGTCAAATCTCCCCCGCCGCCCGGACCCGCGCGATGAGTTGGGTCGTGCTGAATCCCGGCAGGAACGGCAGGAAATCAATCCGCGCCCCGCTCTCCTCCAGCGCCGCCCGCTCGCCCGCGTCCAGCTTCTCCAGCGTGTAGTCGCCCGCCTTGCAGTAGACGTCCGGCCGCAGCGCCCGGATCTCCGCCGTCAGCCGCGGCTCACGGAAAATCACCACCGCATCCACGCAGGCCAGCGCCGCCAGCGCATACGCCCGCTGCTCCTCGCTCTGCACCGGCCGCGCCGGCCCCTTCAGCGCCCGCACACTCGCATCCGCATTCAGGGCGATGAGCAGCGCGTCGCCGAGCCGGCGCGCCTGCTGCAGGTAGTAAAGGTGACCGGTGTGCAGCAGGTCGAACACGCCATTGGTCAGCACCACCCGGCGGCCCGCCGCCCGCTGCTCCTCACGCCACGCCACCGCCCCGGCCAGCGAATGCAGTTTTGGGTTGTCGAGGGTCACGCGCGCGCAAGCCTCACGATTCCCTCGCGGTTGTAAATCCCCCTTCTGCGCCCCGCCCGCCATGAAACTCCGTCTCCCGGTCTGGCTCCTCGCCCTCGCCACCGCCACGGCCGCCACCACCGTCCACGCCGCCCAACCCAACCCCGTCATCGGCCTCTCCCTCGACACCCTCAAGGAGGAACGCTGGCAGCGCGACCGCGACACCTTCATCGCCGAGGCGAAGAAACTCGGCGCCACCGTCATCGTCCAGTCCGCCAACAGCGACGACACCCGCCAGGTGCGCGACGTGGAATCGCTGATCAGCCGCCGGGTCGACGTGCTCGTCATCGTCCCGCACAACGGCGAGGCCATGACGCGCGCCGTGCGCTCCGCCAACCAGGCAAAGATCCCCGTCATCGCTTACGACCGGCTGATCATGAACGGCGCGATCGATTATTACCTCACGTTCGACAACGTGAAGGTCGGCGAGGCCCAGGCCAGCTACGTCGCCGCCCGCCTGCCCGCCGACCGCCCGGCGCGAATCGTGCGCATCTACGGCGCGCCGACCGACCACAACGCCCGGCTCTTCAAGCAGGGGCAGGACCACATTCTCCAGCCGCTGATCAAGGCCGGCAAGGTCGTGGTCGTGCACGAGGACTGGGCCCTCGACTGGAAGCCCGAGAACGCAAAAAAGATCATGAACGCCGCCGTCACCAAGGCCGGCCGCAACCTCGACGCCGTCGTCGTCTCCAACGACGGCACCGCGGGCGGTGCGATCCAGGCGCTGCAGGAGGACGGCCTCGCCGGCAAGGTGCTGGTCACCGGTCAGGACGCCGATCTCGCCGCCTGCCAGCGCATCCTCCGCGGCACGCAGTCGATGACCGTCTACAAGCCGCTCCAGAACCTCGCCACCCTGGCCGCCCGCGTCGCCGTCGACGTCGCCCAGGGCCGCAAACCCGCCACCACGGCGGTCACCCACAACGGCCTCAAGGAGGTGCCCTCCGTCTTTGAGCGGATCGTGAGCGTCGATCGCGCCAACCTGCACGCCACGGTCGTCGCCGGAGGGTTCCACCGGGCCGCCGACCTGAAGTGACGCCCCCCCGCCACCCGCCGCGGGACGCCGCCATGCCGCCCCTGGTTGAAGCGTGCCGGCTCACCAAACGCTTTCCCGGCGTCACCGCGCTCCGCGAGGTCAACTTCGACCTGCGGGCGGGCGAGATTCACGCGCTCTGCGGCGAGAACGGGGCCGGCAAGTCGACGTTGATCAAGCTGCTGGCGGGCATCCATCCGCACGGCTCCTACGAAGGCGAACTGCGCGTCGCGGGCCGGCCGGCGGCCTTTCGCTCCATTCGCGACGCGGAGGCGGCCGGCCTCGCCGTGATCACGCAGGAGTTTGCGCTGGTCGAGGAACTCAGCGTGGCGGAGAACCTCTTCCTCGGCCGGCCACCGCGCCGTGGTCCGCGGGTCGACTGGATCGAGATGCACCGCCGCGCCGCCGCCCTGCTCGCCGATTTCGGGCTGGCGCTCGATCCGGAGCTCCCCGTGCGCACCCTCGGCATCGGCCAGAAACAGCTCCTCGAGATCATCCGGGCGCTCGACAAACGCTCGCGCGTGCTCGTGCTCGACGAACCCACCGCGGCCCTCACCGGACAGGAGGTCGCCGTCCTGCTCGACCACCTCCGCCGCCTGCGCGCGCAGGGCACCACCTGCGTGTACATCTCGCACAAGCTGGACGAGGTGTTCGCGATCGCCGATCGCATCACCGTCCTGCGCGACGGCGCGAGCATCGTCACGCTCGCACGCGCCGCGGCGACGATCCCGGCGATCATCCGGCACATGGTCGGCCGCGAGATCACGGAACAGTTTCCCCGCCACCCGCCGCCTGCGGCGGGCACCGCTCCGCAGGCGCCCGCGCTGGCGGTCCGCGGCCTATCGGTCGCGCCGGCGCCGGGCACCCCGCCGTTCCTGCGCGACCTCTCCTTTGCCGTCCAAGCCGGCGAAGTGCTGGGGTTCGGCGGATTGATGGGCGCGGGCCGGACGGAGTTGCTGATGCACCTGTTCGGCGCCTGGGGACGGCGCGTGGCGGGCGAGGTGGAACTCGGCGGTCAGCCCTACGCCGCACCTTCCCCGCGGGAATCGATCCGCCGCGGGCTCGTGCTCGCGACGGAGGATCGCCGCCGCTACGGCCTCGTGACCGGGCAGGAAATCGGTTTCAATCTCTCCCTTTCGAGCCTGCGCCGTTTCACGGTGCCGCCGGGCCGCCTCGACCTCGCCGCCGAACACCGGCGCAACCGCGAGCTCTTCGCCTCACTCCGCATCAAGGCCGCGGATCCCCACGCCGCCACCAGCGGACTCTCCGGCGGCAACCAGCAGAAGGTGGTGCTCGGCAAGGCGCTCATGACGGAGCCCGTCGTGGTGCTGCTCGACGAGCCCACGCGCGGCATCGATGTCGGCGCCAAACTCGAGGTTTATCAGCTCATCAACCGGCTCACCGCCGAGGGCAAGGCGGTGCTGCTCGTCTCCAGCGAACTGCCGGAGCTGATGGGGATGAGCGATCGCATCGTTATGCTGGCGGAGGGTCGGATCGGCGGCGTGTTTGCCCGACAGGAGTTTGATCAAGAGCGCCTGATCGCCGCCGCGATGGGGCACGGACAGGCCGCCTGATCCCGCCCCGACCCTCAGGGAGCATCCATGACCCCAGCCCCCCAACTGCTGCGCCCCCTTGCCCTGCCGCTGGCCCTGCTCGGCATCTGCGCCTTCTTCGCGCTGCGCGAGCCGGCGTTTCTCGGACCGCGCAACCTGACGCAGCTCCTGGTCGAGTTTTCGATCACCGGCACGCTGGCGCTCGGCATGTTTCTGATCCTGCTCACGGGGCAGATCGATCTTTCGGTCGGCAGCGGGGTCGGGCTCATCGGCGGGATCGCCGCGGTGCTGGTGTTTCACCAGGGCTGGCCGGCGGGGGCGGCGATGGCGGCGGCGGGCGGGGCCGCACTGGTGCTCTGGACTGCCATGGGGGCACTCATCGTGCACCAGCGGATTCCGTCGTTCATCATCACGCTGGGCGGCCTGCTGATCTTCAAGGGTCTCTTCTGGCTCGTCATCCAGAACGCCACCGTGCCGGTTGCGCGCGGCGATCAGGACAACCTTTACTCGCTGCTCACCACCTATTACCTGCCCGCCGGCGCCGGCCTCACCCTGGCCGCGCTGCTGCTGCTCGCGTTCGGTCTGCTCACGTGGCGGGCGCGCGCAGCCCGGCTCGCCCACGGGCTGCCGGTGCGGCCGCGGCGAATCGCGGTCCCGGCGGCCGTCGCCACCGCGGGCGGCGTCGTGGGTCTGGTGCTCGTCTGCAACCAGTTCCGCGGCGTGCCGCTCACCCTGCTGGTGCTCGCCGGCACCGCCGGGCTCGTGTACTTCCTCACGCGGCACACGCCGTTCGGCCGCTACCTCTACGCGATCGGCGGCAACGAGGAGGCCGCCGTGCTCTCCGGCATCCCCGTCAGCCGCGTGCTGGTCGGCGCCTACCTGCTCATGGGCGCCACGGTCGCGTTCACCGGCTTCATGACCACCGCTTACTCCGGCGCCTCGACCACCACGGTCGGCGACTTGATGGAACTCGACGCCATCGCCGCCTGCGTGATCGGCGGCACCGCGCTGCGCGGCGGGCGGGGCACCGTGGGCGGCGTCCTGTTCGGCGCCCTCATCATGACCGCCCTGCTCAACGGCATGACGCTCCTCGCCGTCGCCCCCGAGAGCAAGTTCATCGCCCGCGGCGTCGTGCTCGCCCTCGCAGTCTGGATCGATGTGCGCTTCGGCGCCGGCGCCGCCCGGGCGTAGCCCGGAGCCTCCGCGTTCCAACCGGGCGCACTCCAGGATTGCGCTGCTCCCCACCGTCGACACCAGTTTCGTCCGCCTCCCCCCCGGTCCCGCCGGTTCACCCACGATGCCCCGAGGTTTGTCGCACCTTCGTACCACCGCCTGCCGGCTCCGTCGGGCGGGTCCTCCCGCCTGCCTCGCCCTCGTGATCCTCATCCCGTCCGCCCGCGCCGCGCCGGCGATCGACTTCAACCGCGACATCCGCCCCATCCTCTCCGACAAGTGCTTCTCGTGCCACGGTCCCGACGAGGCCGGCCGCAAGGCGAAGCTGCGTCTCGACACCCGCGAGGGAGCCACGCGGGTGCGGGACGGAGTTGCGATCATCGTCCCCGGCCGCAGCGCGGAAAGCGAACTGCTGCTGCGGCTCCAGAGCCCGCACGACGACGAAGTCATGCCGCCGCCCGCGGCCAAACTCGGCCGGCTCACGCCCGCGGAGATCGAGAGGCTTCAGCGCTGGATCGACGCCGGCGCTCCCTACGACTCGCACTGGGCCTTCGTCCCCCTCGCCGCACCTGCAATTCCACCGCTGCCCGCGACCGCGCCAGCGGCGGCCAATCCTCTGACTTCGCCTCCCACTGCGGCCGTCAGCGCCTCCCCGGCGCTTCCCGTCGCCCGCAACGCCATCGACCACTTCGTGTTCGCCCGCCTTGCCAAACGCCAGCTCGCGCCCCAGCCCGAGGCCGACCCCGCCACCCTGCTGCGCCGCGTCTCCTTCGATCTGACTGGTCTGCCCCCCACTCCCGACGAAGTCGCGGGCTTCGTGCGGGATCCCCGCCCGGATGCCTACGAACGCGCGGTCGATCGCCTCCTCGCCTCGCCGCGCTACGGCGAACGCCTGGCCGCCGACTGGCTCGACCTCGCCCGCTACGCCGACAGCCACGGCTTCCAGGTCGACCGCGAACGCGAGATGTGGCCCTGGCGCGACTGGGTCATCGACGCCTTCAACCGCAACCTGCCCTGGGACCGGTTTGTCACCTGGCAACTGGCCGGCGACCTGCTCCCCGGCGCCACCGACGAGCAGATCCTCGCCACCGCCTTCAACCGGCTCCACCCCCAGGAAAGCGAAGGCGGCTCGGTCGAGGAGGAATATCGGGTCAACTACGTCAACGACCGCACGGTCACCTTCGGCACCGCCTTCCTCGGCCTCACCCTCGATTGCGCGCGCTGCCACGATCACAAATACGACCCTCTCTCGCAGCAGGAATACTACCAGCTCTTCGCCTTCTTCGACGACATCGACGAAGCCGGCCTGTATTCCTTTTTCACCCCGTCAATGCCGACCCCGACGCTGTGGCTCCAGGACGAGGCCCAGAAGCGGACCTTCGCCGCCGCCACCGCCGCCGTTCGCGCCGAGGAGGTGAAACTCGCCGCCCTTCGCGACACCCGCCGCCCTCGAGACCACATTGTCGCCCCGCTCCAACGCGGCTACCCTCCCGGACGAACTCGCGCGCTTCGACTTCGACCGGCGCGTGCCGGCCGGCTCCACGGACGCCGCCCCCCCTCCTGCGCCGCCCCCCGCCGACCCCGCCTCCCCACCCTCGCGCGCCAGGGCGGCCAAGGCGGACCGGTTCGCCAGCACCCTCGCGGCGCCACACTCCGCCTCCACCCCGAAGGAGAACCGCTCCGTCCCCGGCCGCGCCGGCGCCGGACTCGCCCTCCAACTCACCGGCGACCACCCGCTCACCACCACGCTGGGCAACTTCCAGCGCCACGAACCCTTCACGATCTCCCTCTGGCTGCGCACGCCCGACGTCAAGGAGCGCGCCGTCATCCTTCACCGCTCGCGCGCCTGGACCGACGCCGCCAGCCGCGGTTACGAACTCCTGCTCGAAGAAGGACGCCTCAAGTGGTCGCTCATCCACTTCTGGCCCGGCGACGCCATCTCGGTGCGGGCGATCGATCCCCTGCCCGTCGGCCGCTGGGTCCACGTCGCCGTGTCCAACGACGGCTCAAGCCGCGCCGCCGGCCTGCGACTCTTCGTCGACGGCGTCCCCGTGCCCACCACAGTCATCCGCGATCAACTGGCGAAAAACATCACCGGCGGCGGCGGCGACACCCTGGCTGTCGGCGAACGCTTCCGCGATCGCGGCTTCCGGGACGGCCTGATCGACGACCTGCGCATCTTCACCCGCGCGCTCGCCCCCCTGGAGATCCGCGAGCTCCACACGCCCGGCGAACTCGCCCGCGCCGTCGCGTCCCGACCGGCCCCGTCGTCGGCCGGCCGCGCCGCGCTCTTCGCCGCGTATCTGTCGCTCCATGACACCGCCTGGCGGGCCCAGCTCGCCGCCCTGCAGGCCGCGCGCGCCGCCCACACCGCCCTGGCCGAAGCCGCCCGCGAGATCATGGTGATGCGCGAGCTGCCCGAGCCCCGGACCGCCTACGTCCTCAAGCGCGGAGAGTACGACCAGCGCGGCGAACCGGTGCAGCCCGACACTCCGGCCGCCCTGCCGCCGTTCCCCGCGGACGCCCCGCGCAACCGCCTCGGCCTCGCCCGCTGGCTCACCGAACCGCGCCACCCGCTCCTCGCCCGCGTGACCGTCAACCGCTTCTGGCAGGCGCTTTTCGGCCAAGGATTGGTGAAGACCGCCGAGGACTTCGGCAGCCAGGGCGACCGCCCGGAGCACCCGGCCCTGCTCGACTGGCTGGCCGCGGAATTCATCCGCACCGGCTGGGACGTGAAAGCGCTGCTCCGGACGATCGTCCGATCCCACACCTACCGGCAACGCAGCGTTGCGTCCGGCCCGCTGATGGCCGACGACCCGGACAACGCGCTCCTCGCCCGCGGCCCCCGCCACCGCCTGCCCGCCGAGATGATTCGCGATCAGGCCCTCGCGGTGAGCGGCCTGCTGGTCGAGCGGCTCGGCGGCCCGCCGGTGTTCACCTACGATCACCCCGAGTCGTTCAAACCGGCCCCGGCGGGCCAGGGCGATGCCCTGTATCGCCGCAGCCTGTACACCTTCTGGCGCCGCAACGGCCCCGCGCCCGTGCTCGAGGCCTTCGACGTGCCCAAGCGCGTCGTCTGCGTCGCGCGACGCGACACCACCAACACCCCCCTTCACGCCTTCGTCCTGCTCAACGGCCCCCAATTCACCGAGGCCGCCCGCGTCCTCGCCGAGCGTCTGCACCGCGACACCGCGGGCCGGCCCGACGCCCTCGCCACCGCCGCCTTCCTCCGCCTGCTCGGCCGCGCGCCCGACGCCGCCGAACAACGCCTTCTCGCCCGCCTCCTCGCCGAACAGCTCGCCTGGTACCGCGCCCGTCCCGCCGCCGCCAAGGCGTATCTGAAGATCGGCGACACGCCGCGCGACGACGCCCTCCCGCCCGCCGAGGCCGCCGCCGCCACCGTGCTCATCAACACCCTCATGAACCACGACGGCTTCGTGGTGAAACGGTAGGATCGACCAACCGGACCATGACCCACCGAATCTCTTCGACCGCCCTTCGCGACGAGCAACCCGGCCCCGTAGCCGCGTGGGAGCGGAGCGACCACGTGGTCCCACAACCGGCCACGCTTTCGCTGCGCTCAAGCGCGGCTACACCCCCGCCCCGCCCAGTCTGCACCGGCGGCGAATCCTGGTTCCGGATGAGCCGCCGCGAGTGCCTCAACCGCCTCGGGCTCGGCCTCGGCGGGCTCGCGCTCGCCGAGCTCCTCGGCGCCCGCGCCGCCGCCGCCCCGGCTTCCTCCAACGCCCCCGCCGCCGGCGCGGCGGACGCCGGCCGGCCCGCCCGCCCGCACTTCGCTCCCAAGGCGAAACGCATCATCTACCTCTTCCAGTCGGGCGGGCCTTCGCAGCTTGATCTCTTCGACTACAAACCGCTGCTCAACCAACGCCACGGCGAACAGCTCCCCGAAGCCGTGCGCGGCGGCCAGCGACTGACCGGCATGTCGGGCCACCAGAGCTCGATCCCAATCGCCGGATCACCGTTCAAGTTTCAGCGCCACGGGCAGAGCGGGGCGTGGGTGAGCGAGCTGCTGCCGCACACCGCGCAGGTGGTGGACGAGCTCTGCTTCGTGCGCTCGATGCACACCGAGTCGATCAATCACGGTCCGGGGGTCACGTTCATGCAGACCGGCTCGCAAATCCCGGGGCGCCCGAGCTTCGGCGCCTGGCTCGACTACGGGCTGGGGAGCGAAAACGCCAACCTGCCGTCATTCGTGGTGCTGATCACCAAGGACAAGAAGGGCCAGCCGCTGATGTCGCACCTCTGGGGCGCCGGTTTCCTGCCCGCGAAACACCAGGGCGTGCGCTTCCGTTCCGGCGGCGACCCCGTGCTCTACCTCGGCAACCCGGCGGGGGTCGCCCCGGAGAACCGCCGCCTCGCCCTCGACCGCCTCCGCGAGCTGCACGAGCACCAGTTGGCCGGCACGCCCGACGCCGCGATCGCCGCCCGCATCGCCAACTACGAGATGGCCTTCGCCATGCAAACCAGCGTGCCCGAGGTCACCGACCTCCGCGACGAACCCGCCCACGTCATCGACGACTACGGTCCCGACGCCCGTACGCCGGGCACCTATGCCGCCAACTGCCTCCTCGCGCGACGTCTCGCCGAGCGCGGCGTGCGTTTCATCCAGTTGTATCACCAGGACTGGGACCACCACGGCGGCCTGCCCGGCGGCCTCAAGCGCGAGTGCCAGCAGACCGACCGCGCCTCCGCCGCCCTCGTGCGCGACCTCAAGCGCCGCGGGATGCTCGACGACACACTGGTCATCTGGGGTGGCGAGTTCGGCCGCACCAACTACTGCCAGGGACTCCTCACCGCCGGCAACTTCGGCCGCGATCACCACCCGCGCTGCTTCACGCTCTGGCTGGCCGGAGGCGGTGTGAAGCCCGGCCTGACCTACGGCGAGACTGACGACTACGGCTACAACACCACGCGCGACCCCGTGCACATCCACGACCTGCACGCGACCCTCCTGCACCTCTGCGGCGTCGATCACGAGCAGCTCACCTACAAGTTCCAAGGCCGCCGCTACCGGCTCACCGACGTGCACGGCCGCGTGGTGCCGGGCTTGCTGGCCTGACCGGGGCCGCGGGGTGGCGCGCCACCTTCCCGCCTGTGACCAGGCGGGCTACGTTGCCCACGCGGCGAAGATCGGGGTGCCGTGACCCGCTGCGTCAGAAGCGGGATTTTCCCCCGTCCGTAGGCTCGCCCCGGCCGCCGGCCGCATCCATCCTCCGTTTTCCTCCGTCCTGCCGTCACCCATGAAACTCCCGCCCCTGCCTGCTCTCGCCGCGCTTGCCACTCTCGCCGCCCTGGCCGTCCCCGCACTGCTCCCCGCCGCCGACTCGCGCCCGCCCAACATCCTCATCGCGATCTCCGACGACCAGTCGCACGCCTTCACGTCGTTCGCCGGCTACCCGGGCGTGAAGACCCCGGCCTTCGACCGCGTGGCCCGCGAGGGTGTCTATTTCAAGAACGCCTTTGCCCCCTCGCCCGGCTGCAGCCCGACGCGCGCCGCCTTCCTCACCGGGCGCCACACCTGGCAGATCGAACACGCCGGCACCCACGCCAGCTCGTTCGCGCGCAAGTACATCGTGTTTCCCGATCTGCTCGAAAAAGCCGGGTACTTCATCGGGATGACCGGCAAGGGCTGGGGTCCCGGCAACACCGAACTGGACAAGTGGCCGCGCAACCCCGCCGGCCCGGCCTACAGCAAACGCAAGGTCGAGGCCAAGGGCGGCGGCAAACCCGGCAACGATTACGCCGGCAACTTCGCCGACTTCCTCGCCGCGCGACCCCCGGGCCGGCCGTTCTACTTTTGGTACGGCGGCAACGAGCCGCACCGCGGCTTCACCAAGGGCGCCGGCCTCAAGGCCGGCAAGAAACTCGCCGACGCCCCTCCGCCCCCCTTCCTGCCCGACACCCCGGAGGTGCGCAGCGACCTCCTCGACTACTGTGTCGAGATCGAACACTTCGACCTCCACCTCGGCCGCATGCTCGCCCAGCTCGAGGCCGCCGGCGAACTCGACCGCACGCTCGTGATCGTCACCAGCGACAACGGCATGCCCTTCCCGCGCGCCAAGGCCAACCTCTACGAGTACGGCTTCCACGAGCCGCTTGCCATCCGCTGGGCGGCGCGCGCGCCCGGCGGCCGGGTGGTCGACGACCCGGTGGGCTTCGTCGACCTCACCGCCACCATCCTCGAGGCCGCGGGCGTGCGCCACCCCGGCGGGGCGTATCCGATTTCCGGACGCAGCATCATGAACCTCCTCACCTCGCGTCAGCAGGGCCGGATCGATCCCTCCCGCACCGGCGTCTACGCCGCCCGCGAACGCCACTCCTCCTCGCGCTATCAGAACTGGACCTATCCGCAGCGCGCCCTGCGCACGCCGGAGTTCCTCTACATCCGGAATTTCCGCCCCGATCGCTGGCCCGCCGGCGACCCCGAGGTGCTGGGCAGGGACGGCAAGTCCGAGGGTCCGCACAGCGGCTACAAGGACATCGATGGCGGCCCAACCCTGAGCTTCCTCATCGAGCGCGCGAACGATCCGAAGATCGGACCCTTCCTCCAGCTCGCCGTCGCGAAGCGCCCCGCCGAGGAGCTGTTCGACATCGTCAAGGATCCTGGCTGCCTCCACAACCTCGCCGCGAAACCCGAACATGCCCCGACGCGCGCCCGACTCGCACAACAGCTCGAAAGTTACCTCCGCCAAACCGGCGACGCCCGCATCCTCGACGGCGGGGAAATCTGGGAAACCTATCCGCGCTACAGCCCGATCCGGCAGTTCCCGAAACCGTAGGTCGATCCGCGCCCGGAAGCTTCCGTGCCGGCGCGGCGCGCCGCGCTCCTGATCCAGGAGAGGACTGTTGCCCCGCCTCCGAAACGCCTTTGCGAACTGACGACGTGTAGGAGCAGCCTTAGCCGGATCCATGCAGAAGAAACCGCGAATGAACGCCAAGCGACGCGAATTTCAGAGGTTACTCTGTTCACCTCGACTCTTCGTAGCTACTCACCAGACGGTGACCCGCCGTCCGACTCCGGCTTTGGTTGTCTTGTTGCCCGCCGTATTCGCGTCCATTCGCGTGAATTCGCGGTTGAACTGAATCGTTACGGCTTAGGCCGCGATAACGGGGATACGCCCTGCACTTTCGCGGGCTACACCCGCTGCCACGCCCAGGCGGTTTGCCACGACACTTTCGAGACCGAACCCTAGAACCGCACCTGCATCCTGGCGTGGAGCAGGTGGGCGTCGAAGTCCTTCAATCCCGCGAACGTGCCGTCGCGGTTGGAGGCGTAGCCGTAACGCACGGTATAGATCAGGCGGTCGCTCGGGCGTCGCACCCAGGTGAGAAAGACGCTTTGCAGCAGGTGGCCGGCGTTGAGCGGGAGCGTCACCTCCGGGTTGTCGGTGTAGTTGTCGGCCCGGAACCAGGAGGCGTCGAGCTGCAGATCGGTGATCCTGCCCAGGGCGTATCCACTTCCCATCGACACGCTGGCATGGTTGTTGTCCGCCGTCATCGTAAGGCGATGCACCGGCACCCGGAGCTGGTCGAAGGTGACGTTCGCCGCCCCGGTGAAGTACAGGCGGGGGGTGACGTTCCAGGTCGCACTGTGGGTGAGAATGTGCCGGGTGAGACGCCCGCTCTCGATAGGCGGCAGGCCGGCCATCGTGGACGTGACCGTCGCCCGCTGGTACGCGTAACGCGCGACCAGGCCGAGCGTCGCGCGCGGCCGCCAGGAAACGCGGAAGCCCGCATCCTGGCTGGCCACGTCCTGGTCCACGATGAAGTGGGGGTAGCGGTCGGGGGAGTTGGGGGCGTTGGAGGCGCGGTCGCGCCGCGCCGTGTAGTCGGCGACCTTGGTGCGATGGTTGAATTGCGCTCCAAAGGTGAGGCCGGGCCGGGCGTACCAGGTGGCCTGGGCGGTGTAGCGCCCGCCGCGGCGTTCGTAATCGGCATCGCGGTCGATGACGGGCCCGCGCGCGGGCAGCAGCACGCTCTGCTCGAGCAGACTGCCCTCGCCGTGGTTCCACTGCGCGCGGGCCGACAGCGCCCAGCCGGCGAATCGCGCGTAGCGCACCTCGAAATCCCCCGTGAACTCGTTCCAGGAGTCGCGGCTGCTCGCCTCGATGCTGCGCTGGATGGCCGCGGCCGCCGCGCCCCCACCGAAATCGGTGTCGATGTGTCGCTCCCCCGCCTCGATGCGCAGGTGCTCGTACTTCACGCCGGGCAGGAGGGACCAGTGCCGCGCCGGCTGGTAGACGAAGTTGAGGTTCGCAAGGTACTGCCGCAGGTGCGCGTCGCCGAAGAGGCTGTGGTAGCCGACATCGCCGGCCTGACGCCGCGCGAAGGTCGGGGAGTACTCCGCATCCGGCGAGCCGCCGTAAACTTTGCTGCCGGTCAGATGTGAATCGAGATCGGCGACCAGCCCCCCCGCCGAGGCCCGCCATTCTTCATTGAAGACCCGCTCGTACGAGGCATGGCCCGACACGAGATCGCTGGTCGCGCCCTCGGCGGTGGTGACGTAGCGGTCCTGCGGCTCGAGGGCGCGCCGACGGGCTACGTGGCGATTGCCAACCCCGGTGCGCTCGTAACGGCCGGCGACCTTCCACACCGTGGCATCGGTGCTCCGGCCAGCCTCGGCGGTGATGATGTCGCGCTCCTCGTCGACCACCAGGTAGGCGGGGATGAACGCGCGCAGCCCGGAGGGCACGCCCGGCAGGTTGGAGTCGCCCCAGCGGATCGAGTTCTTGGTGCCGTCGCGGGTCCGCCGGTCGTAGCGGAGCCGCCACTGGATGCGCTCCGGCAGGAGGGTACCGAGCTCGACATGAAAGAAACTGCGATCCAGCGCGAGCGATTCGTCGAACCAGGAGATGGCCTGCTGCCGCGGCACGAACCGGCCGCCGGAGCCGTCGTAGAAGGTGCGGAAGGCCTGGTAGCCGGCCTCGACATAACAGGCCTCAAACACCTCCCAACGCGCGAGCAGGCGGAAGTCGTCGTCGCCGGGCACAAACCGGAGATCGAGCCGGAGGGCCGAGTGGTCAGTGGTCTTCGTCACGGACAGACGCTCCAGGCCCGCGACGCCGTCTTTGCGCTGGCGGAGGCGTTGCTGGAATGTGGCTTGGTTGCCATCCAGGAGCACGCCGCCGACGACGACGGCGAAGACGCCCTCCGTGACGACCTGGGCGCCCGCGGGGCCGGCGGCGCCGAGCAGGACGGCGAGCCGGAGCAACGGAGCGCATCGGCAGAGGCGCCGGCGGACGCAAGCCGCGGAAAGAGCGTGGACGGAGGTCATCAGAACCGCAGGTTGGAGTTGACGTTGGATCCGTGGACGGCCTCGTGGCACCCCGCCGACCAGCAGGTGCCGCGCAGGACGTTGGCGCTGTGGTTGACGCCACCGTGCATGATCTGGGTGGAGCTGGCCTGGCTCTGGAAATGGCATTGGTAGCACAAGGCGTTGCCGCGGGCCTTGAGCATCTTGTCATTCACCGAGCCGTGCGGGGAGTGACAGGCCACGCAGCCTTCACGCAACGCCTCATGGTGGAAGGTGAACGGACCGGTCTGCGCCGGGTGGCACTGCGCGCAGGTGGCGTTGGTCTGTGCAATCAGGCTGCGGGCGCCGCCGGCGGCATGAGCCTCGCCCTCGTGGGGATTGTGGCAGTGGGTGCAGGCGATCTTCCCGGCCAGCACCGGATGGGTGTGCGGAAGGCTGAACTCAGCGCGGGTGTTCGGGTGGCACTGCAGGCAGGTGTCGGGCGAAACTTTGGGGTTGAGAATGGTGTCACGCGTGCCGGCGCGAACGTGCAGACTGCCGCCGCCGTGGCATGACTCGCAGCCGACGTTCTTCGCGGAACCGTCGTCCGATTTGAGGGCGAGGTGCGCATGCGTGGCGTCGTGGAAACTGCGGGCGATGCCGGCGTGGCACTTGGTGCAACTCTCGGATCCAACCACGGTGGCGCCGGGAATCTGCGCTGGCAGGAGGATCGCACGCTGCGTCACCACACAGGAGACCAGGAGGAGCGACCAGAGGGCGACCGCGCCAAACATCAGGCGCAGGGAGGCAGGGCGGGAAGGCTCGGGCATGGGGAGAAACGGCGGGGACAGCGGGCGAACGGCCGAGTCGGCCGGGCACTCCGCCCGGGCACGCCGCGGCGGTGCGGTTACCTGGTGAATCGGCGCACGAAGGCCACGAGCTCGTTGATCTCCGCGGTGGAGAGATCCTCACCGAACGCCTCCATCTTCTCGCGACCCTGCCGGTCCTTCCGGCCAAGCTGGATCGTCCGGAATATCTCGGTGTCAGTCAGCTTCCCGACGCCGTTGCGATCCGTGAGGTCCTTCGCGCCCGACTTGCGGCCCAGCCGGGTCTGGCCCTTGCCGTTGTCGGCGTGGCAGCCCACGCAGTACTTCTCATAATTCTGCTCCGCGGTGCGGGGCGCGGCGGCGGGGGCGGAGGACGGCAGCGAGCTGAGGGTGGCGAGGATGAGGAAGCGGGCGGTGCAAGTCATGGCGCGTGGAAAACGTGGCGCATGACGGGCATCGCAACTCCCGCGGCCTGTCCACGGTGGATTGGTAACCGGACTGTTACCGCGGCCGTCCGCGGCGGGCCGCCGCTCCGCTCAGAAGAACTTCTTCGCCTTCTCGAAGAAGGAGCGCGAGGTGGGCTCGCTGGCGTCTCCGCTGACGCGCGCGAATTCCTCCAGGATGCGCCGCTGCTCGCCGGAGAGTGAGGTGGGCACCTCGACGTGGACGCGCACGAGCTGATCGCCGGGTGCGCCGCCGCGGAGGTTGGGCATGCCCTTGCCGCGGAGCCGGAAGGTCGTGCCGCTCTGGGTGGCGGGCGGAATCTTGAGCGAAGCCTTGCCCGACAGCGTCGGCACCTCGATCGTGCCGCCGAGCGCGGCGTAGGTGAACTTGATCGGGATCTCGCAGAAGAGATCCTCTCCCTGGCGCTCGAAGAGCTCGTGCTCCTTGATGGTGAGCACGATGTAGAGATCGCCGGACTGGCCGCCGGCGAGGCCGGCCTCGCCGTTGCCGGCGGAGCGCAGCCGCGAACCGGTGTCGACGCCGGGCGGAATGCGCACGTTGATCTTGGTGGTCTTGGCGGTGCGGCCCTCGCCGCGGCAGGCGGTGCAGGGTTTCTCGATCTTGGAACCGGCGCCGCCGCAACTCGGACACGTCTGCGTGAACGTGATGATGCCACCGGAGCGCCGCACCTGGCCCGCCCCGCGGCAGGTGGGGCACGTGACGCGCCGCGAGCCCGGTTCCGCGCCCGTGCCGTCGCAGCGCTCGCAGGTGACGTGCTTGCGGAACGAGATCTCCTTCTCCACGCCGCGCGCGGCCTCCTCGAGGGTGAGCTCGAGATCGTAACGCAGGTCGGCGCCATCGCGGCTGCCGTCGCGCCCGCCGCCGCCGAACATCTCGTCGAAGATGCCGCCGCCCCCGCGCTGTCCGAAGACCTCGCGGAAGATGTCGAACGGATCATGAAACCCGCCGCCCATGCCGCCGGGTCCACGCGGCCCGGCCCCTCCGCCGCCTCCCTCGAAGGCCGCGGGACCATAGCGATCGTAGGCCGCCCGCTTCTCCGCATCGCTCAGCACCTCGTAGGCATGCGAGACCTTCTTGAACATCTCCTCGGCCTCTTTGTTGCCGGGGTTCTTGTCCGGATGATACTGCACGGCCTTCTTCCGGTAGGCCTTCTTCAGTTCGTCCGCGGAGGCGTTCTTCTCGACGCCGAGCAGTTCGTAATAGTCGTCCTTGGCCATGGGAGGCGTTCAGTGGTGGGAATCCGGATACCGGGGGGAAAGCGGGGGCGCCCCGCGCGGTCCGGACGGGCGGGGCTTCAAGACTTCCGCTCCTCCTTCACCGGACCGCTCGACACCACGACCGAGGCCGCGCGGAGCAGTCGTCCGTTGAGGGCATAACCGGTGCGCACGACCGCGGTGACGTGCTCCTCCTTGATTTCCGGGTGCGGCTGGTGGGAGATCGCCTCGTGCTGGTGCGGATCGAACGGCTGACCGAGGGGATTGATCTCCTTCAGGCCGTGTTTGACGAGCGCCGTCTTGAGCTGCGCCAGGACCATCTCGACGCCGTCGACGAGGGACTTCAACTCGGCGGTGGGCTGCCGGGCGGCGTCGATCGCCATGGCCAGGGTATCCAGCACCGGAAAGATGTCCTCCATCACGCGACCGGTGGCGACCAGCCGCAATTCGTCCTTCTCGCGCACGGTACGGCGGCGGAAGTTCTCCAAATCGGCCGCCGCCCGCAGGAAACGGTCCTGGCTGGCCGCGGCCTCCGCCTTCGCGGCGGCGAGTTGAGCCGCCAGGTCGTCGCCCGGCGGCCGGGGCTCGCCGGCCGGGGCGGTCCCGCCCGCCTGTGGCTCGACCTTGGGAACCTCCGCGGCCGGCGCGCTCTCGGGGGTCGTGGGGGTCGTGGGGGCAACAGGTGGGTTGGTTTCGGGCTCGGGCATAGTGGTGAAAAAGGGGCCGAAGTAACACCGGCTTTC
>CAZDGC010000022.1:0-13528 GCA_964504885.1 uncultured Opitutus sp.
CTTCATCCCCGCCGGCCAGTGGGCGATGAGCGGCGAGGAGATGCCGCCCTCGTGCACCCAGTGTTTGTATTCGCGGAAGGGGGTGTTGCTGACGTTGGCCCAGCCGCGGCCGTAGGCGATGTAGGTGTCGGGGCCGCCCGGCATCACGCCGTAGCCCTGGCGCAGGGGCCAGCCGTCGCGGGTCTGGGGCGGGCGGTTGACGAAGTTGAGGGCTTCCTTCGCGACGGGCGGGAGGGAGGGTTGGGCGGCGCGCGGTTTGCCCTCGCCGACGCGGCCGTTGGTTTCGGCGCAGCCGCCGTTGTCGTGCAGGAAGAGAATCAGGGTGTTTTCCCACTGCCCCTGCGCCTTCAACTCGGCCACGAGCTGGCCGATGCCTTCGTCCATGATCTCGATCATGGCGGCGTAGACCTCCATGCAGCGGGCTTCGAAGGCCTTGTCCTTCACGGCGGCGAAGTCCTCGGCCGGGGGTGAGAGCCCCCACTCGGGCCGGACGACGCCGAGTTCCTTCTGGCGTTCCCAGCGGGCGGCGCGGATCGCGGCGTAACCGGCGTCGTAGCGCCCCTGATGGCGGGCGATGTCGCGGGCGGGGGCGTGCATCGGCCAGTGCGGCGAGGTGTAGGCGACGTAGAGGAAGAAGGGCCGGTCGCGGTGGTCGCGGGCGTGGTCGCGCACGAAGCGCACGGCGTGATCGCTAAGGGCGCGGGTGTAGTAATATTCGGCGGGTTGGTATTCGGGATCGTTATACGGCGAGATGAAGGTGTCATCCCGCATCAGCGTGCTGGGGTCGTAGAAGGTGCCGGAGCCGTGGATGGTGCCGTAGAAACGGTCGAAGCCGCGCCGGCGCGGCCAGTTCTGGTTGTGCGTCTGCATGCGCTCCAAGGGGCGTCCGGGGGTGACGTGCCACTTGCCCGCCAGGTAGGTGCGGTAGCCGGCGGTCCGCAGCACCTCGGCGATGGTGACGCCCCGGCGGCTCAACTCACCCTGGTAGGCGTGGGAGCCGAGGTCCTCCACCATGTGGCCGATGCCGGCCTGGTGCGGGTACAGCCCGGTCATCAACGAGGCGCGTGTCGGGCAGCAGCGGGCGGCGTTGTAGAACTGGGTGAAACGCACCCCGCCGCGGGCGAGCGCGTCGAGGTGCGGGGTCGGGATCTCGCCGCCGTAGGAGCCGAGATCGGAGTAACCCATGTCGTCGGACATGATGACGATCACGTTGGGCTGGCGGGCGGCGAAGGCGGCGGCGGTGGTGACGGCGAGACCGAGGAGGAGGGCGCGGCGGAGCATGGAACAGTGGCGGGAAATTGATGGCGACGGGATGGGGCGAGGCAGGGAAGGGCGAAGTGGATCCGACCAGTGTTCAGGTGGATGAATCAGGAGACGGGAGGCAATCCCACGCGGCTGGAAGGCCACGCTTTCGCTCCGCTTAAGCGCGGCTACCCCTGCGATTGCGGCTCCCCAGCCGCGCGCCGAATGGTCCCGGACTACACCTGCTCCGGAATCACGTACGGCGGGCGCTGGGTCTCCTTCAGGAGGAAACGCGCGTACTCGAGCGTTCCCTCCTGCTGCGACGAGACGGCGGTGATGCCGTCGCCGATGGCGTCGAGGGAGAGCCAGGGTCCGAGGCGGAAGGGCTGTTGCTTCAGGTCGACGCCGTGCACGCCGAGGTGGGTCGAGAGTTCGCGGTGGATGGCGCCGGCGGCGGGGAAGTCGCCGAGGGACGCCTCGATCGCGGCGGCGGGGGCAGCGGCCCCGGCGCGGTAGGAGATGTTGCCGAAATGGCAGAGCGAGGCCGAGAGGTGGCCAGTTTCGACGGGGGCGGCGAGGTCGGCTTTGCGGCGGGAGCGCACGGCGTCGAAGAAGTTCTTCACGTGGGTCGCGCCGCCGTCGCCGGCGAACTTCTTGATCTGCTTGCCGCTCTTGTCGAAGGCGGTGGCGCCGACGAGGCCCGCGACGGTGCCGCCCTCGCAATACGCAATCACGCCGGTGCGCAGGCCGCCGACCTGGTCGAGGTAGGAGACGCCCGGTTTGGCGGGCAGGGCGCGGTGTTCGAAGAGGAGGGGGATCTGCGGGTAATCGTAGACCGCGATATGGGCGTTGGGCGTCTCGGCGACGTCGTCGATCACGTAGCGGTTGCCGAGGCTGAGAATGCGGCGCGGCGGGCCATGGTGCTTCGCGATGCGCAGGGCGATGTCGAGGACGTGCACGCCGTTGTTGCCGAGCTCGCCGTTGCCGGTGTCCCAGGACCAGTGCCAGTCGTAGTGGAGCTTGTTGCGGGTGAGCGGGACCATCGGGGTGGGGCCGCAGAAGAGATCGTAGTTCAGGCCTTCGGGGTACCACGGCAGCTTGCGGCCGATGGAGAGGCGGAGGTTGTAGACGATGGCGCGGATGTGCTGCACCCGGCCGAGTTCGCCGGAGTGCAGGTACTTGATGGCCTCGGCGAGGCCGGTCTCGGAGCGGTAGTGGGTGCCGACCTGGACGATGCGGTTGTACTTGGCGGCGGCCTCGATCATCTTCCGCCCCTCCCAGACGGTGCGGGACATGGGCTTTTCGACGTAGACGTCCTTGCCCGCCTGGCAGGCCCAGACGGTGAGGAGGGCGTGCCAGTGGTTGCTGGTGACGATCATCACGGCGTCGATGTCATTGCGGCCGATCAGCTCGCGGGCGTCGGTGGTTTGGAACGGTTTCGGGTAGCCGGCCGGAAAATTGGCGGCGACGCGGGTCATGACCTGGGGATCAACGTCGCAGAGGCCGGCGACGCGGACGTCGGGCATGCGGAGGAGATTCTTGAGGTGGGCGGAACCCTTGCCGTTGAGGCCGATCAGACCGAGGCGCACGGCGTTGTTCGCCGGGGTGGCGACGGCGGCGGACTTGGCGGACGTCCCCTTGGCGGCGGCCTGGGCGGCGGGGCGGAGTCCGGCGGCGAGGGAGACACCGGCGGCGAGCGAGGATTGCTGGAGGAAGGAGCGGCGGGACAACGCGGGCATGAGAGGCGGAAGGGAGGGTTGGGCGTCGGGCGCCGAAGAGCGCGCGGACAGGGTGCGCAAAGTAACTGATTGGTGAACGACGACAAGCCGGGACGCGCCGGCGGCGGCGGATTTTCGGGCGCGCGGCGGAAGCCGGTCCGGCCTCTCCCGGAGCGGGCCGGCGCGCACCCCGTGCGAGTTTGGATCCGCCGGGCCACCCTCTGGCGAGGCAGGAGCAAGGCCGGGCTACACCCGCTTTTCCTTCGTGCTGCTTCGCGTCCCTTGGTGGTGGAATCGCCGGCGGGTCCATTCCCCGTGGCTTGCCACGTCTCTTCCGGCGATTAGGCGAAGGCCGCAGCTTTCACCTGCTTGTACGCGGCCGCGGTGGCGGGCTACGGCGCGGGCGGCAGCGGCAGCGTGACGTAGGCGGTCGTGCCCTTGCCTTCCTGGCTCTCGAGGCGCACGGCGCCCTGGAGCGCGCGCACGAGCTGGTGGACGAGGGCGAGGCCGAGACCCGGCGAGGGTCCGGCGATCGCCCAGGACTCCTGGATGCGCTGCATTTGCGCGGCGGTCAGCCCGCGGCCGGCGTCGACGACGGTCAACTGGAGGACGAAGCCGTCGCGCCAGCATCGGACCTGTACCGTCGTGTTCGAATGGGAATGCTGCAGGGCGTTGTCGACCAGTTCCTCCACGATGGCGGTCAGGTGCGACGGGCGGGCGCGCAGGCGGTCGGTTTCCAGATCGAAGACGAGATCGGACTGGCGGCGGTAGCGTTCGGCGGCGGCAAAGGCGCCAGCGGTGAGGGCGTCGGCAACGGCGGTGGCGCCGAGGATCGGTGCGGGTGGGGCGGCGGGCCCGGTTTCGAGGTCGACCAGCAGGACGTAATTGCGCAGCGAGCGGAAGAGGCGGTGGCCGGCGGCGTTGATTTCACCCAGACCCCGGTTCAGCTCCGCGGGGTCGCGCCGCCCCGGCTCGGACTGGAGATGTTCACTCAAGCCGAGGATGGTGGCAAGGGAGGCGAACAACTCCTGCGGGAGAACAAAGCGGAGGTTGCGTGCGGCGCGTTCGAGGGTGTCGTCGTCGAGGCGTCGCGCGAGCTCGGCGCGGGTGAGGCGGGCGGCGACGCAGCGCAGCATGTCGGCAAGTCCGAAGGGTTTGATCAGGAAATCGTCGGCCCCGAGATCCATGGCGGCCCGCGCATTGGCGAACGTCGTTTTGCCGGTCATGAGGATGAACTGGCGGTCGGCGAGGTCGGGATCGGCGCGCAGATCCTGGAGCAGGTTGCGGCCGTCAGTGCCGGGCAGTTCGACATCGCAGAGGACGAGGTCGGGCCGGTGGGCGCGGGCGAGTTGCCAACCGGTGGCGGCGTCGGCGGCCTGCAGGGTGCGATAGCCCTTGCTGGCGAGCCCGAGGGCCAGGGTTTCGGCAAGCGCCGTGTCGTCGTCGATAATGAGAACGGTCTGGCGGCGGGCTCCGAAAGGTGCGGGCGGTTCGGTGTGGGGCATGGAGGGGGTGCTACGGTGCGGGGGGGCCGGAGGCGGCGGGCGGCGCCTGGGGGATGGGCGGGCGGGCGGGTAGGTCGTGGGGGAACGGCGAGGCGGAGGCGCCGCGCCAGGGACTGCCGGAGCCGCCGCGGCTGCGGGTGCCGGGCGGCACGTGGAGGGCTTCGTAGAGGGCGGCGAGGAGTTGGTGCGCAGTGAAGGGTTTGCCCAGCATCGCGCTCACGCCGAGACCATCGAGCAAGCTGGACGGCGTGCGGTCCTCGGTGCCGGTCATGCCGAGGATGGGCAGCGCCGGGTTGATGCGGTGGAGGGTGCGTACGAGGGTGGGTCCGTCCATGCCGGGCATCACCATGTCGGTGACGACGGCGGCGAAGCCGGCGGGCTGGCGCACGTAGGCCGCCACGGCCTCCATGCCGTCCGCGGCCGTGGTGGGCCGGTAGCCGTGCTGTTCGAGGACGCGGCTGGTCACGGCGCGGATGGCCGGCTCGTCATCGACGACAAGGATCGCCTCGTCCGCGCCGCGCGGAGGAGCCTCATCGAGGTCGGGCGGCGCCGCCCCGGCGGATGACGGGGCCGCGGGCAGGTAAACCTCGAAGGTGGTGCCGCGGCCGGGTTTGGTATGAAAGCGGAGGAAGCCGCCGTGGCTGCGCGTGAGCCCGAGCACGGTGGCGAGCCCGAGGCCCGTTCCCTTGCCCTCCTCCTTGGTGGTGAAGAACGGCTCGAAGATGCGGGCGGCGTGCTCGGGCGCGATGCCGGTGCCAGTGTCCGCCACCCGGATACAGGCGTGCGGGCCCGGTTGCGCCCCGGGCGTCATGGCGGCGAAGGAGTCGTCGACCCCGATGTTCTCCCCCTGCAGCAGCAGCGTGCCGCCCCCGGGCATGGCGTCGCGGGCGTTGATGCAGAGATTCATCAGGATCTGATGGAGCTGGGTGACATCGCCGAGGACCGGGGCCAGATCGGAGGGCAGGTCGCTGCGGACCGTGATCCCGGGCGGGAAGGTCTCGGTGGCGATGTCGACCATCTCGCGGACGAGGTGGCGCAACTGGACGACCTTGCGTTCGCCGTCGACACCGCGGGCAAAAGTGAGGACCTGGCGGACAATGCCGGCGCCGCGCCGGGCGCTGGCCTCGAGGGTGGCGACCATCTTGCGTTCGATGGGGTCGCTCAGGCGATCCTTGAGGATCTGCGTCGCCAGCAGCACCGGGGAGAGAACGTTGTTCAGATCGTGCGCGAGGCCGCTGGCGAGGGCGCCAAGGCTGTCGAGCCGCTGGGCATGGAGCAGGCGGGCCTCGAGGCGTTTATTTTCCGAGATGTCCGAGATGATGGCGAAGACGGCGTGGGGCTGACCGCCGGGGGCGCGGACGACGGTGAGTCGGGTGAAGGTGTGGACCTGTCGGCCGTCCTTGGTCGTGTGTTCGCGTTCGCCGGACCAGCCGCCGGCGGCGACCAGATCGAGCTTGGTTTCGGTCGTGGGATCGAGCTCGTGGAGGTTGAGGTCGGCGAGAGTGCGTCCCGTGACGTCGGCGCGGGGCCAGCCGAAGAGGCGTTCGGCGCCCTCGTTCCAATAGGTGATCCGGCCCTCGAGATCGCGCACGTAGATGGCGTCGGTCGCCTGATCGAGTAGCTCGGCCTGCTCGCGGAGGCGTTGTTCGGCGGCGCGGCGGGCGCGCCGATCCGCGGCCTCCGCGAGTTCGCGATGGACCACGGGGCCGAGCCGGCCGAGCCCGTCCTTCAGCAGGTAATCGTGGGCGCCGGACCTCATCATCGCGACGGCGATGTCCTCGCCGATGGTGCCCGAGACGACGATGAACGGGAGGTCGAGTCTGCTTTCCCGCAGCACCTGGAGGGCAGCGGGAGCGCTGAAATGGGGCATGGCGTGGTCCGAGATCACCAGATCCCACGGGCCGCGGGCCAGGGCGGCGGCCATGGCGCCGGCGGTTTCGACCCGGGTGACGTCCGGGGCGAAACCGCTGCGGTGCAGTTCGGCGAGCAGCAGGTCGGCGTCGTCGGCCGAATCCTCGACGAGGAGGAGGCGGAGAGGTTCGTTCATGGCGGCAGCGCGGTGGAGGCGAGGGTGAATCGGAAGGTGGCGCCGGCGCCGGGTGCGCCCTCGGCGCGGAGGGTGCCGCCGTGGCGCTGGACGATGCGCTGCACCAGGGCGAGGCCGATGCCGGTGCCCGGAAACTCGGCCTCGGAATGCAGCCGCTGGAACGCGCCGAACAGCCGTCCGGCCCGGGCGGGATCGAAGCCGGCCCCGTTGTCGCGGACGAAGAACTCCACGGCGCCGTCCTGGCGATCGGCGCCGAACTCGATGCGCGCCCGCGGCTGGCGCGCGGTGAACTTCCAGGCGTTGCCGAGCAGGTTTTCCAGGGCGACGCGCACGAGGCGGGCATCGGCCGGCACGGCCGGCGTCTCCGCCACGGCCACCTCCGCCACGCGCTCCGGCTGGGTGGCGCGGAGCTCGGCGGCCACGGCGCGGGCGAGGGCGGAGAGGTCGACCGGCGTGCGGTGGAGCCCGGAGCGGGTGACGCGGGAAAGGCGCAGCAGATCCTCGATCAACTGCCCCATGCGCAGGGTGGCGGTCCGCACGCGGCGGAGGTGATCGCGGCTGCGGTCGTCCAGGCGCCCGGCGTTCTCCTCCTCCAGCAGCCGGCTGAACCCGTCGACCACGCGGAGCGGCGCCCGCAGGTCGTGGGAAACCGAATACGAAAAGGCCTCCAGCTCGCGGTTGGCAGCCTCGAGCTCGGACGTGCGTTCGCGCACCCGGTGCTCGAGTTCGGCGTAATGGCGGACGTTCTGCAGGGCGATGCCGGCGGCGTCGGCCAGGGTCTGCAGGAGCTGCAGTTCCTCCGGCGCCGGCTCGTGGGTGCGCGCCCAGTAGGCTCCGAGGGCGCCCGGAGCCTCGCCGCTCGTGCGGATGGGCAGCATCGCCAGGCTCCGGACAAAGGTCGCGCCGTCGGCGCCGGCCAGCTCGCGCGCCGAGCGACGGACTGCGGTCGTGACGTCGTTGACATCCCGGGCGCGGGCGAGCTGCTGGATCACCCGGATGAGCAATTGAAGGCGGCGTTCGTAACGCCTGCGCTCGGTGAGATCACGGGTGACGCCCTGGATTTGCGCGGGCCGGCCCTGCTCGTCGGTGATGAGGGTGGTGGCGGTTTCGGTCGGGACGGTGGAGCCGTCCTTGCAGACCAGCTCGAGTTCGATCGACTCGGTGCGGCTCGACTCGTCGCCGGCGGTGAACCGGGCGAGGCGGTGCGGGAGCCGTGCTGCGACGACGCGGGCGGATTCAGGTGCGAGCGCCTGTTCCAGGGTCTGGGCCTGCGCCTCCTCGACAGTGTAGCCGCGCAGACGCTGCACGGAGGGGCTGACGTAGGAGAAGCGGGCGCTGGCGAGGTCGTACAGCCAGATGACGTCGTTGGCGTGCCGCACGACGAGGTCGAGTTGGTCGGCGAGCTGGCGGCGTTCGCGTTCCGCCTGCAGGGCCTGGCTGAGCCAGCCGGCCTCCCGTCGACGCCACAGCAGGGCGGCCGCCTGGAGCGACAACAGGATGAAACCGAGCACAACCGCGCCCATGCCGAGGGCCTGGCGGCGCAACGGGGCGTAGACCTCGGCTTGATCAATCTTGGCGCCCACCCACCAGGCGGTGTCTGGCACGCGGCGGAACGCGGTCAGCACCCGTACGCCGCGGTAGTCGCGGCCGGCCGCCACGCCGCCGCCGGCGCGCACCGCGAGCGCGGCGACCACTTCGTGCGAATCGGCGGGAAGGCGCAGTGCCGGAGCGGTTTTCGGCCGGTGGCGCAGGGGGTTGAGAAACACGAGGTCCGGGCCGCTGCGCCGCACCAGCAGGGTCTCCGCGCTGGGGCTGGGGGTGGGCCAGGCGGCGAGGAGCGGGAAGAGGAAGTCCTCCGGATCGAGCGTCAGCGCCAGGAACGCGATCGGCGGATCCGCCGGGCTCCGTTGGAGTGGAAAAATCGGACACTGCAGCACGAAGTGCGGCGTGCCTTCGGCGGAATCGATGAAGTCCGAGAGCCACGCGCCCGTCCGATCCGCGCCTGGGGAGGCCTGACGGAGGCGATCAAACCGGTTTGAGGTGGGGCGCAGAGTCGCGAGTTCCCGACCATCGGGCGCATAAAGCACGGCGTTGGCGTAGCGGTTCGAGGCCCGCAGGAGCCGCAGCCACGACACCAGTTCGCCTTGCGCGGCCGGGTCGTCCGGGCGGGCGAGCAGGGCGGCGACATCGCGGGCGACGAAAGGCGCCGACGAGAAAAAAGCCCCGTCCTGCAGGCGCTCGGTCCGCCAGTGCTCGATCCGGCGCATGGTGAGTTCGGCGATGGCGAGCAGTTCGTCGCGGACGTGCGCGATCGTCGCGGCCTGATGGCGTTGAAACGCCACGAAGCCGACGCCGCCGACGACCGTGATGACCGCCCCGAGGATGAGCAGGAGCGTCGCGTTGGACCGCCGGGCGGCATGGTCCAATTGGGAGAGCGGGAGGGTGTCGCCGGCGAGCGCAGGCCACCAAAGCTCGGTCGCCGCCGGCAGCAACGTGCCGAGTCCGAGCACGGTGGCGGCGAGCGCGGTCGAGAGCGCCATGGGGATGTGGGCGCCGCCGTAGGCCCACGGAGTGCCGGAGGCGTAACCGAGCACAAACAGGGCGCCGGTGGCGGCGGCCAGCGCACCCAAGGCGGCGGCGACGTGGCGACGTGCGGGGCGGATGCCGGTGCCGCCGGGATCGAGCAGCAGAGCGAGCGCTGCCACCACCAACACCGCGGCGGTGGAGGGCGCCATCCGCCCCAGAGGAATTTCCCGCCACGCCTCCGTGGTCGGAGCGAGCCACAGTTCGAGCCTGGACGGCACGGCGTGCAGGTGGGCGCCCAGAACCAGTACTCCGCTGAGCGCGGCGAAACCCGTCGCCAGCGTCGCGGCGGCCGGCCAGATCGGGTGGGTGGGCCGGAGTTCGCGCCCCAGCAGGGTTCCGCCCAGCGCCAGCAGGGCAAGGGCGGTCAGCGGAGCCATCGGCACGAAGTCGACCCCGAAGGCGCCCAGGGTGTGATTGCCCAGGGCCCAGCCTGCGCCGCCCACCCCGGCAATCCCGAGGGTGGCCAGCGCGCAGCCGACGCAGGCGCGGCGCAGCCAGGGGGATGAGAACGGAGTTCGGGGCATGGTATTGCTGGTGGCTGACAGCCAACGACAAGGTGGTTCGAACGTGGCGTTGAGATCGGCAGCTCGGGGTAGCCGCCACGATCCGAAGGTGCCGTGAAATGCCCGGAGCCGCGATTCCCCGTCGGCTGATTTTGGCGTAAGCAGTGGCCTACGGGAGAACCCCCGGGTTGGACGCGTGGTTTTGCGGTCGGGCGCGATCGTCCCGGGAGCCCGTCGGTTTAGAGTGGCGACGGACGAGTGGTACCGGGCAGGTTGACCAGGCCCCGGGCGGAGGCGACCTGGAGCAGTTCGAGGTCGTTGCGAACCCCGAGCTTGGCCCAAAGACGGGTGTGGTAGGTGCTCACCGTCTTGGCGCTCAATGCGAGTTCGCCGGCGATTTCCTTGATACTGCGGCCGCTGAGGAGGAGCTGCAGCACGGCGAACTCGCGGTCGGAAAGCCGCTCGGGCCCACCGGGGCCGTCGCGACCGATTTCCTCAGCGAGGCATTCGGCCACGGCCTGGCTGACGTACCGTCCGCCGGCGGCAAGGCGGCCGAGGGCGAGGACGAGTTCCTCGGGAGCGGCCTGTTTATTGAGGTAGCCGTGGGCGCCGGCGCGGAGCACCCGCACAGCCATCTGCTCGTCGGGAGCGGTGCTAACCACCAGCACGGGGAGCCGGGGCCAGCGCCGCTGGATTTCGCGCAGCACCTCCAGGCCCGTGCGCCCGGGCATGAAGAGATCGAGCACGACGATGTCCCAAGGTTCGCGTTCGAGGGCGGCGAGGGTCTCCGCAGTGGTCCCGGTTTCTCCGCAACGGGCCTGCGGCCAGGCTTCCGCCAGGAGGCGGATGAGGCCCTGGCGCAGGAGCACGTGATCGTCGGCGAGGAGAATTCTCATGCGCGGCTGGCGGCTCCGGGGGGCGTGGACGTTGCTGGCGGCGGGGCGGGCTCCAGCGGGAGTTGCAGTTCGACCACCGTGCCACCTTCCGGCCGCGGGCGGACGTCGAAGCGGCCGCCCAGCAGCTCGGCACGTTCACGCATGCCGGCGATCCCGAGCGAGTCCGGCTTGGCCGGAGCCTGCGGGGCGAGGCCTCGGCCGTCGTCGGCCACGCGGAGGTGCAGGGTGGCACCTTCCTGGCGCAGGCGGACTTCGACGCGGCGCGCCCGGGCGTGGCGGCGGACGTTGCTCAGGCTTTCCTGCAGGATGCGAAAGGCCGCGGTGGCGGCGGCCGGCGGGAGCGGCAGCTCCTCCGGCGGAACGTCGCACGCGCAGTCGAGGCCGCTCTGGCGGGCGAACTCGCGCACCTGCCATTCGACGGCCGCGCCAAGACCAAAGGTGTCAAGCAACGCGGGGCGGAGTCCGGTGGCGAGCCGTTGCACGCCGTCGTGCAGGGCGGCGATCGCCCCGAGCATCTCGTCGACGCGGGCGACGAGGGGGGCGCCGGAGGGGGCGGGCTCCGGGTCGGCGAGCTGCCGCTTGAGCCAGGCCAGGTCGAACTTCAGCCGCGTCAACTCCTGGGCGAAGACGTCGTGGACCTCGCGGGCGAGCGCGGTCCGCTCCTCCTCGCGCACCTCCTGAAGGCGGGCGGCGAGCGCCCGCAACTGCTGGTGCGAATCGCGGAGAGTGGTTTCGATCAGGAAGCGCTCCGTGATGTCGGTGTGCACCACCAGGGCCAGGACGCGCCCGGCCACGACGAGGCGGGTCGCGGTGCCGAGGAACCAGCGCGGCTTTGCCGGCGAGTGGCACGGGTATTCGAGGGTGTAACAGGGCTGTTCGCCACCGAGGATGGCGCGGAGCCCCTGCGCGAAGTCCGCGGCGTCCTCGGCCCACGGGCCATGCGCGCGATCGCACACGGCGAGGTAGCTGGCGCCCTCGGAAACCGCCGCGGGATCGAGATCGTTCCCCGCCGCAAACTCGCGCCACGCGCGGTTGACGACGACAATCACCCCGGCTTCGTCGAGCACACACAGATTGGCGGGCAGGGCGTCGAGGATTGCCTGGCAGAAACCGGCGTCCGCCGCGGGCGGGCGGGCGGGCGCCGCACCGGCCGCAACGGGCCCGGCGAACGGAACGCCGGTGGGAATTGGCGGTGCGGGTGCGTCCATTCGAACTCGGCACGCCACCCGTGCGCGGCGGGGGGGACGCGTAGGCAGGTGCGGCGCGAGTCGCGGACGTTATAGCCGCCGCGCGGGCGGTCAACCGGGAGATGCACCCGTTCGATGGTGGGTCTGGTTGCAGCCGGGATCGGCAATCCCGGGCGGGCACGGAAAAGCGACCGGCTCTTTCGCGGCCTCGGCGAGGCCGGCTACAAGGCGTCAACCCGGAGATTCGCCCGCGACGGATTCGGAGGGACGACCGGACCGGAAAAGCGTCTCCAGCAGGTCGAGCTTTTCCCTGACTTCACTCGGAATCCGATCGGGGTCCGCGTTGGTCGCCAGCCGGTGCAGTTCGCCTTTCCGCAACAGCATCGGCAGGCTGACCCGAGTGGCGAGCCGGCGGAAGAATTCCTCGGTAAAGTTGCTGAGCTTCTTGCGTTCGGTCTTTGTTTCCCAAATCAGACGCGCCGCCTCCGGCTGCGCCTGCCGATAGACCCGGAAGTCGTGTTCTGAGCCGCCGAATACCTGCTCCAAGGTCAGCGAATCGAGCACGTCGTGGATGGCCTGCCGGTGACCATCGAATAGCTCCATGTCGCGATAGGCGTCGGTCGCAAAATCCGCCAGCAGCTCCGGAGTGATGAAATAATTCTCGGCCTCGTAACGCTGCCAGTAGGCGATGGTCAACCCGTCCTCCTCGCTTCCGGTCCGTCCCTTGCCGTCGTTGTCGAGGATCGCCACGGCGCAAAGCTGCGGCAGCAGTCGCCTGAGACCGGAAAAGTGAATCCAGGGCGTTACTCCGAATCCGCCCTCGACGCGCTCCAACTCGCGTTCGAGCGACGCCTCCGGATAGTTGTCCTGCACGTAGTAAGCATTGATGCGCTCATCCCAGATTCCCGCCACGGGATGACCGGTGCGCTCGGCCAGGGCGCGGAGCATATCCAGATCCGTGCTGCCCTCGACGTAGAGCACATAACCGCGCTCGCGCGCCTTGACGTAGTGTTCGGCCCCGTAGTGCTTCAGCGCATCGCGCATGGCGGTCTTCGCGGCCAGATCCTCCGCTTTTCCTTCGAGCAACAGCGTCAGGTGGTGGTCCAGTGCTTCGTCGAGGATGACTTCCGAGTGGGTGACCAGCACCACCTGCGATCCGTTGTCGTGGGCGATCTCCCGCAGCAAAACATACACCTGTTTCTGGCGCAGAATCTCGAGGTGCGCGTCCGGTTCGTCGATCAACAGCACGCTGCGCTTGTGCGAAAACAGGTAGGCGAAAACGAGCAGCAGTTGCTGAAACCCGCGTCCAGCCACCGCCACGTCCAGCTTTTCCTTCACACCCGGTTGGTCGTAGAAGAGTTCGATCGCGCCACGGGCCGTTTCCTCCGGCGTGCCCAGGTCAACCGAGAACAGGCGCCGCATCAGCCCGGCGATCTTTTCCCAGTCGGATGGGTTTTCCCGCGCTACGATCAGGCACAGGTTGCGCAGCACCTGGGCGGTCTCTCCCTGACCCAGCAGGACATTGATGCGGCCGGCCTTGAGCACCGGTTCCTCCGTCGTCAATCCGGACATCGGATACAGGAGATCCACGTTGATGCCGGCTGCCTGTTTCAGCAGGTCCAGGTCGGCCAGGGCAGCGTCATCCGGCGCACAATAGACCAGTTCATCCCCTTGATGGCGGAACCTCATCTTCACCGGAACGACCCGGCCCTTCCAGAATATGCCGGCGGTGATGCTCATCGGCACCGTCTCCTTCCCCGAGTGCACCCGCGTGTTGTGCCAGAAGTAGCGGGTCTTCTGCACCGGCACCGCCGTGATGGCCAACCGGTTCAGGGCCGTGGCGG
>CAZDGC010000022.1:13628-44140 GCA_964504885.1 uncultured Opitutus sp.
ATCCTGCCGGTGACGGCGGCGGTGATGAGGGCGGTGTTTCTGACGGCGCGCAGTCAGTGAAAAGGCGATGGCCTGGCGGCCGTTCGGCGCTGCATACGTACGACGTCGCGGTGAGTGTCACTCCAACGGGTGCGCCGTAACCTTCCTCGATCTGCACTTGCACTTCCCGCAGCACCGCCCGGGTTTCGCTTCCCTGGACGTAAGCTGCAACGTCGTCGTTGAACTCGCTGAACCGTGCCAATGGCAGGCCGCCCCGCGCCGAAACAGAGCGGCCGGCAATCGTGCCACCGAGGGCGAATTCAATGATGGCAGGCTCGTTCATCACATCAGACTACAGTGCCACTTTGCCGCCGCTGAGCCGGTTCAGCTAGTCCGCTCACCTGCGCCTGCCCGGAATCCGCGACCTCCCCGAAATCCGCGGTCAAGCTCGGTTCCTGTCAACTCCCGTCACCCTGCATCCCGATCGCCGCGCGGCAGTCGGCGAGCTCGGCGGCGCGTTGCTCCGCGCTCCAGCCGGCGGTGGCGGCCATCCAGCCGGCGACCTCGTCGAGTTTGGCGGCAAAATCGCGCTCGTAATAAAACCAGCCGCTGCGGCGCAGGGTCACGTCCTGCAGGCGGATCGCCCACTCGCGGCCGACGTAATGCTCGACCGCCGCGCGGGTGTACGGCGCGGGCAGGATCCCGCTGTAGGGCGTGACCTCGGGCGCGGGCAGCAGCGGCTCCTGCGCCGTGCGACACGGCGCGGTGCGGGTGCCGAGGTGGCGCACGACCTTGTCGACGGCCTGCTCGGCCATGAGGCGGTAGGTGGTGAGTTTGCCGCCGGTGATGTCCCACCAGCCGGGCTCCGGGCTGGTGATTTCGTGGGCGCGCGAGGTGTCGGACGGCGTGCCGTCGTGGTTCGCCACCAGCGGGCGCAGGCCGGCCCAGGTGCTGATGATGTCCGACTCGCGCAGCGCGAGGCGCGGGAAGAACTCGTTCACCGAGCGCAGCACGTAGGCGATGTCGCTGGCGTCGGTGGCGACTTTTTCCGGATCGCCGCGGTAGTCGGTGTCGGTGGTGCCGAGGATGACGCGCTCACCCCACGGGATCGCGAAGAGGATGCGTTTGCCCTCGGTGATGACGACGGCGGAGGGCAGCGGCAGGCGCGCGCGGTCGATGACAAGGTGGATGCCCTTGGTGAGGCGGAGCTTCACCTGGCTGTGCGGCATGCGGTCGGCCCAGGGGCCGGTGGCATTGACGATCGTGCGGGCGCGGACGGTGTGTTTCGCGCCGGTGAGCCGGTCGGTGACGACGGAGACCCAGGAGTCGCCGTCGCGGCGGGTGTCCGTGAAATGCGCGTAGTTGAGGAGGACGGCGCCGGCGTTGGCGGCGGAGCGGAGGGTGTCGATGACGAGGCGGGCGTCGTTGGTGAGGGCGTCGAAATACCGCACGGCGCCGCGGAGGTGCTCGGCCTTGAGGGCGGGCACGAGCTGCTGGGTTTCGTCGCGGGAAAAGCCGCGCGAGGGCTGGAAGTTCCGCCCGCCGCAGAGGAGGTCGTAGATCTTCACGCCGATGCGGAGCTGCCACATCGGCGGGCCTTCGCCGCGGTAGGCGGGGAAGAGAAAGCCGAGCGGTTCCCCGAGGTGCGGGGCAATGTGATGGATGGTCTTCTTCTCGACGCTGGCCTCGTGCACCAGGCCGACGTGGCCCTGCGCGAGGTAACGGAGGCCGCCGTGGAGGAGGCGGGTGGAGCGGCTGCTGGTGCCAGCGGCGAAATCCTGTTGTTCGACGAGCCCGACGCGGAGACCGCGCAGGGCGGCGTCGCGGGCCACGCCGCTGCCGACGATGCCTCCTCCCACCACGAGCAAGTCGAGCGGTTCGGCGGTGAGGCGCGCGAACGCGGAGCTGCGTTGAGGGTTCGAGGCGGGTGCGGCATGCATGGACGGGAGAGGGAGGAACGCGCGGGGGGGCGGCGGATCAGGCGGGGCGGGTGGCGGCGAGCAGGTCGCCGAGTTCCACGAGGCTGGGAAGGGTGAGGTGCGGGGGCTGCGGGGCACGGGCGGCGTCCTCGGCGGTGGCCTCGCCGGTGAGCACGAGCACGCCGAGGGCGCCGGCGCGGTGGGCCATGAGGACGTCGGTGTAGATGCGGTCGCCGACCATGATGATTTCGTCGGCGCGGAGGCCGTGGCGGGCGCGGATGCCGTCGAGCATCGAGGGATCGGGTTTGCCGAAGACGCGGTCGGGGGCGCGGCCGGCGGCTTTCTCGAGCAGGGCGCAGATCGATCCGCAGTCGACGAGCACGGTGGGCTGGTCGGTGGGACAGACCCAGTCGGGATTGGTGGCGACGCAGGGTTTGCCGCGGTGGATCCACCAGGCGGCGCGACAGAGGCGCGCGTAGGTGAGCGTGAGGTCAAAGCCGATCACGACGCCGTCGGGTTCGTCGGCCGGATCGTCGCCGGTGAGCGTGAAACCGGCGCCGGCGAACTGCGCCTGCATGCTGGGGGTGCCGAGGACGAACAGGCGGCGTTGCCCGGGGCGGTGCGCCTGCAGCCAGTCGATCGTGGCCTGGGCGGAGGTGTAGAGCTCGGCGGGCGTGGCGGGGATGCCGAGCTTGGCGAGGTGGGCGAGGTAGTCGGCGGGGCTCTTGGAGGGGTTGTTGGTGAGGAACGTGTAGCCGAGACCGAGGGCGCGGGCGCGATCGAGGAAGGCGCGGGAAAAGGGAAACAGGGTGCCGCCCTTGTAGATCGTGCCGTCCATGTCGAGCGCCAGGTGGCGCGCGCGGCGGAGGCGGTCGGCGACGGCGGGGGAGAGTTGGCCGAGGGAGGGGTAGATCGCTGACGGCATTCGGTTTCGTGTGAGCTATCGATCCACTTCGATCAATTTCGCGACGATTTCGAAGATCTTGAAATCGGTCATCGGGAATCGGTCATCTTGAAATTGGGACACTCGTTCCGGCCTTCCCAATGACAGATTGAAAATGACCGATGACCGATTTCACGATTTCTGGAATCCTTCGGTTGCGGTTGCCGCGTTGGGTTTCGTGGTGGCTCTCTGCCGGGTGTCGCGGGGCTCAAGTGGACGCGGCGGTCTGGTAGCCGTGCGCGGGGGCCCGCCAGGCGAGGACGAACATCGCGATGCCGACGGCGGCGAAGAGCAGCAGGGCCTCGAAGGCGATGTGCCAGCCGGCGTTGTGGGCGAGCCAGCCGAGGCCCCAGCCGGTCACCGGCGTGCTGGCGTAGCTGAAGAGCCCGGTGAAGCCGGCGGCGGTGGCGGCGGCGCGGCGGGTGGCGAGGTTGGCGGCGGTGATTCCGACCAGCGCCTGCGGGCCGTAGATGAAGAAGCCGGCGGCGGCGAGGAAGACGGTGGCCAGCGCGGGGGTCGAGCCGAGCTGCCAGAACGCGAGCAGCGAGACGCAGGCGCCGATCATGCAGAATACGCAGGTGCGGGCGCCGCGGCCCTGGAACACCCGATCGGTGACCCAGCCCGCGATCAGCATGCCGACGATGCCCGAGACCTCGAAGGCGCCCACCATCCATCCGGTCTTCTGCAGCGGGAAGTGCTTCATTTCCTTCAACAGCGTCGGACCCCAGTCGAGGACGGCAAAGCGCAGGATGTAGACGAAGAAGTTGGCGAGGCAGATGTACCAGATAAATGGATTCAGGAAGACCTGGCGCTTCACGAACGCCTTGTAGCCGGCGGAGGTGCGGTCCTCCTGTTCCTCGGCGTTGACGCCCGCGATGGCGATTTCGGGCAGGCCGACCGAGCGCGGGGTGTCGCGCAACAACAGGAACAGGATGCCGCCGGCGATCGTGCAGAGGATCGCGGGGGCAAAGAAACACCAGCGCCAGCCGAGCAGGACGAAGTACCCGCAGGCCACGCCGGCCACGGCGGCGCCGATCGAGTGCGACGTGTTCCAGATCGACATGGTCGAGGCAAGGCGTTCGGGGCGGAACCAGTGCGTCATCAGTCGGCAGCACGGCGGGAATCCCATGCCCTGCACCCAGCCGTTGATCATCCACGCCACGCCGAGCCACAGCACGGTGGAGCTGAAGCCAAAGAAGACATTGGCGCCGACCGAGAGCAGCAGGCCCGCGACCATGAAGGTGCGCGCGTTGGCGCGGTCGGCCCACATGCCGTTCACGAAACGCGACACGCCGTAGAGCAGGCCGTGCAGCGTGAGGAAAATGCCGAGGTCGGTCTTGGAGATGCCGAGGTCCGTCTGCATCTCGGGCATGGCGAAGCTCAGGTTCTTGCGGACGAAGTAGAACGCCGCGTAGCCGAACATCGTCCCGATCAGCGTGCGAATCTGCCAGGTGCGGAAGAGCTTCGCCGTGGCCGGGTCGGAGGGGCCGGCCGGCGCGGCGGTGGGGGCGGCGGAAGTGGGAGGGGTCATGCGAAGCGGGCGATCGGAAGAGGGAGAGACGGAGAGGGGAGAGTGGGAGAGACTTTGAGACTGGGGGACGGGGGGACGTTGGGCGGGGGATCGGTGGGTGTGTCGTGGTCCTTTGGTCCCTTGGTCGTTTGGTCTCTTGGTCCTTGTCAGTTGCTGGTGTCCCAGACGCCGTCGGGGCCGAAGAGCTCGTCGAGCAGGGCGTCGAGGATCCCGGTGCGTACGGCGAGGTCGAGGACCGTGAAACGGCGGCGGATGTGGAACGCGCGGGTGAAGGTCTCACGCAGCCGCGCACGGGAGATGCCGATCTGTTCCGGCTCGCTTGGAGCGCCGACCGCCTCGAGGCGGCACTTCACGTCGACCGCCGGCAGCAGTTGCGCCCGCAACCGGGATCGGGTCTCGGGCCAGACGTCCTGCAGGTGCCGGAGCTGGGCGCGCAGCGCGGCGGGTGTCATGCCCTTGGCGCGGGTTTCGGCGATGGCGGTCTCGACGAAGTCGGTGCCGGCGAAGCGGGCGCGAAGGGCGGCTTCGTCGTTGACCGGGGCGGAGGCCCAGCGCGCCACCTGCGCCTCGACGTCGAGCGAGGCAAAATCGTAGCTGAGGAGCTGTTCGTAGAGGCGGGTGACGGCGTAGGTCGCCACGCCGACCTTGAAGCCGTGCGAGGGCACCGCGCCCTGGTGGACGTGGTGCTCCATGTCCCAGAGGTGGCTGAACTGATGTTCCGCGCCCGAGGCGGGGCGGCTGGACTTGGACCACTGCATGGCGAAGCCGCCGAGCATCAGACCCCCAACCAGCGGGGCGAGGGCGGAGGCCTGGCCGGCGCGGCAGCCGGCGGGATCGGCGAGAGCGTCGCGCAGGCCGCCCTGGACGATGGCCCAGGCGCGGGCGTCGATCGGCTCGACCCCGAGGGCGTCGGCGAGGATCCAGTCGGCGCCCGCCGGGATCTTGGCGAGCAGGTCGGCGTAGCCCGAGGCCGTCATCGGCGGCGGGGCCTGGCCGATGATGTCGAGATCGGCGACGACGGCGCGCGGCGCGGGGCAGTGGAAGGTTTGCTTGGCGCCTTCCGCGGTGATCGAAGCGCCGAACGCGGTGTAGCCGTCCATGGACGCGGCCGTGGCGACGCACAGGTAGGACGGGCGGCCGGTGCGGTGCGCGGCGAGCTTGACGAGATCGTTGATCGTGCCCGAGCCGACGGCGATCGGCACGGCGTCGTGGGTGCGCAGGGCGGCCTCGAGTTGCTCGACAAAGCGGATTTCCGCGTAGAGGGCGGGATCGGTGAAGAGGAACGGGGCGACGGTCGGGATGCCGGCGGTGCGGAGCGAGATCAGGACGGCCTCGCCGGCGACGCGGTGGGTGGTGGCGTCGGCGACGACGACGGCCCGGGCGCCGGGAAAGTGCTCGGTGAACGTCCGGGCCGTGTCGGGCACGACACCGCGGCCGAGGATGAGGGCGCGGGTCTCGCGGGCGGAGGCGAGAGCCTCGGAAAGGGAGAGGCGGGCGGGGGCGGCGGTGGGCATCTGAGGAGTCAGCGCGGTGCGGCGGCGGGCCGGGACAGGGCGAGGCGGGCGGTGCAGGCGGCGGCGTTCATTTTCTTGCCTTTTTGGCGGCGGCGGGCGGCGACATGAGCAGGGCGGCGGCGCCGGCTTCGTCGATGATCAAGCCCTTGATCAGGTTGCCGCGGATGGCGGCCTCGATGGCGGCGGTGCGGTCGGTGCCGGAGACGAGGGCGAGGACGAGCGGGATCTTGCGGAGCTGGGCGAGCTCGACGCTGATCACGCGATCGCGCCAGGCGGTGGCGCATTCATTGCCGCGGGCGTCGAAGAAACGCCCGCAGACCTCGCCGATGGCGCCGGCGCGCTCGAGTTCGCGGACCATGTCGGCGTCGAGGGTGCCGCGCTCGACGAAGACGGAATTGGCGAGGGTGCCGAGCCCGACCAGCGCGAGGCGGGCGTGGCCGAGATGCGCGCGGACGTTCGCCACCTGGGGCTGGGCGAGCAGGGCGTCGCGCGTGCGTTTCTCCGGGATGAAGGCGGGCGTGTTGAGCGAGAGGAAAACGCCGCCGAGCCGCCGCACCATCTCGCGGCCGATTTCCTGGGCGTCGAACACGTTGAGACTGGAGTCCACGCTCCCCATCGCCTGCACCACCGTCGGGGATTTGCCGGGGGCTTCGGGCAGGTGGTGGACCAGTTCGTGGATGGTGCGGCCGCCGGCGAGCGCCACGGTGTCGCGCGGCTGGATCAGGGCGTCGACCACCCCGGCGCCGAAGTGCCCGACGGTGCGCCGCAGATCCGTCGTCTCCAGGCTGCCCGGCCCCTTGAGCACGGCGACGGTGGCCAGGCCGAACCGGGCGCGAATCCGATCCTCCAGCTCGCGGCGCCGCGGCTCGTAGTCCGCCACGGTGATGCGGACGATGCCCCGCTCGCGGGCGAGGGCGAGGAGGCGGGAGACCTTGGCCTGGGAGATCTTCGCAAAGCGGGCCACCTCGCTCTGCCCCAGCCCGTCGAGGTAGTAGAGGCGGGCGATCAGGCGCAGCCGATCGTCGTCTGAATAATCATGCGGCATGGCCAATGTCATGCCGAGGCCCGGCGACGGGGTCAAGGCGCCCGGCGGCCCGGCGGCCGGTTCGATGGGTGATGGGAAGCATCCTTGACATGCGTGCAGGCTTGAAGCTAAGGTCAGAATGTCAATGCAGAATAAATATGCATAACTCATGAACCCCGCCTTCCTCCCTCCCGCCCCGCCCGCCGTCTCCCGCTCCGCCCGCGCGCCCCGCCGGGGCGGGCTCCGGATCGCGGCCGCCCTCCTGTTCGCCGCCGCCGGGACCGCCGCCGCCGGGGCGGCGGCGGCGGGCGGCACCATCGCCGGCCGGGTCTTCAACGCCGCCACCCGCGAGTATGTCCGCAACGCCGAGGTGAGGGTCGAGGGCACGGCGCTCGTCACCTATTCCGAGGAGGCCGGCTACTACCGCCTCACCGGCGTGCCGGCGGGCGAGATCACGGTTGCGGTTGCCTATACCGGCTCCCAGCCGGCCGGCGCGCGCCTCACCGTGCCGGCCGGGGGCACGGCCACGCGCGATTTCGAACTGCAGCCCGCTTCGCTGGGGGCCGGAGCGGCGGAGGTGGTACGGTTGGAGGAGTTCACCGTCTCGGCCGAGCGCATCGGCCAGGCCAAGGCGATTATGGAGCGCCGCGCCGCGCCCAACGCCGTCAACGTCGTCGCCGCCGACAACTACGGCGAACTCACCATGGGCGACGTGGGCGAGTTCATGAAGTCCATGCCGGGCCTCTCGCTCGACTACGTGGAGGTCGACACCAGCGCGGTGCGCATCGGCGGCCTCGATCCGAAGTACTCCACCTTCACCACCGATGGCGCCCGCATGGCCACCGGAACCTCCAACAACAACGCCGGCCGCCAGAATTCCTTCGAACAGATGTCCATCACCGGCATCGAATCGATCGAGTTCAACAACACCCTCACCGCCCGGATGGACGCCGACTCCCCCGGCGGGACCATCAACCTCCGCAGCAAGTACGCCTTCCAGCGCAAGGGTCGCACGATTCTCTTCCAGATCTACGGCATCGGCACGTCCGATGCCGATTTCCGGCGCGAGTATTTCCCCGACGACCGGAAGCACCACCGCATTTTCCCCGCGGGCCAGTTCGGTTATGCGGATCTGTTCCTCGACGGCCGCCTCGGCGTGGAGTTCAACACCAGCTACAACGCCAACTTCGTCCAGCAGGACCGGGTGCAGATGCGACACAACTACAACAATCCCGCGGCCGGCGCCACGGTCGACACGCCCAAGCTGAACGACCTCATGTTCCGGCCCGGTCCGAAGATGACCTCCCGGCAGGCGGCCAACCTGAGCGTGGATTACCGCCTCACCCCCGACCTCACGTTCTCCTGGCGCAGCACGTATTCGTTCTACGACGTCGAATACGTCAACCAATACACCTATCTCTACGCGCCGGTGGCGAGCCAGCCGGCGGGCAGCACGATCACCCACGTCATCTCCCATCCTGTCAACGCCACCACCGGAGCTGCCCTCACCGCCGGCAGCAGCCCGCGCTTCCGCACCGAGTATTCCCACCGCTACGCGGGAACCCCCGCCTTTGTCCTGGCGCCGAAGTTCGTCTACAAGGGCGACACCTGGGAGGCCACGCTCCGGGGCAGCCTCTCCCGCTCCGAGTTCAACTTCCGCGACAACAGCAAGGGCTTCTTCCAGCGCACCGACTCTTGGATCACCCGGATCGGTTTCACCGCCAGCCGCCCGGATGAAGGTTCGCCCACCTGGACGCTGACGCAGACCGCCGGCCGCCCCTGGGGCGACCCCACGAGCGTGAATCGCGACGACGACATCGGAAACAACATCCGCACGAGCGAATCCGATGCGTCCAACGAGCAGATCGGCGGTTACCTGGATCTGAGGAAGCAGCTTAAGATCCGGGGCCTCCCGGTCACCCTGTTCAGCGGCCTCGGTGGGCGCACCAACGAATGGGCGACGGTCGAGGGTTCGTACAGGCAGTTCCAGTACGTCGGCCCCACCAACGACCTGACGCAGCGGGCGCCCGAGGCCGTCATCCCCTGGACGCAGAACTACAAGTTCGACCTCAACCTCGACGGCCGGGGCGGCAATGTCACCGCCCAGAACTTCCGCGCGGACAGCAATTATGCGACCTACGACCTCTACAAGGCGCATCCCGGGTACTTCGTGCCCGACACCGCGGGCAACCTGACGCGCCGGTACCAGAACAACAAGCGGGTCTTCGAGGAAATCAGCGCCGGCTATGTCGAGGGGCAGACGCGCTTCGGCCCGGCCCGGCTGGACCTCGGTCTGCGCTACGAACGGACCCGGACCGAGGCGTGGGTCGCCGACGTCCGGCCGGACCGCGAAGTCACTGCCGCCGGCTATGCGTTGAACACGGTTGAAGGCATCAACTACAAGTTTCGCGACGGCCGGCAGACGACCCGCCGCGGCAAGTACGACGACTGGTTTCTCAGCGGTGGCGTCAAATACGACGTCACCAAGAAGCTGGTCGGCCAGCTCGCGTTCAGCGATTCCATCCTCCGCCCCGACTACGGCAATCTTGGCGGCATTGCCTCGGTGAATGACAACACCATGATCGTCAGTGTCCCGAATCCGCAACTGAAGCCGGAAAACTCGACGAAATATTACGCCGGGCTGCAGTACTACCTCGAGCCGTCCGGCATCCTCGGCGTGTCCTATTATCAGCTCAAGGTGCGGGACATGCAGCAGACCGGTTTTACGGTCAACCCGGAGGATGTCGGCTACAGTGCCGACGACTATCCCGGCTACAGCTTCGTGAGCGCGCAGAACGGGATCGGCACGTTCGAGACGCAGGGTCTGACGTTTGAATACAACCAGCAGCTCACCTTTCTGCCGCGGGCCTTCAAGGGGCTCAGTGTGTATGGCTCAATCACCCGGGTGATCGCCGACGGCGTGCGCATCGGCGTGCCCAACAAGACGGCCAACTGGGGTGTGCGCTACCGTTACGGCAACTTCAACCTGCAGATCAACGGGAACTGGCAGGCGATGCGCCGGGTGGGCGCGTTGGGCGACACGCCCACGACCAACAACACCGGCATTCGCTGGCTGGCCTCCCGCGAAATGTGGAATGTCAGCGCGGGTTACAAGCTCACCCGCAACTACGAGCTGATGCTCTCGGCCCGCAACCTTTTCAACGAGCCCTCGATTCAGTACACGAACGTTCCCGGCCGTATCTATCTCTACGACGTTTATGGTTCGATGTGGAACTTCGGCCTCCGGGGCTCGTTTTGAGCTGGATATTTTCCACCGCGGCCGAAGGCCGCAACCCAAGGCGGGCCGGTTGTATCTTTCTCTTTCCTCTTTCTCGTAATCTTTCTCCTCGCGGCACTCCCCGATCACCTGACGAAGGATAAAGATGAAGAGGAAAGAGAAAGACCCGGAATCGTCGCAGCCTGTTTCGAAGTGGATCACCAGTGGCATGCTCTCCAGACGTTCCAACAGAGCAGTATCCGCCCGGCCCTGGGTGGCTGACTTGCAGGACAGATCTCACCTCCTCCTACCGTGAAGACCCTCCCGTCGCTCCTCCCGTTGTGGGCCGCCGCCATCCTCGCATCGGTGGCCACCGCGGCACCCTCACCGTCCGCCCGCCCGCCACTCCGGCAGAACGGCGGCACCTGGCCCACCAGCCACGTCCAGGGCATCGCTGTCGATCTGCAGGGCGGCTATATCTACTATTCGTTCACCACGCTCCTCGTGAAATACGACCTGGCCGGCCGGCTCGTGGGCACGATCGGGGGCTTTACCGGCCACCTCGGGGACCTCGACTTCAATCCGCGCGACGGCCGCGTGTACGGCTCGCTCGAATACAAGAAGGACCAGGCCTTCTACGTCGCCGTCATCGACGTGAACCGGCTCAATCGCGTCGGGCTCGACGCCCAGCAGTCGGAAATCTTCCGCACGGTCTATCTGCCCGAAGTCACCCGGGACTACACCGCCGACCTGAATGGCGATGGCGTTTTCGACGGCAATGTGGCGGCGACGCCCGATCACCGCTACGGCTGTTCCGGCATCGACGGCGTAAGCTTTGGGCCGGAATTTGGCCGCACCGACGGCCCCCACTTGCTGACCGTCGCCTACGGCATCTACGCCCACCCCGCGCGCACCGACAACGACCACCAGGTTCTGCTCCAGTACGATATCGCCGACTGGGCGCGCTACGCTCGTCCGCTCACCGAGGCGGCACCGCATCGGAGCGGCCCCGCCGGCGTCCATGGCAAGTATTTCGTGCGCACGGGCAACACGACCTACGGCGTGCAAAACCTCGCCTACGACGAGGCGTCGCAGCGGTGGTTCCTCGGGGTCTACAAGGGCACCAAGCCGTCCTTCCCGAATTATCTTCTGTTCGCCGTCGACGCGCGAACGCGACCCGTCCGGGGCGATCTGATTGGCGTGCCGGGCCCCGGCGGCCAGGGCACCGAGCAGGGTCTGCTGCTGGCGCTGGCGGACGACGGCCTCCGCGATCCCGCCACCGGTATCCGCGGCTGGAACCAGAAGGCCGACGTCGGCCTCCAGCCGGTGGGCCACGGCCTGTTCTATCTCGGCGTGGGCTCGGGCTCCAAGGGCAAGCAGACCGCCGACCTCATGCTGCATCGCTGGACGGGCCGGCCCTCGGCCCCCTTTGTCCCGGCGACGCCCGCCGACCTCGCGAAGCTGGCGTCGCCTTGAAGGTCAGCCGGCCACGCTGGGGCCGGTGACGGGTGGTGCCTGCGGCACTCACTTCGCCGAGAAGCGATAGAGCGTCGAGGTGCGGTACGTTCCGCCCGGGCGCAGGATCGTGGATGGGAAGTCCGGCTGGTTGGGCGAATCGGGATAATGCTGGGTCTCGAGACAGAATCCCGTGCGGTAGGCGTACGGGCGGCCGCTCTTGCCGACATTCGTACTGTCGAGGAAGTTGCCGCAGTAGAACTGCACTCCCGGCTCCTCCGTCCACACTTCCATCACCCGCCCGGAGACCGGCTCGAAGACGGTGGCGGCGTGCCCGAGCTGGCCGCGCGGATGGTCGAGCACCCAATTGTGATCGTAGCCGCCGCCAAACTTGAGCTGCTCGTTGGCCGCGCCCACGCGCTCCCCGATCGCATGGGGCGTGGTGAAGTCGAAAGGCGTGCCCCGGACCGGTGTGATCTGCCCGGTCGGAATCAGGCCGGCGTTGACCGGGGTCATGCGGCTGGCCTGGAGGGTCAGCACATGCCCGAGGATGTCGCCGCGGCCTTCGCCGCGCAGGTTGAAGTAGGAGTGGTTGGTGAGGTTGACCGGCGTCGGCTGGTCGGTGGTCGCGTGATACTCGATCCGCAGCGCGTTGTCGTTCTGGAGCCAGTAGTGGACGGTGACGTCGAGGTTGCCGGGATAGCCTTCCTCCCCATCGCGGCTGCGGTAACGCAGCCGGAGGCCCGCGACGCCGTCGCGCAGCAGGGGCTCGGCCTGCCAGAGAACCTTGTCGAAGCCGACGTTGCCCCCGTGCAGGTGGCAGGGGAGGTTGCCGGGCGAGTTGTTGGTTGCCAGCGTGTACGTCTTGCCGTCGAGGGTGAACTTGCCGTGGGCGATGCGGTTGCCATAGCGACCCACGATGGCGCCGAAGTACGGCGTGGCCTTGACGTAGTCCTCGACCGAATTGTAGCCGAGCACGACGTCGTCGAGCCGGCCGGCGCGATCGGGCACGAACAGTCGCACGACAATCGCACCGTAGTCGGTGATGTCGGCGCGCATGCCCTGGGTGTTGGTTAGCGAGTACAAGGTGGCCTCGCGGCCGCCGGAGAGTTTGCCGAACGGAGTAATCATGATCGAGGGAGGGGCGGCCTGGAGGAGGCCCGCGGTGGCGAGCGCCAAGAGACCGAAACGGCGGAGGGCGGTGAAGTGCATGGTCGAGTGGGGAAGGAAAAGGGAAGCGGGGGCGGACGACAAGCGGCAGAACAGCGGCGGAGCAGATATCGGTCGCCTGCGCCCCCCCGCACCACGGCAACGTCAAGTTCACCGGACCGCTCTTTCTCGTTCCACTTTCTCTTTCGTCAGGGGTTTGGCCGCGGCAGGGAAAGATTAAGAGAAAGAGGAAAGAGAAAGATTACGAGGAACGAGAACGACTTTGACACCGCCGTCCCCCCCGCACCCGCCCCGCCATTTCGCGTTCGCGCCGGCGGCGCCCCGTGCCCACACTAGGCCGCCGATGAACCCGCGCCCCGCCCCTTCCCGCCGCCGCTTCCTCGCCGCTTCGGCCACCGCGGCCGCGGCCACGCTCGCCTCTGCCCGCCTCCCCGCGGCCACCGCGACCGCGCGCGCCGGCCGGCACATCGCCACCAACACCTACCCCTGGGGCACCTTCGCCCGGCGCACCCAACGCACGTATCCGCCGCATGCGGACGCCCTGCTCGCCGACATCGCCGCCAGCGGGATCGCGGGCTACGAGCCGTCGGCCAAGTCCGCCCCCGAGTTCGACGGCCTCGCCGCGCGGCTCAAGGCGCATGGCCTCGAGATGCGCTCGCTTTACGTGAACAGCACCCTGCACGACGACACCCAGGCGGACGCCAGCATTGCGGAGATCATCGCGATCGCGCGCCGCGCCGCGGAGCTGGGCACGAAGATCCTCGTCACCAACCCGTCGCCCATCCGCTGGGGCGGGCCGGAGAACAAGACCGACGCCCAGCTCCGCACGCAGGCCCAGGCCCTCGACCGCCTCGGTGCGGCGCTGCGCCCGCTCGGGCTCACGCTCGCCTATCACAACCACGACATCGAGCTGCGCCACGGCGGGCGGGAGTTTCACCACATGCTCACCGCCACGGACCCGCGCAATCTGAAGCTCTGCCTCGATGCCCACTGGGTTTATCGCGGCTGCGGCAATTCGCAGGTGGCGCTGTTCGACGCCGTCGAGCACTACGGCACCCGCATCGTCGAGCTGCACCTCCGTCAGTCGCGCGAGGGGGTGTGGACGGAGGAGTTCACCGCGGAGGGCGACATTGACTACCGCCGCCTGCGCGACTGGCTGCGGGCGAAGAGACTGTCCCCGCTGCTCGTGCTCGAACAGGCGGTGGAAAAGGGTTCGGCCAACACGCTCGACGCCATCGAAGCCCACCGCCGCAGCGCCGCCGCCGTGCGCGCCCTCTTCGGCGCCGCGTAAATGCCGCTCCTCCCGTCTCTGACACCCTGGGAGTGGTTCTCCAGCAGGAATGAGATTTCCGGGCTGGCCGGCTAGGCGGCGGGGCATAGCGAAATCCACGGCGGCGTTCAAGACCGCAAGCCCCTCAAGATTGGGGGGATCGCGGCATTGCCGCGCGCCGCCTCCGCCGCCTGCCTGCGGGCATGTTTGCGACGATCGCCTCCGCGGCCCTGCAGGGCATTGACGCCGAGTTGGTGCACGTGGAGGTCAACGCCGGCGAGGCTGGCGAACCGAAGTGGTTTCTCGTCGGGCTCCCGGATACGGCGGTGAAGGAGTCGTCCGACCGGGTGTTCGCCGCGCTGAACAACAGCGGCTTTCATCCGCCCCGCACGCGCACGACGATCAATCTCGCGCCGGGCGACCTGCGCAAGGAGGGGCCGCTCTACGACCTGCCGATCGCCCTCGGCGTGCTGGCGGCGACGCGGCAACTGCCGGCCGAGCGGCTCGGCGACTGGCTCATCGCCGGCGAACTGAGCCTCTCCGGGGCCACGCGCCCGATTCGCGGCGCGCTCGCGATGGCGCGGCTCGCCCGCCAGCGCCGCAAACGCGGGTTCCTGCTGCCTGCGGTCTCCGCGGACGAAGCCGCGCTCGTCGAGGGCGTGGACGTCTTTCGCATCGAGTCGCTCGATGCCGCCGTGCGCTTTCTCAACGGCGGGTGCCCGCTGCCGCCCGTCGACCCCGCCACCGTCCGGCACCGTCGGGCGCCGGCCGCGGACGACGCGATCGATTTTTCCGAGATCAAGGGCCAGCAGGCGCTCCGCCGGGCCGTGGAGGTCGCGGTGGCAGGCAACCACAATCTGCTGATGATCGGGCCGCCCGGCTCCGGGAAATCGATGGTGGCCAAACGCATCCCGTCGATCATGCCGTCGCCCACGCCCGATGAGCACCTTGAGATCCTGAGCATCCACTCGGCCGCGGGCCGCACCATTAGCGGGGAGATGGCGTGGGACACGCGCCCGTTCCGCGCGCCGCACCACACCGTCTCCGATGTCGCGTTGCTCGGCGGCGGCTCGATTCCGGGGCCCGGCGAAATCTCGCTGGCGCACCACGGCGTGCTGTTCCTCGACGAACTGCCGGAGTTCAAGCGTTCCGCCCTCGAGGTGATGCGCCAGCCGCTGGAGGATGGCGAGGTGACCATCTCGCGCGCGGCCGGAAAGGTGACGCTGCCCAGCGCCTTCATGCTGGTCGCCGCGATGAACCCCTGCCCGTGCGGCTACCTGGGCGATGCCCGGCACGAATGCCGCTGCACCCCCGCGCAGATCCAGCGGTATCGCAACCGCATCAGCGGCCCGCTGCTCGATCGCATCGACCTGCACGTCGAGGCGCCCGCGCTCTCGCTGGCGGATTTGCGCTCGGATCGGCCCGGCGAGGCCTCCGCGCCGATGCGCGCCCGCGTGCAGGCCGCGCGCACGATCCAGCAGCGGCGGTTTGGCAGTTCCGGCGTCACCTCCAACGCCCGGATGACTCATGCCCACATCCGGCGGCACTGCGCGATCGACTCCACGCTGGGCGACCTGCTCCAGCACGCCATGGAGCAGCTCAACCTGTCCGCCCGCGCCTACGACCGCATTCTCAAGGTGGCCCGCACCATCGCCGACCTCGCCGCCGCCGATCGCATCGCCTCTCCACACCTCCTCGAGGCCATCCAGTACCGCAGCCTGGATCGGACGGTGTTTTATTAAGTGGGCTCAGCGCGCGCGGTAATCGGCGCCGGTGAGGCTCTGCAGGACGGACTGCTGCCAGGCGCGGAGCTGGCGCGCGAGTGTCTCCGCTTCGGCGGGGTGGGCGGCGATGACGTTGTGCTTCTCAGCGGGGTCGGCGCGGAGGTCGAAGAGTTCTTTCGCGGATCGGCCGGCGCGGACTTCGCCGTCGAGGACGAGCTTGAAGCGGCCGGCGATCAGGGCGCGCGGGCCGGCGTAATCGCTCTCCTGAATGTCGGGGTAGATGACGTTCTGGAAATTGCGGGTGGGTCCATCGGGGCCGAGTTTGGCCAGGGGCGTGGTGCCTTTCTGGAGTTCGGGATCGATGTACGGTTTCAGGCCGGGGCGGGCGCGGGCGTTCCAGAAGGCGAGGGGCGTGGGACGCTCCGTCAGGCGGCCGTCAAAGAGCGGAACGAGGCTGAGTCCGTCGAGCGGCCGGGCGGGCGGGGGCTGGCCGGCCAGTTCGCAGAGCGTGGGCAGGATGTCGCTGGTGACCGTAGTGACATCGCTGATGCGCGGTCGCGGCAGGCGGGCGGGCCATTCGATCACGCCGGGCACACGAATGCCGCCTTCGTAGATGCTGCCCTTCTGGGCCCGGAACGGCACGGTGGCGACGGCCTCCTGGGGCGTGCCGTTGTCGCCGCAGTACCAGAGCAGGGTGTCGCGGCGCAGGCCGGCGGTGTCGAGATGCCGGCGGAGCTGGCCGATGGAGCGGTCCATGGCGGTGATTTCGGCGAAACGCTCGCGGAGGACGTCGCGCTGGAGGCGCTGGGTGTTGCGGCCGGTCTCGTTGGAGGTGAGGCGCACCTGGCGCTGGCCGAAATCGGCCGGGAGGCGGTCGTAAAGGGCGAGGTCCGGCGGCAGGGCCTGGTAGGGTTCGTGGGGCGAGCCGAACCAGATCACGGCGAGGAACGGCTTGCCGTCCTGCTTCGCGCGGTCGATGAAGCGGAGCGCCTCCGCGACGATGATTTCGGAGCTCTCGCCCTCGATCCGCTCCGGCGGGCCGCCCTGGCGGGAGAGGTGGGGGTGGAGCTCGAAGAAGTTGTCGTGGGAGACCCAGGTGTCGAAACCCATGCGGCCGGGGTTGACGGGCGAGGCGGCCTTGACCGCGCCGAGGTGCCACTTGCCGAAGTGGCCGGTGGCGTAGCCGGCCCGGCGGAGCAGGTGGCCGATGGTGATCTCCTCCGGGCGGAGCGACCAGCCGGGGGAGAAGATGCCGTAGCGGTTGTGGTGGCGGCCGGTCATGACGGTGCCGCGGGTGGGCGAGCAGCTTGCGCCGCCCGAGTAGAAGCGGTCGAGGCGCAGGCCGCCGCGGGCCATCTCGTCGAGCACCGGGGTCTGGAGGTACGGGTGGCCGTTGTATCCGGTTTCATCCCACCCGTGGTCGTCGCCCATCAGCAGGACGACGTTGGGGCGCGGGGCGGCGGACGAGGCGGCCGAAGCGGTTGCGGAGCCGGGGGCGGCGAGGATGAGGGCGGCGAGGAGGGCCGGCAGGAAGGGGCGGGTTTTCACGGGGATGGGTTCAACCTGCTCCTGTGGCCGGCGGGCTCAAGGGCCGATTTGGGGATCAGGAGCGGTGGGGCGGGTGCGGCCGGCGTTGGGCATGATTCCCGGCTTTCCACCCAGCGCGGCCTCTGGCCGCAACCGAAGGTGTAGCCGCGCTGCTATGAGCGCAGCAAAAGCGTGGGCGGGCGTGCGACCACCTTGTCGCTTCGCTCCAAGGCGGCTACCGGTGCCGAGAAATCGTCGCGAACCGGCGCGAAGTGGATCGAGAGTGTCCGCGGCTGGGGGTGAAGGTGGAAGGCCGGGAAGCCGGCCGCGCGTTCAGCCGGCGGCCGGCAGGATCTCGTGCAGGTTGTGCAGGCAGACCCGCGAGGCTTCCTCGCCGCCGCGGGAGAAGCCGTATCCGGCCGGCAGATGCAGATCGGCCTCGGCGATCTGGATCACGCGCCAGTGCGTCTCGAGGGAGAAGAACCCCGCGTAGCCGCTGCGCTGGATTTGGGCGAGGTGGGGTTTCCAGCCGACATCCCCGAGGCCGACCGGCGATGCCACGGCTTGGAGGGCGCCGGGCTTCGGCGCGATGCGGCGGGCGTCCTTGACGTGGATGTGGTGCACGCGCGGGGCGATGGCGGCGTAGCCGGCGGTGGCGTCGGCGGGGGCGCCGGGGACGTAGAGGACGTTGCAGGGGTCCCAGACGATTCCGAAGCGCGGCGCGGGCAGGTGCGGGAGATAGAGGGCGGCCTCGAGACCGGTGCCGATGATGCAACTGTGCTCGTTTTCGACCCCGATGCGCACCTGGGTGCCGGCGGCGAGGGCATCGAGTTTCAGCAGGTGCTCGACCACGCGTGGCAGCAGGGCGGCGTTGTCGGCGGGCGAGCGGCGCAGGAAGGTGAAGACGCGGAGCAGGTCGCAGTCGAGTTCGAGGGCGACGCCGAGGCTGCGTTTGAACTCCTCGAGGTGCGCCTGCACGGCGGCCGCGTCGTCGATCTCGCATTTGAAGACCGGCGTGGAGCAGCCGAAGATCTTCCAGCCCTCGCCGCGGGCGACGCGCTTCACCTCGGCAATGTCGGCGGCGGTGAGATCCTTGAAGGCGCGGCCGAACATGCTGCGCAGTTCGATGCCGGGCAGGTTGAATTCCTTCGCGAAGCGGATGAGGACGGGCAGGTCCTGGGAGACTTCGTCGGAGATGATGGTGAATTGCGCAGGGAAGTTCATGGTGGAGGAACGGGAGTTTGGAGCCGTCAGATGTAGGCGGCCCGGGGCGTGCGGACCAAGGAGAATTTCCGCCGCGAGGCGGATCAGTCCCGCACACCGTCCCTGTTGGCATCCCGCACGCCGGACAACGGGTGGCCGATCACGGCCTGCCAGGCGATCCGGCGAAAGATGCGATCCAGCTCGCGGCTCGGAAATCCGTCCTCGGCCGGCGGGATAACCTCGCCCGGGATCAACTCGGGGGAGCGTCCGTAGAGCGTCGCGTAGAAAACATAGCCCTCCAGCCACTCGAAGCCCGGCCCGAGGTGTCCGAGCGCGTCGCGCCACAACGAGCGTTCCTTGCCGCCGACCACGCGGTGCACGCCCTCGATCCCCGGGAGTTCGCCCCGCAGAAAATGCTTCGCGGCCAGCACCATGGCGTCGGACGTGGGCATGAGGTAAATCTGCGGCGTGTGGGTGGCGCGGAGCGATTGCACCAGGTCCACGTAGCCGGCGGTGCGCTCCCGGCCGAGGCGCTCGAACACTTCCGCGGTGAAGAACGCCTCCGACTTGGGCACCTCGGCGAGCTGGTAGAGCTGCGGCCACGCGTCCGAGAGGAAGAATTTCATGTCCGGGTGAAACTTCCGGCAGAACTCGATCCAGCACGTGTAATACTCCGGGCGATCGTTGAAGTAGGGGCCCCACATCATCGCCTCCCAGTCCGCGTTGGCGATGGACGCGAGCAGCTTCGGCACGGGCTGGCCGTCGAACTGGAAGATGCCGTTTTCCTGTTCCCACTTGTAGCGGGTGCTGCCGGTGATGCCGCCGCCGGTGTGCGTGTAGAGCGGCTGCTTGAACCCGGCCGCCTGGGTGATTACCGGCAGCGTCTTGTAGCCGGGCGCCATGAAACTGTGGCCGGTGCCGACGATGCGCAGGGCGCCGTCGGCGGGCCGGTCGAACGACATCACCGCCGGCCCCTTGCCGCGCAGTTGTTGCGCGTAAATCGCCTTGATCTCCGCGGGCGACCGGTAGCTCACGGCGTGGGCGGGGAAACGCTGCGCCTGCCAGCCGGGATCGACCTCGAACTCGCGCGGCGCGCCGCCGCGCGCGACTTCACCCGCCTTCGCCGCCTCCTTGCCCTGCAACTTGGCGCGGTACGCCTGCGCCTCCTCGACGGTCAATGTGCCATCGCCGTTCGCATCCGCGGCCGGGAAGCGTTTGAGCAGATTCTCCAGTTGTTTGGCCGACTGCGCCGCGGCCGGGGAGGAAGTGCCCAGGACCAGGCCCAGTGCCAGGAGAACCACGGACGTCCAATCCGGGATGGGCCTCGGGGGGGACGGGGTTGCGGTGCGGGTTGCTGGCCTTGGCGGGTGCGGTGTCATTTGCCGCCCAGCATGGGCTGGTTCGCGCCCGTTTGTCACGCCGACCCCGGTGCGTGGTTGGGCGCGGCGCGAGGTGGGGGCATGTTCCCGTGCGCGCCCGCCGGCAGAGGGACCTGCCTTCGCCGAAGGCCCCGGCACGCCGTCAGAAGGCGAGGGACACAGTGTCGCGCCCGCGGCGCGGATCCTGGAAGAGCAGGCGCAGGTGGCCGCTCTGGTGGTCCTTCAACCGCATCGGCATGATTTCATCCTCGTTGGTGCGGTTGGTCACGTTGACCTGGAAGGTGAAAGCGTGGCCGGGCATGAGGCCACGTTGTCGCCCCAGCGCGGCTAGGACAGCCGTGTGGCCGCCGCTGCATCGACGCTTTCGACGCCGCGGCCGCTCCACCAACCGCAACCGACTACCTCGGCTGGTTCGCCTTGAGAACCTCGGCGAGCGCCACCGGCGCGCCGCCGCGGCGCTTGCTTTCGTCGGCGGCCTCCATGAACGCCATCAGCTCGATCGTGTCCTCGGCGGCCACCGGGGCCACGCCGGTCTGGAAGAACTTCACGATTTCCTTCAGCAGCGCGCCGTACCCGGTCTTGACCTCGGGCGACACGATGCCGGCGGAGCCGAAGACGGTGACGCCGTAGCCGCTCTTGGTGGCGCGGTTGCCGCGCATGGTGCCGACGCGGCCGTCGCTCCAGACGCCGGTGACGACATCGACGTTGGGCGCGTGGGTGCGGACGACGGTCTGGCAGCCGCGGCCCATGACGGTGTAGAGCATCTCCACGGCGTGGATACCGTACCAGTAGAGGTCGGGGTGGTGCGGCTCGATTTCACAGGGGCCGAAGGTGCTGGCGCCGCGCAGTTCGCCGTATTTCGCGCCCTGGAGGGCGGCGAGCGTGTTGAAGCGCAGCGAGGAGGAACTGAACATCGGGGTCTGGTGTTTTTTCGCCAACGCGTAGATCGCCAGCACGTCGCGCAGGCTTCCGCCGACGGGCTTGTCGATGAAGGTGGGCTTGCGCGTCGGCAGCACCTCGCGGGCGTACTGCAGATGCGGGCGGCCGTCGACGGCCTCGATCATCACGGCGTCGACGTGCTGGAGCAGTTCGGCCACCGTGGGGTAGAGTTTGATCTCCGGGTACTTCAGCAGGTCCTTGGTGAAGCCCTCGACGCGGTTGGCGCTGGACGGGATGTCTGGGCTGCCGCCCTTGAACACGGCCACGACGCGTGCGCCGGGGACGTGGTCCTTGCTCTTCGGGTCGTTGAGGGCGCGGGTGAAGGCGATGACGTGCGACGTATCCAGGCCGATGAGACCGACGCGCAGGTCGGCGGCGCGCAGCCCGCCGGCGGCGAGGAGCAGCGCAGCGGCGGCGGTGGGGAGGAGGTGGCGGAGGGTTTTCATGAGAGGGAGAGAAGGGGAGAGGGAGAGAAGGAGAGAAGGAGAGAGGGGGAGAAGGAGAGAGGGGGAGACTTTGGGACCGGGGGGCCGGTGGGACCGGGGGAGAAGTGAGTGACGGCGACAGTCTCCTGGTCCCCAGGTCTCATAGTCCCATGGCCGCTTGGTCCCTTGGTCCTCTTCAGGCCAGCCAGCGGGAGCGGTGTGCGGCGACGAACGCGTCGTCGACGAGCCACGGGTAGGCCTGGGTGACGCGGGTGATTTCGCGGGCCTGGCCGGGGGAGAGCTGTTCGTGGGGGTCGAGGCAGGCGTTGGTGGCGAACAGGCCCTGCCGGCGGAGCACCTCGTGGATGCCGGGCAGGCAGCCGGCGAAGGTGTGCGCGGCGTCGAAGAGGGCGGCGTTGGCGTCGGTGAGCGCGGCGTTGCGGGTGAGCCAGCCGGCGGCGAAGGCCTCGGCGGTGCGCACGTGTTTGATTTCCTCGAGCAGCGCCACGGCGCGTTCGGTCCAGACGCCCCACTGGCCGAGCAACCCGCCGACGATGTGGCGGGTGCGGCCGCCGAATTCGAAGGGCGTGAGCAGGTCGCCGATGATGTGGTCGTCGTTGCCGGTGTAGAGGGCGACGTCGTCGCGGCCGGCCTCGAGCACGGCGCGCACGACATCGATCGTGCGGTAGCGGTGGAAAGGCGCGATTTTGATGGCGACGAGCCGGGGAATCTCCGCGAAGGCGCGCCAGAAGCGGTAGGAGAACACGCGGCCGCCGACGGCGGGTTGCAGGTAGAAGCCGACCAGCGGAATTTCCCGCGCGACCTGGCGGCAGTGCCGGAGGATGGCCGGCTCGTCGTCGCACGCCCAGGCGCCGAGGCTGAGCAGCCCGGCATGGTAGCCGTGCCGGAGGGCGATTTCGGCCTCGCGGCGGGCCTGGTCGGTGCGGCCGCACAGGCCGGCGATCAGCACGAAGGGCCGCGGCCGGGCGCGTTCGAGCCAGGCGCGGGCGGTGACCGCGGCGAGCGCGAGCACCGGTTCGTAAAGGCCGATCTTCGGTTCGCGGATGGCGAACTGCGTCGAGTGCACACCGACGGCGAGGCCGCCGGCGCCGGCGTCGACGTAGTAGCGCACGACGGCGTGCTGGCGGCGTTCGTCCCAGCGGCGGGCCTTGGTGAGGGCGAGCGGCACCGCCGGGATCACCTGGCCGGCGAGGAGGTGGGCGCGGATTTCCGGGGACATGGTGGTCAGAACTTGCCGCTGCGTTCCTCGAAACCGGTGGGTTTGCCCCAGGTTTCGCCGCCCTGGCGCAGCCAGGCGATGATCCAGTGCAGCATGTCGTCGACCGAGGTCGGCGGCGGTCCGAAGCGGCGGTGGGCGGCGGCGGCGTTGTTGAGCCAGGCGGTCTCCGCTTCGCGGCCGGTGATTGTCACCGGCACGCCGGCGATCTCGCCGCAGCGGCGCGCGAGGTCGCGCACCGAAAGGATGGCGGGTCCGGTGAGGTTCACGGGCACGGCGGGCGAGCCGGCGAGCTCGAGGGAGCGAATCGTATGGTCGACGGCGTCGCGCTGCCAGATGACGTTGACGTGACCGGTGGTGACGTCGACGGGCTGGCCGGCGAGCACCTTTTGCGCGATGTCGACGAGGACACCGTAGCGGAACTCGATCGAATAGTTGAGGCGGAGGAGGGCGACCTGGGTGCCGTGCTGCCGGGAAGCTGCGGTGAACGCGACCTCGCGGGCCAGGCAGGAGGCCGCGTAGTCGCCGACGGGCGCCGGCGGCGTTTCCTCGGTGGCGCCCCCCGTTTCCGGCCGCACAAAGGGATAAACACAGCCGGTGGAGAACGCCACGATGCGGGCGCGGCGGAATCGTTCGGCGACGAGCCGCGGCAGTTCGACGTTGAACCGCTGCAACAACTCGGGACTCGCCGCCGTGCCGAATTTCACACCGGCCAGGAAGAACACGGTGGGTGCGTCGGGCAGCGCGCCCAGGGCGGCCGGGTCGCAGAGATCGGCCGCGCGGGTGGCGATGCCGTGGCGGTCGAAGTCGGACGTGTCGTGCAGGGTGCGGAAGCGCGAGACCGCCAGGAGATCCTGCGCCCGGCCGAACGGGGCAAGCGCCTGGTGCAGCATCAGGCTGAGGTGCAGACCGATCTTGCCTCCGGCTCCGAGCACGAGCACCGGCCCCGGGGTGCGCGCGAGGACGTCGGATACCGCGGCGGAGGGAGTGCTGAGAAATTCGTCCACCCGATCGACGGGGCAGGGGAGGCCGGCAGACGCGGTGGCGGGCAGGGCGGAGGGCATGGACGGCGTAACCAAGTGGTTACGTCGCATTCGGGATCGTACAAGCCGAATCGCGGGCGGCCCCAGTCTGCGCGGCGGGCAGCGATGTCTGGTCCGGCGGTGGTCCGTGCCCGGCCCGCACGGCGATCGCCTGGCCGGGATGCTTCCGGGCGGGTTCCGGGGTGGCCAAGCGACGGGCGAGAGCTCACTCTGCCCGGCAATCCGCCGATCATGAATCGATTTCCCGCCACCCTGCCTGCCCTGTTGGCCGAGTTGGTCGACGTGCCGAGCGTCAATCCCGATGGCGACCCGGGTGGCAGCGAGACCGGGGAGGCGCGGCTGGCGGAGGTCGTGGCGGCGCGGCTGCGATCGCTGGGGGCGGATGTGGAATCGCGCGATCTCGCCCCCGGCCGGCCGAATGTGATCGGTGTGTTCGAGCCGGCGCGACCGGCGCGGGCCACGGTGGTGTTGGCGCCGCATCTCGACACCGTGGGGGTGGCGGGCATGACGGTGCCGCCCTTCGCGCTGACGCGCCGCGCGGGCCGGCTGCATGGGCGTGGCGCCTGCGACACCAAGGGGCCGATGGCGGCGCTGTTTTGGGCGCTGTGGCGCTGGACGCGCGGAGGATCGCGCCGCGGCGGAGCGGACGTGCGCTGGATCGTGGCCGCGACCGCGGGCGAGGAGGAGGGCAGTGCGGGCGCGCACGCGCTGGTGAAGGCCGGATTTCGAGCCGACTTTGCGGTGGCGCTGGAACCGACGGCGCTGCGGGTCGTGCATGCGGCCAAGGGCTTCCTGCGCCTGTGGATCGAGACGGAGGGCCGCGCCCACCACGGCGCCCAGCCGGAGCGCGGCGACAACGCGATCTACCGGATGCTGCCGCTGGCGCTCGCGTTGCGCGACACCCTCGCACCCGAGCTGGCGGCGCGGCGTCATCCGGTGCTGGGCGGGGCGAGCCTCAACCTCGGCGTGATGCAGGGCGGGCGCGATCTCAACATCGTGCCGGATCGCTGCCGCGTGGGGCTGGACATCCGGCTGCATCCGGGCGTGCCGGCGGCGGAGGTGCTGGGGCGCGTGCAGGAGCTCATCCGCGCGCAGGCGCCGCGAGCGACGCTGAGCGTGTACCGCGAAGGGCCATCATTTGTGACCGCGCGGACCCAACCGTGGGCGCGGGCGCTGCGCCGGGCCGGGCGCGGCTGGGCGACGGCGGACTGGTTTTGCGACGCCAACATCTTCGCCGGTGCGGGCGTGCCGGCGGTGGCCTTCGGTCCGGGCGACATCGCGCAGGCGCACACGAAGGACGAATACATCCGCGCCCGCGCCCTCGCCGCCGGCGCCACGGCCTTCGGGCGGTTCCTGGCCGGGATGTAGGCGCGGCTCGGGGCGGCGGTGGCGATGCCGCGCCGCCCCCGGTGGGTTCCGCGTCGCGGTTGCCAGTCGCGCAAGTCGCTTTACAAGCGCCGGCGCAGCCCGGAGTTTTTACGCCTTCGCCCATTCCGGCCACGAAACGCAATCCAACCACGCAGACTCCCATGCCGCAGTACCGCTCCCGCACCTCCACCGCTGGCCGCAACATGGCCGGCGCCCGCGCCCTCTGGCGCGCCACCGGCGTCAAGGACGGCGACTTTGGCAAGCCGATCATCGCCGTCTGCAATTCGTTCACCCAGTTCGTCCCGGGTCACGTCCACCTCAAGGATCTCGGCCAGCTCGTCGCGCGCGAGATCGAGCGGGCCGGCGGCATCGCCAAGGAGATGAACACGATCGCCGTCGACGACGGCATCGCGATGGGCCACGACGGCATGCTCTACTCGCTGCCCTCGCGCGAGCTGATTGCCGACTCGGTCGAGTACATGGCCAACGCCCACTGCGCCGACGCGCTGGTGTGCATCTCCAACTGCGACAAGATCACCCCCGGCATGCTGCTGGCCGCGCTGCGCCTGAATATCCCGGCGATCTTCGTTTCCGGCGGGCCGATGGAGGCCGGCAAGACGAAGCTCGCGGTCGACCACAAGCTCGACCTCATCGACGCGATGGTCGCCGCCGCCGATCCCACCAAGACCGACGCGGAAGTGGCCGAGATGGAGCGCTCCGCCTGCCCGACCTGCGGCTCCTGTTCCGGCATGTTCACGGCCAACTCGATGAACTGCCTCAACGAGGCCCTCGGGCTCGCGCTCCCCGGCAACGGCACCGTGGTGGCCACCCACGCCGACCGCGAGGCCCTGTTCCTCGAAGCCGGCCGCCGCATCGTCGAAATCACCAGGCGCTGTTACGAGCAGGGCGACGAGTCGGTGCGTCCGCGATCGGTGGCCTCGTTCCGGGCCTTCGAAAACGCCATGACGCTCGACATCGCGATGGGCGGGTCGACCAACACCGTGCTGCACCTGCTCGCCGCGGCCCAGGAGGCGGGGGTGGACTTCACGATGAAGGACATCGACCGCCTGTCGCGCCGCGTGCCGCAGCTCTGCAAGGTGGCGCCGTCGACGCCCTACGTGCACATCGAGGACGTCCATCGCGCCGGCGGCATTCCCGCGATCCTCGGCGAGCTCGCCCGCGCCGGGTTGCTCCACACCGACGTGCCCACCGTGCATGCGGCGACCCTGGGCGAAGCCCTGCAGCAATGGGACATCGCGGGGCCGGTCAGCGACGCGGTGAAGACGTTCTTCCGCGCCGGCCCGGCCGGCATCCCGACCCAGGTCGCGTTCTCGCAGTCGACCCGCTTCGAGACGCTCGACACCGATCGCGCCGCCGGCGTGATCCGCGACCACGCGCACGCCTTCAGCCAGGACGGCGGCCTCGCCGTGCTCTATGGCAACCTCGCGCCCAAGGGCTGCATCGTGAAGACCGCCGGCGTGGACGCGTCGATCCTGGTTTTCACCGGCACGGCGCGCGTGTTCGAGAGCCAGGATTCCGCCGTCGACGGCATTCTCCGCGAGGTCGTCAAGCCGGGTGACGTGGTGGTGATCCGCTACGAGGGTCCGCGTGGCGGGCCGGGCATGCAGGAGATGCTCTATCCGACGAGCTACCTGAAGGCCAAGGGCCTCGGCAAGGTGTGCGCCTTGCTCACCGACGGCCGTTTCTCCGGCGGCACCTCGGGCCTGTCGATTGGGCACGTCTCGCCCGAAGCGGCGGACGGCGGCCCGATCGCGTTCGTGCAGGACGGCGACACGATTCACATCGATATCCCGCGACGCGAGATCACCCTGCGGGTGTCCGACGAGGAACTGCGCGCCCGCGCTGCGCGCGAGGAGGCGCGCGGGGCGGCGGCGTGGACCCCGCGGCTGCCGCGGCAGCGCCAGGTCAGCGCTGCGTTGCAGGCCTACGCCGCGATGACCACCAGCGCCGACCGCGGCGCGGTGCGCGACGTGTCGCAGTTGAAACGCTGACCCTCTGCGATCACCGTCTTCCCGTTCCGATTTCCGCCTGTGATCAGGCCGCGGGCAAGGGGCGCCCGGCGTCCCGTCTCATTCGGCGCGGAGGCGGGCGGATCCGTCGGCGAACTCGGCGGTGAGCGGTTGGCCGGGGTGGACGGCGGCGCGGCGCAGGACGGGGCGGCCGTCCTCGTCGCGGAGGATGACGAAGCCGCGGTTGAGCACTGAGGCGGGGCTGGCGGCCTGAAGCCGTTTCCAGAGCGAGAGCAGTTGGTGCGAGGCGAGCTGGACGCGCGTCTCGGGGGACGCCTGGGCGAGGCGGGCGCGGGCCTCGGCAAACTCCTGGCGCCGCAGTTGCACGGAGTGGCGCAGGGCGGCGGCGAGGCGATTGGCGGCGTCGTCGACGCGCTGGAAGCCGCGCTCGACCTGGGCGGCGGGGGTGAGCAGGCGCAGGCGGGAGCGGGCGTGATCGAGGGCGGCGGCGGCGCGTTCGTGGGCGGCGCCGACGCTGCCGAGCATCCGTTCCGCGGCGAGCCGGGTGCGTTCGGCGCCCTCGAGAAAGCGGCTGCTGATGAGTTCCGCGGCGGCGCTGGGGGTCTCCGCCCGCAGGTCGGCCGCGAAGTCGCAGAGCGTGAAGTCGATCTCGTGACCGACAGCCGAAATGATCGGCACCGGACAGGCGGCGACCGCGCGCACGAGCGGCTCCTCGTTGAAGGCCCACAGGTCTTCGAGGCTGCCGCCGCCGCGCCCGATCACCAGCAGGTCGAACTCCCCGCGTTCCCCGGCGAGGCGGAGCATCTCCGCCATCTCGGCCGCGGCGCCCTCGCCCTGGACCTTGGCCGGCAGCACGACGACGCGCCCGCGCCAGCCCCGCCGGTCGAGGATGCGCAGGAAGTCCTGCACCGCCGCGCCGGTGGGCGAGGTGATGAAGCCGACCGTCCGCGGCAGGGCGGGAATCGGCCGTTTCCGCTCCGGTGCGAACAGCCCCTCCGCGGCGAGCCGCGCCTTGAGCGCCTCGAACTCGCGCTGCAGCCGGCCCACGCCGTCGTCCACCACCAGGCGCACGATCAACTGGTACTGCCCGCGCGCCTCGTACACGCTCACCTCGCCGTAGACGATCACCTGCAGGCCGTCGCGCAACTTCACCGTCTGCCGCAACGCGTCGCCACGAAACAACACCGCGCTGAGCTGGGCACCGGCGTCCTTGAGCGAGAAATACGCGTGGCCGCTGGCCTGGAGGCGCAGGTTGGAGATTTCGCCGCGGACCCACGAGGGACGGATGCCGCCTTCGAGGAGCTGTTTCACGCGCCGCGTGAATTCGGTCACACTCTCCGCGCGCGGGCCGTCGTCGGACGCTCCGCTGGCTCGTTGCCGCTGGCGGCCGGCCTCGCCAGGGCCGGGGTCGGCGACCTCGGTGACAGGGTGCGCGAGGGCCGACAACCGGGACGTGCGCAGGCCGCCGTCCGCCGGGGGGCCATCGCCCGGGCCGCGCGGCCTCATGCGCCCGCCTTCCTCCGGCCGAGGTGCTTGCGCACCAGGTGGGTGCCGGCCACCAGCGCGGCGAGCAGGCCGATGGCCAGGATGGCCACCTTGCCGCGCCCCTGGCTGACGGCGTCGCCGAACAGCATGAACGCGACGTTGAACGACCACTGGACCGCGCACGAGATCGCCAGGTAGCGGCCGAAGGGCACCTCGGCGAGTCCGAGCAGGTAATTTTGCACGAAGAACGGCGGACCGGGCGTGACCCGCAGCAGCACGATCAGGTCGGTGGCATCTCCGCGTTCGACCTCCGGCAGCGTGTAGCCGAGGCGCGCCACGAGGCGGGCCAACGGTGGGCGCAGCCAGCGCCGCGCGAGCCAGTAGGCGGCGGTGAGGTTGAAGGTGATGGCGGCGAGACCGAGCAGCAGGACCGCGGGAGTGCCGAGTGTTTCCCCAAACAGCGGTCCGGCCGCGAGGGCGAACGGCGACATGGGTACGCCGGCGATGGGCAGCAGCGCCATGGCGCCGAAGAACACGCCCGGTCCGGCGGCGGCGAGGGTGTCAAAGGCGGTTTTCCAGAGGCGGCGCCCTTCCTGCACCGCGGTTTCCCAGCCGAGGAGTCGCACGAGCACCCCCATCGCCAGCAGGGCCACCACGGCTGCGATCGCCAGCACGGCGAGCGGCAGTCTGCGTTTTTCCGCGGGAGCTTCCGACGACATTCCGCGAGCCTGCGTTGCGGGCGGTGGCGTGGTCAAGTGCGGCGGCGGCGGGAGGTGCGCTCCTCGGCGCGTCTCGGTTGCGCCATCGACGAGCGGGACGCCTCGTCCCCCGGGTGGAGGCCGCCAGAGGGCAAAGGTGGACCGCTTCGGCAGAAGCGGGAGGGGCGCGGACGTAGCGCCGGCGGCGATCGTCCGCCCGGGCAGGCGAGGCGTTGCCTGCGCCTGCGCCCCGCTCCGTCCGCGCTCCCCGCGCCTCAGCTCCGCAACGTGGGACCGTCGACCCAGCGGGCGGGTGTGGTGGTGGTCGACGGCCACTCGGGGATGCCGGTCTCGTTGCGCTGCAGTTGGGCGATGAGCAGCTCGGCGCCGCGCGCGCCAAGGAGGCGGGGTTGGAGATCGAGGCCGGCGCACGGGCGCGTCTTCATGTGGAGGTTCAGGCAGGCGAAGCCGTGCGTCGCGGGCACGCGGGCGCCCGTGCCCTCCATCCACTCGACGGCCACGGCGTTGTGGCCGAACACGACATCGGGCTTTTCGCGGCGGAACCAGCGCACGAACTCCTCGCGGTCGAAGCGTTCGACGATCAGGGGCGGCAGGGCCTTGATGACAGGGTGGCTTTCCTGAAAGGCGCGGAAGGCAGCGCTCCAACGATACTGCAGGCGCTCGTCCTGGTGTTTCTGAAGGTAAAGCCCGGGCCGCTGATATCCGCGGGCAACCACGCGCTGCAGAGCGGCGAGCAACGAGCGATACTGGTCGGAGCACACCGAGTGGAGCTTCGGGCGCTCGATGATATAGTCGGTGTAGATTCCGGCGAACCGCGTCCAGTCCAGGTCGGAGAGATCCGGTTCGTCCCAGCTCGGCAGCAGGACGATGGCAGTGATCCCGCGCGATTGGAGCACGGTGTTGAGTCGTGGCACGGAAAGGCCGGCCGGGCCGACATAGAAGCGTTCGACCTTGAAGCCGAGTTCGGAGGCGCGCGTGTCGAGGCCGGCGAGGAGTTCGCGGTGGTAGGGGGCCGCCTCGTGCGGGCGTTCGGGCTCGTTGAAATCGATGGCGGCCAGGACGCCGCGGAAGGCCGATCCGCGCGAGCGCCGCAGTTCGGACATGAGGGCGCCGGCGAGCGGGTTGCGGCGGTAACCGGCGCGATCGGCGGCCTGTTTCACGCGTTCAGCGGTCCTGGGGTCAACGCGCGGCGAACCGCGGAGCGCGTCGGAGACGGTGGTGCGGGAGAGGCCCAGGGTCTTGGCGAGCGAACGCAGGGTGGGGGCGGGGGCGGGCATCGGGGTCGGACCGTGCGGGACGATTTGGGAGCGGCGGGGGAAGGCAACGCGTTTCTGGCGGGGCGCATCGGGTTTGTCGGCGCGGGCAGCCGGCGGGCGAGGCGGGATGAAAGGGGATGGGGTAGGGGTGGACGGGTGGCGCCGCGACCGACCACTCGCTCCCGCTCGTGGCT
>CAZDGC010000022.1:44240-69276 GCA_964504885.1 uncultured Opitutus sp.
TCGCTCCCGCTCGTGGCTGCCGTTAGTCCGGAACCAGGCGGTCGGCGAGGTGTGCCGGACGGTCAGGATTCATGGCCGCCATGTTTGCTCGCGCGGATGCCGGGCCGCCGCCAAGTTCGCTTGCGCTCTGTCGCGCCGCCCCTGACCCCGCATGACCCTCGGCAACCTGCATCTCATCGATCTTCTGGTCGTGGCCGGCTATCTGGTGGTGGTGACCTACCTTGGGTGGCGGGCGTCGCACCGGACCGGGCGCAACGAGGAGGGGTTCTTCCTCGCGGGCCGCAGCCTCGGCAAGCTGTACCAGTTTTTTCTGAACTTCGGCAACGCGACCGACGCCAACGGGGCGGTGAGCACGGCGAGCCTGGTGTACAAGCAGGGTGCCTCGGGGGTGTGGCATGCGCTGCAGACGCTGTTCATGAACCCGTATTACTGGTTCATGAACCTCTGGTTCCGGCGCGTCCGGCTGGTGACGGTGGCGGACCTGTTTGAGGATCGCTTCGGGAGCCGCGGCCTGGCGAAATTCTACGCGGCCTTCCAGATCGTCGCGACCGTCACGGTGATCATTGGTTTCGGCAATCTGATCTCGTACAAGGTGACTTCGTCGCTGCTGCTCAAGGACGAAGCGGGCTGGACCGCGGAGGAGCGGCGCTCGGTGGAGGGGCACCGGGAATTGAAGCGGCTGGAGGCGGCCCGCCAGGCCGGGACGCTGGCGGCCGGCGAACGGGAGCGGCTGGCGGTGCTGACCGACCAGGCCAAGCGTGGCGAACTGCGCAGCACGATCTCGTGGCTGCACAGCACCGCCGGCAAGTGGGGCTACTACCTGCTCTACACCCTGATCGTGGGCGCCTATATTGTGATGGGTGGGCTTGCGGCCACCGCGCTCAACGAGGCGTTCCAGGGGGTGCTGATCGTGGTCTTCTCGGCGATCCTGATTCCCTTCGGCCTGGCGGCCATCGGCGGCTGGCACGCCCTGCAGGAGCGGGTACCCGAGCACATGCTCGAGATCCTGGTGGGCAACCCGGCGCCGGGCACACTGCAGGTGACCTTCTGGACGCTGCTGGCCATCCTCTTCGTGAGCGTGGTGCAGATCCACGGGATCATTGGCAACATGACGGTGTCGGGATCGGCGCGCGACGAGTTCGCGGCGCGGTTCGGCGCGGTGTCGGGCACCTATGCGAAGCGGATAATGATCATCCTGTGGGCGCTCTGCGGCTTGATCGCGATTGCGCTGTTCACCGGTCCGCGTGCGCTGTCGGATCCCGATGCGGCCTGGGGCACGATGAGCCTGCTCCTGCTGCCGCCCGGGATGTTGGGTCTGATGATGGCGGGCCTGCTGGCGGCCAACATGTCGACGGTGGCGGCGCAGACGATGGCGGTGTCGGCGCTGTTCACGCGCAATCTCTACAAGTACCTGCGGCCGGGAGCGATGGAGACGGAGTTGGTGCGGGTCGGCCGGTGGGCCATCGTCGCGATCCTGTCGGTGGGTGTGATCGCGGCCGCGAACATGGAGGATGTGTTTACCCAGATTCAGCTCATGCTGACGGTGCAGGTGCCGTTTGGCGCGGCGGTGATGGTGATGTTCTTCTGGCGGCGGGTGACGGCCGGGGCGGTCTGGGCGGCGGTGATCGTATCCACCCTGCTGAATATCGTAGGGCCGAAGGTGGCGGAAAACGTCGACGCCTGGCGCACCAGCCAGGCGCTGGTCGGGCAGGGCGACGAGGCGGGGGTGAAGACGCCGGTGTTCTGGGATGCGGTGGTGCACCAGCGGGCGGGCGATGTGGCAAGCCCGCTGGAGGGGCGGGGGCGGTTCCATCTCGAGCTGTATGTGCTTGATCGCCTGGGGCTGAACGTGGCCGGGATGGACGTGAGCGCGCGCTATGCGGCGCGGTTCTTCTACTCCGGGCTGTTTCCGTTTGTAGTGCTGCTGCTGGTGAGTCTGGTGACGCGCCCGGCGCCCCGGGAGGTGGTCGACCGGTTTTATGGCAAGATGAAAACCCCGGTGGACCCGGATCCGGTGCGCGATGCGGCGGCGATGGCGGAGACCCGGCGCAACCCCCGGCGCTACGACCACTTGAAGCTGTTTCCGCGTTCGTCCTGGGAATTCACGAAATGGGATCGGACGGACACCGTGGGCTTCCTGGTCTGCTGCGGGGTGTCGGGGCTGATCTTCGGGCTCTTCGCGTTGCTGCTGGAGGCGGCAAAGTGACGCCGGAGGAGTGAGGGGGGCCGCGGAGGCGAGCGGGGCGCCTCTCCGCGGCCCGCCTGGTGACAGGCGGGAGCCGCCCAGGATGGCGCGAGCCGCTCCTCCTGGCGAGGCCTCGCCTCAGACCCTTTCAACCACGGATGAACGCGAATGGACATCGGTGGGGCGTTCCTCATCCGTGTTCATCGGTGGCTATCCGTGGTTCTCTGGTTTGAGAAACGTGACCTGCTCACCACACGTTTCGCTGGTTCAGGATTCCAGCCTGGTTGCCGGCACTTTTAGGCTCGGCAACTTTCCCCGGGGCGAATCGTCTCCTTGTTGCATGAAAGCGTTCGCCGCGGCCGTGTTTGCCCTCCTCGGGGGCCTCTTGTGGGGCCAGCCGGAGCCTTCGCCGGGGGGGCCGGTCGTTGAATTGCCGAAGTTCGTGGTCACCGATACCCGCGAGCTGCCGCCGCCGGAGCAGTGGCGCTATGCGACCATTCCGGGTTTCGAGATCCTGAGCAACGCGTCCGACAAGGCGACCCAGCGGCTGATTCGTGACTTCGACATGTTCCGCCAGGCGCTGGGGCACGTCTGGCCGCAGCCGGGCCGGCACCCGCACACGACTTCGTTGATCCTGTGTGCGCGGCGCAACAAGTTCGACAGCTTCATCCCGGCCGGCCGCTACGTGCCGGAGGCGGGTTTCGCGAGTGTGTTCCTGAAGCAGGGCCACCGGACCGCGATCGTGATCGATCTGCAGGCGACGACGCTGAACGTGCTGAACCTCGACGGCTTCGACGATGCCGCCACCGGCACCGACTCCGGCCAGATCTCGGTTGACCACGACAAGCAGCTCTACCGCGAGTACGTGCGCTACCTCCTCAGCCGGAGCGAGCCGCGCCTGCCGGCCTGGGTCGAGGAGGGGCTGTCGCAGATCATCATGCGGATGGAGTTCGACAAGCGCTGGATCGTCTTCGCGAAGCTGGAGGACCCGAACACGATTTCGGCGCAGGCGGCGATGGTGCAGCAGCTCAACGCCCTCGGCGCGGGGGAGGAGGGCGCGGAGGCGCTGGCCCTGCCGGGTGCGCCGGCGGAGGATCGCGACTTCAACGCCGCCCTGCAACGCAAGGCGCTGGTGCCGTTGGAGAAGTTCTTCGCCGTCGAGCACGACTCGCCGGAGGCCACCAACGTGCTGGGCAACAACCGCTGGGCGAAACAGGCCTACGCGTTCGTGCACATGTGCCTCTACGGCCTGAACGGCAAGTACCAGAAGCAATTTGCGACCTTTCTGCAGCGGCTGGCGAAGGAGCCCCCGAGCGAGGATCTGTTCAGGCAGGTCTTCGGCCGGACCTACAAGCAGATGCTGCTCGAACTGCGCGGCTACATCGACTTCACCGTGTACCAGCATCGAGAATACCGCGCCAAGGAGGACGTGATCATCCCGCCTCCCCCGCTCGAGCTGCGAGACGCCACCCAGTCGGAAGTCGGGCGGATCAAGGGTGAGGCGATGGTGCTGGCAGGGCGCGTCAGGGAGGCGCGCGCCGAGCTGATCGCGCCGTACACGCGCGGGGAGCGCGATCCCTACCTGTTGGCGGCGCTCGGGCTTTACGAGCGGGCGCATGGCGAGGAGGCGCGGGCGCGCAAATTCCTGGAGGCCGCGTTTGCCGCGAAGGCGAAACGTTCCGACGCCTGGGTGGAACTCGCCCGCTACCGCCTGGCCGACGCCCTCGCGAAACCGGCGGCGGGCGCGCAGCTTTCGCGGGAGCAGACGGCGCACGTGCTGGCGCCGCTCCAGTTCGCCCATGGCAAGCCGCCCATCCTGCCGGCCATCTACGACGTCGCCGGCGACGTCTGGGCCCGGAGCTCGGCGGTGCCGTCGAAGGACGACGCGAAGCTCATGATCGAGGGCGCGCTGCTCTTTCCCCAGCGGCTGAAGACGGTCTTTCAGGCCAGCATCCTGGCGCGCGACACGGGCGATCTCCGCTCCGCCCACGCGCTGGCCGACCACGGCCTGCGCTACGCGCCCGACGCCGGCGCGCGCCAGCGCTTCGAGGCGTTGAAGGCCTCAATTCCGCCCGCGCCGCCGGAGCCGGGGAGCGTTGCCCCGGCGGGTGCTGGAACGCCCGCCCCTGCGGACTCCCCTCGTCGCGCGGCGCCAAAGGCGAAGAAAAAGTAGCCGCCCACCGTTCGCCATGCGCGCCCGCCTCCGCCTCGTGTTTGCCCCGCTGTTCGCGGCCGTGGCCGCGGGCGCCCTCGGCGCGGCCGAGCCGGCCGCCAAGGCGTCGCCGCGCGCCGAGCCGGTGGTTGAGCTGCCGGTCTTTGAGGTGCGCGACACCCGCATCCTGCCGCCGCCGGAGTCGTGGCGGTATGCGGAGGTGCCCGGGTTTGAGATTCTCTCCAAACTCTCCGAGCGCGAGACCCGTCGCTTCGTGACGGACTTCCTTCTGCTGCAGCAGGTGATCGAAATCATCATGCCCGGTCTGACGCGCGGGCAGGTGGCGGTGCCGACGGCGCTGATCCTGTGCGGTCGCGGCAACGGCTTCGAGGAGTTCCTGCCCACGCGCGAGTACCAGGATCGCTATTTCCGGAACAGCCAGTTTTTCAAGAACCAGGAGCGGGCGGCGATCGTGGTTGATTTTGCGCTGCCGGAGCTGCGCTTCAACGACCAGGAGACGATCGAGAGCGATCCCTACCGGGCGTTCTACATCGAGTACTTCCGCTTCCTGATCCGCAAACAGCTCACCCAGACGCCTCCGGCGTGGTTCGAGGAGGGGCTGGTGCAGCTCTTCGGGGCGATCGATTTCACAAAGAAGTGGATCGTGTTCGGGCAGATCGGGGACGGCTTTGGCGCCTCCAAGATCGGGGACTTCAACCAGGTGCTTTCGCGGCGCGCGATCATGCCGCTGGGCGAGATGCTCAAGCACGAAGGGCCGCGCAACCGCTCCCGCTACTGGCAGGCCCAGTGCTACGCGTTTGTTCACCTGTGCCTCTATGGCGCCAACCAGAAATACCAGAAGGGCTTCGTGCAGTTCGTCTCCCGCCTCGGCCAGGAGCCGCTGAGCGAGCAGCTCTTCAAGGAATGTTTCGGCCGGACCTACAAGCAGATGGCCCTCGAATTGCGCGGGCACTGCGAGTTCACCGTTTACAAGGCGATGCACTATCAGGCGAAGAAGGGGCAGCAGATTCCCGATCCGCCGCCGTTCGGGCTGCGCGACGCCGCTGACGCCGAGGTGGGCCGGATCAAGGGTGAGGTGCTTCGCCTGGGCGGCCATGGCGAGAAGGCGCTCAACGCGCTGATCGCCCCCTACGTGCGCGGCGAACGCGATCCGCGCCTGCTGGCGGCGCTCGGGCTCGATGAACTCGAGGCGGGTCGCAAGGAACGGGCGCGGAAATTCCTCGAGGCGGCCGCCCAGGCCAAGGTGGTGCGGGCCCGGGCCTACCTCGAGCTCGCCCGCCTGCGGCTCGAGGAAGCGCGCGACCAGCCCGCGGCGCCCGGCGGCCAGCTTGACGCGGCGCAGGTCACGCGCGTGCTCTCGCCGCTCTTCGTGGCCATGAAGCAGCCGCCGGCGCTGGCCGATGTCTACACCCTGGTGGCCGAGACCTGGTCACAGTCCGTCGTGGCGCCGCAAGCCGAGCACCTCGGGGTCGTGATCGAGGGAGTGAAGCTGTTTCCCCGGGACACGCGGCTCCTGCTGCAGGCGGCCCTGCTGGCGGCGAAACGCGGCTTTCCGTCCGAAGCGAAGGCGCTGGCCGACCGCGGCGTGAAGGTGGCCCGAGAATCGGCGGAGCAGGAGCGATTCCGGATGCTGGCGGCGTCCCTGGAGCGCGAGGCCGCGGCCGGGCCGGCGCCCGCCGGGCCCGCGGTGGAGATCACGCCGGAGCGCAGCGAGCCCTTCCTCCTCAAGAAGCCATGATCCGGAAGGCGTTCGTCATGAGCGTGCACCCCGGCGCCGAAGCCGAGTATGCGCGCCGGCACCAGCCGATCTGGCGCGAACTCGCCGACGTCCTGCGCGCCCACGGCGTGCACAACTATTCCATCTTCCTGCACGAGGGCACGCGCCAGCTCTTCGCGTATGCGGAAATCGAGGACGAAGCCCGCTGGGAGGCCATCGCGCGCACGGAGGTCTGCCAGCGCTGGTGGCGGCACATGGCCGACGTGATGCCGGCGAACCCCGACCACAGTCCCGTTGCCGCCGGCTTGCAGGAAGTATTCCACCTGGACTGAGCGGCCGCACCGCCCCGGCGGCGGTGGGGGAGCCCAGCCTGTACGGACGGAGATCGCCCAAACCAGTCGGGGCTCCGGGTCGGTGGCATCTCTCCGGCCGTCCCGCTTCCCCCGAAGCGGGCCAGGCGCAAACAATGACCGCCTACGGAGCCTTCGGCCCCTGCTGCCAAGGCAGGCGGTCGAGATCGACATTGCCGCCGCTGAGGATGATCCCCACCCGCCGGCCTGCGACGTCGAGGCGCTGCTCCATGATCGCGGCGTAGGGGACGGCGGCGGAGGGCTCCACCACGACCTTGACCGCTTCAAACAGCAGGTGCATCGCAGCGACGATGCCGGCCTCGCTGACGGTGACGATGTCCTCGACGGTGCGGCGGGCGATGGCGAGGTTGGTTTCACCGATCGTGGTGCGGAGTCCGTCGGCGATGGTGTGGGGCACGTTGACGGAAAAGTGATGCGTGGAATGGAACGAGCGGGCGGCGTCGTCGGCCCCGGCCGGTTCGGTGCCGACCACTTTGATCGCCGGCCGGAGCGAAGTGGCGGCGACGGCGGTGCCGCAGAGCAGGCCTCCGCCGCCGACCGGGCAGAGGAGGTAGTCGAGGTCCGGCACCTCTTCGAGCAGCTCGAGGGCGGCGGTGCCCTGGCCGGCCATCACGCGGGGATTTTCGAAGGGATGCACCAGGGTGGCGAGGGTCTGCTCGAGGATGCGGCCGCAGGTCGCCTCCCGGGCGCTCTGGGTGGGCTCGCAAAAGGTGATCTTGCCGCCGTAGGCCTCGACCATGCGCACTTTGGGCTTCGCGGAATTGCTGGGCATGACGATGTATGCCGGGATGCCGCGGAGCTTGGCGGCCCGGGCGAGGGCGGCGGCGTGGTTGCCCGAGGAGTGGGTGGCAACGCCGCGCACCGCCTCGACGTCGGCGAGCGAGAAGACCGCGTTGGTCGCCCCGCGGGCCTTGAAGGCGCCGACTTTCTGGAGGTTCTCGCACTTGAAGAAGAGCTTTCCACCGCACGCGGCATCGAGGCGGGCGTTGGTGAGCACGGGGGTGCGGGTGATGTGCGGGCGAATCCGGGCCTGGGCGGCCTGAATCGCGGCGAGGTCGAGGGTCATCGGCGAGCAGCTTGCGGTACGATGCGGGCCGGTGCAAACCCTGCGCTTCGGCTTTTCCATTTTGGAAACGAAGGAACCGTAGGATGCCGGAAATGGCCACCGCCGGTATCATTGAGCGAGTGTTCCACCGCCCGCGCACCTGGGATGTCGGTGTGCAGGGGACGAACCCTGTCACTCATCACCAGTACGACACCCATGGCATCGTTTAGAGTGGGCCCACTGGGATTCGAACCCAGAACCAAAGGATTATGCTTACCACTTCGACTTTCGCCGCCGGATTCCGCAGCGGACTCCGTGCGTGGTCTGGACCATGCCTTCACCTTGCCCCAAATGCGCGAGGTTTAGGTGGGTGATTATGGCCTCTACACCTTACCACGCTTTCGCGTGGGCTTGGCTCGGCGTTGGGTCGCCCCGAGGGCAGGCCGTTCACCGAGTTTACACCTGACTAGCAGCGCGTTTCCACGCGGCCGACCCGAAACCAAGTCCTCTGCTCTAACCGTTGAGCTATAGGCCCGAAAAGAACGGCGCACCTTGCGCTGACCCTTTCACGCGTTCAATCCGAATTTTCGGCTCGCCGTCCGTCGGACTTCGGGAATCAGCCGGGGAGTCATTTCTGAGTTCAGGTGATGCTCAGGAAGCGGCTCGAATTTTCCCCGGTGGAGCGGTGAACCTTTTCCCCGTTTCCATCCGACTTCTCCTTTCATGACCAGAATGCTTCCGTTGCTGCTCGCCGCCCTTGCCGCCGGGCTGCCGTCCCTGCCCGCCGCTGGTGCCGCGTCCCGTGCCGCGCCCGCGAAGCCGAACCTCATCCTGGTCCTGATCGACGATCAGGACAAGCCCAGCCTCGGCGCGTATGGAGGAAGGACCTACACGCCGGCCCTCGACCGGCTGGCCGCGGAGGGCATGAAGTTCACCCAGGCCTACGTGAGCAGCGCGGTCTGCACCCCGTCGCGTTACACGTTCCTGACCGGCCGCTATGCCGGCAATTCCACCAGCAAACTCTACGACCAGGACTGCGGCGGGCCGGGGCAGCAGGGCAGGCCCAACTTCAACCTGGCGCTGGAGCGCGACCGGATGAATGTCGGCCACGCCTTGCAGGCGGCCGGCTACACCACCGGCTTCGTCGGCAAGCTCCACCTCGAGTCGGCGGCGGATTTCCCCGAGTTCTACGACGGGCCGGACGGCTTCAAACCGTATCCGCGCGACGCCGTCGCCGGCTCCGAGGCCACCGCGCTGTTTGGGCACAACGAGCGCGTGCTGCGGCGTTACGTCGAAAACCTCGGCTTCTCGTGGGCGAAACACGTCTACCCCGGCAACCTCGAGGCGCCGTACGCCCAGCACAACCCGGAGTGGACGCTCGCCGCCGCCCTGGAGTTCATCGAGGCCAACCGCGATCGCCCGTTCTACCTCCACTACTGCACCACGCTGCTCCACGGCCCGCCCGGCTCCTGGCGGCGTTCGATGGACCACCCGCGGGTCTCCGGCGAAGGCGAGCTGGCGGCGCTCCCGCCGGTCATGACCCCGCGCGAGGAGCTGCTCCGGCGCGTCGCCGCGGCCGGGCTCAACCCGAATGCCGAAGCGGCGGGCGAGGCCTGGGTCGACGATTCGGTCGGGGCCTTGCTGCGCAAACTCAAGGAACTGGGACTCGACGAAAACACGCTCGTGGTGTTCGCGCCGGATCACGGCCGGCGCGGCAAGTCGTCGCTGTTCACGCAGGACGGCGTCGGCATCCCGCTGCTGGCGCGGTGGCCGGCGCGCATCCCGGCCGGCCGCACCTGCGACGAACTGGTCCTGAACGTCGACTGGGTGCCGACGGTGTTCGAAATCGCCGGGCTGCGTCCGCCCGCGGGCTACCGGATCGACGGTCGCAGTTTTCTGCCGCTGCTCGAAGGCCGCCCCGGCGCGAACGTGCGCGATCACGTTTACCTCGAGCTGGGCCACGCCCGCGGTGTCGCCACGAAGGATTGGAAGTACATCGCCGTCCGCTACCCGCGGGAGCAGGTCGCGCTGATCCAGCAGGCGCGTCCCGCGGATCTGCCGCGCGCGATGTCCTACATCGGCCGGCTCGGCATCGGCGTGCGCGGCGCGGAGCGCGCGGGCTTCTGGGACGAGGATCAGCTCTACGACCTGCGCGGCGATCCCGATGAGCGGATGAACCTCGCGAAGGATCCCCGCCACGCGGAGCAACTGGCGGCGATGCGCCGGCTGCTCACGGAGGAATTGCGGCGGGGCACGCGGCCGTTCGGCGAGTTTGTGCCGGGTGGCAACGCCACGCCCGGCGGTCAGATCGACGCGCAGATCGCCCGCGTGAAAACCCTCGTCATTCAGGGCAAGACCGTTGTCGTGCCCGGGGAGGAGGATCCCGTCGAACCCACGCCAGGCAACCTCCGCGACCAGCGCAAAGCCGACCGCAAGGCCAGGAAAACGAAGTCATGAAAACCACCCTCACCTGCCTCCTCGCCGGGCTCCTGCTCGGTGCCAGCCTGTCCGCCGTGCCGGCGATTTCCGCCGCCACGCCGCGCCCGCCCAATGTCGTCGTCATCATCAGCGACGACCAGGGCTATGCCGACATCAGTTTCAACCCGCACCATCCGCGGGAGGTGTCGACACCCCGGATGGACGCCCTCGCGCGCGAAGGTGTGTGGTTCAGCCAGGGCTACATCACCGGCAACGTCTGTTCGCCCACGCGCGCCGGCTTGCTGACCGGGCGTTACCAGCAGCGCGCCGGCGTCTACACCGCCGGCGAAGGCGGCTCCGGCATGGCCCAGTCGGAGAAGCTCTTCCCGCGCTTCCTCAAACCGGCCGGCTACACCAGCGGCGCCTACGGCAAGTGGCATGTCGGGCTGACGCTCGAGCAGAGCCCGGTCGGTCGTGGCTTCGACGAGTGGTACGGCTTTCTCGGTCGCGGCGCACACGATTATTTCGATCTCGCGCAGAAGGACCCCGACACCGGCCCGATGTACCGCAACGGAAAAGAGATCAAGGACCAAGGCTACCTGACGACACGCCTCACGGAGGAGGCGGTGGCCTTCATCCAGCGGCGGAAGGCCGGCCCGTTCTTCGTCTACCTCGCCTACAACGCCGTGCACTCGCCGGCGCAGGCCCCGGCGGAGGACATCGCCCGATTTCGGAAGCAGTTTCCCGCCATCACCGAAGCCCGCGCGATCCTGATGGCGATGCTGTCTCATCTCGATCTCGGCGTGGGCCGCGTGGTCGACACCCTGAAGCAGGAGGGCGTCTGGGAAAACACGCTGCTGTTCTTCCTGACCGACAACGGCGGCTCGAAGGCGATGAGCGCGGTCAACACCCCCCTGCGCGGGTTCAAGCAGCAGAACTACGAGGGCGGCATCCGCACGCCGTTCATCGTGTCGTGGCCCGCGGCTTTCCCCGGCGGCCGCACGATCGCCACGCCGGTCTCGTCCCTCGACATCCTCCCGACCGCGCTCGAGGCGGCGGGCGTGAAGTCGGACCGCCCGCTCGACGGCCGCAGCCTGCTCCCGTTGCTCACCGGCAAGACCCAGCGGCACCTCGATACCTTTTACTGGAGCGAAGGCGGCGCGGCCGGCGGATTCGCGGTGCGCGCCGGCGACTGGAAGCTCGTGCAGCAGCGTGCGCAACCAAAGGTGGAGCTGTTCGACCTCGCGCAGGATCCCGCCGAGACCACCGACCTCGCCCCGCAAAACGCCGCCAAGGTCGCCGAGCTGACCAAGCTCTACGACGCCTGGCTCGATCAGATGGCGAACCCGCTGAGCGGCGCGCCGAAACGCCCGGGCGCGCAGATCAATCCCGGGGCGAAGAAGTCGAAGGCGGAGAAACAAAAGGCGCGCGACGAGGCGCGCGCGAAGAAGCGGGAGGAGCCGTGAGGGCCCCTGGCCCGCGTGAGCAGACGGAAACCGGGGTGGCAGAGCCGTCTCGGCTCTGCTCACGTAAACCGACCCAGCGGCGAGACGCCGCTGCCAGCTTGAAGACCGCCTGCTTGTAACGCCCATCCCCCGCCGCCCCACTTCAATTTCACTCCCATGTTTCGAGCGTCCATCCTCCTCACCACTGTCGCGGGCCTCGCCTTCTTCACGAGTTGCGCCACCCCGGCCCGGCGCGCCGCCGACGCGTCGACCCTCACCGGCAAGGTGATGTGCGGTTACCAGGGCTGGTTCAACGCCGAGGGCGACGGCGCCGATCGCGGCTACAACCACTGGACGCGGGGCAGCGTGCGGCCGGCACCGGCGACCGTGCGTGTCGACCTCTGGCCCGACATGAGCGAACTCGGGCCCGACGAGCGCTACCCGACGGACCTGTTCCACGCCGATGGCCGGCGTGCCGAGGTCTTCAGCTCGTTCCGGCGCGAGACGGTGGTGCGCCACTTCCGCTGGATGGAGGAGCACGGGATCGACGGCGTGTTCCTGCAGCGGTTCATCAACTCCCTCTCGCGGCCCGGCGCGCTCGCCCACAACAACACGGTTCTGGAAAACTGCCGCGCCGGCGCGCGGCAGCATGGCCGGGTTTACGCGATGATGTACGACCTGAGCAGCCTGCCCCCGGGCGGGGCCGACCGGCTGATCGAGGACTGGAAGACCCTGGTGCGCGAGACGGGGCTGACGCGCGATCCGCAGTACCTGCGCCACCGCGGCAAACCCCTGCTCGCCCTGTGGGGCTGCGGGTTCAAGGACGAGGACAAGCCGCGCCCCGCGCTCGATGACTGGCGGAAGATTCTGCACTTCCTTAAATACGACCCCGCGGGCGGAGGCGTCGCGATCATGCTTGGCGTGCCGAGCTTCTGGCGCGAGCAGCGGCGCGACTCGATCCCCGACCCCACGCTGCACGCCGTGCTGCAACTGGCCGATGTGGTTTCGCCGTGGACGCCCGGGCGCTACCGCACGCCGGAGGCGGCGGCGCGGCATGCGGTCGACGTCTGGCAGCCGGACATCGCGTGGTGCCGCGAGCGCGGGCTCGACTTCCTGCCGGTGGCTTTTCCGGGCTTCAGTTGGCACAACATGAAGGGGGCGCCGCTCAACGACATCCCGCGCCTCGGCGGCCGCTTCTTCTGGTCGCAGGTCGCCGCGGCGAAACGTGCGGGCGCGGACATGCTCTACGTGGCGATGTTCGACGAGGTCGACGAGGGCACCGCGATCTTCAAGTGCACCAACGAGCCGCCGACCGGCAACGGCGCGAAGTTCGTCACCTACGAAGGACTCCCCAGCGATCATTACCTGCGCCTGACGGGGCTCGCGGGAAAGGTGATCCGCGGCGAGCTGCCGCCCGCTGACCCGCCGCCGCTGCCGGCGGTCCCTACGGTCTCCAATAAAGAAGATCCTCGGGGCAAGCCCCGAGGCGTTTGATCAAGCCGCCCAGCATGTCTGCCCGACGTTTTCCCGAATCTGGTGGCCACGAGCGTGAGCGAGTGGACGAACAGCCACTCGCTCAGAGGTCTCGTGGCTACACCGACCAAGCCGAAGCAAGCTTGGGGTATCGAACCCGACGCAAATGAAGCGATCCTTCCTCCGCGTGCCGGCCGCCGCCCTTGCCGCGCTCGCCCTGGCCACCGCCACGGCCACGGGCACGGGCACCGGCGCTCCCGCCGCGCCGCGCCCCAACCTCGTGGTGATCCTGGCCGACGATCTCGGCTACGGGGATCTCGGTTGTTACGGGCACCCGCAGTTCAAAACCCCGCACCTCGATCGGCTTGCCGCCGAGGGCGCGCGGTTGATGCACTTCAACACGCCTGCTCCCTTCTGCGCGCCGACGCGCGCCTCGCTGCTGACCGGCCGCTACCCGTTCCGGCATGGACTGACCGGCAATCCCGCGCCGGATGCGCGACCGGCGGAGGACGCCCTGCACCTGCCGGAAAGCGAGGTCCTGCTCGGGCAGCTTTTCAGCCGGGCGGGCTACGCCACGGGCATGGTTGGCAAGTGGCATCTGGGCCACGCCAAGCGCGAGTGGCGGCCCCTCCAGCGCGGGTTTCAGGAGTATTTTGGCATCCTCTACTCGAACGACATGCGCCCGGTGCAACTGATCGAAGGCGAGCGGGTCGTCGAATACCCGGTGGTGCAGGCGAACCTGACGAAACGTTACACGGAGCGGGCCATCGACTTCATCCGACGCCACCGATCGCGCCCGTTCTTCCTGTACCTTGCCCATGCGATGCCGCACAAGCCCCTCGCGGCCTCCGAGGCGTTCTACAAGAAATCCGGCGCGGGACTTTACGGCGACGCGATGGCGGAGCTCGACTGGAGCGTGGGGGAGCTGCTGGCGGAGCTGGCGAAGCTCGGACTCGCGCAAGACACCCTGGTGGTGTTCACCAGCGACAACGGCCCGAGCTCCGGCGGCAGCACGGGCGGCCTGCGTGGCGCCAAGGCCAGCTCGTATGAAGGCGGCTACCGCGTCCCCTTCCTCGCGCGCTGGCCGGGTCGCATTCCCGCCGGCCACGTCAACCACGCCCCGGCCACGATCGCGGACTTGTTCACCACGTCACTGCGGGTCGCCGGCCTCGCCCTGCCCGCCGACCGGATTATCGACGGTCGCGATCTCATGCCGCTCCTCACCTCCGCCGCCGCCAGTCCCCACGAGGTGATCTTCGGGCACCTCGGCGCCGACGTGGCGACGGTGCGCGATGCCCGCTGGAAGCTTCACCTTGTTCCGCCGCGCGATGCCCGGGCCCGGCAGCGGGAAACGGCGGCGTCCTGGGTCGATCCCCGCGCGCCGGACGGCGTCACGATCCTCGCCCCGTACGAGCAGTACAAACCCGACGCCCACCCCGGGCTCGTCACGGGAGTGCCACCCGCTGCGCTGCAGTTGTTCGATCTGGAGTCGGATCCGGGCGAACAGCGCGACGTCGCGGCGCAACATCCGGCGATCGTGGCCCGGCTGCGCCAGGCTTATGCACGGCACACGCAGGGCGGGCGCTGAGGCCTCCGACCTTTGCCCATGCGCGCCTGCACCAGATTCCACCCCGCCACTACAGCCGCGCCATGCCCCGCTCAGTAGCCATCGTCGAGGACGACTCCGGTATCCGCGACCATCTCGTCGCCTTGCTGACGGCCAGCCCGGGGTACCACTGCGTCGGAGCGTGTGCCTCGGGCGAGGAGGCGCTCGCGCAGATCCCCCACTGGCGGCCGGACGTCGTGCTGATGGACATCAATCTGCCGCGGATGTCGGGAATCGAATGCGTGGCGCGACTCAAGGCGCGGCTGCCCGAATTGCTCGTGTTGATGCTGACGGTGTACGAGGACGGCGACAGCATCTTCCGTGCGCTGAAGGCCGGGGCCAATGGCTACCTCATCAAGCGCGTCGCCTCGGATAAGCTTCTCGAGGCGATCGAGGATGTGTGCACGGGTGGCGCGCCGATGTCGTGCCACATCGCGCGCAAGGTCGTGCAGTATTTTCATCAGGCCGGTCCCTCCGAGGAGGTCTCGGAGAACCTGTCGCCGCGCGAGACCGAGATACTCGAGCTGCTGGTGGCCGGGTGCTTCTTCAAGGAGATCGCCGACCGCCTGGGCATCGGCGGCGAGACCGTGCGCACGCACGTGAATCATATCTATCGCAAGCTCCACGTGCGCAGCCGTACCGAGGCGGTGGTGAAGTACCTGCGCGGCGTGAAGTAGGCGGAGGCGACCTCGTAGCCACGAGCGGGAGCGAGTGGTTTTTCGTCCACTCGCTCCCGCTCGTGACTACCCCCACACCGGGCCGATGCGCGCTTCGCGGTATCGGAAAAAAAGCGAACCAAATCCAGCGGCCTATCGCCCCGCGACCGATCGCTGCGCCTCCGCCTGCGCCTGGGCGCGCCGCAAGAGATCCGCGCCGCGGCGGACAACCTCCGCGTGGCCCGGGGCCTTCGCCAGATTGCTCCACTCGTGCGGATCGCCCGCGAGGTCGTAGAGTTCAATTTGCCCCGGCCCGCCCCACTCGGTGTAGCGCCAGCGTTCAAAGCGAATCGCCCGTCCGAGCGCCTCGCCCCGGCGCACCACCGTGTACGCCCACTCCTTGCCGGGCGCCGCAGGATCGCGCAACTGCGGCGCGAGCGACCGGCCCTGCAGGTGGGCGGGCGCGGGGACCGCGCAGAGTTCGGCCAGCGTCGGAAAAAAATCCACCATCTCGACCAGACCGTGCGCCTGCGCCCCATGGGTGACGCCCGGCACCCGCACCATCAGCGGCACGCGGGCCGACTCCTCGAACAGCAGCACCTTTCCCCACATGAAGTGCTCGCCGAGATTGTAGCCATGGTCGCCAACGAACAGGACGATGGTGTTGTCCCACTCGCCGGCCTGCCGCACGGCGTCGAGGATCACGCCGAGCTGGGCGTCGATGAAGGAAATGCAGGCGTAATACGCCTGCGTGAACTCGCGGCGCCGCGCGTCGTCCCCCCGGCCCAGGTCAGGGAACCCGTAATCGAGGTGCTGCTTTGTGGCGGCGATCGCCGGAATGTCGTGCCAGTCATTCGGCGGCGGGTTGATCAGTTGGAGCGACTCGCGCGGGTACAGTTCAAAATACCGGTCCGGGGCGAGGAACGGGATGTGCGGCTTGTGCAGGCCCACGGCGATGAAGAAGGGCTTGTCGCCGTGGGCGCGGCTGCCGAGCCACGACGCGACGCGGCGGGCGTTCTTGCCGTCGTTGTGCTGTTCGTCGCGCAGGCCGGAGGGGCCGTACCCGGGCCCGAGGCCCTTCACGCCCTGATTGCGTGTCTGCGGCGCCACCGTGAGCAGGTGTTCCCGCCAGGCCTGACGGTGGCGCGACTCCGTGACCGGCCCGTGCTCGCGCTCGAATCTCTCCCGCGCGAGCCGCTCGACCTCCATTTCGTCGTTCTCGAACGATTCCGCGACGTCCCAGGTGTCGCCCCCGGGGTTGTCGCCGTGCTTATGGAACACCTTGCCGACCGCCGCCGTCCAGTAGCCGGCCTGGCGGAAGGTGCGGGGCAGGGTGGGGGTGCCGGGGCGGGTTTCCTCGATCATGATCCGGTTGTCGAAGACGCCCGTGCTTTCCGGATACAGGCCGGTGAGGAACGAGGCGCGGGTCGGGCCGCAGACCGGATACTGGCAATAGGCGCGGCGGAAGGTCGTCCCCTCGCGGGCGAGCCGGTCGAGCGACGGCGTCTGCACGCCCGGGTAACCCGCGGGCGAGATGCGCGCGCTGAGATCGTCGCTGACGACGAAGAGCACGTTGGGGCGGCGCGCCGACGGGCGGGCGTCGGCCGCCGCCATCGCGGGGCCCGCAATGCACTGCAGAGCGATGCTGAACAGCGCGGCGAGAGGGAGAAGGCGTGACAACATGAGAGGAGGGGGGCTCCAGCCTGCCACAAGGCGGACCCGGGGCGACATCCCCATTTGGGGGGATGGCCGGTCGCAAGGGCGCAGCCCGGTTTCCCGTCACCCGCAGGATGATTCCGCCTTCGCCACCACGGCGCCGACCGAACGACTGCGGCGGGACGCCTCGTCCACTTCTTCCCTGGATGACGCCTCTTGCTTCTTGAAGGGGAGGACCTACGAGGCTCCCTTGGCGAGACACAGGGGCAGTCCGGCCTCGCGATCACCCACTATCCCCGCTCTCCTCGCTCTCCGGTTCTTCGTTCCTCCCCATGCACACCCCCTCCCACCTCCTCGCCGCCTCGCTCCTGTTCCTCCTCCCCGCCGCCGCCGCCGCCTTCGCCCAGCCAGTCGGCGCCCAGAAGCGCGACGTCAGGGTCGCACCGAAGCTCACCCTCAAGACCTCCCTGCCGCCCGGCTACACCATTCCGATCGTGGATCTCAGCGCCGAGCGCCACCGCCAGGTGATCGTCGATCGCGAAGCCGGCCAGTACCTCGGCCACCCCACCACCGTGCTGCTCGAGGACGGCCGGACGATGCTCATCGTCTACCCCAAGGGCCACGGCCGCGGCGCCATCGTGTATCAGCGCAGCACTGACGGGGGCCGCACCTGGAGCGGGCGCCTGCCCACGCCCAAATCCTGGGAAACCTCCCTCGAGGTGCCGACGCTGCACCGCGTGGTCGATGCTGCCGGCCGGCGGCGCATCATCCTGTTCAGCGGATTGTATCCGATCCGCCTGGCGGTCACCGAGGACGACGGTGCGACCTGGAGCGAACTCCGGCCGATCGGCAACTTCGGCGGGGTGGTCACCATGTCCACCGTGATCGACCTCAAGACCGGCCCGGGGCACTACCTCGCGTTCTTCCACGACGACGGCCGCTTCATCCGGGGCGGCAGCGAGGAAAAGTTCCGCATGAAGGGGCCGCACAGCACCCACACCTCGCCGGCGGCCAAACCCTGGCGGTTCTGGGTGTACACGACTCTGTCGCAGGATGGCGGCCTGACCTGGAGCGTGCCCGCGCCAATCGCGATGCTGCCCGACGCCAACCTCTGCGAGCCGGGCGCGCTCCGCTCGCCGGACGGGAGGCAAATCGCGGTGCTGCTCCGCGAGAATTCCCGGAAGTACAATTCCTACGTCATCTTCTCGAATGACGAGGGTCTCACCTGGACCGCGCCGCGCGAGCTGCCGGCGGCGCTCACCGGCGATCGCCACACCGCGAAGTACGGTCCCGATGGCCGGCTGTTCATCAGTTTCCGCGACACCACCCACGTCAGCCCGACCAAGGGAGACTGGGTGGGCTGGGTCGGCACCTACGACGACCTCGTGCAGGGTCGCGAGGGGCAGTACCGCGTGCGGGTCATGGACAACACCAAGGGTCAGGACTGCTGCTACCCGGGCGTGGAGCTGCTGCCGGACGGCACCTTTGTGACGACGACCTACGGCCACTGGACCGAGGGGGAGCAGCCTTACATCGTGAGCGTGCGTTTCACGCTGGCCGAGCTCGATGCCAGGGCCGCCGCGGCGAAAAGGCGGTAGCGCAGGGGATGGAACACGCCGCCGCGCCAGGGTCCTGAACTGCCAGAACGTGTGGTGAGCAGGTCAGGTTTCGATCCAATCCCTCAACCACGGATTTCACTGATAACACGGAGCAGGGCAGGGCTGCCATCCGTGCCATCCGCGTAATCCGTGGTAAAGTTTGGCCCGAGGCTGCGCCTCGTTAGAATTCGAAGGTTCCGGTGAGGGCGAGGCGGCGCGGTGGCAGGTAGTTGAAGTTGTTGGGCAGGTCGCGCCCCAGCGCGGTGTTGAAGGTGTAGCCGCTGTGGATGATGCGATCCTCGTCGAGGAGATTGGAGACATTGAGCTGGAACCGCGCCCGCACCCGGCCGAAGCGGCGTTCGTAGGTCGCATGGGCCGAGACCAGCGCGTAGGCGTCGCCGTACAGCAGGTTGAAGGGCTGGCCGTTGACGTTGCCGACCACCCGCTGGCCGCGGAAGTTGGCTCCCGCCCCGAGGGCGAGGCCCTTGAGACCGCCGTCACGAATCGCATAAGTGGCGTAGACGTTGGCGGTGTAGTCGACGGTGCCGTTGAGCGTCCGCCCCTGGGTGTAGCCGGAGATCGTGTTCTCGATGTCGACGATGTTCTGCCGGATGCGCGCCGCGTTGGGCAGGGAGGGATCGGCCCCGCCCGCCCGCCACTGTTCGACGTGCGCCGCGTAATAGGCGCGGAGGCCGGGGCCGATGTCGACCTGCTCGGTCTCCGGCCGGGCGTAGTTGGCCATCAGGCGCCACTGACGGGTGAGGTTGGCGGTGAGCTCCAGTTCGTATCCTGAGCCCTTGTACGACTCGAGGTCGCGGTAGGCGAGGATGGTGTTGCCGGGCAGTCCGAGGTCGTTCCAGATTTCGTTGATGTCGGCCTGCCGGTCGCCGGTGCGCGCGCGGCCCTCCTGCTCCATCCGGTAATAGCTGACGCTGCCGGCCAGCCGGCCGCCGAAGAGCTCCAGCTTCAACCCGGTGTCGATGCCGTGGTTGTTGGCGGCGGCGATCGGCGTGCCGTCGATCTGGCCGGCGCCGGAGCCGGGGGCGTTGAACGATTCGGAGTAGTTGAAGAACGGGCCGATCCACGGCACCGGAAAGAAGACCGCGCCGGCCGAGAGGGTGTCCTTGCTCAGGTCGAGCACGTCGAGGGTGCCCGGTCCGGCGGTGGCGCCGAGGACCGAGGTGCCGTCGGGATGGGCCGCCACGCGGCGCTGCTGCTTGCGGTCGTAGATGTCGTACCGGTAGCCGAGCAGCACGCTCAGCCGGCCGCCCAACAGGGCCGAGGTTGAGGCGAGCTGGTGGTACTGCAGGGACTGATCCTCGTCGGCGACATTGTTGTCGACATAGTCCACGCCCGGGGCGGAGCGGACCAGGGCGTCGAATACCGCCGGGCTGCGCGGCTCGTCCCAGTAGAGGCGGATGCGGGCGAGGTTGGTGTTGGCCTGCGCATCCGGGTTGGGGCCGTTCACGCGCGCCGCTCGGCGCACGAAGTTGTTGAACTGATCGTGGCGGAGGCCGGCCACCGCGCTCAGGCTCTGGCGCCCCCAGCGAAAATCATCCTTGAACTGCAGGCTGAGGCGCCAGTCGCTCAGCTCGTTTTCCTGGATCTGCTTTTGCGGCGTGACGTCCGCGAAGGGGCGGCCGAAGAAGGGGTTGGCGCCGCCGCCGGGGAGCACGGTGTTGACGTCGATCCGGTGGTCAATCCAGCTCCCGTTGTTGAAGGTGCGGGCCTGGTCCTGGTGGTTGAAGGCCAGTTGGGCGGCGAACCGCCGGTCGAACCGGTGCTCCAGGAAGAAGCTCCAGGAGCGATAGTTGGTGTCCAGATACGCGTCGGGCGGCTGGAGGCTGAACTCCCGCCGCGGCAGCACGGGGAAGTTGGGCAGATCGCGGCCGTCCGGGGTGAGCCGCAGGGCGCGGCCGTTCGACTGGAAGAAGCCGCGCCAGTTCATCAGGCCCAGGCGGGCGAGCGACGGCGCGTAGACCAGGTAGTCGTCGTTGACGCCGCTGTTGAGCCGGGCGATGCCCGCGCCGGCGGTGGCGGGGGCCGCGCCGCCGGTGTAGACGGTGGTGCGGTTCCAGTTCGAGCTCTGGTCGTTGAACGTCTCCGCGTATCCCATACGACGGTACAACCCCTGCTCCGCCTCGGCGCGGAACTGGGAGCGCGACCCGAGCCGGAAGGTGAGGGCGACGTGGACGGAGTCGCGCTCCGGCTCGTCGTAGTCGCGCCAGCCGCGGATCGAGTCCCGGAGGGCGTTGAGCCGCACCGCCAGCCGGTTGTCCGCGGCCTGGTTGAGGTCGAGGGCGGCGCGATAGCCGCCGTACGAATCGAGGCGCAGTTGCAGGCTGCGGCGGTCCCGGAAGAGGGCCTGCTTGGTCCAGGTGGTGTTCACGCCGCCCACGTTGGCGTCGCCGAAGAGAACTGAGTTGGGGCCGCGGGCGAACTCCAGGCGCTCGGTGTTGTAGCTGTCGCTGGAGACGTACCAGCGGAAGTAGTTCCGGGTGGGGAAGCTCGCGCCGATGCTGCGGATGTTGACGTTGTACTCCCCGAAGGTCGCGGTCGCCGCCGCCTCGATCACGTTGGGCGCCCAGGCCGCGGCGTCGTTGAACGAGAGCGCGCCGACGTCCTCGAGGAACTCGCGCGTCAGGATGCTGACGGCCGAGGGAGTCTCCTTCAGCGGCGTCTCGATCCGGCCGCCGGCCAGGGCGCTGGTGGCGGTGTAACCGACGTCGCGATCGGTCCGCACCTCGAACGGCGAGAGCGTCACCGCTTCGTCGTCGCCGGCGGCCGGGGACGCGGTGGCCGGCGCGGGGGCGGTCTGGGCCGGCAGGGCCGTGGCGAGGCCGGCGAAAGCGAGAGCGGCGACGAGGGCGGGGCGCGCGCGGGAGTTCATGGGGCGAGGGAGATTCCGGGAAACGGAACCACCCCCTGGCACCGAAGCCGGCCGGCGGGCACGCCTCCCGACCGCGACCCTATGAGCCGGTCGGGCGCAAAGAGCAAGGGTGCACGCGGAACGCCGCCGTTCCCGGGGCGGCCGTCAGAACGTGTACGTCGCCGTCAGCGTCCAGCGGCGCGGGGGCTGGATGTAGTAGCGGTCGGGCACGAAGCGGGTCACGCCGTTGACCGTGTAGTTGTTGTACCGCGTGGGCTGGACCAGCTCCTCGTCGAGGAGGTTGGAGACGTTGAGCTGGAGGCGGAGCGGCTGGTTCCAGACCTTCAGCCGGTAGCTGAGGGAGCCGGTGACCAGGTAATAGGAATCGGCATACAGATAATCGAACGGACTGGTGGGGGCGTTGACCACGAGGCGCCGGCCGCGCAGTTGCACGCCGCCGCCGATCCCGAGGCCCTTGAGCGCGCCGTCGCCGCCGACGGTGTAGTTGGTGTAGAGGTTGGCGGTGTACTTGTAGGAGCCGTTGAGCTCGCGGCCCTCGGCGAAGCTGCTGATCCGGTTTTCGATCGTGGCGATGTCGTTGAGGATGCGGGTGCGGATGGCGGCGTCGGTCTGCGCCGCGGCGCCGGCCCGCCAGGCGGCGATGTGCTGCGCGTAGTAGGCCTTGGTCATCGCGAAACCGTCGATCTGCTTGGTCTTGGGGAAGGACACGTTGAACATCAGGCGCCAGTGGCGGGTGGGATTGGCGGTGAGCTCGAACTCCACGCCGCGGCCCTTTTGGGAGAAGACGTCATTGTAACCGGGCTGCACCTCGTTGCTGGTGAGCAGGTCGTCCCAGATGCGGTTGATCTCGGTGGCGGAGCCGGTGGTGCGGCGGTTGGTCTCCTCGTTGAGGTAATAGGCGAGGGAGCCGCTGAGGCGCCCGTCGAGGAACGAGGCCTTGAAGCCGAAATCGAGGCCCTCCGACTCGAGGGGCGGGATGCCGCCGCCGTCGATCGCGACCGCCGCCGAGGCCGGCTGGAACGACTCGGCGAAGTTGACGAAGGCGTTGAGCGACTTGGTGAGCTCGAGCACCGCGCCGCCGCTGAGGGTGGTGACGTTGACCTTCGGGTCGGTGGTCTCGCCGAGGTAGCCGATCCACTCGAAGGTGATGGGGTCGAGGCGGGCGTTGGCGCGTTCGATGTTGAGGAAGTCGCGGCGCACCGCGGCGAGGGTCTTGAGGCGGCGGCTGGGCAGCCAGGAGCCGGAGGCGGCGAACTGCACGTAGGTCAGTTCGTTGTCGTTGTAGGTGCCGTTGAGGCGGGCGTATTTGGTCTGGATGCCGGAGGCAGGGTCGGACGCCGGGGCCAGGGCCAGGCCGGCGCCGAGGTTGTCCTCGTAGCGGCGGGTGTCGACGCGGTTGATGGCCTGGTTGAGGCGGCGGTCGGTGCCGTTGATGCGGACGTTGGTGTAGGCGTCGTTGAAAAACGAGTCCCAGCGCTGGCCGGCGGAGAGGAGCAGGCGCTGGCGCGTCCACCGGTGGTCGAAGAGGTAGGCCGCCGATCCGCGGAGCTCGTAGATGGTGTTGGCCTGGTCCGACTGGCGGCGCTGATCCTGGGTGTAGCGTTTGCGGAAGTTGGGGTTCGGGCGGCCGTTGGGCAGGAACTGGTTCACGTCGACGGTGATGCTCTGCGCGAAGTGCTGGATGACGTCGCGGAACTGCTCCTGGAAGTTGCCCGCGACCTCGAGGAACAGCCGGTCGCTGGCCTGGTGTTCGAGGAAGAACGCGCCCACGTGGTACGGCTGGTGCACCACCGCCTCGGGCGACTGGAAGCTGAGCGACAGGCGGCTGATGGTCGGGTTGGCGGCCGGCGCGTGCTCGAGCGGGCGGTTGAGCAACTGCCGCACCGAGCCGGAGGACTGGCCGTAACCGCGCCAGTTCTGGATGCCGAGGTCGGGCATGCCGGGCACGAAGATCAGCGTGTCGTTGGCGAAGCGCGTCACGCCCCCGCCGAAATTGCCCGCGGCCAGCGGCGTGGTCACCACCGTGGTGCCGTCCCAATTGGAGAAATTATCGAAGGGGAAGAAACCCACCACGCGGTCGACCTGACCCCACTCGATCTCGCCGCGGAGTTCGGTGCGGGCATTGAAGCGGTAGGTGGCGGCGAGAAAGACGCCTTCGCGGTCATTGCGCTGCATGTCGACCCAGTCATCGCTGTGGTCGTACACAGCGGCGAGGCGCAGGTAGAGCTTGTCGTTCAACGCGCGGTTGAAGTCCACCGTGGCGCGATGGCCGTCGAAGCTGTTCCAGCGGTAGGAGACCTCGTTGGTCTTCGCCTTGAGCGCACGCTTGGAGCTCACGTTGGCGATGCCGCCCACGCCGGCGTCGCCGAAGACCACCGAGTTGGGTCCGCGGGCGAAGTCGATACGGCTGGTGTTGTAGACGTCCGAATTGACGTACCAGCGGAAGTAGTTGCGCGACTGAAAACCGGCGCCCATCGACCGGAAGTTGACCTGGTAGTCGTTGAAAATCTGCGGGCCGGAGGACGAATAGACCGAGTTGGAGTTCGGCGCCCAGTCGGCGGCTTCGAGGAAGTTGTTGGCGGCGATGTCGTCGAGAAACTCGCGGGTGAGCACGGTGATGGCGACACCGGTATCCTTCAGCGGGGTGGAGAGACGGCCGCCGGCGAGTGACTCGGTCGCCACGTAACCGACATCGCGGGACGCTTCGACCGAGAAGGGGGAGAGTGTCACCACCTCCTCGGCGGCCGGCCGTGGCGGCGGCGCGGACTGGGCGCGCAGGCCGGGGGCCGCGGCGGCGAGGAGGGCGGACAGGGCCAGGGTCAGGAGACGGAGCGGAGGATTGGGAGGGTTCATCGGGGGTGCGAGGCTGGGTGAGGTTGCGGCCGCGAACAGCCGGGGGAGAGCCGCGAGGCGCCGTGCCGCCGGTGGGGCGGTGCGGGCGCAGAGGAGCTCCCCGGCCCCCAATGACGGATGAGCCCGGCGGTTCCGTGATCGGAAAATCTTCCGGTCAGCCTCCGTACTTCACACTGCAGCCGTAGGGCTTGGTCGCCGCCGGCGCCACCGGGCGCCCCGCCTGCAGAGCCGCAAGGGCGGCCCGCACGTAGTTGTGCGCCGCCAGGGTGTTGGCGAGGCTGGCGCTGGGCTGATCGTCAATCGCGCCCTGGTAGGCCAGGGTGCCGTCGGCCGCGATGATGAACAGATGCGGCGTGGTCTGCGCGCCGTAAAGCCGGCCGAGCCGGCCGTCCACGTCGCGGAGGTAGCCGCCGGCCACCACGCCGTTCTTCTGCTGCCACTCGCGGGTCTTGGCCGGGTCGAGATCGCCCATGGCACTGGAGTTGACCTGCAGCCAAACGGCGCCGGCCGCCGCGGCAGCCTGCTGCGTAGCCGGCAGGCTGCCACTTTTGTACAAGCGCAACACATACGGACACGCCGGCGCGGTCCACTCCAGCACCACGATCCGGCCGCGGTAGTCGGCGAGCCGGTGCGTCCGGCCGTCGAGGTCGGTGACGGTGAAGTCCGGCGCGGGCCGGCCGGACTCGGCGGCCGGGAGGGTCGCGGCGAGGCCGCCGAGCAGCGCCAGCCACGACAGGACGGAACGGGTCTTCATGGGTGCGGCCACGAATGGCGGGGAACGACCGGGCAGGTCAACCCTCGACGCGCCGGCCGGCGCCAGCGTCGATGCCGGCGGTCGCCCCGCCGACCGGGAGGGCACGAGGGGACCACCCGGCTTAACCGGGGGAGGATAACCACGTGATCCTATCCGAAGTTCTCGCGCAGCTCTGATGCCGGGGCGCGGCCTACGG
>CAZDGC010000023.1:0-68282 GCA_964504885.1 uncultured Opitutus sp.
GACAAGGACAGCAAGGAAGTCGTCCGCATCTGCACCGAATACGCGCAGAAAGGCATGTGGAACATCTTCATCGTCGTGTTCTGCATGTCGCTTGCGCTGCCGTTCTTCAACGCGTACTTCTTCATCGGCTACCTCATCGGCATCGCGTTCTTCGGACTTTTCCAGGCCATCTTCATGGCCAACGCCGGCGGCGCCTGGGACAACGCCAAGAAGATCGTCGAGGTCGAGCTGCGCCAGAAGGGCACCGAGCTCCACGCCGCCACCGTCGTGGGCGACACCGTGGGTGACCCGTTCAAGGACACTTCGTCGGTCGCGATGAACCCGGTGATCAAGTTCACCACCCTCTTCGGCCTGCTCGCCGTTGAAATCGCCGTCACGATGAAGGACCAAAACGTCAAGACTGCCATCGGCGCCGTCTTCTTCCTCATCGCCCTCGTCTTCGTCTACCGCTCGTTCTATGGCATGCGGATTCCCGAGGAAGATGCCGGCACCAACGGCACCCTCGTGCTGCCACACAAGGTTCACGGCAACGAGGATCTTGCCAAGAAGCACTGAGCGCGTCGCATCGCTCGCGGCGCGAGTTTCAACCGGCGGGCCCCACGCGGGCCCGCCTTTTTTTCGGGCCTTCTGTTTCGGCGGATGGCCGGAGGAGTGCCCCTTGGCCTTTCGTTTTGAGTCGAGCCATCTCACCGGCCCTGACGGCTGCGAAGAGTCCGCTCGCCCAACGCGGGGGCGAAATCAGCCCTGGGGCGGAGTGCAACCTCCCTTCCGCACCGGCCCCCGGAGCCCCCCGCCCCGCAGATGTACCGCGACCGAATCCAACGCGCAAGCGACCCTTGACACCCCCTCTTGCCTTCGGCACTTCTGACCCTCTTTTTTTCAGAAGATTATGAAACCAACATTCCGCCCGCACCGCAAGAAACGCGCCCGCAAGATCGGCTACCGCGCCCGGATGGCCACCAAGTCCGGCCGCAAAGTCATCAAGGCCCGCCGCGCCAAGGGCCGCAAGCGCCTGACCGTCGTCTGATTGCTCCGTTCGCCGCCGCCCGCGCTCGCGAGTGGAGTTCAACGCGTCCGTCGCGACGGCCCATGCGCTTCCGCCCCGCGCAGCATCTTCGCCGCCCCGCCGACATACGCGCGGTGCGGGAGCAGGGGCGGCGTTTCGACTGCCGCGCCTTTACGATCTGGTGGAAGCCTCGTGCACGCCCGCCGGAGTCGCCGGCGAGAGTGAGTCCGCCGGCCTCCGGTGCCGACAATTCCGTTCTCACGTTGCCCCGGGTCTGCGTCATTGCCTCCACCGCCGCGGTCGGGCACGCCGTCCTGCGCAACCGCGCCCGACGCCGCCTGCGGGAGGTTTTTCGCCACCACCAGGTCGAGATTCCACCGGACTGCGACCTCCTGCTCATCGCCCGCCCGGGCGCCACCACCTGGGCAATGCCGGAACTCGAACGCAAGTTTGTCGAGGCATGCCGTCACCTCTCCACTCGCGCCGCGAGCGCCACGTCATGATCGCCTGGCTGGAACATGCTCGGCGCGGCCTGCTGGCCGCCGGTGCCAGCGTTTTGCGCCGTACCCTCCTCGGGGGGATCGCCCTCTATCAACGCACCCTGTCGCCGGTGCTTCCCGTCATCACCCTCGGTGCCTGCACGTGCCGGTTCTTCCCGACGTGTTCGCATTACGCCTTCGAGGCCATCCGCACGCACGGGGTTCTCGCTGGCTCGGGGTTTGCCCTCCGTCGTCTGCTCAAGTGCACCCCGCTGCATCCCGGAGGCGTTGATCCGGTGCCGCCGGCCGGAATCCGGCGCGCCGCCAGTTCGTTCGCCTGCCGGGCCGTCAAGTCCGGTTGAGTCCTGACCCCAGCTTTCCGTTTCCACCGCCCCCTCCACTCTTTAATGGACAAGAAGAACTTCACTCTCGGCGCCCTCCTGCTTGTGGCGGCGTTCGCCCTCATGTTCCTCACGCCGCGTCCCGAGCCGGTCCCCGCGCCGCCGCCGGCGCCGAGCGGTCAGGCGACCCCGGCGCAGCCCGGTACCCCCGGGGAGGCCGCGGCACCCGCCGCCGGCCCAGTGGCTCCGGCACCCACGGGGCTCCTCGCCAACGTTCACCGCGATTCCGCCGACACCCGCACCGTCACACTCGAAAACGAGTTCATCTCGGTGCGCTTTACCAACTACGGCGGTGCTGTCCGCGACGTCTCGTTCAAGCAGTACCTCGCCGTCCTCGGCAAATCCGAGCCGTATGTCTTCAACGCCCTCCACGAGGATCCACTCCTCGCCTTCACCGACTACCCCGGGCTGGGCCGCAACACCGCCTTTCAACTCGTGCGCTCGTCCACCACGGAGGTGGTTTTCCGCCACGTGCTCGACGGTAAGGTCGAAGTCACCCGCACGTACCGCTTGATGAGGGACGGCGAAAAGGGCGCCGATCCGTACCGCGTTCACCATGAGACCACTTTCCGAAACCTGGGCTCCGGCACACTGCCACTCGGCAAGGCATCGCTCAGCGTCGGCACCGCCGGCCTGATCGACGCCAAGGACGTCGGCCAGTATCTCAGTGTCGTCAGTTCCGACGGCGATGAGACCACCTTCATCGAGCGCGGGGAACTCGAGGGTGGGGGCATCGGTTCACTCTTTGGCTCCGGCCGTCCACCCATTCCCTTCCTCGAAAAGCCGGGCCACGTGGTCTGGGCTGGGGCCAAGAACCAGTTCTTCACCAGCGTCTACACCCCCGAAAAGCCGGCGGTGGGCGTCACCGCCCGCCGCATCGAGCTGCCGCCGTTTGCCGGCACCCAGTATCCGAATATCGGCATGACCGGCGCCGCGAAGTTTGACCTGCCCGTCCTCGCCCCCAACGCCTCGGCCAGCCTCTCCGGGCTGCTCTATGTCGGCCCCCAGGAGTACCGCCGCCTCGCCCGCTTCCAGTTCAACGAGGATCGCGTCCTCCCCTACAACCAGTACTTTTTCAACCGGATCTTCCTCAGCGGCTATGTCGCGCCCCTGCTGAACATCCTGCTGAACATGACCCACGGCTGGGTGGGCAACTGGGGCGTCGCCGTCATCCTCATGACGCTCATTCTCAAAATCGTCAGTCTGCCGTTCACGCTCGCCGCCTCCCGCTCGGCCAAACGCATGGCCAAGCTCCAACCCGAGCTCCAGGCCATCCGTGAGAAATACAAGGACAACCCGCAGAAACAGCAGCAGGCGACGATGGAGCTCTTCAAGGCGCGCAAGATCAATCCGATGGGCGGTTGTATCCCCATCCTGATTACCTTCCCGCTCTTCATCGGCTTCTTCGCCATGCTGCAGTGCACCGCCGAACTGCGCCTGCAGTCGTTTCTGTGGGCGAAGGACCTCGCCGCACCCGACACGGTGGGGCATCTCTTCGGCATTCCGTTCCTGCCGATCAACATCATGCCCATCCTGATGGGTGCCACGATGGTGATCCAGATGCGCCTCACCCCGACGCCCTCCGTCGACAACATGCAGATGAAGATGATGAAGATCATGCCGTACATCTTCACCCTCTTCTGCTACAACTTCTCTTGCGCTCTTGCGCTCTACTCCACCATCAACGGCCTCTTCACCATCGGCCAGCAGATCGTGATCAACCGCATGAAGGATCCCGAGGAACTCCCGGCGGCCAAGCCCGCCGTGTCCGCCCCCGCTTCCGGTTCCGGCGGCCGCCCGGTGAAGAACGTCACCCCCCGGAAGAAATAATCCAGGAGCCTGGCTCCGTCCCCGCACCCCATGGCCGGTCACAACAAGTGGTCCAAAGTCAAGCGCCTCAAGGCCGTCACCGACGCCCGCAAGGGCAAGGTCTTCTCCCGCCTCTCCCGCGACATCACCCTCGCCGCCAAGGCCGGCGGCGGCGACCCCGAGGGCAATGCCCGCCTCCGCACCCTTGTCTTCAAGGCCCGCGAGGCCAACATGCCGGCTGACAACGTCGACCGCGCCATCAAGAAGGGCACCGGCGAACTGCCCGGCGTGGTGTATGAGGAAATCACCTACGAGGCTTACGGCCCCGGCGGCGTCGCCTTCATCGTCAAGGTCACCACCGACAACAAGCAGCGCGCCGCCCAGGAGGTGCGCTCCCTCTTCGCCCGCTGGGGCGGCAACCTCGCCGCCAGCGGCGCCGTGTCGTTTCAGTTTCTCCACGCCGGCCAGTTCCTGATCGCGCGCGAAAAGACGTCCGAGGACGCCCTGATGGAACTTGCCCTCGACGCCGGCGCCGACGACGTGATCGCGAGCGAGCAGGGCTTCGAGGTTCGCTGCCCGGTGAACCTTTTCGACAAGGTGTCGCAGGCGCTCGAACAGCAAGGCCTCAAACCCGACAGCGCCGAGATCGCGTACATCCCCACCACGACGGTGCCGGTGAAGGACGCCCACCACGCCGAAAGCCTGGAGAAGCTCCACGAGGCCCTCGACGAGCTCGACGACGTGCAGCAGGTCTTTTCAAACGAGGACGCTGGCGAGTAGGCCGGTCCGCCGTGCCGGTGCCCCCGGCTGGCGGCGGGTCTGGAGACCCGCGCTCCTTTGTCGCGGTCTGATCCGCGGTGCAAGCCCGGGCTCACCCCGAATTCCGGGCCTCGCGAGCCTCGCTTTCCTCCCCTCGCGCCGCTAAACTTCCCAAGGAGTGCGGACGTAGCGCCCCGAGCTCGTCCGCCGGGCTTGCGTCATAAGCCCGCCGCCCGCTTGCGTCCGGCGAGGGGGGCTGATTCGTTCGCCCTCCGCTCGATGACCGACGACCTCGAAGTCGCTTCCACCCCGTCCACCGCGGCGCGCCACCTCGCGCCCAACGACGTTGGCCTGGTCGCACCGCGCGACTTCCTCTACCCGCAGCCGTTCACTTTTCAGAGCGGGCAGGTCGTTCCTGGATTCACGCTTCGCTACGAGACCTACGGCGCCCTCGCTGCCACCCGCGACAACGTCGTCGTCATCTGCCACGCCCTCAGCGGCGACCACCACTGCGCGGGCTGGCACTCGCCGCACGACCGCAAGCCGGGCTGGTGGAACAATCTCATCGGTCCGGGCAAGGCCGTCGACACCCGCCGCTTCTTCGTCGTCTGCGCCAACGTTCTCGGCGGCTGCCAGGGCTCGACCGGACCGTCCTCCCTCAACCCCGCCACCGGCCGGGCCTACGGCATCGAATTCCCCGCGCTCACCATCCTCGACATGGTGCGCGCCCAGCGCCTCCTGCTCGACCACCTCGGCATTGTCGAGGTCCACGCCACCATCGGCGGCTCGATGGGCGGGATGCTCGCCCTGCTCTTCGCCATCGAGTATCCCCGTCTCGTCAAACGCGTGCTCGCCATGGCCACCACCGGGCGGGAAAGCGCGCAGGCCATCGCGTTCAACGAGGTCGGCCGCCAGGCCATCCTGCAGGATCCCGCCTGGAACCGCGGCGACTACCCGAAGCAGGGCGGGCCGCGCACCGGCCTCGCCATCGCCCGCATGATGGCGCATATCACCTACGTCTCCGACGCCTCCATGGACCGCAAGTTCGGCCGCCGCCGCAAGGAGAGCGCCAAGGCCGAAGCGCCCGCGTTCGACGTGCAGTTCGAGGTCGGCGGTTACCTGCAGTATCAGGGCCAGAGTTTCATCAATCGTTTCGACGCCAACTCCTACCTCTACATCACCCGCGCCCTCGACCAGTTCGACCTGGCGCATGCCGCCGGCTCACTCGAACAGGCCGTTGCTCCCGTCGAGGCCGAAACCCTGGTCGTTGGCTTCACCAGCGACTGGCTGTTCCCGCCCGAACAGAACCGCGAGCTGGCCCTTGCCCTCCTCCGCGCCGGCAAACGCGCCAGTTATGCCGAACTCGCCACCGACCTCGGCCATGACTCTTTCCTGCTCGAGTCCGAGGATCTCTACGCCCTCGTCCGCGGCTTCCTCGAACGCGACCAGCCCTACGCGTTCGACTACGAGATCTAGTGCCGTCGGCCGGATAAACCCCAGAGGCCCCGAGACCCAGAGATGAACTTCCCTTCTCCCATTTCGCGGACCGGGGCTCCCATGCGCCGATCGGTTCACCTGCCTTCCGTGTCCTCCGTGGGCACCGACCTCCCATGATCCGCCCCGTCGAAAAACGCACGGTCGACATGCAAATCATCGGGGACTGGGTCGAGCCCGGCACCCGCGTGCTCGACCTCGGCTGCGGCCAGGGTGCCCTGCTCGACTACCTCGTGCAGACCAAACAGGTCTCGGCGGTGGGCGTGGATCTCGACTTCGCGAAGGTCGCCGCCTGTGTGCGCCGCGGGCTCCCGGTTTATCAGGGCGACATGACCGCCTTCATGCGCGCGTTTCCGGAAAAACACTTCGATCGCGTCATCTGCTCGCGCACCGTGCATGAGCTCGCCAACCCCACCGAAGTCATCCTCGAGGCGCTGCGCGTCGGACGCACGCTCACCGTGGGTTTCGTCAATCACGGCTTCTGGAAGAACCGCCTCAACACCCTGCTGCAGGGGCGCAAGATCCGCAACGAGGTCTACACCACCGACTGGTTTGAGAGCCGCCCGGCCAATCCGGTGACCATCCTCGACTTTGAGTATTTCTGCGCAGTGAAAGGCATCCGGATCGCCCGGCGCGTCCACCTCGCCGGCAACTGGCGCACCCCCTGCCGCTCCCTGCCCAATCTCCTGGCCGGCTTCGCCCTTTACGACCTCGCCCGGTGAGACCGCCGCCCACTGGCGCCACCGGCCCATTCCGGCCGCCCGCTGCTGGCGCCATCCCGGCACGAAAGGCTTGGCCTGCGGGGCGCGTTTGCCGCACGCTACGGAACCTGTCCGCCGGATCCGCCCGTCTCGCTCCAACCCTTCGTCGCCATGTCCACCACCGCCACCACCTATCGCTTCTCCTTTGGTCCTTGGAACATCTCGGAAGGCGCCGATCCCTTCGGCCCCGACGTGCGCAAGCCCTACCCGCACGATAAGAAGTGGGCCCTGTACAAAGAGCTCGGCTTCGACGGCGTGCAGTTTCACGACGACGACGTCGTGCCCGGCCTCGATGACCTGTCCGCCGCGCAGATCGCACGCCGCGCCGCGAAGATGAAACAGGTGCTGGCCGACGAGGGCCTGGTGCCGGAATTCGTCGCCCCGCGGCTCTGGTTCGCCAAGCAGACCATCGACGGCGCCTACACGGCCAACAACGCGAAGGACCGCGCCTACGCCTGGACGCGCACGCAGAAGTGCGTCGATATCGCGCGCGCCCTCGGCTGCCGCGCCGTCGTGCTCTGGCTCGCCCGCGAGGGCACCTACGTGCGCGAGGCCAAGGATGCCCGCCTCGCGTATCAGCGCCTCCTGGACACCGTGAACCAGGTCCTGGCCTACGACCGCGAAGTGGAGATCTGGATCGAGCCGAAGCCCAACGAGCCCACCGATCTCGCCTACGTGCCGACGGCCGGCCACGCCGTCGCGCTGGCCTACGCCTCGACGGACCCGCGGCGCGTCAAGACCGTGATCGAGAGCGCCCACGCGCTGCTCGCGAACCTCGATCCGAGCGACGAGATGGCCTTCGCCCTCGCGCACGACAAGCTGGGCAGCGTCCACCTCAACGATCAGAACGGACTGAAGTACGATCAGGACAAGAACTTCGGCGCCGCCAACCTGCGCGCGGCCTTCAACCAGGTGCGGGTGCTGGAGGAGGGCGGTTACGGGCAGCGCGGTGAGTTTGTCGGCCTCGACGTGAAGACGATGCGTACCCAGGCCGGCTCCCCGGTGGTCGAGCACCTCAAGACCAGCCGCCGCCTGTTTCTGCACCTGCTCGAAAAGGTGCGCACTTGGGACCGCACCCGCGTCGAGGAGTGCCGCGCCCGCCGCGACTACGAGGCTCTCGAGCGCTACACCCTCGAGCACCTGCTCGGCGTGGAGTGAGCTTCTCGCGTATCCGGTTCCAACCCACACCCGCGATGAGTGCCGATGCCAGGGACGAGGATTCGGAGCCCGAGGAGAAGAAGGGCTACAACTTCATCCTGCGTTTCATCATCTTCGCCTTCATCGCCGGCCCCGCCAGCGTCTTCGGTTTCGGCGTGTACGGCCGCATGGGCGTCACCAACGCTCTCAGTGCCGCCGACCGGGGCGATTATTTCCCGGTCGCGATCCTCGCCCTGTGGATCGGCGGCCTCCTCAGCACCGCGTTCATGATCTTCAAGCGGTAGGCCGGGTCTTCGTCGGCGGACGCGCGAGTCCGGGCGGCGGGCGGGTGATTTTCTGTCCGTTTTGACGACCGGCGGCGTTAATGGGGGTGAATTCCATGAACGATGATGCCACCCTGCTGCGCCGCTACGCCGCCGAGCGATCGGCGGAGGCGTTTGCCGAACTGGTACGCCGGCACCTGCCGCTGGTGCATGGGGCCGCGTTGCGCCGGCTCGGGGGCGACTCGCATCGGGCGGAGGACGTCGCGCAACAGGTCTTCTGCGCCGTCGCTCGCCACGCCGCACGGCTGGTGCGCCACCCGTCTCTTACCGCGTGGCTCTACACGGCCACCCGCAACGAGGTCGTCAGTATGATCCGGGCGGAGAACCGGCGGCGGGCCCGCGAACAACTGGCGCAGACGATGAACCCGATTGCCCAGGAGCCGGAGGCGGCGGCGGACTGGTCGCAACTCCGGCCGGTGCTCGACGCGGCGATGGATCGACTGGAGGAACGCGATCGCGAAGCGGTGCTGCTGCGCTTCTTCCAGGGCCTGCCCTTCGCGGAAGTCGGTCGCGCGATCGGCCTGCACGAGGATGCCGCCCGCAAGCGGGTCGAGCGCGCCCTCGACCGGCTCCGGGAGCACCTGCGTCCGCACGGCATCCACTCGTCCGCGGCCGCCCTCGCGGCGCTGCTGGCCCAGCAGGCGATCGGCGCGGTTCCGCCGGGTCTGGCCGGTGCGGTGACAGGTGCGGCGCTCGTCGCCGGCGGGGGCGCGGCCACGGGAATCGCAGCCTTCCTGACCGCCGGCAAACTGCAGGCCGGTCTCGCGCTGGTGGCGGCGGGCGGCGCGGTGGGCTGGGTGAGCCAGCAGCAGCGCGCCGCGGCCCTGCAGAAAGAGAACGCCGCGTTGCACCGGCAGGTGGCCGTGCTTGCCGCGGCGGACGCGGTTCCGGGTGCTCCCGTTGCGGTGCCTGGCTCGTCCACCTCCGGGAGAGACGTCCGGGCGGCGCGGTCGAACGGGGCCCCGGCATCTGCTCCGACATCGATTCTGCCGGTGCTGCCGGAGCCGAATCCGTACGTCACACCGCGGGCGGAGCTGCCGCCAGCGCCGCTCGCGCCCCTGCCGGCGACGCCCGAAATCGAAGCGCAGAAGGTCGACCTGCACCGGCGCTACGGGCCCTTCCTCGACGAACGCGGCCTGACGACCGCGCAACGGGAGCGATTTGTGGAGCTGTTGATTCAGCAGGGACTGGCGCGGGAAGATCTGCAGGCCGCAGTGCGGGCCGCGGGTGCGAGCGGAGGCACGCGCGGCGTCGAGCAGTTGCGCGGCCAGCTTTATGCGCCGATCACGCGCGAGCTGCGCGAACTGCTCGGGGCGGACGGTTATCAGGCCTACACCGATTACATGCGGACAATCTTTTACCGCGACGGCTTCGTGGCGCGGTTGGTGCCTGAATTCTCCGCCGCCGCAGTCGAGCTTTCGGCGGAACAGGTGAAACGGCTGATCCAGGCCGTGGCCGCCCACGACCATCCGGAACGCGTCCGGCCGACGGACATCGGCACGCGAGCGCGAATCGACTGGGAAGCGGTGGTCAGGGAAGCGAACCGTTTCCTCGATGCGCGGCAGGTGGCGGTGCTGGCTGAGTTTGCCGCTCGCCAGACACCAATGCCGCCCTGACCCGACCCGACTTTGCCTCCGTTTCAACCCTCCACCCGAGAAAGGAAGCCGCCCATGAAATCCCACTCTTCCCTGTCCGCCTGGTCCGTCTTGTCCCTTGCCCTTGCCGTTGGCGCGCCCGTGCTGCCGGCGCAGACCGGCGGCGGCGCGCCTGCCGCCTCAGTGCCGTCGGAAGCTGACTTCCCCCATCTCATTCCGGTCGAAACCTGGCTCGCTTCCGGAGGTTTTTCCCGTGGCGACCAGATCACGATTCGCCTCGTGCGCGGCAACCGCCCCCGACTTGAACCGGGCGGCACCTACCTCGTGCTGGGCACCTACACCCTGGCCTCTGCGGCCGAAGCGACGCTCGCCCTGTCGCTCACCGCCAGCGGGCCTGCCGGGCGCGGTGCGTGGTCGCCGACGCAGCGTCGGAAGATCGCGCAGGGGAGCGGCGAGTTCGCCCTCGTGGCGCCGATGCGCAGTGCGGGCGAGTTTCACGTCTCCTTCTATCTGGCGGATCGCAACGATCCGCGCCGGAGTAACGCGGGAGGCGGGATCTACTTCGACAACCGCTGAAGCGGGGAATGCATCGCGCGGCTCGATGCCGCAACCAAAGGAGAATCGATCCGGTAGGGCGGCCACTCCGCTGGCCGCCGTCGGGTGTGGGAATACAGATACGAAAGCGCCGGCGCGGAGCGGAGTCCGCGCCCTACCGTGACCTACCTATCGTCACGAGGCGGTGCGAAGCGAATCGAGGGCATCCCGGTTGCCGCGCGGGAGCTGCGGCAATTTGCATCGGGCGTGCGCCTTTCGTACTGACGCTGCGCGCGGGAGCAGTAAGGATGTCGCTCTCTCAGCCCCTGCCGCGTACCTCGTCTCCCTGTCTCTCCTCCTCTCTGTCCCTCCCTCCTCCGCCTCATGCCCCGCTCCGCTTCCGTTCCCTGCACCCGCCGCGCTTTCCTGCAAACGTCCACCGTCGCCACCGCCGCCGCCGCGACGGCTTCCTGGTCGTTGCTACCAGGCTGTACGACGCCCGCCCCGGCCGCCCGCCGCGCGCGGCGCATCGGGCCCAACGAAAAGCTGAACCATGCCTGCATCGGCGTGGGCGGCATGGGCGGCAACGATCTCAAGAATTTCCTTTCGCATCCGCGCTGTCAGGTCGTCGCCCTCTGCGACGTCGATCGCCAGCGGCTGCAGGCCGCCGCCGCGCAGGTGCCCGGCGCGCGCCTTTACACCGACTGGCGCGAGCTGCTCGCGCAGGAGGGAGATCGCATCGACTCGGTCAACGTCTCCGTGCCCGACCACATGCACGCCGCCATCGCGCTGCCCGCGATGCGGGCCGCGAAACACGTCTATTGCCAGAAGCCGCTCTGCCATGACGTCGCCGAGTGCCGCGCCCTCACGCGGGCGGCGCAGGAGTCCGGCGTCGTTTCGCAGCTCGGCACGCAGCACGCCTCCGGTCCGGGCGACCGCCAGGCCGTGCAGTGGCTGCGCGAGGGCGTGATCGGCAAGGTCACGCGCGTCATCCTCTGCTCCAACCGGCCCGGCGCCGTGGAGCGGTACCGGCTGGTCGGCCCGCGTCCGGCGGAGGCGGCGCCCGTGCCCGAGGGGCTCGACTGGGACCTCTGGCTCGGCACCGCGCCGGTGCGGCCCTACGCACCCAAGATCTACCACCCGATGATCTGGCGTTCGTGGCTCGATTTCGGCACCGGCTGGTCGGGCGACATCGGCTGCCACATTTTCGACGCCGTGTGGAAGGGCCTCGGTCTCACCGCGCCGCTCGCGGTGCGCGCCGAGGTGCAGGAGTCGTGGCGGCAGTCGCCCGCGCGGCGCGCCGACACCTGGCCGCAGATGAACCACATCACGTGGACTTTTCCCGGCAACGCGCTCACTGCCGGCAAGGAGCTCACCGTCGAGTGGTACGACGGCGACAAGTACCCGCCCGAAGAGGCGCAGGCGCTCGCCCGCGCCGACGGATTCAAGACCTACCCCGGCGAGGCGGCGATCGTCTTTGGCACCGAGGGTGCGCTGCTGCTGCCGCACACGTCGGGCGCCCGTCTCCTGCCGCGGGAGAAATTTGCGGCGCGCGCGCGGACCACCTTCGAGCCGCGCAACCATTACCACCACTTTGTCGACGGCTGCATCAGCGGGCGGCAGCCGGAGTCGCACTTCGGCCAGAGCGGCCCGATGGCCGAGGCGATCATCCTCGGCACCGTGGCGATTCGCGTGCCGGATACGACGCTGCGGTGGGACCCGGCCGCGCTGAGGATTCCAAATTCGGCCGAGGCCAACCGCCTCCTGCGCCGCACCTACCGTGCGGGATGGGAAGTGGCGGGGGTGTAGGGGCCGGGACCACGGGGCCATGCCACAACCCGCGACAGGGCGACGGATTCCCGTGGCGCCGTTCGGCTGGCGTTTGGCGCTGCGATCACCCGGTTCCCGAGGCGGACGACAGCAAAGCGAATCTGGAATACGCGGGCGCCCGGCAGACGGGAGGGCTGCGATACTGCAGGTTTGACCGCTCCGACAGAGAGACACACGTTGAAGGGATGAGACTCGCTCCCGAGGCGGTACAAGCCATCCGCGACGAAGTCGGACGGGCTGATCCGCAAGCCGAGGTCTGGCTTTTCGGATCCCGGGTGAACGACGAGGCTCGGGGAGGCGACATCGACCTGCTGGTCGTCTCCGACCGCATCGCGTTCTCAGACGAGCTTCGGCTGCGCAGCGGCATCCTTGATCGCATCGGCTGGCAGCGACTGGACCTCGTGGTGCGGAGGCGGGAGAACCTGGCGGAACCGCTCGCCGCCTTGGCGAGGGAGACGGGCATCAGGCTGTGAACCTCGCCACCACCCGCCGCCTCCTGGAACAGGCGTTGGTCGAGCTCGAGGCCGCGAGACGGCACCTCGACTATTCTGCGGAACGGGTGCGAGACCTGCCCGCAAACCTGCAGGCGATCTCGGATGCCCAGCTAGAAAGCGCGGAGGCGTTTACGAGCCGGTTTGCGCGCACGGTTGATTTACTGGTCAGCAAGGTTCTGCGCGGCCTCGACCGGGTGGAATTGAAGCCGCCCGGGACTCTCCTTGATGTCGTCAACGGGGCGGAACGACGAGGTTTCGTCGCCTCCGCCGCCACTCTGCGGGAGATGAAGTCCGTGCGCAATGAGGTCGCCCACGACTACGCCGGCACCCGTCTTCCGGAGGTGTTTGCGTTTTGTCGCGAACGGAAGCCTGCCCTCGACGCAGTCTGCGACCGGGTGCGCGACTACGTCCGCCGACTGCCGGTGTAACCCGACGGTTGTACACCGGAGGCGAAGACGGGATCGGGAACCGGCAGGGGAGGCAGCCTGTTGCCGTTTACAGTTCTCGGCGGGGTGGGTCGGTAAAAGGAAACGGGCTGGCCCCGACAGATCGTCATCGCTGCGGCCGTGGCGAAGCCCCCGGCGCGGACGCTCGCCGGCGGCGATACGTCCGCGCTCCCTGACGCGTCAGACGGCGTACTTCTTCCGCATCGGGCGCGAGAGCAGGGCGTCGGCGGCGGGGTCGTTGACGAAGCGCTCGCGCGCCGGGTCCCAGCGGACACTCGTGCGGCCGAGGCGGATCGCGATGTTGGCGAGGTGCGAGATCGTGATCGCGCGGTGCGAGGTCTCGGGCGGCGAAATCGGAGCCTTCCCGCTGTAGACGCAGTCGACGAAGTTGTACTCCTGCACCTTGCTCTCGTAGAGGCGCACCTCGCCGTCGCGGATCTTGTCGGCGCGCAGGGTGTCGGGCTTGAAGTCGAGCCGGTCGCGTTTCACGAAGATCGACTTTCCGCCTTCGCCGTCGAAGCGGATGCCCTCGGTGTGTTGGTTCGACACGCTCACGCGCAGGCCGTCAGCGTAGACGACGTCGAAGGCGTACTCCGGCGGCGTGTTGTAGAGATCGGTCTGCGGCGGGAGTTTGGCGGTGATGTTCTCCAGGCGCACGGGGCCGGTCGCGTCGGTGCCGAGGGCCCATTGCACGATGTCGAGGTGGTGCGCGCCCCAGTCGGTGATCATGCCGCCGGAGAAATCCCAGTTGTGGCGCCAGTTGAGCTGGAGCAGCGCCGGGATGTAGGGCCGCTCGGGCGCGGGGCCGAGCCAGAGATCCCAGTTGAGCTCCTTCGGCGGTGTCGCGGGAGCCTTGCGGTCGGCGAGTTGCGACCAGTTGGTGTGGCCGCCGGGAAGGCCGACGGTGACTTTCTGCAATTTGCCCAGCCGACCGTTGCGCACGTATTCGCAGGCGGTGCGAAAGTGGATCGAGCTGCGCTGCTGGCTGCCGGTCTGCCAGGTGACGCCGGTCTGCTTGACGACGTCGGCGATGCGGCGGCCCTCCTCGACGGTGAGGGCGAGCGGCTTCTGGCCGTAGATGTGTTTTCCGCGGCGGGCGGCGATCTGGGCGACGGCGCAGTGCCAGTGATCCGGCGTGGCGATGTAGACCGCGTCGAGATCCTCGCGGTCGAGCATCTCGCGAAAGTCCTCGTACACCTTCACGCCGCGGAATTTTCCGCCCTTGGCGTGCTCCGCGTAATAGGCCTCGATCTTCTTCTGACCCGCGAGCCGGCCCCCGCGCAGCTCGCCCTTGTAACCGTAGTTGCCCAGCTCGGACACGGGATCGGCGACCGCGATCATCTGTACGCGCTCGTCGCCCAGGAAGTTCAGGCAGCTCGAGTGGGCGATGGTGCCGAAGCCGATCATCGCCATGGTCATGCGGGAGTTGGGGGCGGGGCGCCGCACGCGGGGTGCGGTCGCGCAGGACGGCAGGACGGGCAGGACGAGTCCGGCGGCGGCCGCGGCGGCGGAGAGTTCGAGAAACTGGCGGCGGGACAGGGGGGCTTTCATGGCGGAAGAGGGAGGGAGCCCGGGGAGCGGGTTGGTGCGGCGAGGAAGCGCCGGAATGGCAACCGACATCTGGCTGACGGAGGCGGGTCGGGTTCAAGTTCGGAAAGCGCGCGGGGTTTGGCATTCTTTCCGCAACGGCTGCGCGGGACGGGAGCATCCCGTTATCTGGCGGATGGGGAAGGAGGTGGGCCTTTCTGGCTCGCGGACGATCGCCGGCGGCGATACGTCTGCGCCCTGCGGCTTTGGTGTCGCCGGCGGGCCGACCGGCCGTGCAGGCTGGCGGCATGTCCCCCTGCCCGCCTGTACCCGTGGTTGCCGCCGTGATCGCCGATGACGCCGGCCGCGTGCTGCTCGCCCGGCGGCCGGCGCACAAGCATCTGGCGTTGAAGTGGGAGTTCCCAGGCGGGAAGATCGAGGCGGGCGAGACCCCGGAGGCGGCGCTGGCGCGCGAGTTGCGGGAGGAGCTCGGCATCGCGGTGGAGATCGCGCGCGCCCTGCCCCGGTTCACCCACGACTACGGGACGGTGACCATCGAAATGCTACCGTTCCTCTGCCGCCTTGCGCCCGCCAGCGCGCCGCCGCACCCGCACGAGCATGACGCGCTGGCCTGGTGTTCGCTCGACACGCTGGACGGCTGGGACCTCGCGCCGGCCGATTGGCCGGTGGTTGCGAGCTTGCGCATCCTACCTTCGCTCGCAGTGAGCCAATCGCGCCTCGCGACGTGACGGGTGGCGCTTACGCCGGCAGCCGCACCTCGCGCATCCGGGCGGAGAGATCGTCGATCTCGCCCATCGATTCGCAGCCGACGTTGAACACGTCCACGCAGCCGAGCCCGAGCGAAAAGCGCACCGACTCGCTGCGCTTTTCCGGTTCGTTGCGCAGCCGGCCCTCGCCGACAATCTTCATGCCGACGACGCCCTTGCCGGCGGCGTGGATGCGCTGCAGCACGGGCACCACCTTCTCGGGGGGACCATCCATGCTCATGCCGTAGGGGTTGATGCGCGTGTGCACGGAGTCGACCCAGGGTTCGTCAGCGCACCGCTCCAACGCGGCGAGGGAATGGCAGGACACGCCGTGGGCGCGGACCACCCCTTTTTGCTTCAGCCGGGCGATGATCTCCATCTGCTTCGCCAGCTCTTCGGGCCACTTCGGCGAGACGACGCAGTGCAGCAGCAGCAGGTCGATGTAGTCGGTCTTCAGTTCCTTGAGGAAGCGCTCCACCACCACGTCGGCGTCAGGCCGCTCCGGCTCCGGGATGCCCCCCGGTCGGAACCAGATCTTGCTGCAAATCTGGTACTGGTCGCGCCGGATGTCGTGCAGCGCCGGAACCACGTAGGGATGCGTGCCGTAGAGATCAGCGAGGTCGAACAGCCGGACGCCGCGGTCGAAGGCACCATGGATCAACGCGGCGAATTTTTCCCGACCCATGCGCGTGTGGTTCGACTCGCGTTTCCCTCCCCTCATGCCGGTGCCGAGGCAGAAACGCGACGTCTGGAGCGACGTCTTGCCGAGCTTCACGGTGGCGAACGGATCGCAGCGTTGCGTGGGCGTCGCGGCGGACAGGCTCCGGGTGGCGAGGAGGAACCCGCCAACGCCCATGGCGGAGTGGCGGAGGAATTCGCGGCGGGCTTGGGGCAGGGAGGAGGAGGGGCGCATGGTGGGAAGGGTTGACCGGAGGGCGGGTCGGATTCGGAGGGGGAAGGTGCGATCACCTTGAGGCGGGGGCGCCAAATTGTCCATCCCGCGGTCCGTCCCGCCGGACCGGCACCGGCCCGCTGGTCATCCATTGGATGACGAACTGCCCGGCCCGCACGTCGCGCAATCCGTGACAAATCAACCCGGACGGCGGAGTGGAGGCCAGGCAGGCTTTGTCACGTAATCCGTGACAAACGGCGGGGGCGAGGGGCGCCAGCGCCAGCCGCGAGCGCGTGGCGCCCTGTTGCCCTCCTCGCCATGAGTGTGAACGAGCGGAACTGTCCGCTCGGCCGGCGCGGAGGGAGCGAGGGAGTGGTTGTCATCGGCGGGATGACGAGCGGCGACGGCCGGGACGGTCGCGGGGCAGGGTGTCGTCGCGGGGTTGCAGTCGGGCGGCGGGCTGTCAGGGTGCGCGGTCGGGGGCGTTCGGACGCAGATCCTCGGCGGATGCGCGGCGGTCGTTCCCGCCCTCGCCATGCCGTTTCCCTCCTTGCTTCGAAGTTTCCGGTTCCTGCCCCTCCCCGGGCTGTTCGCCGCGGCGGTGCTGACCGCCGCCGAAAAGTCGCCCGCCGATCTCGCCTTCGAGGCGGCGCGGGACGCGATTGTCACGCCAACGCCGGACGGCGCGAAGGCGCTGGAAGCCGGGTTCGCGTTTTTCCTGGGCTTCCCGGAGGAACCCCGGACGCAGGGCTTGCTGCCGGCGCTGGCCCGGCTCGCCGAGCGCCTGCCCGAGGGTGAGCGTGCGGGCTACACCAAGGCCTTCGAAGGGCGCCTCGCCGCCGCGCTGGCGCGGGCGGATCTGCCCGCCGCCGCGCGCGAGGGCATCCTGGTGGCGGGGGCGTTGACCGAGCTGGAGCGGCAGTCCGAGGAGGAACGCCCCGCGCCGGGCGCGGCGCAGGCCAAGATCGACGCGCTGGCCGCGCGCTTCCCGGAGTCCCGCGCGCTGCCGATGCTGCGTTTCGCGCACGCGCGGCTGCTCAGCCAGGCCGACCCGGTGGCGGGCGAGGCGGCGCTGGCGCGGCTGGCGCAGTCGGAGGATCCCGCAATTGCGAGCCAGGCGGCAGCGGAGTTGCGGGTGGCGCGGCTGCGCACGACGCCGCTGGAGATGAAGTTCACGGCGGCGGACGGCCGCGAGGTCGACGTGGCGAAGCTGCGGGGCAAGGTCGTGTTGATCGATTTCTGGGCCACGTGGTGCGGCCCCTGCATCCGCGAACTGCCGAACCTGATCCGGGTGTACGAAGCCTACCACGGCCAGGGATTCGAGATCGTGGGGATCTCGTTCGAGAATTCGGGGGTGATCGACGAGGCGGCGCAGCGCAACCCGCGGTACGCCGGCCAGCCGCGGGACACTGCCGAGCAGGCGGCGGCGAAGCTGGCGGCCGCCAAGGCGAAGCTGCTGGCGTTCACGAAGGAGCGGGGCATGCCGTGGCCGCAGCACTACGACGGCCGGTATTGGGAAAACGAATTCGGGCGCGCCTACAACATCCGCAGCATTCCGGCGATGTTCCTGCTCGACCGGGAGGGGAAGGTGGTCGACACGAATGCGCGCGGCGAACGCCTGGAGCCGCTGGTGCGCAAGCTCCTCGGACTGGGTTCGTGACGCCGCGCGGGCGGAAGTGCGGACGCGGCGGGAGATCGAGCGGGCGCCGGTGCCGGGGGCGGGACGGCAGCGGATCCCGTCTTCCCCGAGTCGGGCCCCGTGGCGCGGGCGTCGATTCCGCGTACCCGTGGGCCGCTTCGGGAGAAGCGCGAGGCGCGCCGGCTACCGGCGCGGGGCGGGCGGGAGGCCGCGGAGGGCGCGAGGCACCCTGGTGTCGAGGCGCGTGGCCTGGTCCCGCAAGCTGACGAGGTATTCGACGACGTCGCGCAGCTCGGCCGGCGAGAGGATGGCGCCGTAGATTTCGGGCATCCCGGAGGGGGCGCTCTCTCGCTTGGCGATGGCGGACTTCTTGACTGGCACAAGCTGGTTGTCGGTGTTGCGGAGGGTGAGGGTGTCGGCGGTTTCGGCGGCGACGATGCCGGCGACGGCGTCGCCGTCCTGGAGCGTGACGACGAGGGTGTCGTAGCCGGCGGCGATGGTGGCGTTGGGCCTGACGATGGCCTCGAGGAGTTTTTCGCGCGACAGCTTCGCGCCGATTTCGGCAAGGTCGGGGCCGGCTTCGCCGCCATCGGCGCCGGCGCGGTGGCAGCGGATGCAGGACATCACGGGCTGGTTTTCGAAGATCCGCCGGCCACGTTCCTCGCTGCCGCCGGCCAGGGCGGCGCGGAAGGGCGCGAGCGGGTCGCCGCTGGCGGCGAGGGCGGATTCGCGTTCGGCAAGCAGCCGCTTGATGGCGGGGTCGTTGCGGCGCCCGGCGGCGGTGAGCAGTTCGAGGTGGACCTCCGCGGGGAGACGGCCGGCGGCGAGCTCGCGCAACTGGGCGGCGAGCAGCGTATTGGCGGAAGGATGACGCAGCGATCCGAGGGCGCGGAAGGCGGTCTTCTTCTCCGTGAGGCTGCCGCGGGCGACGAGGTTGGCGAGCACCGGGGCGGCGGTGGCGGGGGAAAGCCGCGAGGCGATCGGCAGCGCGGCGAGTCGCAGGGTGGAGTCGCCGGAGCCGCCGGCGAGTTGCACGGCCTCGGCCAGGCGCGGGTGTTTGAGGCGGTCGAGGGTGGCGAGGGCGGCGGCGCGCGTGTTGCCGCTCTGCCGATCGTCGCGCAGGACAGCGAGGAGGGTGTCGGCGGCGCCGGGCACTTCAAGGGACTGCAGGGCGGTGAGGGCGGCGGCCTGGACGGCGGGCGGGGTTCCCGCGGCGAGGAGGGCGGGGACAATGGGTTCGATCGCGGCGACGGCGACGGCGCGATCGCGGGTCGGGGTCGCGGTCGGGCGCCAGACGCCGACGAGGCGATCGCGTTGGAGGGGCTTGGGCCACTGGGCGAGCTGGGCGAGGGCCTCGGCGCGGGCGCGCTCGGGAGCGTCGGCGCGGGCGGCGTAGGCGGCGAGGGCCCGGGCGTTGGCGGCCTCGCCGAGGCGGAAGTGGGCGTTGAGAGCGCGGAAGAGGACGGGTTCGTCGGTGAGGTCGGGGCGGTCGAGCAGGGTGGCAAGCGCCGGGTAGGCGGTGGGGATTGGCGCATCGTTGATGGCGAGGGCCGCCTCGCGCACGAGGGCGGGCTCCGCATCGGCGAGGAACTTCGCGGTCTCCGGGCTCTGGAGACGGCGCAGGGCGAGCAGGGCGCCAAGTCGCACGGCGGGGGAAGAGTCCTGCGCGGCGGCCAGGAGGGCGGTGCGGTTGGCTCCGCCGGCGAGACCCATGACGAGGGCGTGGCGCAGCGCGGCGTCCTCGTCGCGGTTGGCGCGGAGGGTTGCGAGCAGGGCGGGAGCGGCGGCGGTGTGGCGGATGCGCCCGAGCGCCTGGGCGGCGAAATAGCGCACGCGGGCGCTGGCGTCCTTGAGCGAGGCAATGAAGGCGCCGGCGTCGGCGGTGGAGCGGGCGTCGCCCAGGACACGCAGGGCCTGGGCGCGAATCTCGGGGTCGGCGTCACGCAGGAGGGAGCGCACCGGGGTGAGGGCGTTCTTGTCGGAGGCGGCGAGCTGGCCGAGGCCCCAGACGGCGTGGCGTCGGGCCAGGGCGGGGGCGTTCGTCTGGCGGGCGACTTCCATCAGGGTGAGGAGTCCGGTGCGGCGGCGTTCGGCGAGGGTGAACTGGGCCTCGAGGCGCACTCGCCAGTCGACGTGGCCGAGCAGGCGGGCGAGTTCGGCGTTGGGACGCTTCGTCCAGTCGCCGCCGATGAGCGCGCGGGTTTCGGCGATGAGCGGGTCGGCGGCGTGGCGGGGATCGCTGAGGGCGTAGATGCGCCCGCGCTGGGACTTGGGCCAGCCGGTGTGCCAGTCGGAGGTGTAGAGGCGTCCGTCGGGGCCGAATTTCACATCGGTGGGGAGAGCGTGGGTGAGAAAAGGCTTGGAGTCGGCGATTTCGTAGGAGGCGCCCTGGGGCTTGAGCGTGTAGGTGAAGATGCCGCTGCTGGAGGCGGCGCCTTTGAAGTGGGTGAAGAAGAAGTGGCCGCGGTAGGACGGGTTAAGTCCGGTGCCGGGGTAATACTCGATGCCGGAGGGGCCGTCCTCGACGTTGCAGATTGGCGGGACGAGGTAGGCGGGCTGGCCGGGATGGCGCGGGTGCCAGAGGCGCTCGGTGTTCCACGGGCCGGCCCTGCCGAGCGGGGCGAACTGGTAGCCGACGCGCCAGCCGCTGTCGCCGCCTTCGAGGACGTGCACGAAGCGCTCCTCGTCGCCGTGGTCGCAGTCGTTGTCGCCGGTGAAGAGGTCGCCGTATTCGTTGAACACGAGCGACTGCGGGTTGCGCAGGCCGGTGGCGAACAGTTCGAGCTGCGAGCCGTCGGGGAGGCAGCGGAAGATGGCGCCTTCGTCGGGCACGGCAATCGTGGCGCCCTCCTTCGTCTGCACGGTGGCGCCGCGGTCGCCGTTGCTGAAGTAGATCCTGCCGTCGGGGCCGAAGACGAGGCCGTGGAGGTCGTGGCCGGTGAAATTGAAGCGCACGCCGTAGCCGCGGCTGATCTCGGTGCGCGTCTCGGCGCGGTCGCGGCCGCGAAAGCGCCAGACGCTGGGAATATTGGTGAACCAGACCTCCCCGCGGCGGGCGAGGACGCCCGAGCCGATGCCGTCGAGGGGGGAGTTGAAACCGTCGGCGTAGACGCTGCTGCGATCGGCGATGCCGTCGCCGTCGGTGTCAACGAGGAGGCGCACGATCTCGCCTTCGATCGCGAGTTCCTTTTCGCCGGCGGGCCCGAAGGCCTTCTGGATCAGGGCGGCGCGGTCCTCGACGGTGCGGCAGGCGAGTTCGTCCTCGAGCATCCAAAGGTAGTCGCGGATATCGAGGACACTGGAGCGGTAGCGGTAGGTCTCGGCGACAAAGATGCGGCCCCGTTCGTCAAAGGTGAAGGCGACGGGGTTGGCGAGCATGGGCTCGGCGGCCCAAAGTTTTGCCTCGAGGCCGGGGGGCAGTTGCATGCGCTTCAGCGCCTGCGCGCCCTCGTCGGAGGCGGGGGCGATTGCCGGGGCCGCGACCCGTGTGCCTGGATTCTTGATACGCCCGCGCGGGGTGGGGGGCGGGTCGTCGCCGTCGGCATCGAGTTCGACGGCGCGGAGCGTGGTGGCGGCGGGGAGGAGGAGGGCGAGCAGCCAGGCGGCACCCCGGAGGGGGGAGGCCATCATGTGGGGTGGCGGAGCGTAGGAAGGGGCCGGAGGCTGGCAAGGCGGCAGGGCGGGCGCGAGTGGGGGGGCGCGTCTCCCTTAACTGTCGGCGGCCAGGGTCGCGGTGCGCGGTGGGCGGATGATCGCCCTCCGGCGATACGTCCACGCTCCCCCAAAAAAAAGGCGCCGCGGGAAAGCGGCGCCGGGAGGCGGGAGGCGGGGGAGCGCTCAGACGTCGTACGACGGGAGCATTCGGTCGATCCGCACCTTGTCGAGGCGCGCGAAGACCGGTACGCCGTTCTCGTGGGGCACCGCGACTTCGCCCTGGATGAGGGGCTGGGCGTAGCGGAGGAACTGGAAGTTCATGCTGACGCCGTCCTCGTTGATCCACTCGCGGGGGAGTTTCTTCACGCCGTTGGCGACGTCCGCCAGCGGGGCGAGGCTGGTCTCCGTGGTGTAGTGGTCGCCGTCGCCGCGGAGCAGGATGACCATCTTGTCGTTCTCGCCGTTGACGGCGGCCTTGACGGCGGCCTGGCCGGCGAGGAACGCCTCGTCGGCGTCGGTCTTGGAAGCGGCGTGGGCGGCGCAGCGCTGGAGGAGGCCGGGTTTGGCGACGCGCACCTTCACGCCGGGGATGTTCTGGCCGATGATTTCGGCGAGGGCATCGCCGGCGCCGCCGAGCTGGGCGTGGCCGAAGGCGTCGGTCTGGGCTTCCGCGGCGAGGTAATTGCCGTCGGCATCGACGAGGCCCTCGGCGACGACGATCTGGCAGAACTTCTCGCGCTTGAGGGTGCGGCGGATGTCCTCGAGAACCTTCTCCTGGTTGAAGGAGACCTCGGGGAGGAGGATGAGGTGCGGCGGATCGTGCGGGTGGTCGCGGCGTTTGGCGAGGGCGGCGCCGGCGGCGAGCCAGCCGGCGCTGCGGCCCATGACCTCGATGATGGAGACGAGATCGCCCTGGCCCATGGCTTCGTTGTCGCAGGCGACTTCGCGGACGCTGGTGGCGATGTATTTTACCGCGCTGGCGTAGCCGGGGGTGTGGTCGGTGATGGGCAGGTCGTTGTCGATGGTCTTGGGCACGCCGATGACGCGCAGATCGTAACCCTGCTGCTGGGCGAGCTTGGAGATCTTGTCGGCGGTGTCCTGCGAGTCGTTGCCGCCAATGTAGAAGAAGTAGCGGATGTTGTGCGCCTTGAACACCTCGAGGACGCGGTCGAAGTCCTGCTGTTTCTTGAGTTTGTACCGGCAGGTGCCGAGGGCGGCGCCGGGGGTGTGGCGGAGGGCGCGGATTTGCTGCTGGGACTCGGAGGCGAGGTCGATGAGATCCTCCTGGAGGATGCCGAGGACGCCGTTGAGGGCACCGTAGACTTCCTCGATGCATTCGTGGTTCAGGGCCTCGGAGACGATCCCCGCGACGCTGGCGTTGATGACGGAAGTGGGGCCGCCGGACTGGCCTACCAAGACGTTTCCTACGAGTTCAGCCATGGCTGTGTATGATGAAAGGGTTGCAGAACGTGAACGGGCAAGAAAGCGCGCCGCCTTTCAGCGTGGCAAACTCAAATTCAGAGCAGGCGGCCGGGTTGATAGTCGGCGGCGCCGCGGTGCTTCTTCGCCAGGGGTTTCACCTCGGCGAGGAATTCGTCGACCTGATGGGGGGCGGCGCCGACGAAGCGGGCGCTTTCGGCGAGGATGGCCTGGAGGGCGCGTTTGCCGAGGCCGATGCGGCGATCGCCGGCGAGGCGGCCGAGCAGGTCGGAATCGCCGCCGCCGGAGCGCAGCGCCTGGGCGGCGGCGAGGGCGTGTTCCTTGATGGCTTCGTGGGCGGTCTCGCGGCCGGCGCCGCCCTTGACGGCCTCCATGAGGATCGTGGTGGTGGCGAGGAAGGGCAGGTTGCGTTCGTTCTCGGCGCCGACCGCGGCGGGAAACACCTCCATCTGGCGCAGCACGGTGAGGTAGGTCTCGAGGGCGCCGTCGATCGCGAAGAAGGCGTCGGGCAGGGCGACGCGTCGCACCACGGAGCAGGAGACATCGCCTTCGTTCCACTGGTGGCCGGCGAGGGCGGCGGTCATGGCGACGTAGCCGCCGAGGATGGTGGTAAAGCCGCAGATGCGCTCGCAATTGCGGGCGTTGACCTTGTGCGGCATGGCGGAAGAGCCGACCTGGCCGGCCTGGAAGCCTTCGGTGAGCAGTCCGGCGCCGGCCATCAGGCGGATCGTGGTGGCGCAGCTCGCGGCGGCGGCGCCGATCTGGTGCAGGGCGGAAACGACCTCGAAGTCGAGGCTGCGCGGGTAAACCTGGCCGACGGCGAGGAGGGAGGCGCGGAAGCCGAGATGTTTGAGGACGCGGGTCTCGAGCTGGTCGACTTTGCCGGAGTCGCCTCCGAGCAGGGTGAGTTGGTCGAGCTGGGTGCCGACGGCGCCCTTGAGTCCGCGCACGGGGTAGCGTTCGAGGAGGTCGCCGAGCCGGGCGTAGGCGAGTTGCAACTCCTGGCCGAACATGGCGAGCCGTTTGCCGAGCGTCGTGGGCTGGGCCGGCACGTTGTGGGTGCGGCCGGTGATCATCAGGTCGCGATGGGACTCGGCCTGGCGGGCGAGGGCGAGGAGCGCGGCCGCGGCCTTGTAGTGCACGAGCTTGAGGGCGCGGTAGACCTGGAGCTGTTCGACGTTTTCGGTGAGGTCGCGGCTGGTGAGGCCGAGGTGGATGAACTGGCGCTTGGCGAGGTCGGAGAACTCCTCGATGCGGGCCTTGACGTCGTGGAGGGTCACGCGCTCGCGCTTGTCGATCGCGGCGAGATCGATCTGGGAGCGCACGCGCTCGTAGTCCTTGATGGCTTCGGCGGGGATGGGCACGCCGAGATCGCGCTGGGCCTTCATCACCGCGATCCAGAAGTCGCGCTCCAGGGCGACGCGCCCGTGCTGCGACCAGATTTCCTTCATGCCGCGGGACGCGTAGCGTTCGGCGAGGACGTTGGGGATCGGGGTGGCGGCGGGGGCGGGAGAGGGCGGCTCGTTCACGGCAAAGAGCCGGGGTTTATGGATACGCGTTCGCGCAAGGCGAACGGAAAATCGGGGTACGGATCGCCGGTCTCCCGATGCGAGGGGGATCGATGAGGAAAGCCGGAAGGCAGGAAACAGACCCTGTCTCTTCCTCCTGATTTCCTGAGTCCCGGATTCAGGGGAAGCCCATCTGGAAATCAGGAACTCAAGGATTCCTGGCTTTCCGGCTCTCCACCTCCAGCGAGGATTCGGTGGGGCAGAGCGTTCGCGGCCCGGGCGGCGGGCGATCAGGAGGTCAGGCAGCGCACCGTCATCTCGCGGAGAACCTCCTCCGGTTCGTCGGGACGGCGGATGATCTCCTCGAAGGCGACGAGAAACTCGCGCTGGTTGTCGATCAGGCGGCGCAGCGTCGGCAGCTTCGCGCTGCCGGCGAGTTTACCCACGTACCAGGCGTTTTGCGAAAAGAGGTTGAACGAACTCTTCTCGGTGGCTCCGGTGAAGTGCCGCTGGTAGGTTTCGGCGGCGCGGGGCAGGCCGTCGAGCCCGCGCGGGCCGAGTCGCGCTTCTCCCGCGTCCACCAGCGCCCGCACCTGGAGGAGGATGCGGTTGCGGTTCTGCAGGGCGGAGAGGATCGGACGGGCATCGCCCCCGGTGAAAAAGTGGTGGTGCAGGGCGGCGAGGGTGCGCGGGAGGTCGCCGCTGAAGAAACGCTCCGCGGCCTCGAAGAAGTCGCCCTCGGCGACGTTGGGCGTGAGGTCGGCAACATACGCCTCTTCGATTGCCGCGCCGTCGCCCGCGAAACTGGCCAGCTTGCGGGTCTCCTCCACGATCAGGCGCGTGTTGGCGCCGACCCTCGCCAGCAGCAGTTCCACCGCCCCGGGGCCGAAACGGGTGCCGAGCGCCCGCGCCTCGGCGACGGCCACCGCCGCCAGGGCCTCACCGGCACCGTCGCCCTCGCCGCCGATCAGGGCGAAGTCGGCGTGCTTTTCGCACCACTTCGGAAAGGCCCGCCGGCGATCGATCGGCGCGGCGGTGACGAGGACCGCGGTTTCCCCGGGGCTCACCGCGTCGAGGATCTGCTGCAGATCCTCGACCAGCCGGAGCGTGCTCTCGGCGCGGCCGGTGACGGTGTCGGCGAGGAAGTTGACATCCTTGAGCCAGACGACGCGCCTGCCGCCGAACATCGACACGGTCTGCACCGCCTCGCGGAAGCGGTTCACCGCCGCCTCAACCTCGCCCACGTTGGCGGCGAAGCCGCTGATGATCTCGCGGGAAAATTCATCGGTCACCTCGGCGGCGAGGGCGTCGAAGCGCTCGCGGCCGACCCGGCCGACGAGGTAGTCGTCGGGTCCGCAGAGGAACGTGAATTTTTTGCCCGTGGCCATGGGAGGGCGAGTGGATCGCAGCGCGGCCCGGGCGACGAGAAAATTCGCGGGCGGGAAGGGGGAGAGCGGCATCTCCCGCCGTGCGAACTTCGCTCGCAAATCCACGCGAACCTGCACGACTGGCGGCGTACCATGAGCCAGCCACTTGTTCTCCTCACGGGCGCCGCCGGCCGCGTCGGGCGGCTGATCCGGCCGTTGTTGCGCGAGCGCTATGCACTGCGCCTGTGCGATCTCGCGCCGCTGGCGGCGGAGGCGCCGAACGAGGCCGTCTGCGCGGGCGATCTCGGCGATTCCGAGTTCGCCGCGCGCGCGGTCGCGGGCGTGGCCGGCGTCGTGCATCTTGCCGGTCTGGTCGCACCCGACGTCTCGTTCGAGGATACGCTCGGGCCCAACTATCGTGCGGTGCTGGCGCTGCTGGAGGGCTGCCGGCAGGCGGGCGTACCGCGTTTCGTGTTCGCCAGCAGCCACCACCTCGTGGGCCTGCACCCGCCCGCGCCGCTCTCCCCGGCGGCGCCGGTCGCCCCGGATGGGTTCTACGGCCTGAGCAAGGCCTTCGGCGAGGCGGCCTGCGCGCTGTACGCGCACCGCTTCGGCTTGCGCACGCTGGTCATCCGGATCGGCAACGCCGATCCGGCCGTCGTCGACGGCCGGCGCGAGCGGCTTTGGATCAGCGCCCGCGATCTCGTGCAACTCATCCGCCTCGGACTCGAACATGCCGACGTCCGGTGCGAGCTGGTCTATGGCGTTTCGCGCTGCCCGGACGCGTTCTTCCCCGACGCCGGCGCGGGCCGGTTCGGGTATCAACCCCAGGATGACGCCAAGGAGCACCACGCGCCCGGGTTTCGTCCCCTGGCCGCGCTGGGCGCCGCCGACGGCGCCGGATTTGTCGGTGGTGGGTTTGCCGCCGCGCCGCTGCCACCGCCGTTTGCGCGGACCCGGTGATCTCCCGTGCAGTCGCCGGGGGCGGCGCGCAACCGGACCTCGCTTCAGACGGTGCGGCGCGCGGGCGGGTCGCGCCGGCCCGCGCGTTGGCCGGGGTCGCCCGGGGTCAGCGTGGCCGGGTGGCGCCGGCGCCGCTTCCGGGTGGCCGCAGCGGCAGGATGCTGCCGCCGCCCGCGCAGGTGCGGATTACTTCAGCCGTGCGAGGAGCGCCTGGTTGAGGCGGGTGTACTCCTCCTTGATCTCGCCGCTGCGTTTGGCGGCGAGCTCGATCGACTGCCGGGCGGCGGCGTGGGCGCCGGCGTGGTCGCCCAGCTTTTCCAGGATGAGCCCCTTGCGGTAGAGCATCCAGAAGGCCTCCGGCTGCTCCGCCAGGCCGGCGTCGATCCAGGCGAGCGCCTGTCGCAGATCGAGGTTGTTGTTGAAGTAAAACATCGCCGCCTGGAAGTACGGTTTTTTGCCCTCGGCCTGCAGCGCGGCGGCGATCTGCGGTTGCAGCAGGCCGACGGTGTCGATCTCGAGTTTCACCGGCACACGCGTCCGCTCCCAGGCGAGGTACAGCGTGGCGGAGGTGTCGCGCAGGTCGGCGAGCCCGATGGCCAGCGTCTCGACCGGGGAGGGGAGGGTGACGGGGGTGGCCTTCACGCGCGCCACGTCATTCTTCTGATCGTACGAGTAGGTGCCCCACTGTCCCTTGTGCTGGTGGATGATGATCGTCCACTCGCGTTCCCCGGGGATGGTGAACAGCTCGTAAGTGCCGGCGCCAAGCGCGGCCCCGCCGAGCTTCACCGGCGTGCTGAAGGAGATCTTCGTCGCGGTGTCGGCTCCGGTGCGCCAGATCTGGCCGTAGGGCACGAGCCCGCCGAAGATCGTGCGGCCCTTCATCCCGGGGCGGGAGTAGGTGATTTCAATGTCGGTGATGCCGACCCGCTGCTTGAGGGTGGCGGCGGGGCTGGCCGCCGGGAAGGCGACCTGCGGACCGGCTGGGGCGGCGGCGAAGACGGCGAGCGGTGGCAGGCCGGCGGCAAGGAGGAGCGTCGAGGCGAGTCGGAGGTGTTTCATCGGTGGGTGGGAACGGCGGAACGGATACGCACTTCCGGGCGAAAGGCCAGCGCTGGCCCGCCGGGTCAGGCCGTCCCGCTGGCCGGGACAGGGCGTCCCGCCCGCGGCCCGGCCTGCCGGGGGCGGAAAATTGCGCCGCCGGAATTTGCGAAATCGCCGGTTCCGGGCATGGAGTATGCACATACTGGATGCGCCCGGCGGGGTTGCTCCCGCCGGCGCAGGGATGTCACGGTCCGGCGGGCCACGGGCGGCGTCGGTCGGGCTGGTGAACAAGGCCGCCCATCCACCTCCTGTTCCCTGTATCCATGAAGAGCCTGAATTCCCTCTCCCTCCGGCACGGGTGGACGGCCGGTCTCCGTCTCGCCGCGCTGGCGCTGCTGTCCGGTCTCGCGACCGTCACAGCCTCCGCCCTCGATCGCCCCGGGGCGGCCTCGACTCTCAAGATCGAGGTGACGACCCCGCCAAGCTGGAACCTGCTGATCAGTGACGACGTGGCCGAGTGGTTTGTCGACGGCGTTCGCTCCGTGCTGCTTCGCTCCGGTTACGATGGCGAGGTCGAGGAACTGCGCTATCCCGACGACGCGCAGAAGTTCCCGCACCGGCTCTCGCTGTATGTCTCCGAGTGGCGGATGAACCGCATCGGCAACATCGACTGCACCTTGATCGCCACGGTGCACACGCCGTACGGCGAAAAGCGGCTCGGAATCTACACCCACAGCCTGCCGCGCTGGTTCGGCGGCTTCGGCCGCGAGGGCCTGCGCCGGGCGTTCGAAGAGGCCGCGGATCAAGTGATCCTCGATCTCTGCCGCGACCTCGTCCGCAGCGAGCTCATCCCGGGCTTGCGCGGCCACGCCGCCTGAGCACCGCCGCGACCCGCCTCCCGCGAGGCGGGTTGCTTGCTTTCCGCCGGCAGTTGCGTCCGGGACGTGGCGACCGGGGCGGTTGCGGTCGACAGGCGCGCCCGCGCCGTGCTCAGTCGGGGCATGATTCCCCGCTGGCTTTCGCCCCTGGCCGTCGCCTCCCTCGCGGCCGCGTTGTCCGCCGCCCCGGCGCCGCGTCCGAACGTGCTCGTGATTCTCGCCGACGACCTCGGTTTTTCTGATCTCGGCTGCTACGGCGGCGAGATCGCCACGCCCCATCTCGATGCGCTGGCGGCGGGCGGGCTGCGTTTCACGCAGGCGTACAGCACGGCCCGTTGCTGGCCTTCCCGGGCGGCGGTGATGACGGGTTATTACGCCCCGCAGGTGCGGCGGGACGTGGTGCCCGGCATCCCCAGCGGAGGTCGCGGGGTGCGGCCGGCGTGGGCGCCGCTGGTGACCGAGTTTCTGCGGGCCGCCGGTTACCGGTCGCATCATGCGGGCAAGTGGCACCTCGACGGCCGGCCGCTCGAGTCGGGCTTCGATCACAGCTTTGAAATCGGGGCGGGGCAGAACAACTACTTCAAGGCTCCGGGCAACACCGACGACGGCGCGCCGCTGGGGCCGGACCCCAACTTCTACTCCACGGTCGCGACGGCGGAGCACAGCATCAGGTACCTGCGGGAGCATGCGGCGAAATTCCCCGGCCGCCCCTTCTTCCAGTACCTCTGCTTCATCGCGCCGCACTTCCCGCTGCAGGCGCCGGCGGAGGACATTGCGCGCTATCGCGACACCTATGCGAAGGGATGGAACGCGATTGCCGCCGAACGACACGCCCGGCAGCGGCGGCTGGGAATCGTGACGCACGAGCTGCCGCCGATGGAACGCGACGTCGGCCCGCCGTATCACTTCCCCGACGCTTATCGCATCCTCGGCCCCGGCGAGGTCGATCGTCCGCTCCCCTGGGCCGCGCTCACGCCGGTGCAACGTGAATTTCAGGCCGCCAAGATGGCGATTCACGCCGCGATGGTCGATCGCATGGATCGCGAGATCGGCCGCGTAATCGCGCAGCTCAAGGCGATGGGCGCATTCGAGAACACGCTCATCGTCTTTGCCTCGGACAACGGCGCCACCGCCGAGATCATGGTGCGCGGCGGCGGGCACGATCCGCAGGCGCCGCGGGGCTCGGAGCAGACCTACCTCTGCCTGGGGCCCGGCTGGTCGAGCGCGAGCAACACGCCGTTCCGCCGGCACAAGACCTGGGTGCACGAGGGCGGCATCGCCACGCCGTTTGTGGTGCACTGGCCGGCGGGCATCGGGGCGCGGGGGGAACTGCGCCGTACGCCGGTGCACCTGATCGACGTGGTGCCGACCGTGCTCGAACTCGCCGGCGCCACCAAGCCCGCCGCGATCAAGGGCCACCCGGTGCCGCCCGCCCCCGGGCGGAGCCTGGTGCCGGCGTTTGCCGCCGACGTGGCCGTGAGGCGCGACTTCCTCTGGTGGGAGCACGAAGGCAACCGGGCCGTGCGCGTGGGCGACTGGAAGCTCGTCGCCCTCAAGGACGGCGCCTGGGAGCTTTACGACCTCGCCCGCGATCGCGGCGAGCAGCACAATCTCGCCGCGGCGCAGCCGGCCCGGGTGCGCGAGTTGGAGGCGGGGTGGCTGCGCCAGTGGGAGGAGACCAAGCGCCTCGCGTTCACCGATCCGCCGCCAGCCGCCCCCGCGAGGAAGGGGAAGAAGGTGAAGTAGGGCGGCGCTCCGTCCCGGGGTCGCGGCTACGGCTTGGGAAAGGGCCGGCGCGTCGCCTGGCTTTCGCTGGGAAAGTCGGCGGGCACGGGCAGGGTCACCCGGCCGGTGGCGGCCCATTCGGTGCCGCGCAGCAGGGTGGTGATGAAGCCGACGCTCTCGAACGAGTAGTCCTCGTGGCCGAGGATGGTGTGGAAGATCCGGCCCCGGCCAAACTCCACCACCATCAGCGCGGGCTCGTGGCGGCCGGTGCCCTTGTATTCGGGTGATGAGTACGCGGTGGCCAGCACGGTGAGATGCTCCGCCGGGCCGCGCAGGCGGTCGTAGCACTCGTCCTGGGTGTGGCGCCAGCGGCGGGGCAGGCCGCGCAGGATCGGGTGATCGGGCGCGCGGGCCTCGACCACAAACTCGTGCTGCGGGCCGTGGGCGCCGGCGGGACCGGGGCGCGAGTCGCGCACCAGTTTGCCACTCGCATCGTAATACACATACGGGCCGTCCTTCTCGTTGCGGCCACCCCAGCCGCCGAGGCCGATCATGCGGTTGTAGGCCTTCCAGCCGGGAAAGGAGTTGTTCGCCGCATGCACGCTGACAAATCCGCCGCCGCGCTCCACGAATTGCTCCAGCGCCCGCTGCGTGGCCTCCGGCCAGTCGGCCGCCTTCCAGCCGAAGTTGGAGACCACGACGTCGTACTTCGAGAAGTCCGGCGCGAAGCTCGGATCGGCCTTGGGCTCCTTCAGCTCCTGGTAGTTCCGGCCGTCGACCAGCGGGTAGTGCACCAGCCACTTGTCGCCCTTCCAGGTGTATTGCGTCCGCGCCACCGCCACCTCGAACCGCCCGCTTTCCTCGAAATACGCCTTCATCATCGCGGTCGATTTCGGCCAGACGGTGTGGTTGTTCTGTCCATCGACAATCAGCACCCGGAGTTTGGCGGGCGCGGGAGCGGCGGCGAGGGTGGCCAGCAGGAAGGGAAGCACGGCGAGGAGGATTCTCATGGGGAGGCGAGGCGGAAGGTTGAGGAGTCCCTGCTCCGGTGGCAACTGCCGGACCGGGGGGGCGCGACAGCGACGGCTCGCTCGACACCCGGGGCCGCTTGCCCCACCACAGGGTTTCGTGCCGGCGGAGCGACCGGCCTTCCGCCCGCTTTTTCCCCTTTCCCCATGCGCGCCTCCCTTGCCTCTGCCTCCGCCTTCCATCGCCGCGTCTGCGCCGCGGGAATTCTTGCCTCGACCGGCCTGGCCCTGCCGGCCGCCGCTCCCGGCGAGGATCTCTCGGCTCCGCCGCCGGTCACCGCCCGGTCGTGGGCCATCGCCGACGGACGCTCGGGCGAGCTCTTGTGGGCGCACGAGGGGCAGACACCGCGCAAGGCGGCCAGCACGACGAAAATGATGTGCGCCTACGTCGTCCTCTCCCTGGCCGCGGACGCCCCGGCCCTCCTCGATGAGCGCGTGACGTTCTCCCGACTGGCAGACGACACCCCGGGGTCGACCGCCGCCATCAAGGCCGGCGAGAGCGTCACCGTGCGCGACTGCCTGCGCGGCCTGCTCCTGCCCTCGGGCAACGATGCCGGCAACGCCCTGGCGGAGCACTTCAACTCCCGCCTGGCCCCGCCGGACGAGGAAATGCTCGCCTTTGGCCTCGCCTCCCCGGCCCTCGCCACCCGCGTGAACTTCGTGGCCGAGATGAACCGCACCGCGCGCCGCCTCGGCCTGTCGGCCACCCGCTATCGCCTGCCCTACGGCGACGGCGGCACCGAGACGGATCGCACCACCACCGCGGCCGACCTCACCCGGATGGCGTGGCACGCGTATCAGCTTCCCGTCTTTCGAGCCATCGTCGGCACCGCGCAATATTCCTGCGACGTGCGCACGCCGGACGGCGGCACGCGCCGCGCGACCTGGGAGAACACCAACCAGTTGCTCGGCCTCGAGCTGGGTTATGATGGCGTCAAGACCGGCACCACGACGCTCGCCGGGCAGTGCCTGGTGGCGAGCGGGCGGCGGGGCGACGACCACCTGTTTGTCGTGGTGCTCGGGAGCGCGACCGACGCCCGGTTCGTCGACACCCGCAACCTGTTTCGCTGGGCCTGGACGCGTCGTGCGGCCCCGTAAAGGGCGGCGAACGAGCCGCGATTTCGGCGGCGAGACCCCGGGGCAGCCGCGGTGGAGCGCGGCATCACCGTGGTCTCACGGCCGGCGGGTCGGGTCCGAGAGTGACCAGGCGCCGACGGGTTTGCTGCGAAGCCGGGCGACGGTCTCGACCCGCGCCGGCTGGCAACGCTGCGGCGGCAGGCCGGCGAGGATGGCTTCGAGATCGTCGACCACGAGCTGGCCGATGAGGGGCTGGATCTCCGGCACGCTGCCGCAGCGATGGGCCTGCACGAGGGTGTTGGGCACGTTGCGCCCGGGGTCGTCCTTGGGGATGGGCTCCTCCGGCCAGACGTCGATGCCGGCGCGAATGTGCCCGCTGGCGGCGGCGGCCAGCAACTCGGGGAAATTCACCAGTTCGGCGCGGCTCGCGAGGATGACGACGCTGCCCGGCTGCATCCGGGAGAACTGCGCCGCGCCGATCCGCCCCGTGTTTTCGCTGGTATTGGCCGCGAGCAGGAAGACCACCCGCGCCCGCGCAAAACACTCGTCGAGCGCCGCCGGGATCAGGTCCTGCTCGCGCAACACCGCCGGGTGGATCCAGGGGTCGTGCACAAGCAGCTCGCGCGAGAACGGCCGCAGCAGCGGCACCAGCGCGCGCCCGAGGTTGCCGTATCCGACGAGCGCGAGCGGTTTGCCGTGCAGGAGGAAGGAATCGTGGTTGTCGCCCTTGAACTCCCGCCCGGCGCGCACCGCGGCGTCGGCCTCGTGCATCCGCCGCGCGAGCGCAATCGCCATGCCCAGCACCATCTCGGCCACGGGCCGCGCATAGACGGGCGCGGTCGAAAGCACCGGGATGCCGCGACGGTGGCACTCGGCGTAGTCGACATTGGGCAGGAAGTTGCTCTCGACGTTGAACACCGCCCGCAGGCGCGGCGCCCGGTCCAGCCGCGCCCGGTCCAGCGGCGACTGGCCGATGAGCGCAATGGCCTCCGGCAGGTGTCGATCGAGGTGTTCGGCGGGCGCGGGGGTGCCGTCATGCCAGAGCACCCGGCCCAGTCGTTCCAGGCGGCGCCGCGTCGGCTCGTCGAAGATGCGTTCGATCTGGCGCGGGAACGGATCGAGGAGAATCAGGCCGTCGGAGGAGGACATGGTGGGCGGGAGGCGGGCGCCAGTTCGCGCACTCCGGCCGCGTGGTCGGCAAGCCTGAAATCCGGCGGCCGGTGTCACGGGGTGCAGTGCCCGTCTGGCGGTCCCGCCTCTCCCGGGGCGAGCCACCTCCCTCCGCCGTGCAGTTGCCATGGCCCGCTCCGGCAGCAGCCGGACGCTCGCGCCAGCACCGCCCATTCGGAAAGGCCCCTTCGTCACGTATTACGTGACGAAGGGGCCCGGGGGCACGGCGAAGCAGGGGGCGTCCGGGATTTCGAGTCTCCGGAGGATGAACCGATCGGCGTTCGCGCAGGGGCCGATCCTTCCTCAAAATTCCGCGTTCCGTGGCGTTGGGTCGCGGTTCGTGCGGCCGCCCGATCAGCCGGCCCAGCCTTCGCGGTATTGGCGCCGCAGATACGCGTTGGCCGCGGGCGAGTTGGTGAGGCGCAGGTCGGTCGCGTCCCACTCGAGGCGCTGGCGCGTGAGCAGGGCGATGTTGCCAAGCAACACGGCCTCCGCGATCGGACCGGCGACGTCGAAGTTCGATCCGGCCGGCGCGCCGCCCCGGCAGGCGCGCAACCATTCCTGGTAGTGCCCCGGCGAACGCGGGAGGGTCCGCGCCGGGGGCTTCGTTGCGCGCATCCGCGATTCCGGCAGCAGCCGGCCGTTGTAAATCGTGCCGCGCTCCCCGACGTAGATCGTGCCGCCCTCGCCGAGGCTGCGGTCCGGTTCGAGGTCCTCCGGTCGCTCGGGTTTCAGGCCGCCGTCGTACCAGAGCAGCTTCACCGGCGGCAACCCGTGGCGGGCGGGGAACTGGTAGCGCACCATCGAGGCCGCCGGAAACGTCTCCTTTGCCAGCGGGCTCGACACCGCCTCGACGCTCGTGGGCGCGCCGAGTTTCAGGGCGCGGAAGATCGGGGCGAAGGAGTGGCATCCGATGTCCCCGAGCGCGCCGGTGCCAAAATCCATCCAGCCGCGCCACTTGAACGGATGGTAGGCCGGGTGGTAGGGGCGCTCGGGCGCAACCCCGAGCCACAGATCCCAGTCGAGCGTCGCGGGCACCGGGGGCCGCTCCTTCGGGCGCTCGATGGCCTGGGGCCAGATCGGGCGGTTGGTCCAGACATGCACCTCGCGCACCGGGCCGATGGCGTCCGACCAGAGGTACTCGCACAGCACGCGCACGCCCTCGTCGGCCTGGCCCTGGTTGCCCATCTGCGTGGCGACGCCGTGGCGGCGGGCGAGTTCGGTGAGCTGGCGCGCCTCCCACACGCTGTGCGTGAGCGGCTTCTGCAGAAACACGTGCTTGCCCAGCTCGATCGCCCGCTTCGCGATCGGGAAATGCATGTGATCGGGCACCGACACCGTCACGGCGTCGATGCGCTCGTCCAGCTCGCGCAGCATCACCCGGTAGTCCTGGAATTTCGGGATGTCAGGAAACGCCTGCGCCACGCGCTTGGCGCGGGACCAGTCGACGTCGCAGAGGGCGACGATGTTTTCGGATCGCACCTCCTGCACGTCGGTGGCCCCCTTGCCGCCGCAGCCGATGCAGGCGATCCGGAGCTTTTCGCCCGGTGCGGGCCGGCGCGGCGGTCGCAGGGCCACCGACGAGGCGTCCTGCGCCGCGAGACGGTTGGAAGCTCCGAGCAGCGCGACGGCGGAGGCGGCACCCTTCAACAGGGTGCGACGGGAGCATGACAGATCCGGCATGGTGGTCCTTCCGGGACGGCCTTCGCAGCGGCCGTCCAGCTCCCTCCAGAGCGCACCTCGGCCCCGCCTGCGTCAACCGGCAAAGCGCCCGGCTGGGGAACAGCGGAGAACATCTGTCGAGGGGCGTCAGCGGGATTTTTACGGGAATTTTGCGGTGAACGAGCGTGCGATTTCGCGGCGAGTCCGTATGTTTCCCCGGTGAAACTAACGGGCCGTCGCCCGAATCCTCAACCCACTGCCTCACTCCAATGAATGTCTCTCTGCTGCGTTCCGTCTTCGCCGGGTCGCTGGCGGTCCTGCTGTCCGCCCCGCTCGCCGCGCAGACCCCGCCGGCTGCCTCCGCACCCGCCATCACCACTCAACCGGCGTCCCAGTTGGTGACGGCGGGCGCCAACGTCACCCTCACGGTCGCGGCCACCGGCACCACGCCGCTGCGTTACCAGTGGTTCCGCGACGGCCGCGAGGTCGATCGCGCCGACGCCGCCACCCTCTCGCTCACCAACACCCGGCTCAACGATGCCGCGATCTACACCGTGCGCGTGTCGAATTCCGCCGGCAGTGTGACTTCCGCCCCCGCCGCCCTCGCCGTCAACGGCACTGCCGGGATCATCACCACCGCGCCGGCCAATGCGTCCGTCAAGTGCGGGGCCGAGGCGAAGCTGACCGTGGTCGCGGCCGGCACCGGCCTCAACTACGAGTGGTGCTTCAACGGTCGCCTGCTCCGCGGCGCCACCTCCGCCACCCTGACCATTCCCAACGCCGGCACCACGGCCGCCGGCAGGTACGAGGTCACCGTCGCCACCCGCAACGCGCCTTCCGCCGTCGCGCCCGTCCACCTCGCGGTCACGACCGATGCGCGACTTGTCAACATTGCCACCCGCGGCTTGGTCGGCACCGAGGACGACGAGGTTCTCATCAGCGGTTTCGTCACGCGCGGCTCCGGCAACAAGACCGTCCTCCTCCGCGGCGTCGGCCCGACGCTCTCGGCCGCGCCATTCAACGTCCCGGGCGCGCTCGCCAATCCTGCCCTCACTTTGTTCCGCGGCGGCACCACCGTGGCAAGCAACGACAACTGGGGCGGCGCTTCCGCGCTCACCACCGCTTTCACCAAGGTCGGCGCGTTTCCGCTCGCTTCCGCCACTTCCGCTGACGCCGCCCTGCTCCAGACCATCCCCGGCGGCGGCTACACCGCCCACGTCACCGGCCCCGCCAACGCCCGCGGCATCGCGCTCATTGAGGTCTACGACGCCGACGACGCCTCGCCCCCCGTCGAACTCGCCAACATCTCCACCCGCGCCATGGTTGGCGCCGTCCAGGACGACGCGCTCATCGCCGGTTTTGTGATCGCCGGCACCACTTCCAACACCGTGCTCGTCCGCGGCGTCAGCCAGAGCCTCGGCACCCTGCACGGGATGCGCCGCGCTCTCGGCAACTCGCAGGTCGCGGTCTTCGATGCCCAGGGCCGCGAGATCGCCGCCAACGCTGTCTGGACCAAGCCCGGCCGCGGCAACCCGAACGACGCCGATGACGACGACAAGATCGCCGACATCAACGAGGCCGGCGCCCGCACCGGCGCCTTCCCGCTCCCGCGTGGCTCCACCGATTCCGCCCTGCTGCTCACCCTGCCGCCCGGCGCGTACACTGCCCAGGTCACGGGCCGCAACAGCTCCCAGGGCGTCGCCCTCGTCGAAATCTACGAGGTGCGCTGAACGCGTGGCGGTTCACCGGGAATTACGGTGGCCATCAGGATGGCCGGGGTCGTTGGCCGAATGGCGCTTCAGTTTGTGCACACCGCCCAGATTGAGGCGCCTGGCGGCGAGGGAACGGTACTCCTCGAGTTCTGCGTCGTCGGCGGCAGCGGCAACCTGCGCAATCTCTCCGCTCGCGGCGCCGTCGCCGACCGCGAACCGTATTCGCTCCGCCTCGGCTTCGTTATCGCTCCCGACCCCGGCAATCAGCGCACCGCCACCCGGCTGATTCTGTTGCGCGTCTCCGGCCAGCCCGGTACGAGCGGCATCGCGCTGTAGTCCGCCGCAGCGACCACTCAGGGCAGCGATCGCCCAGGCGTCGGATTTTCCGTCCGGCGGGCCGCTCAGAGCCCGAACTCCGTCCGCACGCGCGCGACAAACCCCGCGACCCTTTCGCGCGTGAGATTGGCGCCGAGGGCTTCAACCGGCAGGAACCCGCGGTAGCCGCTCTGGAGGATCAGGCGTTTCAGACGCGCCAGATCCACCGGAAGCTGGGTCGTGCCAGACCAGACTGTTTCCTTCACCTGCCATGAGACGGCGTACGGGATCAGCTTTCCGATCTCCGCGTACGGGTCACCCTGCCGCAAGCTGCCGATGTCGAGGATCACGCCGAACCAGGCGGAGTTCACGGCCTCCACCAGCCGAATCGTCTCGGCGGCGGTCTTCAGGAAATCGTGGTGGTGCTGCACGCCGATCATCACGCCGTGCCTGCGTCCGTGTTCGACACACTCCTGCAAGTCCGCGGTCATCCAGGCCAGAACCTCGTCGAACGTGCGTCCTGGCGGCACGCTCTTCCCCGAGAACACGCGGAGCACCGGCGCACCGAGCTTGGCGGCAACCTCGATCCACTCCTTGACCAACTGCACATCGGCGCGTCGCGCCGTGGCGTCGGGCTGGGCGAAGTCGTTGCGCACACCGGTGCCGCTGATCGACACGCCGTTGACGAAGGCCTTCCGCTTGAGCTCGTGGAGGAACCGGTCGTCCGCAACCTTGGGATACCCGGGCAGGTAATAGCCGGTGAGATCGAGCCCGTCGATGCGTTCGTCCGCACAAAACCGGATCAGATCATCCAGGCTCATCTGGCCGGCGCGCAGGGCCTGGTTGAACGAATACGCGTTGAGGGCGAGCTTGAGTTTTACGCCGGACGCGCGGTCGACGGGAGCGGGGGTTGCCGGCACGGCAGACCGAAGCGCCGGAGAAAGGGCGGCGGCGGCCGCGAATCCGCCGATCCCCTGGAGAAAGGAACGGCGCGAGTTGCTGGCAGGTGAAGGCGGCAGCATGGTAGGGGCGGAATCGTTGGCGGTCCGCCGCCCATGCCAAGATGGAAACGCCGCGCTACCCGGTGGCACCGCCTAGTCGATCGTCACCCGGCCAACGTCGCCCACCCGCACGAGGGGCAACTCCTCCAGCGACCGTATCCGTCGTCCGGCGACGCGGAGGTTCTGGAGGCGGACGTCGCCGATCCGGCCCCCGGTGGCGTTGAGGTAATTGGGCTGCGTGATGCGCCCGGTGACCTCGATATCGCGGAGCGTGACCCCGGAAATCGATCCCGCCTCGCCGATGTTCAGGCCGAGGAGGCATCGGATGTCGCCCTCGATGCGCAGCCGCTCGAAGACGAAGTCGCTGATGTCGGCGCCCTGGTTGAGACGCGAATTGATGACGGCGCGGTTGCCCTCGAGAGCGCGGTCGCTCGCCACCTCGCTGGCCATCACGATGCAGTCGGCGACGCGCACGCCGCGCACCGGACGCCGCAGGTTCCAGGTGAACTGGAACGGCGCGCCGTTGGACTGCTGCCAGAAGAGGCAGCGGCGCACCTGCAGATCGTTCGCATAGACCTTCACGTGGTCGTCGTTGACCTTGAAGAAGCAGTCCTCGACCACGGAGCGCGCGCCGGCATAGACCCCGTCGGTCGTGTACCACCAGCCGAAACACTGCACGCCGCGCACCACGGAGTCATCGTCGACGCTGAGGCAGAAATGCACCGGGTCGGTGAAGGTGATGCCTTCGACGGCGTTGCGGCCGCCGCCGTGGAGGTAGACCGCGACCTCGCGGTACTCGTGAAAACGCCAGGGCAGGCCGGCATCCTCGTAGCGCTTCCGCACCCACATCCATTTTGCGCCGGAAATGATGCCGCGGCCGCGCACGGTGACGCCCGGCCCGCGGGCGGAGAAGGTGCCGTACACCACCGCGCCGCCGGCGAGGTACACGGTGTCGCCGGCGTCGAGCGGGAAGCCGTCGTGCAGGCTGTAACCGAGCGCGGTGAGATCGTACACGCCCGGCGGGAAGTACAGCACGTTGGGGCGGCCGGGGTTGTTGTGCACCGCCGGCGCCTTCGAGAAATCGATCGCGTTGGCGGCGGTGAAGTCGGGCAGGTCGCGCTCGCGCTCCTTGGCAAAAACGAAGAGGGGGTTGGCGCGATCGTCGTTGACGATCACCGCGAGCTGTCGCGGGCGATCGAGGGTGAAACGAATCCGCTGGCCGGATATTTCCGCCGCGAGGCCAAACGCCCCGGGCAGGATCTGCACGGTCCGCGGCCGCACGGACACCGGCAGGGTGACCGTCACCTCCACCGTCCCGTCGAAGGAAAAGGTCGTCCAGTGATTGGAGGCACCCATCGGCTGGTGCACCCAGTGAAATGGGTTGGTGCTCTCGTAGACGAAGGAGTCGGCGCTCCGGCCATCCTGCGCGACCTGCACCGCGTAGCGGCCCGACAGCAGCGACATGTCGGGCCCGGGATAGACGTCCACCGCGGCGTCGGCGGGGGCCGGCGCGAAGAGGAGCACGCATCCGGCGAGGGCGACGCCCGCCGGCAGGGTGAAGCGGCACACAAGGCGCATGCCGACAGCATCGCGTCGCCGGGAGGGCTGCCAAGCGGCAAGACATGAGACCGTTCAGCCGGAACAAAGAGAGGGCGGTGGGCTGCGCTGACGGTCACCTTTGCCCGCCGGCGCGCCCAGCGACCCTTGGGCAACACCCGGGCTTCACCCGGTCCGAGCTGGTGGGATCTTCGGCGCGTCCGGGTCGCTTTCGTAGTGGGGCGACATGATCTGCAATCCCGCGGAGTGGAAACGCTGCTGGATCTCCCCGTGCAGGTGCGAAAGCACCAGCCGCCGGCGGCTCGGATCGGCCGGAGCGAACACGAGTTCATATCGCACATAAAAGTCCTCGAGGGCGGCCTGCCGCACGAACGGCTCCGGATCCCGCCGCACCTCCGGCGTCGATCGGGCCGCCGCCAGCAGTAGTTCATGCACCTGCTGCCAGGGCGCGTCGTAACCGATGGTCACGGTGGTCACGAACCGCACCGCCGAGCCCTCGCGGGCCCGGGAAAAGTTCTTCACGCCCTCCGCCACCTTGGTGTTGGGCAGGACCACGAGTTCCTCGTTAGGCGTGCGGAGGGAGCACGCGAACAGTGAGATCTTCTCGATGGTGCCTTCCACCTCGCCGATTTGGACGCAGTCGCCAGGCCGCAGGGTGCGCGTGTAGATCAGCACCAGGCCGTTGATCATCTGCCCCACGAGGTTGGTCGAGCCGAGCGAGACCATCAGCCCCGCCAGGATGGAGACGCCCCGAAAGATCGGCGAATCGCTGCCGGGTACGTACGGGAAGGCCACGATGCCCGCGCAGACCCAGAGGCCGACATTGGCGAGCCGGCGCGTGGTCTCCGCTGTCGTGGCGTCGAACACCTCGCTCTCCACCTCGCCGCTTTCGATCGATTGGAAGTAGTGCGACAGAAATTCCTGCATTACGCGCGTCACGAAAAAGATCACCACCACCACGCCGATCCCGGGCAGCGCCGCCAGCAACCCGCCCGCCACGACCCGCAACTCATCGAGGATCAAGTGCTCCAACCGCCCCGCCCACTCGGTGGTTTCGGGGAAGACCCCGGGCAGGAAGGTCAGCCAGACGAGGAGCGCCAGCACAACGATACCGACACTGGCGATCCGCACCGCCATCCGCGCCAGTTGCATGATCTGCAGCACTCCTACCCGGCGCAGGCGCTGCGACTTGATCCGCTTCGTCCCCGCCACCGCCCGGCGGTTGAGCAGGCCGATGAGCAGCTTTCGCCCGCGCCACACTCCGGCGACCACCAGCAGAAAAACGAGGGTCGCGATCAGCAGCTTCTGCCAGGCGCCCGCGGAGCCGGGGACAACGGCCAGGCCGGACGAACAGACGAGACCGAAGACAAGGGAGGACGGGTCGGCAGTCACGGCGCGACGGTTGCTCGCCGCGCGTCGGTCGGCAAGGCAAGGCGATCGGACCGTTTTTACGACTCGCGCCCGGCTGCAGGTGAACACCGTGGCCTGACCCCGAAGCGAGGTGTGATCGGCCGGAGAGATTCGTCCCAGCGCGCCCGGCCGGTAGCGGGCGGATCGTGCCGCCCAAGGCAGTCAGTGCGTCGGCGCCCGCTTAAGGGGAAGGCGATCGCTGCCGGCGGACGAAGGTCTCGAAAAAGCCCGGCGCGGTCGCGAGGCGGTCCGAGTCCGGCACCCGGGCGTGGCGTTCCTGGAAGATCGGGTTGAGGCGCCACGGGGGTTGGTCGGGACTCAGGGCGCGGCCGGCGCGCTCCAAGCCGCTCGCCTCCTGGAGGTAGGCGTAGGTGGCCAGCGTCACCCCGTACCGCTCCATCAGCCCGCACGCGCGTTCCAGGAACTCCGGATCAAACCAGGACTGGCTGCGGAGAAACGCGTGCAGTTCCTTTTCGGATACAGGCTGGCGCGCGGCGGCGCTCAGAAAATCGGCCACGGTCTGCGTCGGGTCGCGTCCGAAGTTCACGGCGAATTCCCGCCCGGCCGGCGTGGCGTCGAGGCGATCCGCCAGATGGGCCCGGTAGGCCTGGACACGCGAGAACTCGGTGACCACAAGCGGCCGGTCCGGGATGTGGCGCCGCAGGAAGGCCAGGGCGGTGTCGAATTCCGCAAGCGTGGCATGGTGCAGGTGGAAGTTCACGTGGGTCAGGTGGGGGCTCGCGGCGAGCCAAGGGAGCAGCGCCCGGGTGAGAGGATGGTGCTGCATCACGGGCGCGTGCAGGCGGGTGAAGCCGCCGCAACCCACCGGCAGCGGGGCGCCGTCCGGTGTCGTCAGGCGGGCTGCCTGCACGTGCGCGGCCAGGCGCTGGAGCAGGCGGGCCACGGGAATGGCGCCGTCGGGACCCGGTCGCGTGTCGGCCTCCTCCGTGTCGATAAAGATCTCGTTGACGAGGAGCAGCAGGTCCGGGCGCAGGTGGCGGACCGCCGCGAGCGTCCAGGCGAAACAGGCCTTTTCGCGGTCGCTGTCCGGGGCGGGCACGCGCCAGCGCGAGCGCTTGAAGTCCCACTTCAGCGTGAGGGCGATCTTTCGTCCGCTCGCGGCGGCGGCGCGAAACGTCGCGACCCCGGGGTCGGTTTCGAGGCGGCGCGGGCCGGACACGAATTCCCCCACCGGCAGAAAGCCGCGAATCCAGCGGGCGTGTCCGGCGTCGAGGGCCGGCACGCGGGCGGCGTGGAGGTTTTCGTTGAAGTTGGCGCCGAGCTCGAGGGGCGCGGCGCTGGCGGCGCCGAGCAGGAGCAGGAACGGAAGCAGGAGACGGGGCGGCATGGGTCGGAGTTGCAGACGGGCGTTGAGGGCGAAGCGGGCCACGGGAGCAATCTCATCCTGCCGCGGACGGGCAGCGAGTGAAGGACAACGTGGCCGTAAACGCGGAGGCCATGCGGGCCGGCGCGGGCGAGCCGAAGGACCCGCAAGGCGATCCCACCGGGCCGTTCCAGGCTTGGAGCCGCCGCGGGGTTCGCGTAAGCCAGGGCCGTGAAAACCTCCGGTCGGATTGCCCTGCTCCTTGCCCTTGCCGTGTTCGCCGGTGCCGAGGCCGCCGCGGCCGCCGCGCGCACGGGCCTGCCCGACACCTCGAGGATGAACGTGCTGTTCATCATCACCGAGGACACCAACGCCGGCGTCTTCGGCTGCTACGGCAACCCGATCTGCCGCACGCCGAACCTGGACCGCTTCGCGCAAACGGCGGTGCGGTTCGATCGGGCCTACGTGCAGGCGATCGCCTGCAATCCGTCGCGCAGCTCGTTCCTCAGCGGACTGCGGCCGCTCACCTCGGGCGTGTGGAGCAATCCGCAGGTGATGAGCCAGCGGCTTCCGCCGGGCACGCTCACCCTGCCCGAGCTGCTCAAGCAGCGGGGGTTTCACACTGCCGTGATCGGGAAGTTTTTCCACGTCACCGAATTCGCCGAGAAGCAGTTGCTGGCCTTCGACCGCATCGAGCATTACCAGCCGCCACCGGGCTGGCAGGGTGAACCGCCCGTCTCCGGGAAACGCGTGGCGGCGAAGGCGGGCGAAAAGAAGGCGCCGGCGCCGGATCGGAACAGCAAGGAGGCCCGGGAAAAGCGCCGCCAGAATTCGGACCGTTATGGCGACTCCGGCCGGCAGCCCGAGGAGGAGGGCGACTACCAGATGGCGCAGACGGCGATCGCCCTGCTCGGGAAGTTCGCGCAGTCGAAGCAGCAGTTCTTCCTGTCGGTGCACCAGTCGCGTCCGCACACGCCGCTGGTCGCGCCGAAGAAGTACCTCGCGATGTACGATTCTGCGAAGATTCCGCTGCCGCCCGCCCCGCCGGCAGGGCTGAAGAATTTCCCGTACGCGCGGCGCTCGACCGGCGGCAATCCGGATATCTTCACCCAGCGGCAGCCCACGGAACAGCAGACGCGCGAGGCCATCGCCGCCTACTACGCCTGCGTGAGCTTCGTTGATGACAACATCGGCCGCATCCTCGACGCGCTCGAGCGGCAGGGGCTGGCCGACAACACCATCGTGTTCATCCTCGGCGACCACGGCTTCCACCTCGGGGATCACGGCCTGTGGTCGAAGTACTCGATGCTCGAGTCCACGCAGCGGGCGCCCTTGTGGGTGCGCGTGCCCGGTGCGCCCGGCAACGGCCGCGTGTGCCGCGAGTTCGTGGAGTTCGTCGATTTCATCCCCACGCTGGGCGACCTCGTGGGCCTCAAGGTGGCGTCCAACCTCGAGGGCACGAGCTTTGCCCCGCTGCTGGCGGAGCCCGACCGCCCGTGGAAGCGCGCGGTGTTCATGGTCCAGTCGCCCGACGAGCAGGGCGTGCGCAACTCGCGTTACCGTTACCTGGAGTTCAAGCAGGGCCCGGTGCCCGTGGCCCTCTACGATTTGGAAAAGGACCCCTGGGAGACGGTGAACCTCGCCGACGATCCCGCCCTGGCGGCCACGCGGACCGAAATGGCCACGCTCCTCCGCGCCGGCTGGAAAGCGGCGCTGCCGCCGGTCCGCCGGTGACCGCAGCCGCGTTTGAGCGGAGCGAAAGCGTGGCTGGTCGTGAGACCACGTTGTCGCGGCGCTCCAACGCGGCTACGCCTGCCGTTTTGCAGCCGCGCGCGGATCCGACTCGCTCAAGTCCGGCGGCGGGGGCCCGAGCGGGGCCCCATCAGTTCCGGCGGTGCTGCTCGCGGAAAAGCACGGGGGAGGCGCCCTCCGCCTTCTTGAAGGCGCGGGAAAAGTAGTTTTGGGAATCGTAGCCCAGTTGAAAGCCGATCTCCTTGATCGTGAGATTCGTGTTGAGCAGCAGCCGTTGGGCCCGCTCGTGCAGCAGGCGGAGGCGGAAGGCGGTGGGAGCCACGCCGTATTTCTCGCGAAACAAGCGGCGAAACCAGCTTTCGCTCATGCCGATCGAGTGGAGGTGCGCGCGCACGGCGGCTTCATCCTGGAAGTTCTCTTCGATGAAGCGACGCGCGCGCTCCATCGTCAGGTGACTCTGCGCCGAAGAAGACGAACTCACGTTCAGAAGACGGATCCCCATTTCCCGGGCCGCCGCGCGGACGAATCTTCCGTGACGCGCGATTTGGTCCTCCGGCAGCTCCAGCGCCAGAGACGTGATCCAGACTGCGGCGATGGGGTGTTTCTCGCCGTCGCAAATGCAGCTCGCGACGCAGTTCACTCCCTCCACGTATTCGCCGAGATCCGGAATGAAGCCGTTTTGGGCATACGACTTCAGGTGATCGAGGAGGGCCTTGGGCTCGCAAAGCGTCCGCGGGGTGAAACGCTGAAGCACGAGTCCCTTGATGATCCGGATTCGTTCCGAGTTCGGAAGGAGCGCGAGCAGGGCCTTGCCCGGTGCGGTGCAATGGAGGTGAAAGCGGAACCCCACCCGCGGCACGTAGCCGTGGTCCGCCATGCCGGGGAGCGACGCCAACACCACCCCCTGCGTCGAGTCCTCGGTCAAAGCCGCAATGGCGGCGGTCAGCCGCGTCTTGTCCCGAAGACCGGAGAGCAGGTCCAGGCAGTTTTCGACGAGCAGGGTCTGAAACTTGGGGTCAAGGGGGTCCATGACGTCGGCGGCGATGAGCGACTCCCAAAAAGGGAACACGCGCAATCGGAAAGTGCATAGAGGAAAGGCTCCAGCCCTGCTAGTCTTTCAGCCGTTACCCGAGCTGACGCCCAAGGAATCTCCGTTCGCCGCCACCCCCAGGATCAACGCCCTCGAATCTAATCCGATGAAGACCCTGCGTCTTGGTTTCTTGGCCACGCTACTCTCCGCGCTGACCTCGTTCGCGGCACCCACCGCCAGCCTGCCGGCCGCCGCCTATATCATCGACCATCGCCACAGCCCGCACGCCCAGCTCCGTCCGCTGCCGTTCGATGCCGTGCAATGGACCGACGGCTTCTGGGCCGACCGTTTCAAGCAATTGGCCGAGGTGTCGCTCGATGAATCGCAGCCGGGTCCATTCCCTGTGGCTTGCCACGTTCCTTCCTGCGATTCCACGAACCCGATCCGCGCAGCGGTCGCTTGGCCAGGATGCCCCGAGGCTTGCCTCGGGTTGGCCAAGCGAAGGGCGAGTGTTCACTCCTGACGGCAACCTCTCCCGGATCCGAACCCCCTGAAAGAACCCCCGGAAAATCCCATTTCCTCCCAGCTATTTTCCCGCGCATTGTGCCCTCATGATTAAGTCTTCCAAACACCCTTCCCGGTTCTGGCTGCTGTTGTTGGCCGCTTTCAGTCCATCCTTCGCCGCCCCAGCGGCGAACCAGACCAACCTGCTCGTGATTCAGACCGACGAGCACAGCTTTCGCACCCTCGGCTGCTATCGGGCGCTGCTGCCGGAGGAACGCGCCTTCGTGTGGGGTCCGGATGTCAAGGTCGATACCCCGCACATTGATTGGATCGCCCAGCACGGCGCCCTCGCCGATCGCTGCTACGCGACCTCGCCGGTGTGCACGCCTTCCCGTGCCGCGATGATGACGGGCCGTTATCCGCAGAACACCGGCTCGATTCAAAACGATCTGCCGCTGCGCGACGACATGGTGACGTTTGCCGAAGTGCTGCGACGCCACGGCTATGCCACCGGATACGCCGGCAAGTGGCACCTTGACGGCGACGGCAAACCGCAGTTCGGCCCCGCGCGCAAGTTCGGCTGGGAGGACAATCGCTACATGTTCAATCGCGGTCACTGGAAGAAACTCGAGGAAACCGCCTCCGGTCCGCGCGTGGCCGCCGCCGACGCCAAGGGTCAGCCGTCCTCCGCCGTGGCCGGCGCCGACGCGAAATCTTTCACGACCGATTTTCTCGCCGACCGCACGATCGAATTCATCCAGGCGAACCGGGCGCGCCCGTTCTGCTTCATGGTGAGCATTCCCGATCCGCACGGACCCAACACCGTGCGCGCGCCCTACGACACGATGTACCTCGGGCTCAAATTCCAGCAGCCGAAAAGCGCCCTCGCCGCCGGCGAGCACCTGCCCGGCTACGCCTCGGTGGCGCCGGACAAGTTCAATGCCGCCGAGATGGCGAGGTACTTTGGCATGGTGAAATGCATCGACGACAACGTGGGCCGCATCCTCGCCGCCCTGCGCACCGCCGGCGTGCTGGAGAAGACCGTGATCGTCTTCACGGCCGATCATGGCGACATGTGCGGCGAACACGGCCGGCACAACAAGGGCATCCCCCTCGAGGCATCGGCGCGCATCCCCTTCCTGCTGTACGCGCCCGGCAAGGTGCGGCCCGGCACGATCGTGCACCAGGCGCTGGGCACCGTGGATTTCAAGCCGACGATCCTCTCGCTGCTCGGGGTGCCCAATCCGTCGTCGGACGAGGGACGCGATACGTCAAAACTCTTCACCGATCCGGCGGCAGCCAAGACCTGGGATGACGTGACGTTTCTCCGCATCGGTGGCGGGCCGAAGCGCGCTGCCGCCGGCGAGGACGGCGAAGGGCCGGGCTGGATCGGGGCGTTTACATCCCGCTACAAATTTGTCGTCGCCCCCGGTGCCGACCCGAGCCTGTTCGACCTCGAACAGGATCCGCAGGAGCTGAAGAACCTGCTCAACTCGCCCACCCATCGCGAGACCGTGCGCCGGCTGGCTCGGGCCTTGTCGGCTTATGCGCAGAAGTCCGGGGAGCCACACTACCGCTCCAGTAAGGTAAAGGCCGATCTCTCCTGGGCCATCGATGGCGCCGGCGAGTATCCGTTTAGCGCACCCGCCGCCGCCAAGGAGGCAAAACGCAGAAAGGACAAGGCAGGGAAGAAGCAGTGAGGAGCGGGCTGCGGTGGCGCCAGCGACGCGAAGGATGACATGGCGCCCGGACGGGTTTGGGCGGCGGCGAGGCGTCGGGCCCTGAAACACGATGAGGGCCGCCTACCCCTAGGCGGCCCTCTCACCTGACACCAAGCAAACCATTGAACTACCGGTCGATTGAGGTGCTCCGCGCGGATCCGTTCAAAGATTTCTGATCCGTTTCGTGCGTCGTGAAGCCCCCAACCTTCACCGCGCCACCGGGGCCCGGCTTACTCTCGCGACTTAGGTCCGCCGAATCTGCCGCTCCCACTGTCACCATGGATACCATCGTCGCGCTCGCGAAGCACCGCGGCGTCATCTTCCAGTCGTCCGTAATCTAGGGCGGCTTTCACGGCTTCTTCGATTACGGCCCCTTGGTTCGGAACTGAAAAAGAACATCCGCGATTGCCGGTGGGACGACGTGGTGCGCTAAACCCCTCCCGGATCCGATCTCCCGGAAAGTCCAGTTTCATTCGCGCAGGGCCCAACATCCCGGGCCACCCGCACTTGGAAACTTGGGGTCGACGAGGTCCATGCTGTGGGCGGCAAGGAACGACACCCAAAAAGGGAATAGGCACAGTCGGAAAGTGCATAGAGGCCGGGCGGGGGATTTGCTAATCTCGCCGGCGTGCACGCTCAACCCCGCACCCTTGGGACTCGCCGTTCGCCGCTATGCCCAGGATAACTTCCCTCGACTGCCACGTCGTCGAGCAGCAGCTCGCCGAGCCCTTCACGTTCTCCCAGTGGGCCTACGCCACCCGCACCGTCTGCCTGGTGCGGATGGTGGCGGACGACGGCACCTACGGCTGGGGAGAAGGGTACGGGCCCGCCGCCGTGGTGAAAGCCGGGGTCGAGTGGCTGAAGCCGCTGGTGATCGGGCGCGATCCGCTCGCCTCCTCGACGATCTGGCAGGCCATGTACCTGCGCACCCTCGATTACGCCCGCAGCGGAGTGCTGCTCGCCTCCCTCAGCGCAATCGATGTCGCCCTGTGGGACTTGAAGGGGAAGTTGCTCGGGCAACCGGTGCATGTGCTGCTCGGCGGCAAGCGTCGCGACACGGTGCGCGTCTACGCGACCGGGATGTACTTTACCGAGGGTGGGGATCTGGCGGCCAAGCTGGCCCGCGAGGCGGAGGGTTACGCAGCCCAAGGCTTCACGGCGATGAAGATGAAGGTCGGCCACTCGTTCGCCCAGGATGTGAGGAACGTCCGCGCGGTCCGCGCCGCGATTGGGCCGGACCTCGCGCTCATGATCGACGCCAACCACGCTTACAACCGCAGCGAGGCCCGCGCCCTCTGCCGCGCGGTCGAGCCGATCGGGATCGGCTGGTTCGAGGAACCGCTTTCGCCCGAGGATTACACGGGTTATGCCGAGTTGCGTCGGCAAACGGACATCCCGATCGCGGCCGGCGAATGCGAGTACCTGGTGCACGGCTTCAAGCGCTTGCTGGAGGGGCAGTGCGTCGATATCGCCCAGCCGGATACGTGTGCCGCCGGCGGTCTGACGGAGATGCAACGCATCGTCGCCTTGGTGCGGGCGCACAACGTGGATCTCACGCCCCACTGCTGGGGCACCGGCATCGGCTTCGCGGTCGGGCTGCACCTCGCCTCCACGCTCGATGTCACACCGGGTCGACTGATCGGCCCGGAGCCGCTGCTCGAGATGGACCGCACCGAAAACCCCCTGCGCGACCGGCTCACCCTGCCGCGCTTCGAGGTCAAAGGCGGCGCGGTGGCGGTACCCGACGCGCCCGGACTCGGGATCGAGGTCGATCCCGCCCTGCTTGAGCAGTTCGCCCGTCGCTGACGCGGAAACCCCGCGTTGCCCCCGCTTCACTCTCATGAAATTCGGCCACCAGAAACTGTATATCGGCGGTGAACTCCGCGAAGCCTCCGGCGGCGCGAAACGCGACGTGCTTTGTCCCGCCACCGAGGAGGTCATCGCGACCGTGGCCTGGGCCGGCGCGGCGGACGCCGAGGCCGCCCTCGCCGCCGCCGAGCAGGGGTTCAAGACGTGGTCGAAGACTCCGCTCAAGCAGCGCGTCGTCGTGATGCAGCGGCTGCGGGCGTTGGTCGTGCGAGATCAGGACAAACTGCGCGAGGCCGTGATGGACGAGCACGGCAAGACCTGGGAGCAGGCGGAGGAGGACGTCGTCTCGCTGCTCAACGCCCTCGGCTTTTATGCCGAGGAAATCCTCCGGATGCGCGGCGAGATCCTGCCCGACGCCGAAGGCACCCACGAGCACAAGCTGGTCCGCGAACCGCTGGGCGTCGTCGTGGCCTACCTGGCGTGGAATTTTCCGCTACTGAACCTGGCCTTCAAGCTCGGCCCGTCGCTGGCCGCGGGCTGTGCGATCATCATCAAGCCCTCCTCCGAAACCCCGATCTCCGCCCTGATGGTCGGCGCCTTGTGCGCGGAGGCCGCGGTGCCGGCTGGCGTCGTCAACATTCTGGCCGGACCCAACGATCCCGTCGCCGCCATTCTCTCGGGCAGCAGGATTCCGCGCCTGCTCACCCTCATCGGTTCGACCGAGACCGGGCAGCGGATCATCCATCAGGGCAGTAGCTCGATTAAACGCACCAGCATGGAACTGGGCGGCAACGCCCCGGCTTTGGTCTTCGCTGACGCCGATCTCGATCTCGCCGCCTTTCTCATCTCCCTGCTGAAGTTCTCGAACACCGGGCAGATTTGCGTGACTCCCAACCGGGTGCTCGTGGAGCGGAGCGTGTTCGACGTGGTGGCGGCCAAGATTGTGGCGCAGGCCCAAAAGGTGAAACTCGGCCACGGGCGCGGCAGCGGCGCCACCATGGGACCGTTGATCAACGCCGCTGCCCGCGATCGCATCGACGCGTGGGTGAACGAAGCGGTGGCCCAGGGTGCCGTGGTGCTCCATGGCGGCCGGCGTCCCGCCCACCTGCCCCAGGGCTGGTATTACGAACCCACGGTCCTGAAAGACGTCACCCCGGCGATGCGCGTGTGCCGCGAAGAGGTGTTCGGGCCGGTGGTTTCGCTGCTCCCGTTCGAGGACGAGGCCGACGCACTCGCGCAGGCCAACGCCACCGACGCCGGCCTGTCCTCGTTTCTCTTCACGAATGACCAGGCCCGGGCGCAGCGCGTCGCCGCCGCGCTCGAATTCGGAGAGGTCATGGTCAACGGCGTGAAGTACGCCATCGACCTGCCCCACGGCGGCGTGAAGCAAAGCGGCCTCGGTCACGACTGCTCGCACCTCGCGTTGCACGATTACCTCACCGTGAAGCGCATCACGACTGCCCTGCGCTAGCCGCGGATCGACTTATCCCATCCCCATGAACGACCTCTTCCTCCCTCTGTTTCTGGTTATCGTCGCGAGCGTTTTCCAAGGCACCTTCGGCCTCGGCATGAAATATATCAAGCCGCTGCCGTGGGAGGCGTGGTGGCTGGTGCACAGCCTCGTTGCCATGGTCGTAGTGCCGGTGACCTGGGCCTTCCTCACCGTGCCCAATCTCTGCTCGGTCATCGCGGCGGCCCCCGGCACGGCCATTCAACAGGGCATGCTCTACGGCTTTCTGTGGGGTGTAGGCGGCATCCTCTTTGGGGTGAGCGTGGGCTATGTCGGGGTGTCCATCACCTACGGGATCGTGATGGGTTTGGCTGCCGCGGGCGGCTCCCTGATCCCGCTGGCCCAGATGGAAAACGCCGGGTCCAATCCGGCCACCGCCTATGTGCTGGCCGGCGTGGCGATCATGCTCGTGGGCGTGGCCATTTGCGGAGTGGCCGGGGTCCGGCGCGACCGGCTCGCAGCGGCGAATCAGTCCGCGGCGCCGGGCAAGTCCTTCAAGGTGGGACTGGCCCTCGCCATTACCTGTGGCCTGCTCTCGTCGCTGCTCAATGTTGGTTTTGCCAATGCCGCCCCTGTAGCCCAGTCGGCGATGCAGGCGGGCGCGCTGCCCCGCAACTCGAGCCTGGCCGCGTGGGTGGTCGTGCTGCTGGGCGCGGTGGCGATGAACGCGGGTTATGCCGTCTTTCTGCTGATCAAGAATCGGAGTTGGAGCGGCTTCGGAGCGGCCGGCGCGGGGAAGGCTTATCGCTGGGCGATTGTCGCCGGCCTGCTCTGGTTCGGGGCGCTGGGCACCTATGGCCAGGGCGCGGCGCTGATGGGCAGCATCGGCCCGGTAATCGGCTGGCCCATCTTGCTCGGGCTCTCGCTGATCGTCAGCAACGCCCTCGGCTTCGCCACCGGCGAATGGAAGGGCGCGGCCGGCCCGTTCCGCCTGATGATCGCCGGGCTGTTCGTGCTGATTGGCGCCTGCGTGATCCTCGGCTACGCCAACAGCGTGCCGGCGCCGACGCGGGCCTGATTTTCCTTCGTCCACCGACTCTCCGATTGATGACCATAGTCCAATGATGAACTCACACCAAGAGACTCCATCCTTCGACCGGCCCTCTGCCTCGGGCTCTCTCGCGCGCCGCCGCGCCGTGGCCGTGGCCCTCGGAGGGATCGCCGTTCTTTCCGCGCTCGCCGGCTCCGCTGGCTTCGCCGCCGGCAAGGCGGTGATCGATACGTCGGCCAGCCCCCATGTGAAATTCCGCACCGTTGATCTCGATGCCGCGCGCTGGACCGGCGGTTTCTGGGGCGACCGCTGGGAGCTCAACCGACGGGTGACCGTGCCGACGATGAAACAGGTGCTGGAGCTGCCGGACAACTCGGCCTCGTTCCACAACCTGCGGGTCGCCGCCGGCCTGGTGCCGGGCAAGTTCAACGGCAACAACTGGAGCGACGGCGACTGCTACAAGTGGATCGAAGCCGCCGCGAGCGTCTTTGCCCTCACCCGCGATCCGGAACTGGACCGCCAGATGGATGAGGTCATCGCGGTCATCGCGAAGGCCCAGGCGTCCGATGGCTATATCAGCACGCAAATCCAGCTCACGGGGATCAAGCGCTGGACCGACGTCAAGTACCACGAGCTCTACAACATGGGGCATCTGCTGACCGCGGCGTGTATCCATCATCGCATGACCGGCAAGGACCACTTCCTGGCGGTGGCCCGCCGCTGCGCCAACTACCTGTATGGCCTGTTCGAACCGCGGCCGAAGGAGCTGGCTCATTTCGGTTTCAATCCCTCCAACATCATGGGCGCGGCGGAGCTGTACCGCACGACGGGCGATCGCCGGTATCTGCGGCTCGCCGGCATCTTTGTCACGATGCGGGGCTCCCAGCCCGGCGGACCCGAGCAGAATCAGGCCAAGGTGCCGTTGCGGAAGGAGACCGAAGCCGTCGGCCACGCCGTGACGGCGGCCTACCTGTGGTGTGGCGCCGCGGACGTGTACGCGGAGACCGGCGAAGCGGCGTTGCTGACCGCGCTCGAGCGGCTGTGGACCGATGTGACCACGCGCAAGATGTACGTCACCGGTGGGACGGCCGCGCTGCACCAAGGCGAATCGTTCCGCACCCAGCGCAAGGGCAAGGCCGAGTCCGTCCACGAGGCGTTTGGCATGCCCTACCAGTTGCCGAACCGCACGGCCTACAACGAGACCTGCGCGAACATCGGCAATGCCATGTGGAACTGGCGCCTGCTGCTGCTCACCGGCGAAGCCAAGTACGCCGATGTGATGGAGCGGGTGTTCTACAACAGCATGCTCTCCGCCATCGGGCTCGAGGGAAACGACTACTTCTACACCAACCCCCTGCAGCGGGCCGGTCAGGACGTGCCGCTGCTCAAGAACGACTCCGCCACGCGCTGGCCCAATACCACGCGGGCCTCGCCCGTGTACTGTTTCTGCTGCCCGCCCAGTCTCGCCCGCACCTTCGCGCAATTGCAGAGCTATGCCTACGGCCTCTCCCCCGACGCGGTCTGGGTTCACCTCTACGGCGCCGGCCGGCTCGCCACGAAACTGCCCGGCGGCGCGCCCCTCGCGCTGACGCAGCAGACCGAATATCCTTGGGACGGCAAAATCACCCTCCGCCTCGAACAGGTGCCGGCGACCGAAATGGCCCTGCGTCTGCGCATACCGGGCTGGGTCACAGCGCCAGTCGTCAGGATCAACGGTGCGACGATCGCCCAGGCCGTGCAGCCCGGTTCCTACTGTGAACTTCGCCGCCGCTGGTCGCCCGGCGACACCGTGGAATTGGATCTGCCGATGCCAGTCACATTGCTGGAGTCCCACCCGCTCGTGGAGGAGAACCGCAACCAGGTCGCGGTGATGCGCGGACCGATCGTCTATTGCCTCGAAGCGAAGGACCTGCCGCCCGGCGTCGCGATCGAGGACGTGCGTCTCGAACGCGACGCCACCTGGACCGTGCGCCACGAGCCCACGCTGCTGCGCGGCGTCACCGTGCTGGAAACCCAGGCCAGCGTCGTGCCGTCGGCGGCCGGCGGGTCCGCTTTGTATCGCCGCGTAGCCGTAGTCCGGACCGCGCCCGTCGCTCTGCGGCTGATTCCCTACTACGCATGGAGCAATCGCGGAGAGAGCCAGATGTCGGTCTGGCTCCCGGTGCGGTAGACCCTCGCCCGATCCCCATACAACAATCCCGATGCACGCCCTTCACTCCATGATTCCTGTGTCGCGCCTGGCTCCTTCGTTACTGGCCACCGGCCTGCTCCTGTTAGCCGGCGTGCGGTCGCCCGTGACAGCCCGCGAAGCCGGGCGGCCGAATGTCCTCTTCATCGCCGTCGACGATCTGCGCCCCGAACTCGGCTGCTACGGTGCGGGCTACATCAAGAGCCCCAACCTCGACCGCCTCGCCGCCCGGGGGACGCGCTTCGACCGCGCCTATTGCCAGTACGCCATCTGCGGGCCGTCGCGCGCCAGCCTGCTCACGGGCCTCCGTCCCGACACGCTCAAGATCGAGGAGATCGACACGTTCTATCGCAACACCGTGCCGGAGGTCGTCACCCTGCCGCAGCACTTCAAGCAGCACGGCTACACGACCACCTACTACGGCAAGGTCTTCCACCCGGGGCAGACTGACGACGCGATCTCCTGGAGTCCGCGTTTGAAGTTCCCTCCGATCCGGCGCTCTCCGGGCGGAGAATATCAACTCCCGGAGAGCCGCGCGATCGTCCAGCAGCGGCGCGCCGCGGCCGTCGACCAATTCGGTGACAAGATCAATCTCGGCGGCTTGGCCGCCGGCCCGGCCTGGGAGGCGGCCGACGCCCCCGACAATGCCTACCCCGACGGCCTGACCACCGACAACGCCCTGGCGGCGCTCCGCGTGCTGAAAGGAAAACCCTTCTTCCTCGGCGTTGGCTTTCACAAGCCGCACCTGCCGTTCGTCGCGCCGAAAAAGTACTTCGATCTCTACGACCCCGCCACGTTGCCGCTGGCCGCCAATGACCGTCCGCCGGCGGGCGGGCCAGCCATCGCGCGGCACAGTTCCTTCGAGTTGCGCACCCGCTCCGGCGTCCCGACCTCCGGTCCGATCGATGCCGCCACGTCGCGCCAGCTCATGCACGCCTATGCGGCCTGTGTCAGCTTTGTGGATGCGCAGGTCGGCCGCCTGCTCGCCGAGCTCGACGTGCTCGGGCTGCGCGACAACACCATTGTGGTGGTCTGGGGCGACCACGGCTGGCACCTGGGCGAATACGGCATCTGGGGCAAGGCGACCAACTACGAGATCGCCACGCGCGTCCCGCTGATTGTCTCGGCCCCGCGGGCGGCCGCGCCGGGCCGGGCGACGCGGGCGCTGGTGGAGTTCGTCGATGTTTACCCCAGCCTCTGCGAACTCGCCGGACTGCCGCTGCCGAAGCATCTCGCCGGCCGGAGCTTCGCGCCGCTGCTCGCGCAGCCTGACCTCCCGTGGAAGCAGGCGGCCTTCAGCCAGTTTCCGTCGCCGGCGCTCCGCGAGTGGGCCGCGCGCCCGCTCTCGCCGGAAATGCGGCGGACGTTCTTCGGTCCGCTAATGGCCGACGTCGAGGAGAAGCTGCGGCAGGAGCACGGTGCCCGCTACGACCAGGAGCTCTTCGAGCGGCACCTCATGGGTTACAGCATGCGGACCGACCGGTATCGCTTCACGACCTGGGTGGATCGGCGCCATCCGGCCGGCGAGCCGCTGGCCGTTGAAGTTTATGACCACGAGCGCGACCCGCACGAGTTGACCAACCTTGCCGCCCAGCCCGCGAACCGCGCGCTCGTGGCCCGGCTCAGGGCGCAATGGCTGGCGGCGCGTTGAGGGGAGGCCCGGCGTTCGCCCTTAACCGACGATACCACCATCCTCCTATGTACAAACACCTCGTCCTATGGCGGCTCAAGGCCGACACCCCCGACAAGCCGGCGCTCGCGCGGGAGATCAAGCGGCGCCTCGACTCGCTCCCCACCGTGATCAAAGAGATCCGGCAGTACGAGGTGGGGATCAACATCGGCGCCTACGACGCCTCCTTCTTCGACGTCGGCCTGATCGCGGCCTTCGACGACCGTGCCGGGTTTCTGCGCTACATCCAGTACCCCGAGCACGACGCGGTCGTGGCGTTCATCACCTCGGTCACGACCGACGAACAGATTGTCGATTTCGAAACATGAGCACGCGTTCGGATAGTTCACTACGCCGGCGTCCCTCCATGCGCGCCGCCCTGGCTGTCGCCTGCTTGATCGGGATGTCGAGCGTAGACCTAAGTTCCGCTGAATCTCCCTCCGGCCGCGACGTTCAATCGCTGGACGGCACCTGGGAGATCGTCTTCGACCATTCCAACCAGGGCCGAAGCGCCGGGTGGCACGTCGACGCGAAATTCCAGCAGGTGGCAGAACGCCGAAAGATCGCCGTGCCCAGCGCCTGGGAACTCATCGAAAAAGACTTTGAGGGAGTCGCCTTCTACCGGCGCGAGTTCGAGGTTCCCGCGAGCTGGTCCGATAAGATCGTTCGCCTGCAATTCGGGGCGGTTAACTACCTCGCCGAGATTTGGCTGAATGGCAACGCGGTCGGCTATCACGAGGGCGGATTCACGCCGTTCGAATTTCGCGTCGACCAAGTCCTGCAGCCCGGGAAAACCAACGTGCTGGTTCTTCGTGTGGTGGGTCCCATCATGCTCTCGGGAAAGGTTATCGATGGCGTCGGCCCGCAGGAGACTCCCCAGTGGCGCGGCGGACTCACGGGCGGCATCTGGCAATCCGTCCAGTTGGTGGCGACGGGAGATGTCCATGTGCAGGATGTCTTCCTCCAACCCAATCTCGCCGACCGCAACGCGACCTTCCAGGTGGAACTGGATCACACCGCGGTGAAGGAAAAGGCGGTCGAGGTGGAAATTGAGGTGGTCGAAGCCCAGGATCCCTCCGCCCCAATAGCCTCCTTTCGCAGGCAGCTCGAACTCCGTCCAGGCGTGAGCCGGCACTCGTGGACGATTGCGATTCCCAACGCGAGACCCTGGTCACCGGACACGCCCTTCCTCTACCAAGCCACCCTGCGTGTCACCGCCGCGGGGCAGGAGTCCGATCGCTGGAGCCACCGCTTCGGCCTGCGCGAGCTGACCGTTCGCGACGAGCGCTTCGTCCTGAACGGGAAGCCCATCTACCTCAAGGCCACGTTCTTTGAAGGCCTCTATCCCAACGGCATCGCGAATCCCGACAGCGAGGAGATGGCGCGCCGGGAGATCCAGTTGGCGAAGGAAGCCGGCTTCAACATGATTCGCCCGTGGCGGAGGCCGCCGGTCCCGCGCTGGCTGGATCTCGCCGATGAGATGGGCGTGCTGGTGGTGGGCAGCCCTGCCTTGGAATGCATGGGGCAGCCGCTCACGACGCCGTACCTGCCCGCGCGGGTGGAAAACGAGATTCGCCAGGCGATTCTCCGCGACCGGAACCGCACCTGCGTCGTCCAGTGGGAGCTCTTCAACGAGGAAGTCCGGCCCATCCTCAGCCAGATGATGCGGCCCATGGCGATGCTCGCGCGCAGTTTGGATCCAACCCGGCTGATTCTTGACGAGTCGGGAGGCTTTGCCTTCGGAGCCAACCTTTATCTGCCGGGCGAGTATTCGCCGACCAAGTTCAACGACATCCACAGCTATCCCGGCCCGTTCATCAACGAGCGCCTGTTCCGCGGTTTTCTCACCATCGGCATGACCGAGGCGGAGAAGGGGGCGTTCGGTTTCAAGGGGAGGACCCCCGGGCGCAATGTGGTGCCTGGCTTGATGTCGTTCGTATCCGAGCTCGGCTACGGCAGCCTGCCCAATCTGCCCGACAGCAACCGCCGGTTCCGACAGCAGGGAAATCCCCTGACACCGGCATTCCGGTACCATCAACGGCTGGAGCAGGAGCAGATGCGCATGCTGCGGGAAAGTGGATTCGACCACCTCTATCCCAGCCTCGAGCAGTTCTGCCTGGACCAGCAGTCCATTCACGGTGCCGCCAACCAGCGCATGATCGAGGCGGTCCGATCGAATCCCAAGATCGATGGTTATTGCATTCACGCCCTCGTGGCGGGCGACTGGATCCTCGGGGCCGGTCTGCTCGACCTCTGGCGCAACCCGAAACCCCACGTTTACGAGGCCACGAAGGCGGCGAACCAGCCGCGCATCGTCTCGATCCAGGTGTCTCCCCGCAATGTCTATGCCGAACGAGGGGCACGCCTGGCGATCACCGGGATCAATGAGCTGGCGGCGCAGGACGCGACGCTGGCGGTCCAGGTCGTCGCACCGGGCGGCCAGACGATTCTCCGCCAGGAGCGGGAACTCACTTGGGGAGAGGGCGTTTCCCGCCTGTTCGAGGAGCCACTCCGCACCGGTGCCTGGGCGGGTACCTACACGGTGCGGGTGCGGGTCTCAGCCCGGAACGGCTCCTTGCTGACGGAAAATGCCCAGGACTTTGATGTCTTTCCGGCCAAGGAGCTGGCTGCTCCGCGGGCCAAGGTCGCCGTCTTGGACGGGCCGCGGGTGCTCGTTCCGTTCCTGGAAAAGCGCGGAATTGGTTTCGTCGAGTTCGATCCGTCGACACCACGGTCGATTCCGGTCCTCGTCACCAGCGTGAAGCCGGCCGGTCCCCAGCAATTGGCGCGCTTTGCCCAACTCAGGGCATTTGTCGAAGCCGGCGGCACGGCCGTCTATCTCGACGGCACGGGAGTCACCTTCCGTCGCGGACAATCGAACCAGATCAAATCGCCCGCCGTTCCCGTGTCGGCGACCGTCGAACACGCCCGGGGCTTGTGGACCTGCATCCCCCACCTGGTGCGGGAGCATCCCATCTTCGCCGGCCTGCCCGCCGGCGGCATGATGCGGGATCTCTACGAGAATGTCTGGGCGGAGCAAACGTTGCGCAACCTGGGCGGGGAAACGATTGTCGCCTCCGTTGGCTTCGATTGGTTCTCCGAGGATCACAAGCAGCACTACGCGGGTCCCGGCGAGTCCTGGTGGGGTGCGGATCTGGCGGTGGTGCCCCACGGCCAGGGTCGCTTGATCGTGTCCCAGTTGCGACTCCTGGGCAACCTCGGCCAGGATCCGGTGGCCGACAAGCTCCTGTTCAACCTGATCGAGTGGACCGCCCCATGAAAACACGTCACCGTTTCCTTGCCGTCGCACCGCCCGGGATCAGGAAGAGGAGAGCACCGCGCACGCACCTGCACTGCAGAGCCACCGGCTGGGCCGGCACCTCACGACCCTGGACGGCTGGCGCAAGGATGAGTCCGACGCCTTCACCTCGACCGACCCCATCCGCCTGCCGGACGGCAAGCTCGACGTGCGGGCGGCGAGGTTCAAGACGGCGATCACCGGCGATGCGGTGGCCGGCGTGGCCAATCCCTACAACTACATCAACGCCCTAATCACGCGGATGATGGCGGCCGACAACCTGGGGCTGCAGTCGGCCGACTTCGGCTGCCCCTACGTGCGCAACAGCACGGGCAACGAGGTCGCGGACCTCCAGCGGCCTTACTTCGGGCCCACCTCGCTGATCGTCGACCTGAACTGCGGCTATCGGACCAAACTCCGGATCTTCGACCGACGCATCGATTGCGATGTGGCTCTGAACCTGCAGAACGCCTTTGCCGATGATGAGCTCATCCCCATCGTGGCCAATGCCGACGGGAGTTGGGGCACCGTCCGTGTTCCACCCGAGCGGCGGTGGGCGCTCACGGCGTCCTTCCGGTACTGAGCCGGTGCGGCCTTCCCCCGCCTCGGTGTGACCTCGCTCACGATCTTCCTCTCTCTCTCTCATGCCATCCTTCCACCTCCGCACCGCTTGGCTGGTAGCGTGTTCCTGTCTCGCCTCCGGCGCCTGGGCGGCCACGTTTCATCTCGACGCGCTCGCAGGCGATGACCGCCACGACGGCGGCACACCCGCCACCGCCTGGAAGAGCCTTGAGCGGGCCAATCGTCACGCCTTCAAGTCGGGCGACGTCCTTCTGCTGCGGCGCGGTTCCGTGTTCAGGGGCGCTCTGCATCTCAGTGTTCAAGCGGGGGCCGACACGCCCTTTCGCGTGGGCGATTACGGCCGGGAAGACGAGGGCGAACTCCCCCTGATCGACGCCGCCGGATGGCTCGCCGGTGTGACCCTCGAGCAATGCCGAAATGTCGTCGTTGAACATCTCGCGATCGTATCGGATGGCGGTGCCGTCCGCGAACCTGCGGCCGCAAAGCTGCGCCATGGGATTCTGATAACGGCCAGGGCTCCGGGCGATTGGGGCGGCATCCGCGTGCGTGGCCTGCGGATCAGCAGAATCTTTGCGAGCGAGGAGTCGCCCGACGAAGGGCGCAAGCCGACGTCGAGCAAGGGCATGGGCATTTCGGTGATCGTTGAGCATCCGGAGGCGCGTTTGTCGGACGTCTCGATCGAGCGATGCACGATCACGCGCGTGGGACGCACCGGGATCAGCATCCGCGGTCGGCGGCAGGGCGAGCGCTATTGCCTGGAGGACGTGCGCGTGCTCGACAACCGGCTCGAGGACATTGGCGGTCCCGGCCTGAATCCCTCCACGATGCGACGACTGCTCGTGCGCGGCAACACCGTCGACCGTTCCGGCTCCTTCTTGGATCCGCGCATGCACGGCCGCGGCAGCGGCATCTGGCCGTGGACTTGCGAGGACGTGCTCATCGAGCGCAACCGCTTCATGCATGCGCGCGGCAAGGGCGATTCCTGCGGCGTGCATATCGACTTCAACTGCCGCGATGTGGTGGTTCAATACAACCTGAGCATCGACAACGAGGGGGGCTTCGTCGAAATCCTCGGCAATAATCACAACTGCGCCTACCGCTACAACATCAGCGTGAACGACGGCGCCCGTGTGCGCAAAAAGGACGGGGCGAAGCAGGAGGGGAAAATCCTTTGGACGAGCGGCTTCGCCGGCAAGCAGCGGCCCAAGCAGGGTCCCTACAATTGCTACATCTACAACAACACCATCTATGTCGCTCCCGGCAGTCGCTCCTGCTTCTCATTCGGCTCCACCACCGACGGTCTGCTCATCGCCAACAACATCTTTCACCTGCAGGGTGAATCCGTGAATGTCTCGGGCGACCAGGAAGGCCCGGTGGAGACGAGCACGTTCGCCATCCCAAGGGCCGTGATGGAAAACAACCTTTTCCTGTCGACCTCCTCCATTCCTCCGGGGCTGCCGGTCGAGGACCGGCAAAGCATGACGGGCGACGTCGGCTTTCGCAATCCGGGTGGTCTGGCTGCGGAGGATTATACTCCCGGCAACACCGAACTCGTGCGCAACCGCGGCCGCGCGATCACCCGGCTTCCCGGTGACGAAGTGGGCCTGCGCATCGGCCTCCCGGCGAAGGAGGACATCCTGGGCCGCCCGGTGCGCGGCAGGCCCGACCTGGGAGCCATCGAACTTGACTGAACGTGAGCGCCATGAGTGCCAGGCTGCTCTTCTTGGTTCTGCCGCTGGTGATGGCCGTCGCCTCGGTGGTGCAGTCCGCGGAGCTGGCACATCCGTGGGGAATCCCTCCCGGCCAGGCTCCGGCGCCGCCATGGCGGGCCCAGTGGATCTGGCTGCCGGCGGGCGAGGACGCCGACATGCTGCTCGCCCGCCGGACGTTCACATTGTCCGCCCAGCCGACGCGGGCCGTCCTGTCGATCACGGCAAGCTCGCGCTACGAGCTGTACGTAAACGGCCAATACCTCGGTGGCGGGCCGGCCCGCTGCGCCCCGCATCATCAGTCCTTCGACACGCTGGAAATCGCCCCCGCCCTGCAGCCGGGCAGGAATGTCGTGGCCATTCGGGTGCACTCCCAGCGTGAATCGGTCTCCTACTACGATGGCGCCCGCGCGGGGTTGCTGGCCCAGCTCGACGGCGGCCCGGACACGCCAGCCCTCCGCCTGCAAACCGATGCCAGTTGGCGGGTGTCGCCTGATCGGAGTTGGCTGAATGCGGCGCCCAAGATGGCCCGGTTTCACCTCGAGGTCGCGGATCGGGTGGACTTGCGCCTCCGGGCCCGCGGGTGGACCGATCTCGATTTCGACGATCGCGCCTGGCTGCCGGCTCGCGTGCTCCAGCGCGAGACCGGCTGGCCTTCACCCCAACCGAATGAACGGGCCACCCAGCGGATACCTCCCTGGACGTCGCTGGTCGCCCGCGATCTCCCGTATCTGCACGAGCGGGCCGTCCCGGCCGGTGCGCCGGTGCAGATCGGCAGCATCCCGGCGATGAAGGCAGCCGACTTCAGCGGAGAAAAGTGGTTCGACGCGCCGGCCATCGCACGGATTCGGGTGCAGCCGCGGGGCGGAAACGCGGCCGGGGAGAGCGGCCCCGTGATCATCCCCGCCAACGCGCCGGGCGAAAACCGAGTACTCCTCTACGATCTCGGCGAAGTGCACAACGGCCGTCCCTTCCTGGATCTCGCGGGTCCGGCCGGCACCGTGGTCGACGTCATGTGCGCGCCCTATCTGATCAACGGTGCGGTGGAGTCGCCGATCGTGGCCTCCCACTTTGTCGACCGCCTCGTGCTCTCCGGCCAGCGCGCGCGTTGGGATGCGTTCTACCTGAAGCCGGCGCGGTGGCTGGCGGTGGTTTTTCGGCGCCTCCCCGGAGAAGCCCGGGTGTACGCTGCCGGACTCACGCGCACCGACTATCCGTTTGTCCGGCAGGGTTCCTTTCAGACGCCGGGCTTCCCGGAACTGGCCGCGCTCTGGGATGCCTCCGCGAAAACCATCCAGGTGTGCACGACCGACGCCTACACCGACAACTACCGCGAGCGGCGCCAGTACGCGCAGACCGCCTACTATGCGTGTCTCGGCAACTACGCCGTCTTCGGCGACACCGCCCTGCAACGCCGCTACCTGAAGCAGATTGCCGAGGAGCAGTTGGCGGACGGCCTCATGCCCGCGTATGCGCCGCGTCACGGGGCGGACTTCATGGTGATCCTCGACTCGAATTGTTTCTGGGTCCGGGGCCTGCACCAGTACCTGCTCCACTCGGGAGACCGCGCCACGACGCGGGAACTGCTGCCCGCCGCGCGCAAGCTGCTCGAGCTCCTGCACGGCTGGACCAACGCCGACGGCCTGATCGACAGCCCGCCGCAACCGTACTGGCTCGACCATGCGCTCATCGATCGACGCGGCGCCAACTTCTGCCTCAACGCCCACTACCTGGGCGCGCTGGAGGATTTTGCCCAGGTGCTCCGCTGGCTCGATGAGCCGCCGGCCGAACTCTACCGGCAGCGGGCCAGGCGGGTCCGGGCGGCCCTGCGGGAGCGACTGTGGGATCCGGCGAGACGGCTCTTTGCGGACGCCCTGGTGGACGGAAAACTTTCCGATCAATTCAGCGAGCACGGCAACGCGCTGGCCCTCGCGCTGCAGATCGCGACCCCGGCGCAGGCCCAGGCCGTCGCGGCTCAACTGGGAAACAAGGAGCGCCACGACTTCGTCCGCCGCGCCTCCGGGCTCGTGATGGTGACGCCGGCCCTGTCGCATTATGTCTTGGCGGGCCTCTGTGAAGCGGGTCAGGCGGATGCAGCCTGGGACTTGGCCCACGCCCGGTTCGCCCACATGTTGGCGTCGGGAACGAACGGCACGCTGTGGGAGGAGTGGTGGCTCAACGGCAGCGGTCGGAGCGGCACGTTCAGGCCGATCGCCTCCGGACGGAGCGACGCCCAGACCGAGAGTGCTTTCTTCCCGGGTCTCTTCTCCCGCTACATTCTGGGCATCGAGCCCACGCAACCCGGGCTCCGGGACGTCGTGCTGCGCTACCACCCTTCCAGCCGCCTGCTTCAACGGAGTGGTGCGATTCCGACTCCGGCGGGACTGCTGGAGGTGGCTTGGACGGTGAGTTCGACGCAGTTCGCTGTCACCGTGCAGGTGCCGCCCGAAACGACGCTGCGGATCGATCTCGCCAGCGTGGGAACACCTCCGCCGGCCCGCCTCGCGATCGACGACCGCCCGGCAGCGAGCGAGCAGATCAGGAACGGATTCCTCGTTCTCCCGTCAGGCCGTCACAGCGTGCGCATTCTGCGGCAATGAGCGGCGCGGATCGACGGGGTCGGATGACCGTAGCCGCGCCGGCGATCAGTCCGCGGTCATGTCCTCGGTGGCCCTGGCGGAGGAGGACGCCGCGGCGGAGTGAAAGTGTGGCCGCGGAGGGGCGTTGGGTCGCTCCGGGCCAACGCGGCTGCGCCAGTCATTTCACCGTGGGACGAACGTCGTTTTCGACGCCCGGCTACGGCGCCGAAAAGCCAGTGAGCACCGAGCCGAGCAACGTGGCCGCGGCGCGGCGCACGGTCGCGGACGAAGGATCGTAGCGCAAAGTCTTCGGCGTCCACGAAAGGCGGCTGCGGAACTCGCCCGTGGCGGGGTCGAGATCGAGCGGGTCGAGGCAGAGGCGCGGCGAGTCGTAGGGGGCCGGACGCTTTTCCCCGATCCAATGTCCGTGGCCGCTGATCCAGAAGCGGCCGTCGGGGCCGAGGAAGGGCGTGCCGTGACCGACCTCGTTGAAAGGCAGATCGGCAGGCTGGCCGGCGGCGGCCCGGAAAGACGGCTTGCTCGCGCCCCAGATCGGGTTGCGCGGATGCTTGGTGTAGGGGCCAAGGACGTTCGTGGCCGTGGCGTAGCCCACGAAGTAGCCCCAACTGTTGCACGACCAGAAGTAGGTGTAGGTGCCGTTGATCTTCAGCAGGCACGGGCCTTCATTGATCTTCGCGGCGTCGTCCCAGGCACCGGCAGCGCCGCCCTGGAGGATCCGGCGCTTGCCGCCGAGGAGGGCCGGTCGATCGAGATCGATCTCCGCGAGGGCGAACGCGCTCTGCACCACGTAGTCGCGACCGTCGTCGTCGAAAAAGAGCGAGGCGTCGTTGTTGTCGGTGATGGGAGCGTCGGGGGTGAGGAGGTGGTAGGGGCCGGTGATCTGGTCCGCGACGGCCAGGCCCATGCCCTGCCGGGCGCGATCGGTGACGGCCTGCTGGCGGGCGTTGAAGCAGAGGTAGAATTTCTTCCGTTGCGGGTGCCAGCGGATCTCGGGGGCCCAGAAGCGCGCCTCGGCCCACTTCACGTCGGCGTTGGCGAGGATGAGGCCGTGCGGTCGCCAGGAGCGCAGATCCAGCGAACTCCAGAGGAAGAAGCCCGGCCACAGGGCGGGGTCGTCGTTGTTGGTGCCGGGCAGACGCGACGTGCCGGTGAGGTAGTAGGTGTCGCCGACGCGGAGGATGAAGGCATCGCGGATCCACTCGGGCCCGCCGGTGACGGGGTTGGACCAGGTGAATTCGGCGGTCGCGGCGCGGAGTGGGAACGCGGCGCAGAGAACGGCGAGAGCGATCGATCGGAAGGCAGTGGCCATGGGAAAGTGCGGAGTCACAGCAGCACGCCGAAGACCACGATGAAGGCGGCCATCGCGGCGACGCTGAGCGCCCACCAGAACGTGACGTTGCGCCACCACGGATGGCCGAGGTCGCCGCCGAGATTCAGGCGTCGCCAATTGAAGGTGAGGTCATCCGTGATCTGCTCCGGACGTGGCGGCGCGGTGACGAGGCTGAGCAGCGCGCACGCGATCATGCAGAACGCCCAGTTGAGCACGCCCTGGTTGGCGTAGGGCCCGAGCCAGGCAGGTGCGGTGCCGGCGCCGACCCACGCCTTGACCGCGATGCCGAGGATGAAGCCGGCGATCACGGTGATCGTGGCCGCGGTGCCGCTGACGCGTCGCCAGAGGGTGCCGAGCAGAAAGACGGCGGAGAACGGCGGGGCGAAGAACGTGAAAAGCACCTGGATGTACACGAACAGGCTCGCCTGCAGGGAGCTGATCCAGATGCCAAGCCCGATGGAGAGCACGAGCAGGACGGCGGTGATCCCGCGGCCGAGCTGCACGCTGTGCGCCTCGGTGACGTGCGGGTTGAGATGTCGTTTGTAGAAATCCAGCGTGAGGATGGTCGAGGTCGAGTTGAGCACGGCGCTGACAGTCGACTGGATGGCGCCGAAAAGCGCGGCGAGCAGCAGGCCCTTCAGACCGACGGGCACGAGTTCGCGGATGAGGTTGACGTAGGTTTTGTCGGCCTCGGGCCGGACGGCGTCCACCTTTCCGGTGAGGAGGATTTCCGGATGCATGGCGAACCAGATGAGCCCGGGCACGACGACGAAGGGCAGGAGCAGTTTCAGGTAGCCGGCGAACGTGATGCCCATGCGGGCGTGGTAGAGGTTCTTCGCGCCGAGGATGCGCTGGACCATGAACTGGTTGATCACCGTATACCAAAGGCCGATGTAGAAAAAGCTCAGCACCCAGTGCGTCCAGGGCGTGGTTTCGTGCGTGAGCGGTTGGATGACGGAGAGGCGGTTGTACGTGGCCGCGCCGGGCACGATTTCCGGTCGCAGGTGCTCGGCCGCGGCCTGCCAGGCGCCCGTCGTGGCCTGGTTGCGCTCGACCATCACACGGAAGCCCTCGACCAGCGAACCGGAGTCGCCCGCGAGGTGCCGCAGCCCGAACCAGGTGACGCTCAACCCGCCCCCCACCATGATGACGATGGTCAGGAGATCCATCCACGCGACGGATTTCAGGCCGCCCCACACCGCCCAGACGCCGGCGGCGAATCCGATGATCGCGATCGCCAGCCAGAGCCCCCAGTTGGTCTGCGTGCCTGCGGCGATGGCCGCGGGATCGAGGCCGAGTTGGGCGTTGAGGCCGATAACACGTTCGAGCGCGAGGCCGCCTCCGTAGATCACGGGGGCGAGGAATGCGACCACGTTGGCGATGACGGTGACGGCGGCGAAGAAGAACCGCATCGTTGCGTTGAAGCGTTTCTCCAGGAACTCGGGGGCGGTGAAGACGCGCGCGGAGAGCAGGAAGGGGATGAAAATCCAGATGAGAAACGAAAACGCGATGACCGAGCTCCACTCGGGTGTGGCGACGCAGATGCCGTAGATCATCGCCGCGCCGATCATCCCGATGAAGTGTTCCGACGAGATGTTGGCCGCGATGTACGACGAGCCGACGACGTACCAAGGCAGGCTGCGGCCGGCCAGGAAGTAGTCGCTGGAGTCGGCGTGCTTCTTGCGCCCGGCCCGCCAACCGATGAGCGACAGCGCGACAAAATAGCCAAGAAACGTGAGGTAGTCGGCGGCGCCGAGCGACAGGGTGGGGGACACGGTGCGGAAGACGGTGGACGGTGGGCGGTGGACAGTGGCCGGAGGGCAGAGGACGGAGGGCGGGGGGAGGAGGGAGGGGGAGGATTTAGCGGGGGATGGGGACGAAGATGTCGCCGTCGGCATCCTGGATCGTGAACTCGGTGCCGACGCGGCCGTCCGAGACGCGGCGCCGCGGGGTGTCGAACCGCACGGTGGCGGTGGCGTTGCGGTAATGGTTGTACACGACCGTCCCGCCGGTGAATTCGCGCACGCTGGCGCCGTCGGGCCGGTCGGTGCGAGGCCCGAGCGGGCGGCCGAGCGGTACGTCCCAGAAATCGTACCAGTCGTGCAGGTGATCGGGGGTCTTGAGCGGGTTGGGGTCGCCGAAGAGCACCGCGCCGTCGCCGTGCGTCAGGGTGAGCGTGGTGGCGGCGCGCATACGGCGCAGATCCTTCCGGTCGCCCCAGACTTCGAGGCAGTTCAGGCGCGGCGCGCGCAGGTGTTGCTCCATGTGGAGGTAGCCGGCGCGGAGCTGATCCCAGGTGGTGCCGTTGCGTTTGGTGGGCTGGCCGGGACCGTCGGGGTTGCACTCCAGGAAGGAGCCGTTGATGAGGTCGCGGTACTTTTCGGCGTCGGCGATCTTGTCGTGGATGTTCACGATGATGAGCGCGTCGGGCCCGAGCGCGGCGCGGGTGTCCTGCACGACGCCCAGATGGCCGCTCCAGTCGATCAGGACGCCGTCGTACACGCCGGAAGCGAGGGCGGCGCGGGATTGGCGCGCGATATTGGCGCGGAAGGCGGGGTTCTCCGGATCGAGGAGGTAGTAGGGCTCGGGACCGTTGTCCCAACCGAGCACGCGCGTACCGTCAGGCTGGCGTTTCCAGAAGGGGCTGTCCTCGGGCAGGAAACTGCCCGGGGCGTCGCGCCAGCGCACCTCGAGCAGGAAGACCAGGTCGGGGTTCATCCGCAGCATGGCGGTGCGGTTGGCGAGGGCCTGCTGCTCGCTGGCCTGGGTGAAGCGGGTGGCGAGGCCACCGTGGCGGTGATCCCAGACGGCGCCGAGCACGAGCGGGGTGTTGAAGCCGAGCT
>CAZDGC010000024.1:0-6469 GCA_964504885.1 uncultured Opitutus sp.
GGCTTCGCGCTTGGCTTGACTGCGCGCGGGGCGCAGGCTGCTGCTTCGCGCCGCCGCCGCACCCATGCCCGCCACCGAAGAAGAAATCGCCCAAGTCGAAAGAGCCTACCGCCGGGCCACCTTCAAGCTGATCATCAATCTGGTGTTTCTCGTCGTCTGTTGCATCGGCGCGATGGTGGTGCGCAACATGGTCGGCCTGCCGCCGGCGTTCCTCACCGTCGTGCTGGTGCTCGCGCTGGTGTTGTTCAGCCCGGAGATCTGGCGCTTCATGGTGCTGCGCCACAAGGTGCGCGCCCTCCGCGGGGAGGAGTAGGGGCGAACGGAGTAGCGACGAGCATGAGCGAGTCGAGGGGCCGAGGTAGCGACGAGCGTGAGCGAGTCGAGGGCGTTGGAGGAGTAGCGACGAGCGTGAGCGAGTCGAAGTAGCCGAATCGGTTGGTCGACGTACTTCCAATCGTCCCTCGTTCCCGTACTCGTTCCTCGTTCTCGCGCCGAGGATGAGAAAGAGTACGAGGAACGAGAACGAGGAAACCCTCGCAGGATCCGGTGCTGCGGATCGCGTGCGGCCTGCAACTTCGGTTTCCTCCGCAGTTGACCCGGCGGCGGCCGCGAGTACCGAAGGCCCTTCGCCCGGCCATGCGGTTACCCCGTTTACCCCTCGGTGCAGTCGTGCTCGCGTCCCTTTCCGGCGGACTGCGCGGTGCGGACGCGCCCGATTTCAACCGCGACATCCGGCCGATTCTTTCCAACCACTGCTTCCAGTGCCATGGCCCGGACGAAGAGACCCGCAAGGGCGGTCAGGACGGCCTGCGCCTTGACACGCTCGAGGGGGCGCGCGCCGACCTCGGCGGCGGAGCCTTTGCGATCGTGCCGGGCCAGCCGGAGAAGAGCGAACTGCTCGCGCGGCTCGTCACGACCGAGGAGGATGAGGTGATGCCGCCGCGCAAGACCGGCAAGACCCTCGCCCCCGCGGAGATCGAGCTGCTCCGCCGCTGGATCGCCGCCGGCGCCCCTTACGCGAAACATTGGTCGTACGAACCGCCGCGCCGCCCCTCGGTGCCGCCGGTGCGCGATGCCGCCTGGCCGCGCGGCGACCTCGACCGCTTCGTGCTCGCGCGACTCGAACGCGAGGGCCTGCGGCCGCAGCCCGAGGCCGACCGCGTGACCCTCGCGCGCCGCGCCGCCCTCGATCTCACCGGCCTGCCGCCCGCACTCGCCGAGGTGGAGGCGTTGGTCGCCGACCGCGCGCCGGGGGCCTTCGAGCGTTTCGTCGATCGCCAGCTCGCGAAACCCGCCTACGGCGAACATTGGGGGCGGATGTGGCTCGACCTCGCGCGCTACGCCGACTCCAAGGGCTACGCCGACGACCAGCCGCGCAGCATCTGGGCCTACCGCGACTACGTCATCGACGCCTTCAACCGCGACCTGCCGTTCGACCGGTTCACAATCGAGCAGCTTGCCGGCGATCTGTTGCCCAACCCCACCCAGGCCCAGCTCGTCGCCACCGGCTTCCACCGCAACACGATGAACAACACGGAGGGCGGCACCGACGACGAGGAGTTCCGCACCGTGGCCGTGGTCGATCGCGTGAACACCACCCTTGCGGTCTGGATGGGCACCTCGATGGCCTGCGCGCAGTGCCACACGCACAAGTACGATCCCATTACGCTCAAGGAGTACTTTCAGGTCTACGCGGTCTTCAACCAGACCGAGGACGCCGACCGCAACGACGAGTCGCCGGTGCTGGAGTTTTTCACCGCGGAGCAGCAGGCGCAGCGCGCCGCCTGGGAGGGCGAAGTCGCCGCGCTCGAGGGCTGCTTCCGCGCCGCCGCCCTTGCCCCGGAGCACGCCACCGCGGCGGCCGCCGGGGCGCGCGACTTTCCGGCGCGGCTGCCCTGGCGCGCCCTGGTGCCGACGGCGGCCCGGGCGGCCGGCGCGACTCCGGTGCAACTCGTCGCGGGCGGCGTGGATATCGAGATCGGCCCCGGACCGGCGAAGGAAACCTACACCCTCGAGGTGCCGCTCCCGCCCGGCGAAAAGTTTCACGCGCTACGCCTCGAAGCGCCGCCCGGCGGCGGCGCGTTTGCCGTCGCGCGCGTGCGGGCCGCCGTGCAGCCCGCCGCGGCCAAACCGCGCCCGCTCAAGCTGGTGCTGGCCGCCGCGGAGCCCGCGCAAGCCGGCCTCGACGTCACCGGCCTCGTATCCGACACCCCGCGGCGCCCGGCCGCCAAAGCCCGGAAGACTGCGGCGAAACAGACGTGGCAGGGCGGCGCGGCCGGCGCGAAGGAGCCGCGCACGCTGGTGCTCGTGCCGGAGCGGCCGGTGTCGCTGCAGCCGGGCGAGAAGCTCGTTCTCACCGTCGAGCAGCAGGTGAGCGCGCCGCGGACCGCCCCCGCGACGTTGCGGGTCGGCGCCGTATCCGATTCGCGCGCTCCGGTGCACGCGCGATTGCCGGCCGGCGTGCGCGCCCTCCTGCGGGTGCCGGAGCCGGAGCGCACCGCGGCCCAGCGCGACCGCCTGACCGCCTTCTTTGTGCGCGAAGTGGCGCCGGAGTTGGCCGGCGATCGCCAGCGCCTCGCGACCCTCCGCCAGTCGCTGGCGGACATGCCCCGGCAGACCACGCCGATCCTGCGCGAGTTGCCGCCGGAAAAGCGGCGCCGCACGCACGTGCAGTTGCGCGGCAACTTCCAGTCGCTGGGCGAAGAGGTGGCGCCGGGCGTGCCGGCCGCGTGGCATCCCTTCCCGGCCGGCGAGCCGGTGAACCGCCTCACGGTCGCGCGCTGGCTGGTGAGCCCGGACAACCCGCTCGCCGCCCGCGTGCTGGCGAACCGCCTGTGGGAGGGAATCTTCGGCCTCGGCCTGGTGCGCACCACGGAGGAGTTCGGCGCGCAGGGCGAATTGCCGAGCCACCCGGAACTGCTCGACTGGCTGGCGACGGAGGTCGTCGCGGGCGGCTGGGAGCTGAAACGTTTCCTCCGCCTGCTTGTGACGTCGGCCGCCTACCGGCAGAGCTCGCAGGTCACGCCCGAGGCGCTCGCGGCCGATCCGGAAAACCGCCTGCTCTCACGCGGCCCGCGCGTGCGCCTTGCCGCCGAGATGGTGCGCGACCAGGCGCTGGCGGTCAGCGGCCTGCTGAGCCCGCAGCTCGGCGGTCCGTCGGTGCGGCCGTTCCAGCCGGCCTTCGATCTGCGCGCGGCCTTTGGCGGCGCCCTCGACTGGAAGACCAGCGCGGGCGGGGACCGCCTCCGCCGCGGGCTCTACACCGAGTGGCGGCGCAGCAGCCCGTACCCGTCGATGGTGACCTTCGACGCCCCCAACCGCGAGGTCTGCACCCTGCGTCGCAACCGTACGAATACGCCGCTGCAGGCGCTCGTGACCCTCAACGATCCCGTCTACGTCGAGGCCGCCCAGGCCCTCGGCCGGCTGATCGCCGACGGCAGTGCGACGCCGGAGGAGAAGGCGCGCGCCGGCTTCCGGCGCGTGCTGCTCCGGCCACCGCGCGCCGACGAGGTCGCCGCGCTCGTGGCCCTGTATCGCGACGCCCTCGCTGCGTACACCCGCGAGCCGGAGCTGGCGGTGGCGTTTAACACCGGCCCGGACCAGCCGCCGCCGGCGACCTTTCCCGCGCCCGAACTCGCCGCCTGGACCGCCGTGGCCAACGTGCTCCTCAACCTCGACGAAACCCTGATGAAACCATGAGGAAGAGACGGATCGAGACCGTAGCCGCGCTTGAGCGGAGCGAAAACGTGGCCGCCAGGGGACCACGTTGTCGCTGCGCTCCAACGCGGCTACGCTGGCTGCGCTCCGACGCGGCCACGGGCCCTGGGTATTCTCCGCTGACCTGCGAGCCATGAGTCTCCACTTGGACCACCTCCAGCACCAGACCCGGCGGCAGTTCCTGCGCGCGGCGGGGCAGTTCAGCCTCGGCGCGATCGCGCTGCAGGCGCTCGGGGCTGGCACGGCCGGGGCGGCGCCAGCGCAGGCAGCGGGTGCGGGCCGCGCGGCGCCCGGAGCGTCCGCTGGCGTCAATCCGCTGGCGGTGCGCCCGCCGCATTACGCGCCGAAGGTGAAGCGCGTGATCTACCTGCACATGTCGGGCGGCCCGCCACACCTCGATCTCTTCGACTACAAACCCGAGTTGGTGAAACGCGATGGCCAGCTTGCGCCCGACGACTTCATCAAGGGCCGCCGCTTCGCCTTCACCACCGGCACGCCGCGCCTGCTCGGGACCAAGCGGACCTTTGCGCGCCACGGCCGCAGCGGCATGTGGATGTCGGATGCGGCGCCGAACTTTCACGGGCTGGCCGACGACCTCTGCCTGATCAAGTCGATGCACACCGATCAGTTCAACCACACGCCGGCGGAGCTGCTGCTCTTCACCGGCTCGCCCCGCGGGGGCCGCCCCTCGCTGGGGTCGTGGGTGACCTACGGGCTCGGCTCGGAAAACGAGAACCTCCCCGGCTTCGTGGTGTTGATCAGCAGCGGCACGCAACCGAGCGCCGGGCAGAGCGCGTGGGGCACGGGTTTCCTGCCGTCGGTGTTCCAGGGCGTGCAGTGCCGCTCCAAGGGCGACCCGGTCCTCTACGTCAGCGACCCGCCGGGCATGACGCGCGAGCTCCGGCGCCGCACCCTCGACGCCCTCCGCACCCTCAACGAGCGGCAGGCCGCCGAGCTCGGCCACCCCGAGACGCTCACGCGCATCGCGCAGTACGAACTCGCCTTCCGCATGCAGGCGAGCGTGCCGGAGGTGATGGACATCTCGCGCGAGCCGCCGGAGGTGCTCGCTGCGTATGGCGCCACACCGGGCGAGGCCAGTTTCGCCAACAACTGCCTGCTCGGCCGCCGGCTCCTCGAAAAGGGCGTGCGTTTCGTGCAGCTCTTCGACTGGGGCTGGGACTTCCACGGCACGCGCCCGGCGGAGGACATCCGCGACGGGCTCACGAAAAAAATGGCGGCCACCGACCAGCCGGTGGCCGCGCTGATCCGCGACCTCAAGGCGCGCGGGATGCTCGACGACACACTCGTGGTGTGGGGCGGGGAGTTCGGCCGCACGCCGTTCCGCGAGGGCCGCACCGCGGCGGGCGAAGTGCTCGGGCGCGATCATTTCCCGGATGCGTTTTCGATCCTCCTCGCCGGCGGCGGCGTAAAGGCGGGCCTCACCTACGGCGAGACCGACGAGCTCGGCTTCAGCGTCACCGAGAACAAGGTCCACGTGCACGACCTGCAGGCGACGATCCTGCACCTGCTCGGCTTTGACCACACGCGGCTGAACTTCCGCTTCCAGGGCCGCGATTTCCGCCTCACCGACGTCCACGGCCACGTGGTGCAGGACATCCTGGCGTGAGGTGGGGAGCCGCGAGGAGCGGGCGGGTTTCGCGGCCGTTCGTATTGGGGTGTTCCGAGTCGCGACGGTTTCATCGTTCCTCGTTCTCGTACTCGTTCCTCGTTCTCCGGGAGAGAAAGAGAACGATTACGAGGAACGAGAACGATTGGGTGGGGCGGGTGCCTGATGGCTGCGGCGCAGGAAAGGGCTCGTTCACGCTTTCAATCTCCAGGGCAGATCCCACCCGGAGTTTCTCCCCACCTTTGGAGAAGAGCGCTGCTTCCCGCCCTTCCTGTTCTTCCTGTTCCGCTTTCGGGCGGGTCGCCGCCTCGTCAGCGTTGACCGCGGCCGCGCCGGGCATCACCGTGGCGGTCCGATGATCCCCCTCAAACGCCGCCAATTCCTCAAATCCACCACCGCCTCGGGAGCCGGTCTCCTGATTCTTCCTTCCGGCACCCTCTTCGGCCAGAACCGGCCGAGCAACAAACTCAACATCGCCCTGATCGGTGTCTGGGGCCGCGGCCTCGCGCACTACAACACGCTGAAGAAGGAGAACGTCGTCGCGCTCTGCGACGTGAACGAGCTCCGCTTCGCCGACGCGCTCAAGGTTTTCCCCGGCGCCAAGACCTACACCGACTGGCGCAAGCTGCTCAACCAGGAGAAGGGCATCGACGCCGTCGTGTGCTGCACGCCCGATCACCATCACGCGCACATCGCGATCTGGGCGATGAACCGCGACAAGCACGTGTACATGGAGAAGCCGATCGCGCTCACCGTCGAGGAGGCGCGCCTGGTGCGGGCGAAATACCTCGCCAAGAAACACAAGCTGGCCACGCAGGCCGGCACGCAGCGCCACGCCCATCCGAACTTCCAGCGCCTGGCCGAGATGATTCGCGACGGCGCCATTGGCGATCTGCAGGGCGCGTTCGCCTGGGGCAACCGCCAGTTGCCCAAGCCCTCCTACCTGCCGGCCCAGGGATCGCCGCCGGACACCTTCCACTACGACATCTGGCTCGGGCCCTCGCCCGAACACCCGTACAACCCGGATTACTTCTCGGGCCGCGCCGGCGCGAATTGCCTGCAGTGGAACATGTATTGGGACTTCGGCACCGGCCAGGTGGGCGACATGGGCAACCACACCATGGA